>JAPXRI010000025.1:0-41915 GCA_033813635.1 Bacillota bacterium
AGGATACTTTGACTTTGATTCCGGCGGCGCGGAAAGGCTCGGCGAGCTCCGCCATCTCCGCCTTTGTTTTCGGCTCAAGGTTCTTTGCGGCGTAAACCCTGCCGACGGACTCGTATTTCCCCCCCCCAGCTTGTGGAAGGTTAAAAGCTCCACGAGCTCCGGGTTCAGCGGCTTAAGCAGCTCCGCGGTCGCCTCCATATTTCCGGCCTCCGCGTTCACGCCTGGTATCACGGGTATGCGCACCCAGATTCTCGCCCCCGCCTCAGAGAGCTTTCTTATGTTTTCCTTTATTCTTTCGTTTCCCACGCCCGTCGCTTCCCTGTGTACGGAGTCGTCCATCGACTTTAAATCGTATAAAAACAGGTCCGTGTAAGGTAAAACCTCGAGGAAGTTCTCGAAAGGCACGTTGCCTGCTGTGTCCACCGCGGTGGAAATTCCCCTGTCTTTGGCTTTCATCAACAGCTCGCGCAGAAACTCTGTCTGGAGCATCGGCTCCCCGCCGGAGCAGGTCATGCCGCCACCCGAGTTTTTGTAAAAAGGCATATCCTTTTCCACCTCGTCGAGCACCTCCTCCGCCGTTTTGCATGTGCCTGCTATCGTAAGCGCTTTAGCGAAGCAGGTTTTTGCGCACTCCCCGCAGCGAACGCAGTTTTCGCGGAGAAAAACGTGTTTTCCGTCCGCGGCGGCATGGCAGCCGTTTTTGCAGGCCGTGAGGCATTTCCCGCAGCCGATGCATTTCTGCGGTACAAACATAATCTCCGGGAGCAGATCCACGGATTCGGGGTTGTGGCACCAGAAGCATCTCAGGTTACAGCCCTTGAAAAATACCGTGGTCCTTATCCCCGGTCCGTCGTGGACGGAAAAACGCTGGATATCGAAAACAAGCCCTTGAATAATTCTCATCCCTGTTCTGTTTGGTATTTGCGACCAACTGTAGTATACGTACCGCAAATCCCGCTGTCAATACGGAAACGGAAAAAAGCAGCCGCCGCAAAACCGATATTTTCCGTTCTGCAGCTGCTGCTTCTGTTTGTAAAGAATCATATCATATCGGCGAAAAGGACTGCCTGACCGCTCTCGGCGGACTTGAAGCAGGCCTCCATCACCTGAAGCACTCTTCTGACCTCGGAGAGCTTTACTATCTGTTCCTCTTCGCCGTCTACGGCTTTGACCAGATTGCGGTAGAAGTCATGGACATCCGAAACAGGCCTCTCGATATCGTATGTATCAAGGGTGATCTCGTCCCGTGGAGCCATGGTTTTAGTGATTCCGGCGGCCGTCTGTACCGGGAGAACATCCTTTTCGTTCCAGACCTTCAGTCTGGCGACTCTGCACTTCTTCTGCCAGTCCTCGATCAGCGCGGAGCCCTTTTCGCACTGCATGTAAAAGCGGGGCATCGCGAGGAAGTTGTAGGTGCCGACCTCGACGGTGGCGCGCTTACCCGACTCGAACGCGATATGGAGGTGCATGCCGTCGTCCACCTCGTCCGTGGTGATATTCGTCGTCTCGCAGTATACTCTCGCGATTCTCTCCGGTATCAGCTGGAGCATCTGGTCGATAAGGTGGACGCCCCAGTCGAGGATCATGCCGCCGCCGTAGGGCTTGTGGCATCTCCAGTCCGACGGAATGCCGCGGGACCCCTGAACGCGGGATTCGATGTTGATCACTTTCCCGATCTCCCCGCTTTCGATGATTGACTTGATCGCGAGGAAGTCCACATCCCAGCGGCGGTTCTGGTGGACGGTAAAGAGCTTGCCAGACTCCCGCGCCGCGGCGCACATATCGTCAAAATCCCGCACCGAAAGGGCCACGGGCTTTTCGCAGACGACGTTTTTTCCTGCCTTCAAGGCACGGATCACGATATCCTTATGCACGTCGTTGGGCGTCGCGCAGACGACGATGTCGATCTCCGGGTCCGCGAGCACCGCTTCAAAGGAATCGTACGCGAAAATGCCCCTGGACCTCGCCAGATCCGACCTTTCCTGCTTAATGTCATAGATACCCCGGAGCGAGACGACGTCGCTTTTCAAAGCGTGCCCGGCGTGCCAGCCCCCCTGTCCACCGTAGCCGACTACAACAACATTCTTTTTCATCAATCTTTTCCCCAACCAATGCTTATATTTTTCACGGCAGTCTCCCTGCCGCGCAGGACACAACCTCGGATAAGTATAACCCCTTGCTTTCGCTTTTGAAAGGGGTTTGCGCTAAAAAATATTCAAAGCAATAATACATGCGGCTCTTCCCAGAGGATTTCGATATGCGCGCCCTTCACGCCCGATTTATAGCTTAGCAGCGCGGTGCGGGAGCGCCCGTCCCACTGATGCCCGACCTCTATGTCGGCTTCGACCCGCGCCGGTTTTCCCGGAAGTCTGAGCCTCAGGTAGGCGTCGATACTATCTGCCCCTTTTGTATATATCCTGACGCGGTTGCCGTCTTTTTCCAGTGATTCTATACGGCAGGTCGTGCCAATGACCGCGGTTTCCCTGTCCGCTATTTTGCTGAAATCCAGCAATAGCGCGTTTTCGTCCGGATTAACGGTCTTTTCCGTCAGGATGTCGAAGGCCGGAGAGTACATGTCGCAGAAAAGCCCGCGAAACACCGCGCCCTCCCCGTGTACTGTCTCGTCCATCACCGTGCAGACGATGTATTTTCCCCTGCGCAGAACAAGGCGGTTTGCATAATCCCAGCGCATCCCCGCCGCGGCGGCCGCGGTACGGGTAAAATCCCGGTAGGCTCGCGCCGACTCGGGGTCCGCGCAGAACTCAAGGGGCCGTTTTTTCAGATAGGCAAAAAAGCCCTTTCCGATGCCGTAGATGTTTCCGTTCTCCGGCCGGACTCCCAGCAGCTCAAACAGGTGCTCCGCCGGGTCATTATAGCTTTTCCCCCCGGTCTGGTTCCACCAGGCCGGCACGCTGTGAAACGGGTCCTCCGAATTTCCCACGTAGACCAGCGTGCCGCCGCCCCTCACCCACGCCGCCAGCGCCGCGTTTATATCCGGGCCCTCGGGCTTTATAAACTCATAGCTTAAAACGGCCAGCCCGTACCCGTCAAGATATGAGGGATTTCTTCGCAGGTTGTCCAGCAAAAGCGGCCTGAGCGGCAGCCCGTCCTTTAACAGGGGCAGCGCGAGCCCGAAAAACTCGGGGAACAGCCCGCCCGACGCAAACGCGTTCCTGCCCTCAGGCGTCGAAAGCCCCTCTTCCGGGGCGCAGAAGCCGTCCGGGTAGGTCCGCTGGAACATCGCGGAGTCTGCGATGAATACCCCCGCGCCGTAGGGAAAGCCGTCGAAAACGTTCTCTTCCTGCGCCATGTCGCCGAGGGTGTTGAAAATGTTCGATAAAAGCGTCGCGTACTCCGGCGGAATCGGCCTGGCGTTCTCTGTTTCCTTTCCTGTGGCCGGGTCCTTCGGGTATTTACCCTCGAACACCCGCTGCGGCCACGGGCAGATCTCGTAGCGGGACACCTTCGGGTGCAGCAGGGACGCCGTCACGGTTTTCAGGTAGTTGTATTTGTAATCCTCCCAGCCGTAGGCCGGCAGGTCCTCTATCGGGTCGTGCAGAAACCACATCCGCCTGCCGCTGTGTTCGACAAGCGCCTGCATAACGCCGTATTCCAGGTACGCGGTCTCGAACGTGCGCTCTTTTTTCACGCCCATGTACATGTTCGGCGAACGGCTCGTTCCCGTCCAGACCTGCGCGATAAACCCGTCCACGCAGGGCAGGTCGATTAGCGAGCCCTCGGGCGAGACGATTTTCCACTGGGAGTAGTTGATCAGGCTGTGCGTCGGCACGTAAAACCGGATCAGACGGTTGTATCTGACCGCCGCGTACTCCTTGAGCGCCGTGAAAACCCTGTCAATCGTCCGCCTGTACAGGTAGTATTTAAGCCGCGCCGCCCTGTAAGCGGCATCCAGGCTCTTATACGGCGGGACATAATCGGATTTATAGTGGAGAAGATACTCGCGCTTAAACGCCTCGGAGTAGCCGGCCCTGTCCCAGAACTCCGGCTCCTCGAGGTGTATCGCCGCAACGCCCGCGTCGACCGCGGGCTTCAGCTTTTCGGTTATGTAGTCGGCAAACGAGACCGCCGGCACCATATACGGCACGTCCGGCCCGTGGCCTATCACGTCGCCGTCCCGGTCGGTCTGCGCCTCATCGAGATGCTTTCGCCCGTCGAACTCCCCGTAAAGGTAGTCCCGGTATTCTCCCCAGGATATCCCTGTCATCAGGTGGACGACGTAGCCCTTTTCCGCGAACGCCCTGATCCGCGGGTACACGGCCTCGCCGGACCCGTAGACCATCACGAAATCGTTTTGAAAGTCAATCGTTTCCCTGTAGTCCCCGTAGTGCTGGTACCCGGTTAGCTCCTCGCTTTTGTCCCTTATAAATCCCATGCGCGCGCCCCCCACGGCAAGCCTTTGTCCATTTTATCACTCCTTCTCCACGCTGTCAATCTCGGCGGCTCGGCTTTGTCCGGGGTACCGGGAAAAGAAATAACCGTTTAGCTTCTTTAGAAACGGATGGGTTTAAAACTCCGCGCGTTTTTAAGCGAAGCGCGCGGCAGTTATTCCCCGCTAATTCGGTTTACGGGTATACTATACATTATCCATTATCCACGGCCATGTCCGCGATTTCCCGGTATTCGTCCATAACCCTGTTGATCTCTTCCATTGTTATTTCCCTGCGCATTTTAAGCACCATGTCATATTCGGTTCTCATGCCGTCGAGACGCTTTATGCTGCAGTCCGTCGCCTGCGCGTCCCACTGCTTTAGCAGTTCTTCAAGGGTATTGCCGGAGGCTTCCGATCGAATGACAGTAATACGGAGCCTGTAAGTGGCATATGAATCGGCGCCGACGGTGAACCTGTGCATTACAATCTGAAGAATAGATATAAGTACAGTAGCCAGCAGACCAACCGGCCACATGCCCGCGCCTATCGCCAGGCCTATGCACGCGGTTCCCCAGATCCCGGCCGCGGTCGTAAGCCCCTTAACGGTGTTGCCGTTCTTGAAAATCACGCCTGCGCACAGAAAGCTTATGCCGCTTACGACCTGAGCCGCCACGCGCGCCGGATCGGCGCCGCGGGTGCCGTTGAATATGCTGCCGTTCGGAAGAGTAAGGTCAGCAAACCCGTATTTCGATACAACCATAACCAGCGCGGCTGTGCAGCAGACGATGATATGCGTCCTGATGCCGGCCTCCTTAAAGCGCTTTGTCCGCTCAAATCCTATCGCGGCCCCGCAGAGGCACGCAAACAGCAGCCTTATAAAAAAATCCGCGTATTGCTGTAATGAATATTGGGAGTTAAAGCATTTAATGAAGGTCATTAAGTGTCACCGCCTTTTTCCCCGAACGCCGTGTTTCCCGCGTAATCCGAGGCCCGGTTTCGCCGGAAGCCCGCCGCGGGGTCTTTTTTAAAATATCAAAGGAGCCTCTGCTGCATAGACTTTGTGTATAGTCCGACTTCTGACGAAGTCCCGCATGTCGGCTCCCGCCCGATAAATTCTGTTGATAGTTATTATCTTAGCCGCGGGCGCGATAAAGTCAAATAATAATTTGTATCAACACCATTAATTAGTTTTATAGTTTTAGTACAACTGCTTCTGTTTCGGGTTATATTCGGGCCCGGAACGGTCCGGCTGCCTGGAGCCCGTCGATATCCCGCGGCGGATAGCGGCATAAGCATTATGATGATTTTAGATGCTATAAACAATATTTATATGAATATATAATGCGCGGTCCGAATCCCCGTTTAAAAAAACGGAGCGCCGCGTCGCTCCGTTCACTCTTCTCTTTTTTCCGGCTTTTCACTGACGTAGACCACGGCGCTTTCGAGCCGGTGCTCCCTTATTCTCGTCACCCTGATCGTAAGGCCGTACTCCTCGAGCTCCGGTGTCGAGCCGTCCGGCGGGATTGTGCCGAGGAGCCCGAACACCATGCCGCCGAACGTCTCGTACTCGTCCTCAGGCAGCGCCACGCCCAGCTTTTCCGCCACCTCGTCGAGCTCCGCCGCGCCGGATATCCGCCAGGTGCGGGAGTCGACCCGCTCGATCGGCTCGGGCTCGCCCGCCTCGTCGAAATCGCCCACCAGCTCCTCTATCAGGTCGTTTATCGTTATGATGCCGCTCATGCCGCCGTACTCGTCGAGCACCACCGAGAAATGGTTCCGGCTCGCCCGCATGTTCCGGAAAAGCACGTCCGCGCGGACTGTCTCAGGCACGAACGCCGCCGGGAACACCGCGAGGCGCATCACGTTTTCGCGGGATTTGTCACGGAGACGAAAATAGTCCTTCGCGTAAAGAAGCCCGATAACGTTGTCCGGGCTGTCGGAGCAGACCGGGTATATCGAGTGCCGGCTGGAGTTGATCGTCTTCTCCCACTCCTCGTCGCTCTCGTCGAGCCACAACAGCGCGACCTCGGTGCGGTGCGTCATTATCTCCCCGGCGGAAATATCGTTGAACGCGAAGATGTTTGCGATCATGTCCTTTTCGTCCTGGCGGATCGTGCCCTTTTCAATGCCGGCGTCCGCCATCATCCTGATCTCCTCCTCGGTGTCCTCGTCGGGCTTCTCGTGCGGGTTTACGCCGAAAAACCTCAGAAGCCCGTTCGCAGAGACCGTGAGCAGCCAGACGGCGGGCGCGAAAATCCGCGATACCCCGTAGATAAAACCGGACATCGAGAGCGCGAGCCGCTCGGCTTTTCTTAGGCCGATCTGTTTTGGGACCAGCTCGCCCAGCGTCACGCTGATGTAGGTAAGGATCAGCGTGATGAGCAGCACCGATAAGGTGTCGAGCACGCTCTCCGGCAGGCTCACTCCGGCGCGGACCAGCGCGGAAGTCAGCGGCTCCGCGAAGTTCTTCGCCGCGAACGCGCTCCCGAGCAGACCCACCAGCGTGACTCCGACCTGAACGGTCGCGAGGAAGCGGGAGGGTTCGCCGGTCAGCTTCAAAAGCCTTTTCGCGCGCTTGTCGCCGGACGCGGCGAGCTTGGAGAGCCGGGCGTCGTTTGCCGATATCACAGCTATCTCCGCGCAGGCGAAAACGGCGTTAAGAAAAACTAAAAACGCCTGCAAAAACATCGGCCCGAGAATCGAATCGCCACCGCGCAATGTCATACCTCCGATGAGTACAGATAAGCAATTGGTTTACGGGCTTATTTTGCACTTTTTCGCGCGCAGTATGCCAAAACCCGTACGCGTCCCGCGGCGAAAGACCGTTTAGCTTCAAACCGAGTTTATCTGTATCGCCGATTTAGCCGACGTATTTCGGAACGCCCATGGCGATTTCCGGTTCGAGATGCTCAAGAAAGCCCCCAAGCGTCGTCTCGAAGCCCGCGCCCTGTTTCCGGCTACGCACGGAAAACGTGCCGCCGGCCTCCTCCCGCGCCCCGGCGATGAGGATGTATGGGAGCTTTTCAAGCTCGAAGGCCTTGATCTTACTCCGCATATGCCCGTCGCCCAGGTCGGCTTTCACGCGAAAGCCCGGGCGTCTCAGCTCCGTCTCCAGCGCCCGGCAGTACGCGTGCTGTGCCGGACTCACCGGTACAATCCCTATCTGCACGGGCGAGAGCCAGAACGGAAAATCCCCCGCGTAGTGCTCAATCAGCATCGCGCAGAAACGCTCGAGGCTACCGAAAAGCGCCCTGTGCACCATATATGGCGTGTGCCTTTTTCCGTCCGCGCCGATATAGCGCATTTGAAAGCGCTCCGGCAGGTTGAAATCAAACTGGATTGTCGAGCACTGCCACTCCCGGCCCAGGCTGTCCTTCAGCTTCAGATCGATCTTCGGCCCGTAGAACGCCCCGCCGCCCTCGTCGATTTTCAGCGGGAGCCCCGCGCGGCGCACCGCGTCTTTCAGCACCCGCGTCGCCGCGTCCCAGTTCTCGTCGGAACCGATCGACTTCTTTTCCGGCTTCGTCGAGACATAGGCGTCGAACTCGTCAAAGCCAAACGCGTTGAGCATGTAGACCGAGAGCGCGAGAGCCTTTTCGATCTCCTCGCCGATCTGCTCCGGTGTACAGATTATATGCGCGTCGTCCTGCGTAAAGCCGCGGACGCGGGTCAGCCCGGAGAGCGTCCCTGACAGCTCGTAGCGGTAGACTGTTCCGAACTCCGCGACGCGGTACGGCAGCTCCCGGTAGGAGCGCGGCTCGCTGTTATATATCGCGATGTGAAACGGGCAGCTCATCGGCTTTAAATAATACAGCTCCCCGTCGATATCCAGCGGGTTGTACATCGAGTCCCGGTAATAATCCAGATGGCCGGACCTCTGCCAGAGCCCCGCTCTTCCTATGTGCGGCGTATAGACCCACTGGTAGCCGTTAAGAATATTCGTCTGCTGCGAAAACCGCTCCAAAAGCAGCCTGAGCATCGCGCCCTTCGGGTGCCAGAGGATCAGCCCCTGTCCGATATCCTCCGAGCCCGAAAAAAGCTTCAGCTGCGCGCCCAGAAGCTTGTGGTCCCTCGCCGCGGCCTTCGCGGCTTTTTCCCTGTTCTCCTCGAACGCCTCTTTTGTCTCAAAGGCGTCGACATACACCCGCTGCAGCATCCTGTTCTCCGCGCTGTCCCCGGCGTAGGCGCCGGAAAAGCCGGATAGCCCGTAAAACCCTTTTGGCGCGAGGCGCCTCATCGCTGCCTTTATCGCCTCAAAGCCCTCCGGGCGCGGCGGTTCCATATCGTAGTCGCAGAAAAAGCCCCTGTCCGTCTCCTCAAAGCGCAGCCTTTCCGTTCCCGGAAAAGCGCTGTTTACCGCCCCGTCCAGCGACAGGGCCAGTTTTTCCTTAAAATCCATTCCGAAACTCTCCTTTTTTTATATAATAGCGTTTAAAGGCAGAGCTTCGCCGGTCACATGTCCCGCGGCGGGGAAGGCTCTTTCAGCCATCGGGACGATCACCCCCTTTCGTTTCCGATAAAAATAAGCCCCGCGGCATGCTCAATAAGGCATTCCGCAGGGCTTTATTGCTTACAACCCGCAGCCTGCCGGCAAAGGACCAAGCCCCTGCCGCGCAAGCGCTTTGCGCGTTTACAAGGGCCGGTCCCTCTTGGTAGTGGTGCGGGTTATGCAGGCGTTCGTCTTCATCTTTATATAAAACTCCTTGATTTTATCCGAGTGATATTTTATAGACGATATTTTTATATATTATATGCGCTCTCGTCCGCAACAGTCAAGCAATTTTTTGTTGATTTGATTTCGGCAAAAGGCTATAATATTGGTAATGTTTCGCACTTCGGTTCGCCGAAAAAATACGTAAAACGGAGTGATTATATGTCCTGCCGCGTCTATCCCCTGCCCTCCGAGGAAAAGCTCTCCGAGGCCTACGCCGTCTCCGCCGGAGGGGAAAACGTTCCGGTGCGCTGCTGCTTTGTCTCGGCTTATCCCTACAACCGCCGATGGCCCGGTCACCAGCGGGGAACGGAACAGCGGGAGGAGGCCTATTTCGTCTCGTTTGAGGCCGATTTCCCGATCGAACTGAAAATTACGCCAAAAAAGCCTTTTAAGAACGTGGTCGTCCGCCCGCTCTCGAAAAACGTCGAGCCGCGCTGCGAGAACGGCGAAATCACGCTGCTGATCCCGTCCCCCGGCGGCTACAGTCTCGAGCCGGACGGATACCACGGCGCGCTGCACATCTTCGCCGACCCGATTAAGGACTACGGCGACATGTCCGGCAAACGCGTAATCTATTTCGGTCCCGGTGTCCACAGACCCGGGCTGATCCTGCTTCAAAGCTACCAGACGCTCTATATAGACGCCGGCGCGGTGGTTTACGGCCACGTCGTGGCCTCGGACGCCCGCAACATCAAAATCCTCGGCCGCGGCGTGCTGGACAGCAGCGAAAACAAAGAGGTAATCCTGTTCGACGCTCCGCTGGGCGACGGACATGAGGACGTGCGCAACAGCTTCCGCCAGCACACGATCCGGCTCGACCGCTGCCGCAAAGTGCTTCTGGACGGGATAACGATCAGGGATTCGCTGGTCTACAATGTCGCCGCCTGGGACTGCGAGGACCTTATCGTCGACAATCTGAAAATCATCGGCGACTGGCGCTACAACAGCGACGGAATCGACCTCCACAACTGCCGCCGCTGTGTCGTCAGAAACTGCTTTGTCCGCACCTTCGACGACTCGATCTGCGTCAAGGGGCACGACGGGTGCACCGAGCTCTGCGACGACATACTAATAGAAAACTGCGTCGTCTGGTGCGACTGGGACCACTCCCTGGAGATCGGCGCGGAGACACAGGCCGAAAACATGCAGAATATCACGTTCCGAAACTGCGACGTAATACGGAGCACCGGCGTCGTCCTGGACATACTGAACGTGGACTACGGCCATGTGCACGACGTGCTCTTTGAGGATATCCGCGTCGAGTACGACCCGGTATCGCCCCCGCCCCAAATCCAGCCGGACGACTCCACGCCCTATAACCCCGCGGCAAATCCCGGCTTTATGCCCAGCCTTATCTATCTCGGCATCATCTGGCACCACGAGTTCTCGTCAAAAACCCGCACAGAGCGGGGCCGGATCAGCAACATCCGCTTTCGGAACATCCGGGTCTTCGCCCCGAAGCTGCCCCCGATCGAGATAAACGGCTTTGACGAAGAGCACAAGGTCTCGGACGTCGAGATTGACGGGCTGTATCTGAACGGCGAAAAGCTCGATAGCCTTCCGGAGGCCGCGCTGCGCTGCAGATTTGCGCAAAACATAAGCTTTCGCTGAATATATAGTATATAAATAATAATTCCGCGCCGAAAGGGGATTTGGAATACGGATACGGTAAAGTTTGAAAAGAAAAACATTAAAATGATCGCCCACAGGGGACTTTCTGGAATCGAGAGGGAAAACACCGCCGCGGCCTTCATCGCCGCCGGAAACCGGAGCTACTACGGCATTGAGACCGACGTCCATGTAACCGCGGACGGAGAGTTCGCAGTAATCCACGACGACAGCACGCTCCGCGTCGCCGGGGTGGATCTGAAAATCGAGCAGACGGACTTCGAATCCCTACGGAAGCTGCGTCTTTCCGATGTGGACGGCACCTTCGGACGGCAGGATCTCGTGATCCCTTCGCTGCGGGAGTATATCGGAATCTGCGCCCGGTACGCCAAGACCGCCGTGCTCGAGTTGAAAAACGCGATGCCCAGGGATAAAATAGCCCGGATTGCCGACATTATCCGCGCCGAAAACTGGCTTTCCCGGACGATTTTCATCTCGTTTTCGAGGGAAAACCTCGTCCATCTTAGGAAACTGCTGCCTACCCAGCCGGCGCAGCTTCTCGTAGGAAAGTGGAGCGACGACTGCATGGCGTTTCTAAAGGAGTACGCGCTGGATATAGACATAGAGTACCGTTCGCTGACCCCGCCGCTGGCCGAGGCGCTGAAGGCGGAAAACATTAAAATCAACTGCTGGACGGTCGACAGCAGAGCCGACGCGGAAGCCCTCGTCTCGCTGGGAGTCGACTACATAACCAGCAACATCCTCGAGTAAAACCGAAATCAAAATAAAAATGATGGGAGAATATTATGCTTTCGTATTTTCTGGACAGCAAACGAAGACTCAGCTTCAAGGACGGCACTTTCCGCATACTGATATTCACCGACATCCACGCAAGGCCGAAGGTGGACCCTCGCTCCCTCATGATGATTGAGGCGATGGTCGAAAAGGAAAAGCCGGACCTCGTGCTGTGGAACGGCGACAATGTCGTCGAGAGCCCGGACGAGGAAACCCTTAAAAAGGTCGTAGCGGCCCACGCCGAGCCGATGGAAAAGCGCGGCATCCCCTGGGCGCAGGTGTTCGGCAACCATGACCAGGAGTGCTGCTTCGACCGCCGCCGTCAGCTCAAGGTCTACGAGAGCTTTCCGAACAACATCGTAAAGGCGGCGAAGGGTATCCACGGCGTCGGCAACCATATGCTTCCCGTTTACTCCGGCGATATGCTCAAATTCGCCGTCTGGGGCGTCGACTCAAACGACTACCTGAACACTGAAAACGACTTCTTCCCGGGCGATCTCGAAAAAGCCGCGGTGCTGCCCAAAACGATTTTCAGAAACTGCACATACGCGTTCATCCGTTTCGACCAGATTCAGTGGTACTGGAACCTCTCATCGGAGCTTGAACGCCTCGCGGGCGGAAAGGTGCCGGGCCTGATGTATTTCCACACCTGCCTTAACGAGTTTACGATGGTGCCGTTCAACCCCAAGGAGACCGGCATGACCGGCGAGCAAAACGAGTCGCTCTGCCCGAGCACGCTGAACAGCGGCCTGTTCACCGCGCTTCTTGAGCGCGGGGACGTAAAGGCCGTCTACTGCGGACACGACCATACGAACACCTACGAGGGCAAATACTGCGGCATCCGCCTGGGCTTCTGCGCGAACGCCGGGTTTACGACCTACGGCCTCTCCAGCCACTACCCCTCCGGTCCCCACATGGACGCCGACAGAAACGCGCTCCGGGGCGCCAGGCTGATAACGATAAGCGAGGCCGACCCGGCGAATTTTGACTCCAAGATTATCTTCGCCCGCGACTATATCGACATGACCCCGAGAGAGCTGATTTCGATCGTTTAAGTCCGCTGATATAAAATATAATATAAGCAGAAGGTGATATCCGATGAAAAAAGGCGTCGCGATATGGAATTACGGCGGGTCCGAGCTGGAGCACGCCGAGGCCTTCCGGCGGCTCGGCTGCGACGCGGTCTCCTGGCACGGCAAAACCTACGGCGAACTCACGGACGGGGCCTACGCCGAGCTCGCTGAGTTTATCCGCAAAAGCGGCATGGCGCTGACGGTGCACTACAAGCTGCCAAACCCCGAAGACGCCGCCGAGTGTGCGGATTTTCTCGAGAAAATAAGGCTCATGGCGGAGCGCCAGGCGAAAACGCCGATCCTTGCAGGCCTCACCTTCGACGCATGGTACGGCAAAAAGGCGATGATGCCCTATCTCTCCGAGGCGATCGCGGCTTTCCGCGGCTCGGGAGTATTTCTCGCCTGCGAGGATTTCCCGCTCAATGCGCGGGAGCTTGAGCTTGTCTCCCCGCTGCTCGCGCCGGGCGACAATTACGGGCTTTTAATCGACCTCGGCCACATGAACCTCCGCCAGACAAGGGCCGTCCGTCATGCCCCCGAGGATTTTATCTCGGCCTTCGAAGAAATGCCGCTGCCCATCCGCGAGGTGCACCTGCACGACAACAACGGGGAGAAGGACGACCATATGTACTTAGGCTTTGGCACCCTCCCGCTCCAAGCCGCTGCCCGGGGCCTTAAGACCGCCGGGTTTGACGGCATCGTCACCGTGGAGATTATCCAGAGGGACTGGGGCTTTGAGCGGGGTCTGGAATACGTGAAATCCACGTCCGACGCGTTTTTCACCGCGTTCTCCAACGTTTAACACACCGCGTCTGACGCAGCAGCGTCAGACGCGTACCTTAAATAAGGGGAGTTTTCATGGCTTTTGAAAAGGTCCGTTCCGGGTTTCCCGGGCTCGACGAGATGCTCGACCATATCCGACTGGGCGACAACGTGGTCTGGCAGGTCGCCGGCCTCGAGGATTACCGTTTTTTTGCCGAGCGCTTCGCCCGGCAGGCGGCAGGCGACAAAAGGCGGCTGATCTACATCCGCTTTGCCGACCACGCGCCGGTGCTGCCCGGGGACTGCGGCGCGAAGATTTTCACGCTGGACCCCTCCGAAGGCTTTGAGCGCTTTACCGTCTCCGTCCACAAAATCATAGCCGCCGAGGGCCGCGAGGCCTTTTACGTGTTCGACTCCCTCTCCGACCTACAGGTGGCGTGGTCCACGGACCTGATGATGGGGAACTTTTTCCGCGTCACCTGCCCGTACCTTTTCGAGCTTGACACGGTCGCCTTCTTCCCCGTCCTGCGGGCGCACCACAGCTTTGAGGCCCTCGCCCGCATCCGCGAGACGACGCAGATCCTGCTGGACGTCTATACCGGCCCCTCCGGGCGCTATATACACCCGATCAAGGTGTGGAAGCGCTATCTGCCCGACATGTTCCTCCCCCACCGCGTCGACCCCGACGGGGCTTTCCCCGCCCTTTCCGACAGCATCGACGTCTCCGCATTCTACAGGCTGCTGCACGAGAAGAGCGGGTTCCAGGGCCGTCAGAACCTCGACAGCTACGAGCGCTTTTTTCTCTCCGCCAGGGACAAATACCAAAACGGCGAGTTCGACGCCGCCACGGCTGAAAAGCTCGTCCGCAGCATGCTGACCCGCGACCCGAAGATGGAGTCGCTGATCCTTTCAAGCTTCGACCCGGAGGACTACTTTTTTATCAAAGACCGGATGATCGGCACCGGAGCGGTGGGCGGCAAGGCCTGCGGCATGCTGCTGGCGCGGAAGCTGCTTGATAAGCATCTGCCGGAATACCGGGCAAAGCTCGAGCCCCACGACTCGTTTTTCATCGGAACCGACGTTTTTTACTCCTATCTGGTGGAGAACGGCTGCTGGAAGCTGAAAATCAGCCAAAAAAGCGGCAGGGGCTATTTCGCCTCGGGCGAGAAGCTACGCGAACGCATCCTCGCCGGCTCGTTTTCCGATGAAATCAGAAGCCAGTTCAGGCGCATGCTCGACTATTTCGGGCAGATTCCGATCATTGTCCGCTCATCGAGCTTCCTCGAGGACGGTTTCGGCAGCGCGTTCGCCGGAAAATACGAGTCCGTGTTCTGCGCCGGCTCCGGCTCGGCCGACGACCGTCTCGCCGATTTTGAGAACGCCGTCAAAACCGTCTACGCGAGTACGATGGACCGCTCCGCCCTTGAATACCGCAAAAGCCGCGGCCTCGACAAAAACGACGAGCAGATGGCGATCCTCGTCCAGCGCGTGTCCGGCACCAGATTCGGCGACTTTTTCATGCCCTGCGCCGCCGGCACCGGCTTTTCCTACAGCGTCTACCGCTGGAGCGACGAGCTCGACCCCGAAGCCGGGCTTCTGCGCCTCGTCGCCGGCATGGGCACCCGCGCCGTCGACCGGACGGCGGGCGACTACCCCCGCCTTGTCAACCTCGACAGGCCCGGGTGCACGACGTTTTCAAGCGCAAGGCAGATGTTCTCCTGCTCTCAGAAAACGCTCGATTTAATCGACCTCTCTACCCACGAATTCCGCTCGGTCGGAGCCTTTTCCCTGCTGCCCTCGCTGCCGGTATGGTATAAGAACCTGATTGCCGAGCGGGACTACGAGGCCGAGGAGCGCTACCGCGCGCAGGGCGACGAGCGCGAGATCGCCTATGTCACCTGCGGCGGAATCGTCAAAAACCGCGCGCTTGTCAGGATGCTGAGAGACATTCTGAAAACGCTCGAGAAGCATTACGGCTCCCCGGTCGACATCGAATACACCGTCAACTTTTCCGGCAGCGGCGATTTCGTCGTCAACCTTTTGCAGTGTAGACCGCTCGCGGTGTGGAAATCGTCCGAGTCAGCACCGCTGCCGTCGCTCCCGGCGAAGAAAATTCTTTTCAGCGTCAAAAACACGTTCATGGGCAACGCCTCGCGGCTTAAAATCGACTACGCGCTGTTCGTCGACTCGCGCGGGTACTACGCGCTCCCGTATATGCGGAAAAGCCTCGCGGTGCAGGCCGTCGACAAGGTCAACACGCGTTTCAAATCCGGCGGGAAAAACCTGATGCTGATCGTCCCTGGCCGCATCGGCACCTCGTCTCCGGAGCTCGGCATCCCGGTACGCTTCGCCAATGTCTCCGGCTTCCGTGCAATCTGCGAATACGCCGACCGCGAGAGCGGTTACACGCCGGAGCTCTCCTACGGCAGCCATATGTTTCAGGACCTTGTCGAGTCCAACGTCTTCTACGCGGCGATCATGGAAAGCGAAAACACGCTTATATGGAACAGGGGCTTCTTTAGCGGGAACGAAGACCTGTTCCCCTCGCTCTGTCCGGACCTCGCGCCGCTTTTCGGTATCGTCAGGGTATATAAGACCGACAGCCTGAACCTCTACGCCGACATTCAAAACCGCGCCGCGCTCTGCGGCGCGAGCCCTGAAGCCCCCGTTTCGTTTTTTCCTTTGTAAAATCAAATAATTATAAAGGAGCAATGGTTTATGAGCGAAAAGGTTAAAAGAAAACGCCCGTTTCTTGTCCTCTTTATCATTTCAACGTCGCTTCTGGTCGCCTCGGTTTTGTTTTCGCTTTTACTGATTGTGAGCCTCCAGGCGAAAAACCGCGCCCTCTACAAATTCCACATTCCACACGCCTTCAACGTCGGGCATTACAGGCCGGAGATCACGGCGGAGCCCGAGCTCGCTTCGTACCCGCCGGACACCGACAAAATCACGTTTAAAATAACGGACCCCACCGGCCTCGGCTTCTGGATGGAGAGCTATTACTTTGTTGAAAAAGACAGCCTTCCGTGGCTTTTCAACGTCTGGCCGACCCACACCTTTCTCGGGTATGAGCGCGATCTTGTGGTCTATATCCCCGGGCCCAAGGCTCCGCCCTCGGCGGACGGCGGACCGGTTTCCGTCGATTTCAGCGTTGATTTAAGCAAGTGGAAGGTCCGCCCGACCTCCGGCAGCTATAGCCTTTACGTCATCATACATGTTCCGATTGAGGGGCAGGGCTACGACCTTTACCTGCTCTGCTGCCCGTTCGTGATCTCATAAACAAATATCTAAAAGAGACGGCGCCGCTTTGTATAAAAAGCAGCGCCGTCCCCTTTTTTACTTTCTTATCAGCGGCGAAGGCTCGCCGGTATAGGTAAGCGCCAGGCGGTGCATCGCCCGGGTGACGGCGATGTACAGAAGGCCGCGGTCGCTCTCGCTTCCGTAGTTTTGCGCGTTTGCGAACGGGATTACCACCTCGTCGAACTCAAGCCCCTTCGACATCCGTATCGAGGCGACGCTGACGCCGTTCCGAAACACCGGGTGCTCCGGCGAGATCTGCGCCACCTCCCGGCTCCGCGACAGCTCGGCGTAAAGCGCCTTCGCCTCGGCGTTCGTCTTGACGATGATGCCCAGCGACGCGTTCCCGCTTTTCCGGAACGCGTCGATCTTTTCCGTTATCCGCGAAAACTCCTCATCCCGGCTCCCGCAGCGGATAAGCTCCGGCTCGTCCCCATGGCGGGGCGCGGGCTCCAGCGCCGCGACGTTTTGTATCTTTTTCGCGAACATGATAATCTCATAGGTTGAGCGGTAGCTCTTGTTCAGCTCGACAAACTCCGAATCCGGGTACAGCGCCCGCAGGTCGGCGAGAGTGTTTTCGTGGTTGGGATTGATTGTCTGCCCGAAGTCGCCCAGAATCGTTTTCCGGCAGGGAAACAGGATGTTCATCACCGCGTACTGCGCCGGCGTGTAGTCCTGCATCTCGTCTATCACCAGGTGGCGGATCTTTCCGCCCACCTTCAGACCCTCGAACGCCGCCTTGAAATAGAGGTAGGGAAAGACGTCGTCCCACTCAAGCCTGCTCTTCCCCTCTGTGACGAACATGTCGGAGAAATCCGAACTCGCGTAGAAATCCTCGTAGAGTGCCAGCGCAGTCTTTATCTTAAGCATCCCGGTGAGCTTTTTGAAAACCGCCCCCACCGGGGGCAGCGGTTCCCCCGGGCCGCAGGAGAGCTCAAGCCGCTCCCGGATATCGGCCGCGATCATTTTAAGCCTTACAAGCACCGGGTGCCTGCGGTACGACGCGTACCGGTTTTCGATATAGTCCCTATTGATGACAAATTCGCCGAGTCTCAAATCCGCCGGGGAGAAAACCCGCTCAGGCATCCCGGCGAGATAGGCGTCCATCCGCTCCAGAAAGGCGTAAGTGGACTTAAAGCGCGAGCGCTCAGCGCAGCGCGGGTCCTTTTCCTCAAGCGGGTCCTTTTCCGGTGAAAAGCGAAGCTTCCCGCCGAGCTGCGCCGACGCGATCTCGCCAAAGCCCAGCTCGTAGATCGGCTCCTCGCCCAGCTCCGGCAGAACCCCCGAGATATACTCCCCGAAGGCCTTGTTTGGCGATACGATCGCGACGTTTTTCGCCGTCAGGTCCTTTTTGTACCTGTACAGCAGGTAGGCAATCCGGTGCAGCGCTATCGAGGTCTTGCCGGAGCCCGCGACCCCCTGGATTATAATCGTCCCGGATTTCTCGTTCCGGATTACCGCGTTCTGCTCCTTCTGAATCGTCGCGATGATCGACTTCATCTTCTCGTCGGAGGTGCGCGAGAGCTCGAGGGACAATATGTCGTCCCGGATGTTGTCCGAGGTCTCCAGCGCGTACTCCATAACGCCGTTTATAAATTTAAACTGCCTTTTTCTGGTCAGCGTGCCCTCCACCGGTCCGTCCGGCGACACATAGCCCGCCGGGCCGACCTCGCAGTCGTAAAACATGCCGGCCACCGGCGAGCGCCAGTCCGAGATTAACAGCTCGTCGTCCCGCATAAAGGCGTAGCTGCCGATGTAAAAGCGCTCGGAGACGTTTTTCGACTCCTCGCGGAAGTCGATCCGCGCGAAATAGGGGGAATTCCAGAGCCTTTCAAGCCTTCTCAGGTTCTCTGCGGCGAAGGCGCCCCGGCTGTCGATCTCCTTTTGCATCCGCTCGTTTTCGAAAATCTCCTGCGGGTCAAGCTCGCCCTTGCTGTCGGACACATATTTTTTATTGTCCCGGTACGCAACGACGTATTTCTTAACCGTCTTCTCCGCCTGCGCGATCGCGCCGCGGAGCTTGGTCTGCACATAGGAAAGGCGCTCGAGCTCGTCCGGAAAAGCGATCGCCTCCTCCGGCGTTGCTTTTCCTGTTCCGTTTTCACTGGTCATCCGTTATCCTCCTTTGTCATCGGTGCTTTAAGCCGTTGCTTCTTCACGAATCCGGGCGCGGCAAATCCCGCCGCGCCTTTTCTAAGACCCGGTGTGCGGTAATCATATTTATTCCGCCGTTTTCGTTTTTACGCGGCGGTAAAGATTAATATATCACATTTGCAGTCAATTTTGCAAGTGTTTTTTATAATAAGCGGATACTTTTTTAAAAACTTATGGATATCCCCGGCTTAGTTCCGACTCTGTTATTAAATTGTATCCAATATTTTTCCGTTTTGTAATCGCATTTCGCCTTTTAAAAGGATATCATATGAGTGAAAAGCAAAATCATCTCGAGACAAACTTTGAAAAAGAAGCGCTGTTAGGATGAAAAAGCGAATTTCAATCGGCATCCGCGTTTTGCTCATTTGCGCGCTGATTGTCTCCGGCGTTGCCTGTGCGGCGTCTTCCGGCAAAACCCCAGTTATCACGGACAATCCGACGGATATTGAGACCCCGGCTGCCACAACCGATCCGGTCATTGACGATTCGGATGACTACTACCCGTTTTCAAAAACCGTTCAGACCGAGCCGACGCCCGAGGCGCTTTTTCAGGAGCTCAAGGACGACCTGACGGAGACCCCGGAGAGGAAAGCCGTTCTGGTTGCGGAATACGATTCACTCGTTTCCGAGTGGGACGCGCTTTTGGCAAAGGAGAAGACCTCCGGCCTGACGAAGGCCGAGGAGCTCAGAAAACAAAAGGTTGATAAACGAATTTTCGAACTGCATTTAATGGATGTCTATCCCGATATCAAACAGGCGCTGGAAGTTAATTTCAGATACACATGCGAACAGATGCGTATGTCAGCGGAGCAGGAACTCAGTTACAACAAGCGTACCGACTATGAAACCAAACGCGCCGAGGCTTATATGAAGCTTGCCGACGAGCTTGAGGCGCGTCTTAAAAATGGCGAGGACGTCGAGACGCTTTACCTCTATTATTTCGAGCAGGTCTACGCGATAAACGCGATGAACTGAACATAAACGCAAAGCAATGCCGCCGCGGCGGAAACCGCGGCGGCATTTTGCCATAACTTTTTTAAAAAGCGTCCGGGTTAACCTTTTGATATTTTTCCCGCTGTCTGGCAATGCTAAAGGCCGGGTGATTGCGTTTGAAACGGAACAAAACATATTTCGAGGGCTGGTATTTCAGGCACCAGAACGGGATGGAGTCGGTCGCGTTTATTCCGGGCGTGAGCGTCGGTCCGGACGGGGAAAAAGAGGCGTTTTTGCAGATTATCACTGCGAAAAAATCCTACAACGCGGTATTCCCCTACGGTGATCTCCGCGCGGAAGGAAATCCTCCGACCATAAGGCTGGGAGAATGCGTTTTTTCCGCCCGGGGCGCCGCCGTCGACCTGAAAACCGACGGGCTTATCTGCACCGGCCGGATCAATTACGGGGCGCTTACGCCGCTGAAATACGACATCATGGGCCCGTTCGCGCTTTTGCCGCTGATGCAGTGCCGGCACGGAGTTATCAGCATGCGCCACGAGCTGCGCGGGGGCGTGCGCTTGAACGGCGAGTTTTTCGACTTCGACGGCGGCCTCGGCTATATCGAAAAGGACTCCGGCAGGGCGTTTCCGGAAAAATACCTCTGGGTCCAGTGCGGGGATTTCGGCGGGAAGGACCTGAGCGTGATGCTCTCCGTGGCGAAGATCCCGTTCTCCCCTTTCTCGTTTACCGGCTGCATCGCCGCCGTCATCTGCCGGGACCGGGAATACCGCTTCGCCACCTATCTCGGCGCCCGCGTTGCGCGCTGGGACCGGACCGGCGCGGAGATCTCGCAGGGCCGCTTCCGGCTCAAGGTCTCGCTCGAATGCTCCCCCTACGGCGCCTTCCCCCTCAGGGCGCCCGGCGCGAAGGGCATGGACAGGGTGATCCGTGAGTGCCCGCTCGCGAAGGCCTCGTTTGAGCTTACGAAAAGCGGCGTCACCCTTCTAAAGGTCGGAAGCGGCGCCGCCGCCTTCGAGTACGTCGAGTAGTAAAAACATAAGATATCGGTCCGGAGTGTCGTCTTTAGCGGCAGGCCGGGCCGATTCGCGTCCTAAAAAAATATTGCTGTTGATAAAAACTGTGATTCGTGCTATAATACGCAAAAATAATCTATCAGCCCTCTGTAAAAAAACAGCAATCGCCTTGTTTTCGCCGGAGGTTTTATTTTGACCGTTTAAAAACCGGACGATGTTTCCGGAAAATGAAAGAGTAAAAGCTATGGAGACATTCGAAAAATACGAGTCCAACGTCAGATCCTACTGCAGGGAATACCCCGTCGTGTTCAAATACGCGAAAAACGACACGCTGATCGACGAAAACGGCCGTGAATACCTGGATTTCTTCTGCGGCGCCGGCGCCGTCAACTACGGCCACAACAACCCGTATATCAAGGAAAAGCTGATCGAGTACCTCCGGGACGACGGCATATTGCACGCCCTCGACATGTACACCACCGCCAAGCGCGAGTTTATCGAGTATTTTCAGGACCGCGTGCTTAAGCCGAGGGGCTATGACTATAAAATCCAGTTCACCGCCCCGACTGGCACGAACGCCGTCGAAGCGGCTCTGAAGCTTGCGCGAAAGGTCAAGGGCGCGTCCTGCGTCTTCGCGCTGATGGGCGCGTTCCACGGGATGACCCTCGGCTCCCTCTCCGCCACCACGGACAGGGCCTCGCGCAACGGCGCAGGAATTTCCCTTTCCGGGGTCACCCACGTTCCCGCCCCCTATATGTTCCCCGGCTTCGACACGCTGAAATACATCGAGACGCTGATTAACGACGACCACTCCGGCTCGGACAAGCCGGCGGCGGTGATTCTCGAGCCGGTCCAGGTGGACGGCGGCGTATACCCGCTCGACCCCGGCTGGCTGCGCGGGCTCCGCGCCCTCTGCGACGAGTACGGCATTCTGCTGATCGCGGACGACATCCAGGCCGGCTCCGCGCGCACCGGCAGGTTCTTCTCGTTTGAGCGGGCGGGCATCGTCCCCGACATCGTAGCGCTGTCCAAGTCGATAGGTGGCTACGGCCTGCCGTTCTCGCTGGTTCTGCTGAAGCCCGAGCTCGACCTCTGGTCGCCCGGCGAGCACACCGGCACCTTCCGCGGCAACCAGCTGGCGTTTATCGCCGCCAAAGCCGGCCTTGAGTACATGCTTGAACACGGCATCGAAGCCGAGACGCGGCGCAAGGGCGAGATCGTAGGCAGCTATCTGAAAAACGAGATCTGCCCCCTCGACAGCCGCATCGGGGTCAGAGGCCTCGGGCTGTTATGGGGCATCGACCTCGGCGCGATCCCCGGCGCGGCCAAGGCGATGGTCGGAGAGTGCTTCAGAAACGGGTTGATCATCGAGCGCGCCGGCCGCCAGAACAGCGTGCTCAAATTAATGCCCCCGCTCGTAATCGGGGACGAGCGCCTGCGCTTCGGGCTCGACATTATCAAAAAATCCCTTAAAACCGTCCTGGACATCCACGACGACACAGTAACTCACGGGAGGGACTCATCCATTGCCGAATATTCATTACGCGGCGCGGGTGCTAAGCGGAGTTAGATTTAAAAAGCTGAAAACCGTCGTCGACAGGGTGCATAAGATAACGGGGAAGAGCAAAGCTTTCCTGCTCTGCGACATCGCCGCCTGCGCCCTTTTCTACGGCGCGGGCTACAACGACTACAATATCTTCGCCTTTTACGACATGAACCGCGCCCAGCGCAAGACCTACGTTACGAGAATGCGCAATAAAAGCATTATCTCGTATTTCAACGACGAGGCTTACTCCTACATCTTCGATAAGAAAAACGTCTTCAACGCCAGATTTAAAGACTTTATCCGGCGCGGCTTTCTCGACCTCGCCGAGGCGGATTTCGACGCGTTCTGCGCGTTTTTAGACGGCAAGGACGTGGTCTTCGCCAAGCCCAACTCCTCCGAGAGCGGCAAGGGCATCGAGAAGCTGAAAAAGAGCGATTTTCCGTCCCTTTCGGCGATGTATGAGTACATAAAATCCCCGGACAAGCGTTTCGGCGTGTTGGAGGAACTGATCGTCCAGCACCCGGATATGGAAAAGCTCTACCCGCTGTCGGTCAACACGATACGCATAGCCACCGCGGTGGACGAGGAGGGTAATCCGCACTGCGCCTACGCCACCTGCAAAATGGGAAACGAGGGTAAGTTCGTCGACAACATGGAAAACAGCGGCCTCGCCTGCCCCATTGACCCGGAGACCGGCCTGATCACCGGCGTCGCCCACACCTCCAGGCTGGTCAATTTCGACACGCACCCCTACACCGGCGTCAAGCTGGTGGGCTATAAGATTCCGTTTGCCAAAGAGGCGGTGGAGCTCTGCAAAAAGGCCGCGCTGGTCGTGCCCCAGGTGCGCTACGTCGGGTGGGACGTGTGCATCATGCCGGACGGCCCGGCGATTGTCGAGGGGAACAACTACCCCGGCTACGACTTCACCCAGCTCCCGGAGCACACTCCGGACAAGATCGGCGCATACCCGTTTTTCGTCAAAATGTCCGGCGGAAAGCTGAAATAGGCGCGCAATACGTAAAAAACAAAACATATGTAGATTTAAGCGGACCGGAAGGAAAATCCCCTCCGGCCCGCTTTTTGCCGCCCTTAAAGGGGAACGGTCTCCGGACTTAGCCGTAGGTTTTCGCCGCGCCCTAGCCCGGGCTGAAATTTCGCATTGCCTTCCGGTTTTTTCTAATATAAAATAGGAACCGGCATATTCTGCGCCGGCATCTTGACGGCTTGCATCAAAGGAGGCTTTCAGCTTGAACAGACACTTTCTGATGATACGAAAAAACTTAGACGCTCTGCCCGAAAACAATCTGCCGGAGGGCTACCGTTTTGCGGTCTGCACCGAGAAAACCGCCGGGGACTACGCGAAAATAATCGACGAGAGCTTCGAACAGCCGCACAGCAACTGGTTTGAGCAGGTGACAAAGAAACACGGCTATTTCCCCGGGGCGACGGTGATTGTCTACTGCGGCGACGAGCCAGTGGCCACCGCCACCGCGCTCTGCGACAAGAGCGACGGGAACACCGAGGGCTATCTCCATATGGTGGGCGCGCTTAAGTCCCACAAGGGGAAGCGCCTCGGCTATGAGGTCACGCTGAAATGCCTCCATATCATGCGGGAGATGGGCATGCGTTCCTGCAGGCTGGACACCGACGAGTTCCGCGTCCCCGCGGTCATCACCTACCTTAAGCTCGGCTTTATGCCAGAGGGGCTCGACGAGGACTACCGCGTCCGCTGGATCAGATTTTTCGAAGAGACGAATCACCCGGACGCCTCGCTCCGGGATTATGTGCGGCGCAGCCCGATGCCGGTGACCCTCGAATGGCGCTTCCAGACAGACTGCTTCGGGCTCGGCGAGGAGCGGGGCATGTTCGGACCCGACTACGACGACAGCTCCTGGAAGGTCGTCCGTTTCCCGATAGACAACGACTCTGTCTCGGACATGAACGGGCACTACGACGGTGTCTCCTGGTACCGGCGCAAGTTCGATTCCGCCGCGGCGCTGGGCGACAGCCGGTTGTTCTTCGATTTCACCGGCGTCTGCCACCGCTGCAAGGTCTGGGTAAACGGGCATCTCTGCGCCGAGCGGCCCTACGGCTTCCTGCCGTTTACGGTGGACGCCACCCCATATCTGCTGTCCGAAGGGCAGAACACACTGGCGGTGATGGTGGACAACAGCCTCTCCGCCAAGACGCTGCCCTCTAACCATATCGGCTGGCGAAACTTCGGCGGCATCACCCGGGAGGTCTATCTCCGCACCGCGCCGCAAATTTACGTCCCCGAATTCGAGGCAGCCACCGATATGACGTCGCTGACCTACCGCGCTAAAATCGAGGGCGCGGCCTCCCCTGCGGTCTGGACGCTGACGATTGAAAAGGACGGGGCCTGCGTCGCGAGGGCCTCCGGTTCGGCTCTCGGCGAGGTCTCCGGCCGGCTCTCTGTTCAAAACCCGAAGCTCTGGTCCCCCGACTCCCCGGAGCTCTACGTCGCCCGCCTTTCCCTCGAAAACGGGTACGCCGTCGAAAAAAAAGTGGGCTTTCGCAAGTTCGAGCGGCGGGGCGCCGAGATTTTGCTGAACGGAAAGCCGCTTAAGCTTTTCGGCTTCAACCGCCATGAGGACGGGCCCGAAAAGCAGGATAAACGGACCGCTTTTGCCAGAAAGGACCTGCTTAAAATCAAAAATCTCGGTTGCAATTTCGTGCGGCTCTGCCATTATCCCCACAGCCCGGAGGTCTACGGCTACTGCGACGAACTCGGCCTTATCAGCTGGGCGGAAATCCCGCTCTACTGGAACGGCTCCGAGGGTACGACTGATTGCCAGGACAGGATTTTTGAAACGGCAAAAGTCTTCGCGGCGGATATGGTCCGCGAGCTAAAGAGCCGCCCCTCCGTCGCGTTCTGGTCGGTCTCCAACGAGTCCCGCGAGGAGCTGCCCGCCGTCGCAGAGGTCAACCGTGAGCTTTTGAAGCATATCAAAGCTCTTATCCCCGGCGGCTTCGCCGTCCACGTCTCCGACCGCTGGTTAATCGAGAAAAGAGAACTCCCGCTCTACACGGAGGACGACGTTATCTGCGTCAACGGCTACCCCTGCGTGCTGTGGGACAGAAAAGACCGGGGAGAGATCGACCCCGGCAAGGGTACCGCTTTCTGGAAAACCCGGCTCGCCGAGCTTAAGGAAAAATACCCCGACAAGCCGATTCTCGTAACCGAGTTCGGCTACCCCGCGATCCCGGGCGCTCACGACCAGTACTGGAGCGAAGAGGAGCAGGCCCGCATCGTCCCCGCCGAGGCGGCCGCGATCGCGGAGTGCGAAAACGTCGCCGGCATGGCGGTCTGGTGCTGGGCCGATCACCTCTGGCCGGACTCCCTTTCGCAAAAGCTTCCCACCTCCCCGTTCGGCGTCGTCCTCCGCAGCCGCGAGCCCAAACAGGTCCTCCCCGCCCTCGGCGAGTTCGCGAAGAGCTATCTCGGAGGAATATAGGTTTATTATTACAAGTGACGGAGCCCTAAAAAGGCTCCGTCTCTTTGTGTTTTCAGCCCCAGAATTGCTTGTCGTTTGTGACCAGGCTTTTTTTCTCCGCCTCGTCCATATCGCCGCAGACCGCCACATAATCCTTTGGGACAAGCATCAGCGGCCTGTTGCCGTCGCGCCAGTCTTCGCAGCCGCAGTACGCCTTTTCGCTCCGCTGAAACCTGAATGTATTTTTCTGAATATAGCCGAGGTAATCCTCGAGGTCGAACGGAGTGCCGTTATAGTTGGCCTCCGGGTTAGGTTTAAGCGGTTTTTCGTCGATCAGCGCGCGCCGCGGCTCCGAGAGGTTCAGCGGAACCCCGTCCTCCCCGCTCAGAATCAGCCGGTAGGTCGGGTCGAGCATATATCGCTCCGAGAGGATGTATCTTTGAAATCCGTTCAGATCGTCCCTTTTCGAAAAGGCTTCGAAATCGAGTTTCAGGCTCTCCATACAGGAGTACGGGACGATTTTCAGCGCCAGCCCGTGTTTTTCCGCCTGGGCGGCCATTTCCCCCGCTCTATCCATTTTTTATCCCCCTCGCGCTATCGACAGCTCCCTGATTACCCAGGCCCCCGGTATCTCCGGGATGATAAGCTCCCCGAGGTTTAGCCAGCTTTCGCAGCGGTCAAGGACGACGCTGTCCGCGCTGACGACGTTTTCCAGGCCGAAGAGCTCCGCGTCCGCGTTTTCCGCAAGCTCCGCCTCTGCCGGGAAGCCCATCTCCTCCGCGATCTCCGCGATTTTCGCCTTAAGCCTGCCCGAATTCGACACAGGCGCGTCCAGGTAGAACAATGCCTTTTCAACGGAGAGGCGCTTCAGCGCGGAAATGATCAGCCGCACCGCCCCGTCGGTCTTGTCGATTATGCGGTAGGTCCCCCGGAGCCCCGCCAGGTCCCGGTACACGCCGTCCATGCCCAAAAACACGGGCGAGCCCGACAGCGCCACCTCCAGCGTGATCACCGCGTTCAGCGCGTCGATCAGAACCCTCTCCCCCGCGACGGATTCCGGCGCTCGGAGCTTTCCGCGCCGCGCTGCGATTTCGGATTCGGAGGCAACGGAGCGGGCAAGGGCCGCCCTCTGCCGCGCCGACAGCAGCCGGTGATTCCCGACGAACGCCGCCGCGGTTTTCAGCGGATATCCCCTGTTCAGAAGATAGGAAAGCTCCTCCGCGGACAAGGCGAGCTTTTCAAGCCCGGCCCCGGTAAAATCCCGCCCGTCCTCCGGCGAAGCTCCCCGCTTTATGCTGTCCGGCATATAACCGCCTCCGGCCCTTTAACATTTTTAAGTAAGACTTTTTTCAGGATATCACCATTCTGACTGCATGCGCGATCGACTCATTCATTGAATCCTGATTGCTGCGTTTTTACTCCCCAGATTGTCCCGTTTTTATACCGCAGTCTGAGCCTGACCGTTTCGTACGGGAATGCGGAGAGCGGGCGCGCGAAGCGGAGCTCGCCGTTTTCCGAAATACCGCCGGAAAAACCCTCAGCCTTTTCCCCGTCCGCGCCGATCAGCTCGGCGGCGACGCCGTCCGGGAGATCGGCGATCAATGACAGCTTTTCCGGTCTTTCAAACGGCGCGGTGATCAGTTCGCCCGTGATATCCGAGGCGCGGTAGCCGACAAGCCGCTCGCGTCCGATCTTTTTGACACCGATCCCCCGCTGCGAATGGGCTCTTAGCCCGCCCTGCTGGTGGTTCTCCTCGCTTCCGGTGTAGTAAATCCAAAAATCGTCGCCGATGGTCAGCGGTGGAGAGCTCGCCGTGCACAGCGTAAGCCCGGCATCCCACCGCCCGGGTCTCGGCCCGATGAACCTGACAGGCACGCTCTCGCGCCGCCAATCGAGGCTGTCATAGCTGTGGACAAGCTCAACCCAGCCCTCGCCGGTCAGGATGTCGTAGACCTGCAGAAAGCCGAGATAAATCCCCTCAAAAGGAAACGCGCAGATGCCGTAAAACTGTCGGTTCCGCCCGCGAATGGCGGGCTTTTCCCTGATCAGATCCGGTCGGTTATAATAACGCCGCCAGAAATTGTTCCGCTCGTTTTCGTCGATATACCAAAACGGATCGGCGTCCCGGTCGTCGGTCTCGAAAATCGTCCGGTAAGGCGACCAGTGCACAAGGTCGTCGCTCTCCGTTCTGCCGACAAAGCGGTTGGCTTCCTCGCCGTCAGTGTCCATAAACACGTTCGGCCGGCCGTAGAGCACGTATTTTTTAAGCCGGGCGTCGTAGTAAAAACAGTTGTCATTGTCCGGCCAGCCCTTGATGACCGGGTTTTCACGGTAAGCTGTCCAATGGATGCCGTCGTCCGAGTGCGCAAAGCAGATGCCGCCCGTCTGCTTGCCTGGATAACCGTCCGTCAGCCCGTCGCCGAGCGAACAGAGATACATCGCGGTGTACCGTCCGCGGGCGCGCGGGTTGGGCGTAATCTCGCTGTCCAGCACGCAGAAACCCTCCGGACCGGCCCGGCCGCAGAGCTCAAAGCCGGACGCGTCCGTCTGTCCGGCGGACATAAACATATTTTTTGCCGGCGGAATGCACTCGACAAACCGCGCGTGCTTATTCTGTAAATTGAGCTCGGGCATCTCCCACGAGATCCCGTCGATGCTCTCCGCGTATGCCTCGGCATACATGCTCTCCTCCCGGGGATTTTGCTTTGTAAGGTCCCGGACCTTCCGTTCTGATAAATACCACATTTTGATTTTTTCGCCCTGTTTTTGCAGAACGCTCCCGTACGCCGAGGCGTTCGGAATCACCGGCCCGTCCGTAACGTCGGTCGGCATGGCGACCTCACGTTTCAGCCTGTAGCCCTGGTGAACGTTTCTCTCATCAATAAAAAGCATTTTCTTTTCCGGCATAAAAACCCCCCGTTTTTTTAAATTCAGTATAACATACCCGCCGCGAATTTCAACAAAAAACGCATAAAAAAAGGAGCGGCCCGCCCGACAGGCGCGGCCGCTTCTCACTGTTTCCCCGCTATTTCAGAAAGCCCAGTCCCTTATAGATCACCGTATTGCTCTCGGCTTTTTTCCGCCAGGCGCGCAGGCCCTCGCTCCCGCCCCGCGTTCTGATGCGGTAGTCGATGTTTTCAAGGCCGGACTTCTTCGCGTCGTACCCGACCGGCGCGACCGTGATGACCCTGCCGCCGTCGGGCTGAACCTCTCTCACCATAAAGCGGAAAAAGTCCTTGGCGTAATAGGTCAGTATTTCCCCTTCGTCCAGATCCTTCCCGTTGTAGTTCGCGCCTTTCGAGAACACCGGCCTTTTCATGTCGGCGAGCGCCTCCCTGATCTCGACGACGCCCAGCGGGACGCCGTTGTCGTCAAACAGCACGAGGTTATAAGTCGGGTCAAGCATCACCCATTTGGAAAGCTCCTCCGCCCACGCCTCGCAGACCACATGGTTATCGAAGTCGTATGGCGACATCGGCATAAGATAGACCGCCCTTGCTTTAATGCCGACGGCGAGCAGGCACTCCGTGAGCGCAATAGAGAGGGAGTTGCAGTTTATCCCGCACTCGTCGCCCTTGTCGAAGGCGTAATCCAGCAGGGGGACGGCTCTGTTTTCCACATGGTTGTCATAATCCCCTCTGTGGACGATATGGGACGAGAGCCAGCAGAGCAGCCGCGACATCCTCTGAAGCCCGCTCCCCTCTCCGGCGATTTTTTCTACGCCGTATTTTTCCTTCAGCTCGCCGTAATCGGCGTCCGGCCGGTAGGAAAGCTCCGCCCTGACGCCGTCGTCTCTGAAATCATCGAGCATTTTGAGTATTCCTGCGTAAGCCTCGTACATGAAAAGTCTCCTTTATCCCTTTATTTTTCCACCGCAAAGAACGTCCCCTCGGCGCAAACCGGGTTCTCCGGCGCGTAGAGGATGCCGCGCTCGATGCATTTCTCGATCAGGTTCGTTATAAAGTCGTGCATCGTCTGCACTATAAACTCGTCCAGCTGGCCGTAAAGGTGCGCCGGCAGGTACTTTTTAACCAGCTTGTTGTAGTCCTCCGCGAGCATCTCCGCAAACTCCTTCGCCTCACCGCGGAAACCGCCGGCCAGCGCGTAGAAATCCTTCAGCTTATCCATCGGGATGATCAGAACCTTTGGGATGAGCTTCTCACCCTCTTTTTTAAGATATCCGTTTTCGATCGCCTTGGCAGCCGTCTCCCTTTCGCTCTTACTAAGCGTCCCTGCGTTCAGCCCGTCGATCGCGCGGAGCGTCAGCTGGATCTGGGGCGCGGTCGAGACATTGAGCCCGCAGTGAAAATGCGCCTGCTTCCGCTTTCCGGAAATATTGCAGAGATAGACCCGCGAGTACCCGCAGACGTTATTAGCCTCCACCCCTTCCATCCCGTAGCCCTCCGGGTAGCGCTCTCCGCCGTGACTGACATAACCGAAGACATAGTAATCCTTTTTTTCGAGTTCGAGCCCGGGGTAAAACCGCGAAACGACGTCTTTCTCAAGCAGCCGGTCTATGCACGACCCAAGGCTTTTAATCTGCGACCAGAGAATAAAACGCACGTCGTCCTGCTTGTTCAGGAACGGGAACGCGAGGAAGTCGGCCTTTCTACGTTCTATGTAGGCCTGCAGCCTGTCGGCGTAGTCGTCGAGATATTTTTCGAACAGCGCCTGTATCTCCCGGTACGCCGAGCAGTCCAGCATGATAAATGTCGAGAGGTATTTTCCGTTGTCGAGCTTTTTTAAAAGCCCGTCGCTCCCGTTCGTGCCCTCGCTCTGGAGCTCGAGCTCCTCCTCGACAAACAGCATCGGCACGTTCAGCGCCTCGGAGATCTCCTTTCCGCTTTTCGGCGTGTCCTTGCACAGATAGAGCACGCACTGGGAAAACGTGCGGTACGCGTTTTTCTGCGGCTCCCCCGCGAGCGGGTTTCCGTCTCCCCAGTAGATCATATGGATTGGCTTTATCGGCAGCTTGTCCTTTAGTTCCATATTGTTTTCGATTGCTTTCCTTATCGTGTTTCTCGCGGAAAAGAGCCTCTGTTTGACCGTGTTTTCTGATATTCCGAGGGCCTTCGCGATCTCGGACATGGGTTTTTCGTCCAGGTAGAACATTACCGTGACGTCCCGGTAGATTTTCGAGAGAAACGCAATCTCCCGTCCCACCCTCGAAAGCAGCGCCTCCTCCTCCGCGCTCTCGGCGAGCTCCTCCGCCGGGTCCGGCCCGTACAGCCGGTCTTCGATGTCCCCGCCGCAGACATACCGCCCGCTCCGCTCCCGCCTTTTTTCGCAGAAGTCGGCGTAGACCCGCCGCGCGACCCGCCAGATATAGGCGTATAAGTTCCCGATCTCCGGGGCCTTGCGAAGGCTTTTCAGAAGCGCGAAGACAATTTCCGAACAGAGCTCTCCGGCCTCGTCCGCGTTTTCACAGCGCGCGTAGGAAAAGCCGTAGAGCTTATCCAAAAGCTCCGGCGTAATTCTCTTTTCCGCATCGGTGTTTGAACTTCTCATCGGCAACTCATCTGCAAATGGTTTCACCGTTATAGTCGGGAAAAACGCGATAAGGTTAGCGGATTTGCTTAAGTTTTTCAGCGGACGGGGCGGTTCTTCCGCCGATTGCCCCCCCGTCTTGACCCAAACCTTTTGATTCTGGTATAATTATACTATTAATTTGTTGCCGTTGCAATCGGCAAAGCGGCGGAAATTTTTCGCCCGCTGTTTTTGCCGCCGCTTCACCGCAGAATGGAGAACACTATGAATTACACACCGATGCTCGCCCGCGAGTTTGGCCTGAAGCCGGAACACGCGGAGAATATCATCAATCTGATCGACGAGGGAAACACGATCCCGTTCATCGCCCGGTACCGGAAGGAGCTCACCGGCGCCTGCGACGACCAGGTGCTCCGCGCCTTTTCGGAGCGGCTCGAGTACGTCCGCGGGCTCGACAAGCGTAAGGACGAGGTTCGGGACAGCATAGATAAGCAGGGCAAGCTCACCCCCGAGCTCTCCGCCGCGCTGGACGCCGCGGTGACGCTTGCGGAGGTGGAGGACATCTACCGCCCGTATAAGCAAAAGCGACGCACCCGCGCGACGATAGCCCAGGAAAAGGGGCTGGCGCCGCTGGCCGACGAGATCATGAGCCCGGAGCCGCTTAAAGTCCCGCTCTCCGAGCTCGCCGCGGCCTATATCGACGCCGAAAAGGGCGTAAGCACCGCCGCGGAGGCGCTGGACGGCGCCCGCGACATAATCGCGGAGCGGATATCGGACGACGCCGGCACGCGAAAGCGCCTGAGAGAGCTAATCTCCCGGGAAGGCCTGCTCACGTCGAAGGCGGCCAAAACCGAGGACTCCGTCTACGCGATGTATTACGATTACTCCGAGCCCGTGTCGAAAATCCCGAGCCACCGGGTACTGGCGATCAACCGGGGCGAGCGGGAGGAGTATCTAAAGGCAGCCGTGGAGATTCCGGACGCCGCCGCTCTGCCCCTAATATATAAAAATTTCATCTCGGAAAACAGGATACCGGAAAAGCGCGAGCTGATAAAGGCCGCCGCGGACGACTCGTGGAAGCGGCTGATATTCCCCTCCGTCGAGCGGGAGATACGCGCCGAGCTGACGGAAAAGGCCTCCGCCCAGGCGATCGCGATGTTCGGCCTCAATTTAAAGCCGCTGCTGATGAGCCCGCCGCTGAAGGACTGCGTAATCATGGGGCTCGACCCCGCGTTCCGGACCGGCTGCAAGATCGCGGTCATCGACAAGACCGGCAAGGTGCTGGACACGGCCGTCGTCTACCCCACGCCGCCCCAGGGCAAGGTGGCCGAAGCCAGAGCGGTTCTGACCCGGCTTATCAAAAAGCACGGCGTGCGGGCTATCGCGATAGGCAACGGCACGGCGTCGAAAAAGTCCGAGATATTCGTCGCCGACATGATCAGGGACGAGCGCCTCGAGGGCGTCGGCTACATGGTGGTCAACGAGGCGGGCGCGTCGGTCTACTCCGCCTCCAAGCTCGCGGCCGAGGAGTTCCCGGAATTCGATTTAACGCTGAGAAGCGCGGTCTCCATCGCCCGGCGGCTCCAGGATCCCCTCGCCGAGCTCGTCAAGATAGACCCGAAATCAATCGGCGTGGGCCAGTACCAGCACGACATGCCCCAGGCCAAGCTGGACGAGACGCTGTCCGGCGTGGTCGAGGACTGCGTCAACCGGGTCGGCGTGGATTTGAACACCGCCTCGCCCTCGCTTCTGTCCTATGTCTCGGGCCTCGGCGCAGCGACGGCGAAGAACATCGTCGCCTACCGGGACGAAAACGGGCGCTTTACCTCCCGGGAACAGCTTAAGAAGGTGCCAAAGCTCGGCCCGAAGGCCTTCGAGCAGTGCGCCGGCTTCCTACGCATCCCCGGCGGTGAGAATATCCTCGACAACACCTCCGTGCACCCCGAGTCCTACGCCGCCGCGGAAAAGCTGCTTAAGACGCTTAAGCTCGACCTCTCAGACGCCGCCTCCGGCGGGCTCAAGGTGCTCCCGCTGCTGATAAAGAGCTACGGGGAGCAAAAGCTCTCCGAGCGCTGCGGCATCGGCATACCTACGCTTCGCGACATAGTCGCCGAGCTGGAAAAGCCCGGCCGCGACATCCGGGACGACCTGCCCGCCCCCAGCCTGCGCACCGACATCATGGATATGAACGACCTGCAGCCCGGCATGGAGCTGACCGGCACCGTCCGCAACGTGATTGACTTCGGCGTGTTCGTCGACATCGGCGTCCACCAGGACGGGCTTGTCCATATCTCCCGCATTTCGGACAGGTACATCAAACACCCCTCGGAGGTGGTCAAGGTGGGCGACGTGGTGAAGGTCTGGGTCCTCGGCGTCGACGCCGCAAAAAAGCGCATCTCGCTGACGATGAAAAAGCCCCAGTAAAATTAAAAACGCAGGGGGACGGTTGTAATAGCTGTCCCCCTTTTATGAATTTCGCGCCGAGATTACTCTGTTATTTCCTGCGGCCGCATGGTATAATGCTAATCAATCGGGTGCTGAGAAAACGGCGCCGGAGTGCTGTTTAAGAAAAAAATAGAATCGGAGGAGTATTCATGGCTGTTTCCCCGCGCGACAGAGAGATTTTGCGCTCGCTTGCCAAAGAGATACGCGAGGCCTCGGAAAAACCGGTGCAAAAAGAGCGCGAGGCGATGTGGTACGCCCACAACGCCCTCGACCAAAGCGTCCGCCCCCTAGTCTTCTGCGACCCAGAAAACGGGTGGCACGAGATCGTTCCGGAATCTGCGCTGGCCTGCGAGGGAGATGAGGCGCGGCGGTTCGAGTGGCAGCTGCGCGTCCGGGTGTTCTGGACAAAAATGAAGCACGACCGCATCGACACCGCGGACTGGTTCGTAAGCCGCGTTTATAGGAACACAGGCTGGGGCCTGTCCCCGAAAACCCGGCGGACCTCCGAGAGGGGTGCGTTCCGCTGGGACCCGCCGATAAAGGATTACGCTGAGGACATGAAAAAGCTGCACTTCCCGGAGATCACTGTCGACGATAAAAAGTCAGCGGAGGCGCTGGATCAGGCCTGCGAGCTGTTCGGGGACATCCTGAACGTCTCACAGAAAAACAGCTGGTGGTGGACCCTCGGCCTGACGCAGGATTTCGTGATGCTCCGCGGCCTGGAGCAGATGATGTACGACATGTACGACGAGCCGGAGGGCGTCCACGCGCTGATGGGGTTCTTGCGCGACGGCACGCTAAAAATGCTGGATTTTCTCGAGGATAACGCGCTGCTGCCGCCGAATTTCGAGAACTGGTACGTCGGCTCCGGCGGCTTCGGGCTGACCCATGAGCTGCCAAAGCCCGGGTACGACGGCAGGGTCCGCTTAAAGGATATGTGGGGCTTTTGCGAGAGCCAGGAGACGGTCGACATCTCCCCCGCGATGTTCGAGGAGTTCATCTTCCCCTATCAGCTCCCGATTATGGAGCGCTTCGGGCTGAACTGCTACGGCTGCTGCGAGCCGCTGAACACCCGCTGGGACGTGGTGAAGCGCTTCCCGAATCTCCGGCGGGTCTCCTGTTCGGCCTGGGCGGACCACGAAAAAATGGCGGAATACCTGGGCGGGAACTACGTCTACTCGTTCAAGCCCAACCCCGCCTATCTGGCAAAGCCCGAAATCGACGAGGCCGAGATCCGGGCCTACCTCCGCCCGGTGATTAAAACCTGCCGCGAACACGGATGCGTCCTCGAGATGGTGATGAAGGACAACCACACGATAGGCAACAACCCCGAAAACGTCCTCCGCTGGTGCGAAATCGCCTCCGACGAGGCGGAGAGGTAGCCCCTCATCCGGCGCTTCGCGCCACCTGCCCGCAAAGGGAAGCTTGCATCCATTGGGAAGGCTAGCTCCCCATCCTCTTCGCGGCAAATTCTGCCGGGAATCCTTTTTGCCAAAGCCCTTGACATCCAGCGTAAAAAACGGCATAATTTTCAATATAAAAATTAACATCGCCGCGGCTTTGGGGGGACTGGAATGGACCGGGACAGACCTTTGTTCCAGGCGGTCAGGGACTACGCGCTGATCACCGCGGGCGCGCTGCTTGTGGCGGTCGGCGTTTATTTTTTCAAGTTTCCGAACAACTTCGCGATAGGCGGGGTGACCGGCATCGCTATGATCCTCTCGAAGCTGCTCGGCGGCGCGCTTAGCTCCGGGACGATCGTGCTGATCATCAACCTGATACTGCTGATTATCGGCTATGCCTTTCTCGGCAGAAGCTTCGGGAACCGGACGCTGTACGGGAGCCTGCTGTTCTCGCTGGCTTTGAAGCTCCTCGAGCTCGCAGTACCGCTGGACGGACCGATTACGAACCAGCCGATGCTGGAGCTGGCGTTCGCCGTGGTGCTGCCGGCCGTCGGCTCGGCGCTGTTGTTCAACCTCGGCGGCTCCACCGGCGGGACGGACATCGTCGCGATGCTTCTTAAGCGGTACAGCAACGTCAACATCGGCCGGGCGCTGTTGATCACCGACTTTTTTCTGACCGCCGCGGGCATTCCGGTCTTCGGCATCACCGCCGGGCTCTACTCGCTCCTCGGGCTTTTAATCAAGGCGACGGTTATCGACACCGTGATAGAGAGCCTCAACCTGCACAAATACTTCACCATCATCTGCGACGACCCCGGTCCGATCTGCGATTTCATCACCAAAACCCTCAACCGGGACGCGACGGTGTATGAGGCGAGGGGCGCGTTTACGAACAACCCCAAGAAAATCGTGCTCTCGGTGATGAACCGCTCCCAGGCGGTGCAGCTGAGGCTCTACGTGAAGGAGCACGAGCCCTCGGCGTTCATCCTTATCTCCAACACCAGCGAGATCATCGGCAAGGGCTTCCGCGGAGTATAACAAGAAAGAATTTCGCGGATGAAATGCTTTCTTGCTTGAAAAACCCGCTCGCCGGCTATATGATCTGCAACCGCTTCGCGGCGGGGCGTCATTTTCACCGCAATTTTTTCACGCTTTACGGCGAGAAACTATATAAGTTCAAATTTCAAAGGAGAAGCTTATGGCAAACGGAACATCAAAGGTATGGTTCACCGACATGAGGACGTCCCTGGGCAACAGTCTTCAGGTCAAGCTCGAAAGGCTGCTGAAGACGGCGGGGATGCCGTCAATCGATTTTGAAAATAAGCTGACCGCGATCAAGCTGCACTTCGGCGAGCGCGGAAACCTCGCTTTTATCCGCCCGAACTTCGCGAAAACCGTCGCGGACATGGTTAAGTCCCTGGGCGGCAAGCCGTTTCTGACCGACTGCAACACCCTCTACGTGGGCAGCCGGAAAAACGCGGTAGACCACCTGGAGACGGCCTATGAAAACGGCTTCACCCCGCTTTCGGCGGGCTGCAGCGTAATCATCGCCGACGGCCTCAAGGGCATTGACGAAACCCTCGTCCCGATTGACGGCGAGTACGTCAGGGAGGCAAAGATCGGCGCGGCGGTGATGGAGGCCGACGTGTTCATCTCGATGACCCATTTCAAGGGGCATGAGTCCACCGGCTTCGGCGGCGCGCTGAAAAACATCGGCATGGGCTGCGGCTCCCGCGCCGGGAAGATGGAACAGCACGCCTCCGGCAAACCGCAGATCGACCGGGAAAACTGCGTCGGATGCGGCACCTGCGCGAAATACTGCGCCCACGACGCGGTGACGGTGAAAAACAAAAAGGCCGAAATCGACGTTGATAAATGCGTCGGCTGCGGGCGCTGCATAGGCGTCTGCCCGAAGGACGCGGTGTACCCGGGCTCCGGCTCGTCCAACAGGGAGCTCTGCTGCAAAATCGCGGAGTACTCCCTCGCGGTTCTGAAAGACCGCCCCAGCTTCCATATCAGCCTCGTGATGGACGTCTCCCCCGAGTGTGACTGCTGCGGCGAGAACGACGCGCCGATCGTCCCGGACGTGGGCATGTTCGCCTCGTTCGACCCCATAGCGCTGGACATGGCCTGCGCGGACGCGGTTAACGCCGCCCCCGCGATCCCTGGCAGCGCGCTCGGCGGCAAAAAGCACGGCGGGGACCACTTCAGCGCCCTCCACCCGGATTCGGAGTGGCGCGCCTGCCTCAAGCACGCCGAGAAAATAGGCCTCGGCACAACAAAATACGAGCTTATCAGAGTGAAATAGCCCCGGCGGAGTTTGAAAAAGGAGAGGAAACCCCTCTCCTTTTTAGAGGCTTTTCTGCCCTTTGTTTTTGAACTCCTCCTTTGTTTTCGCCAGCTCGAACCTGTACCTGACCGCGGTAAAGGCCTTGTTCTCGCCCTCCGAAAGCCGCGCCTCCGAAAAAAATGTAATATAAAAAACGCCGGCGATATACTCCTCTCCGACGTCGAAGCACTTTACCGACATTTTCTGCGATAAAATACAAAACTCCGCCACCGACAGCTTCTTCGACGCTTCGAAAAACACTCTGTTGTGGCCCGGATTCCCGAGCAGCGCGTATTTTTGCATAACGGCCTCCGAACGGCAAGCTCTCTTTTAGAGGGCTGCATAAAACCTCAAAAGCCTTTTGATTTTTTATCAAAAGGCTTTTGAGGTATATTACCATATATGTTTTTTCGGAGTCAATACGCGAATTTACTTATTTCCGAAATACCTGTCGTGCAGGCCCTTGAACGCCTTGCCGTGGCGCGCTTCGTCCCTCGCCATCTCGTGTACGGTGTCGTGGATCGCGTCGAGGTTCTGCGCCTTGGCGCGCTTGGCCAGATCGGTTTTGCCGGCCGTGGCGCCGTTCTCCGCCTCAATGCGCATCTCGAGGTTCTTCTTTGTGGAATCGGTGATAACCTCGCCGAGAAGCTCGGCGAACTTGGCGGCGTGCTCGGCCTCCTCGTGTGCGGCCTTCTCATAGTACAGGCCGATCTCCGGGTAGCCCTCTCTGAACGCGACGCGGGACATCGCCAGATACATGCCTACCTCGGTGCACTCGCCGTTGAAGTTGGCTCTGAGGTCCGCGAGAATGTCTTCAGATACGCCCTTCGCGACGCCGACGACGTGCTCGGAGGCCCAGGTCATCCCTTCATTCTGCTCCACGAACTTCTCTTTCGGCGCACCGCACTGGGGGCACTTTTCGGGCGGATTCTCTCCGTAGTAAACATAGCCGCAGACTGAACAGACAAACTTTTTCATTTTTCATTCTCCTTTTTGTTATTTATAATTTATACATTTTGGGCACAGGCCCTTGAAGTATACGTTTTTATCGATTACCCGGAAACCCTCGAGCCCGCTCACCGGCGCAGCGCCGATGTCGATGTTGAAATCAAAGATATTTCCGCAGCGCAGGCACTTGAAATGCCCGTGGTCTATTAGGTTGTACTCGTACCTGACCTCGTTTTCGTCTATCGTGATCTCCCGGAGCAGCCCCTCCGCCACAAGCGCGTTTAGCGTTTTGTAGACGGTGGATTTAGACAGCGTCGGCAGCTCCTTGGAAAGCCCGTTGAGCACCATGTCGGCCGTCGGGTGGCAGAAGTTCCGCGACAGGTATTCGATCACTTTAATCCGCTGGTGCGAGCTCTTCAGCCCTCTCGCCCTCAGCATCCCGGCGATCTCGCCGTAGCGCTCAGACATGTCCTCTTGTCTCCGTTCTTGTACTTGTTATTATCTCGTATTGAGTACGACATTATATTACCACAAGCGGTAAAAAAATGCAATACCCTTTGGAAAAAATTTCGCAAAAATTTTCACGGCTGCTATGTTCCCCCGCGGGTCTGCTCCATATCAGACATGAAAGACCCCCGGCCGAGATTTCTCGCCGGAGGTCTTAAGCCTTCCCTATGGTTGCCTTCCCCCAAGGGGAAGGCCAATCCATAATCACTATCCTCCTCCCTGTTTAATTTCCCGGAGTGCCTTAATAACTGCTATTGCTTGCCTTAGTTCTTCATCTGTCGCCTTTTTCGCTGTAGAAAATAGCCTGCGCAAATCAGGGTTGCTGCGGAGTTCTTCGAGAATATCCCGCATTTCCGGTGTTAGATCGTCCGGGTGATTCCCGACGGGGTAATCCACGGAAACGCCGAGGAATTTTGCGATCTGTGGGAGGTATTTTTTGAAGCTGGCGCTTTTTTCAGACTTCCAATCAGATACTACGCCCGCAGAAAGCCCGAGACATTCTGCCAACTCAACCTGTTTTTTTACCCTGACGCTTTAACTCAGCCAGAATTATATCCATTGTTTCCATTTACTCCCCTCTTTCACATCCAGAAATTAAACAGCCGCTCAAACGCTTTGAGCCTTGCCAAAACCTCCTGGTTCCCGACGCCGGCGACGATCCAGTTCCAGATCTGCGGGAAGTTGGCCGCAAAGCTCGCCGCCAGCGCGAAAACCACAGCCTTCCCGATAAGCGACCTCGCCTCGTCGGTTTTCAGCGACTTATAGAGCGTAAAGAGCACGCAGAGCGCGCAGATCACGATCTGCCAGGCAAAATCGACGCAGTACCGGATCCCGTAGCCGCTCTCCCAGGTCGAGATAATGATCATCGCCGGCGCCACCGCGGCGACTAGGCCGATCAGGCAGGCGTAGGGCTTTTTATAGGGCGAGACGCTTTTTCTGTAGGCCTTTCCGGAGAGGGCGAGCGCCCAGACCGGCGGCGCGGAGAACAAAAGGCCGACGGCGTAGTTCGTCGCCACGAAATAGTAGCCGTTCGGGTTGAACAGCTCCACGTTCGACGTGAAAAACGGAAATCTCGGGATGAACCACGGGAGCGCGAGCAGAAAGTTGTAAAAGCCTATCAGCACGAAGTGGAGGTGGAACTCCGCGCGGGTGAAGTCGTTGACGGTCAGCGAGTAGGCGATGCCGAAATCCAGCGGAGAGCCGAAGCGCGCGCAGTTGTAGAGCATCTGCGCGCCGCCAAACAGTATGTAGGGCAAAAGCGCGCAGAGGAGGTATCTCACCCGTTTCCCGCCCCGCTCGGCCCGGTATTTATAGAACCCGAAGGCGATGAAAGCCAGCGCGGCGGCGCAGTACACCGCGGTCGTCGGCCGCGAGAGCACCGCCAGGGACAGCAGCGCGGACGACGCGCACAGGCTGGGGAGCCTGGCGCGGCCCTCGCCGATCACGTTTGCCCGGATCAGGAAATACGCCCCCGCGGTGACGAAGAAAAACCCCGCGCTCTGGGCGATCTCGTAAAAATTTCGCTTCGCGAAGCAGTACCAGATGCCAGACGAGAGCTGCATTATCAAAAGCCCGGCCAGAAGCAGGTACGCCGGGATGTCTTTATGGAATTTCCGCATCAGCCGAAGGTACAAAAGCGTTAAAAACACAACGCCGCCGGCACCGAAAAGAAAGATCGCCCATACGCTCGGGAAGTAATAGCCGGTTATCAGGTGGTACGGCAGAAATACCAGCACCACCGGCGCGACGCCGTAATAGGAGTAGTATTTGCCGTTGTATAAAAGGTGGTCCCAGAGGCAGCTCACGTCCGCCCGCTGGGACGGGTCGTAGGGGTTTTCAAGTGATAAGAGCTCGCTGTTCGGCTTCGCCAGCAGGCTCACCTGCCCCTTTTCAAACGCGTCCACCAGCTCTTTGGTGAGCTGGTTGCCCTTGGTCATCGCGAAGTCCTCCTTTAAGCCCTCGGAGTTCAGCACGGCGAGGGCCAGCCCGGCGATTACCAGAGCCACGGTTATGTACGAGGCTACGATATTGGCGAGGATTCTCTCCTTTACATAGCTCTGTTTCAGCCTCGGCGACCTAAGAAGCGCGCGAAGGCCGAAGCACAAGAGCCCGATAATCAGCGCCCGCACCGGCGAGACCCGAAGCCCGGAGGGGCGGTTGACGCTGATTTTCAAAACGGTCAGCGTCTCATTTTCCGGCGCGGTGAGGTTGACGCGCAGCGTCCCCACCCTGCCGGAGGCGTTGACTGGGACGGTATAGCTCCGTTCATAACCGCTTATCAGCTCCCCCGAGACCGCGCCAACGCGCAGGGCTGACGACGTCTCGTCCGAAAAATCGGCGGTGAACGCGATAATAGCCCTCTCTCCGGGCAGGAGCTCCACAGTCAGCGTGCCCACCGGGATATTCAGCCCCTCCGCGGTGACGCTCCCGCTGCCGGTAATAGTGCCGTCCGCGTTTTGCGAAAACCCGTCGAGCGCGGCGCTATCAAAGGAGATATCCCGCAGCGGGTAGTTTTTAAACATCAGCTTGTAGGCGTTGAAGTTGAAAACACCCAGCTCAAGGATCAGCAACACTATCGCGAGCCTCGGCAAAAACGCCGTATGCACCGCGGTTGCTCCCGCCCTCACTCTTTTTTTGTATAGAAGAAGTAGCGCAAACGAGACGAAAACTCCGCCCGCAGCCCACGTGAACAGCCGCTCCGCGCCGTAGAGCGCGAAAACCCCGGTCAGCTCGAACGCCGAGAGAACCGCGAGCGTGGCGGCGTCCGCGGCGAACAAATCCGCCGCCGCCCGCTTTTTTACCGGGTCAATCTCCCCGGTCTCCGAACGCGTCTCAAAAAACAGCCAGAAGGCGGCGTATAAAAGCAGTACCCCCGCAAAAGCCAGTACGGCGACGTCAAATGCCATAACTCACGTATAATTAAAACCATCTCGAAAGGGGTGGTTTTAATTATTTCTCCTTTCTTCAAAATGTTATATGGCAGGAGTAGCTACCTGCGATATAATCAGTACAAGCACTGTGGATTTGTATCTATA
>JAPXRI010000026.1:0-41763 GCA_033813635.1 Bacillota bacterium
CCGGGGCGCGCGGCATTTTAATTTAAAGCTTAGATCGCGCTGTCGTTATCCGCGTAGGGCTGGCCTTCGTCCTCGCTCTCCGAATCGTCGAGGTCGATATCCTCTATTCCGGAGGAGACGGAGACATTCTTATGCCTCCAGTCGTAGCCGTGGTCCGTATCTGGCTTGTTTTCGGCCTTGTAATCCTCCATACCAGTTCCGGCTGGGATCAGCTTGCCAATAATCACGTTTTCCTTCAAACCGATCAGCGGGTCGACCTTTCCCTTTATCGAAGCGTCCGTCAATACCCTCGTCGTCTCCTGGAACGACGCCGCCGACAGGAAGGAATCCGTCGCGAGGGATGCTCTCGTGATGCCGAGCAGGGTGGGCGAATATTCGGCTTCGTGGAGGTCCTTTTCTCCCGCCGCTATCCTCTGCCTTATCTTCATGTTCTGGTCAAGCAGCTCGAACTTGTCGACAAAGGAGCCGAGCAGCAGGTCCGTATCGCCCGGATTGTCGATTCTTACCTTGCGCATCATCTGGCGGACGATGATTTCGATATGCCTGTCGTTGATGTCCATCGCGTTCATTCTGTACACCTTCTGGACTTCCTTTATAAGATAGTCCTCGACGGCTTCGACGCCGCGGATATGCAGAACGTCCTGCGGGTGCAGAACACCCTCCGTCAGAACGTCGCCCTTCTTGACCTCCTGGCCCTCTTCGACGACAATACCGGCGCTCACCGGTATCTGGTAGACCTTCGCCTCGCCGTCCTCGCCCTGGATCATCACGTTTTTGACGGATGCCTTTCTCGAGTTTTCAATGTGCACAATGCCGGAGATCTCCGCGAGAACCGCGGTGCGCTTGGGCTTGCGGGCCTCAAACATCTCCTCGACTCTCGGAAGACCCTGAGTAATATCCACCGCGTCCTTGCTCGCAACGCCGCCGGTGTGGAACGTACGCATCGTGAGCTGCGTGCCCGGCTCGCCTATCGACTGGGCGGCTATGATGCCGACCGCTTCGCCGAGGTTCATCGGCTCGTTGGTGGCAAGGTTCGAGCCGTAGCACTTAGCGCAAACGCCGTGGCGGCACCTGCAGGCCAATACCGAACGTATCTTGATTTTCTCAATGCCGAGGTCGATAATCTTCTTCGCGTCGGCGTCATTGAGCAGCTTATCCCGCGAGATTATGACTTCGCCGGTCTCCTTGTCGACGAGGTCTTCCGCCAGATAACGCCCGAGCAGCCTGTCGGAGAATTTTTCAATAACCTGGCCGTTGTCCTTGATTTCGCTGACCTCTATGCCGTCGTGGGTGCCGCAGTCCTCCTCGCGGATGATTACATCCTGGGAGACGTCGACAAGACGCCTGGTCAGATAGCCGGAGTCCGCCGTACGGAGTGCCGTATCGGCAAGACCTTTCCGGGCGCCGCGCGCCGCGGTGAAGTATTCAAGCACCGTGAGACCCTCGCGGTAATTGGCCTTGATCGGGATTTCAATCGTCTTACCTGCCGTGTTGCGGACGAGTCCGCGCATGCCGGCGAGCTGACGAATCTGGCTCTTTGAACCGCGGGCGCCGGAATCGCACATGATGTTGATCGGGTTATCCGATTTGAAGTTTTTGAACAGCGCGTCGCTGATCGCGTCCGTGGTCGTCTCCCACTCCGCCAGCGTCATCCTTACGCGCTCGTCGCTGGAAATAAAGCCGCGTTTGAACTGCTGCTCGATTTTTATAATCTTTTCCTCTGCCGCAGCAATCAGCGTTTTTTTCTCCGCGGGGATAATCATGTCCGCAACGCTTATCGTAATCGCGCCGAGAGTCGAATAGTGGAATCCCGTCGCCTTGATCTTGTCAAGCACTTCCGCCGTGGTGGCAAAGCCGTGCTTTTTTATACAGCTGGCGATGATTTTCGAGAGCTGCGACTTGCCGGTCACGGTGGATATCTCGTAATCGAGGAAATGTTCCGGGTCGTTTCTGTCTACAAACCCCAGATCCTGCGGGATGTTCGCGTTGAAAATCAGCCTGCCTATTGTGGTCTTGATCAGCTTGACCTTCTCTTCGCCCTCGAGTACGCCCTTGCGCATGATCTTAATCGGTTCGTGAATCGTGATATGCCTGATTAAGTATGCCATTTTGGCCTCTTCCTCGGACGAGAAGCACTTTATCTCCGATTCATCATTCACCTGTTCGGACTCCACGTCCATTGTAAGCCAGTAGGAGCCGAGCACCATATCCTGGGTCGGAACGGTAACCGGGTTTCCGTCCTGGGGACGGAGCAGGTTGTTCGCGGAAAGCATTAAGAATCTGGCTTCGGCCTGAGCCTCCGCGGAGAGCGGTACGTGCACGGCCATCTGGTCGCCGTCGAAGTCCGCGTTATACGCCGTGCAGACCAGCGGGTGGAGCTTCAGCGCGCGACCCTCGACGAGCACGGGCTCAAAGGCCTGAATACCAAGGCGGTGCAGCGTTGGCGCGCGGTTCAAAAGGACGGGGTGCTGCTTGATAATCTCCTCAAGCACGTCCCAAACCTCGGTGCGCGCGCGCTCGACCATTTTCTTTGCGATTTTGATGTTGTTCGCGACGCCGTTTTCGACGAGCATTTTCATCACAAACGGCTTGAACAGCTCAAGGGCCATCTCCTTCGGGAGGCCGCACTGGTAAATCTTAAGCTCCGGTCCGACGACGATAACGGAGCGTCCGGAGTAGTCGACGCGCTTGCCGAGCAGGTTCTGGCGGAAGCGCCCCTGCTTGCCCGACAGCATGTCGGACAGCGATTTCAGAGCCCTGTTGTTGGGTCCGGTGACCGGTCTGCCCCGTCTGCCGTTGTTGATCAGCGCGTCCACGGCCTCCTGGAGCATACGTTTCTCGTTTCTTACGATGATTTCGGGCGCTTCAAGCTCCAAAAGCCGCTGAAGGCGGTTGTTTCTGTTGATTACGCGCCTGTATAAATCGTTCAAATCCGATGTGGCGAACCTGCCGCCGTCAATCGGAACCATCGGACGGATCTCCGGCGGGATAACCGGGATAACGTTCAGAATCATCCATTCCGGCCTGTTGCCGGAGAGCCTGAACGCGTCCACCACCTCGAGACGCTTGATAATCCTGATTTTCTTCTGGCCGGTGGCGTCTTTGAGCTCCTCCCGGAGCTGCTTTGAGAGTTCTTCGGGGTCGATCTCCGCCAAAAGCTTCTGAATCGCCTCCGCGCCCATCTCGGCCTTGAAGTCGTTTTCGTATTTCTCGTAGTACTCCTGATATTCCTTTTCGGTCAGCGTCTGCTTTTTGACAAGGGGCGTATCTCCCGGGTCGGTAACTATATAGAGCGAAAAATAGAGAACGCGTTCGAGAACCTTCGGGGTAATGTCAAGAATCAGTCCCATGCGGGAGGGGATCCCGCGGAAATACCAGATGTGCGATACCGGGGCGGCGAGCTCGATATGCCCCATTCTCTCACGCCTGACGGCCTTCTTCGTGACCTCGACGCCGCAGCGCTCGCAGATCTTCCCCTTGAACCTTACCTTTTTATATTTTCCGCAGTGGCACTCCCAGTCCTTCGTCGGCCCGAAAATCCTTTCGCAGAACAGGCCGTCGCGCTCAGGTTTCAGCGTGCGGTAATTTATCGTTTCAGGCTTTTTAACCTCGCCGTAGGACCACGACCTGATCATCTCCGGCGACGCGAGCCCTATTTTAATCGCGTCAAACGCCAACTTACTCATAGGCAGCCTCCATCTCCATTATTTATAAAGTAAACGCTAAAAGTCGCTGTCATCGCCGTAATCTCCGGACGGATCTGCGTCTTCGTCATCCTCGAACAGCTCGTCGTCCTCGGGCTCGTCGGACTTGTAGCCGTCCTCGTCCTCGATGCCATAGCCGCCCTCGGAGAACTCCTCCTCGGAGCTGATGTATTCGCTCTCGTTTTCATCGGCAGAATCGTCGTCCTCAAGCCTGAGGTCGATCTCCTTGCCCTCCTTGTCGAGAACGCGCACGTCGAGGCACAATGCCTGAAGCTCTTTCACAAGCACCTTGAAGGACTCCGGAACGCCCGGCGTCGGGATATTCTGGCCTTTGACGATCGCCTCGTAGGTCTTGACTCTGCCGACGATATCGTCGCTCTTCACCGTCAGGATTTCCTGCAGCGTGTACGCCGCTCCGTAGGCCTCGAGGGCCCAAACCTCCATCTCGCCGAAACGCTGTCCCCCGAACTGAGCCTTGCCGCCCAGCGGCTGCTGTGTGACCAGCGAGTACGGTCCCGTGGAACGCGCGTGTATCTTGTCGTCCACAAGGTGCGCGAGCTTTAGGAAGTACATATAGCCGACAGTGACCTTATTCTCAAACGGAAGCCCCGTACGCCCGTCGTACAAAACGCTCTTTCCGTCGGGGTCGAGCCCCGCGAGCTTCAGCGTTTCCTGAATTTCATATTCCTTCGCGCCGTCGAATACCGGCGTCGCGACCTTCCAGCCGAGGGCCGCCGCCGCGTAGCCGAGGTGAACCTCGAGGACCTGCCCGATGTTCATTCGGCTCGGAACGCCGAGGGGGTTCAAAACAATGTCCAGCGGGGTGCCGTCCGGCATGAACGGCATATCCTCCTGCGGAAGTATGCGCGAAATGACGCCCTTGTTCCCATGCCGTCCGGCCATCTTGTCGCCGACGGAGATCTTCCTCTTCTGCGCGATATAGACCCTGACCACAATGTTGACGCCCGGGCTGAGCTCATCCCCGTTTTCGCGGGTAAATTTCTTCACATCGACGACGATGCCGCTCTCGCCGTGGGGCACGCGCAGCGAGGTGTCCCTGACCTCGCGGGCTTTCTCGCCGAATATCGCCCGCAGCAGCCTCTCCTCCGCGGTGAGCTCGGTCTCGCCCTTCGGCGTCACCTTGCCGACCAGGATGTCTCCCGCGCGGACCTCCGCGCCGATGCGGATAATGCCCTCTTCATTTAAATCCTTTAAGCTGTCGTCGCCCACGTTCGGGATTCCACGGGTGATTTCCTCGGGTCCGAGCTTGGTGTCGCGGGCGTCGACTTCGTATTCTTCGATATGGATGGAGGTAAAAACGTCGTCTCTGACAAGCTTTTCGTTGATCAGCACGGCGTCCTCGTAGTTGTAGCCTTCCCAGCTCATAAAGCCGATGAGAACGTTTCTGCCCAGCGAGATCTCCCCGTTGCAGGTGGACGGTCCGTCCGCCAGCACGTCGCCCTTTGCGACCCTGTCCCCGCCGTTGACGATCGGCCTCTGGTTCAGACAGGTGCCCTGGTTGGAACGCATGAATTTAATCAGCCGGTAGGTCTTGTTCTCGCCGCTGTCGTAGTTCACGACGATTTCGTCGGCGGTGACGCGCGTCACGGTGCCGTCGCCCTCGGCGAGCACGCAGATGCCCGAGTCGCAGGCCGCCTTATACTCGATGCCGGTGCCGACGTAGGGCTGCTCCGGGCAGAGCAGAGGAACCGCCTGGCGCTGCATGTTCGAGCCCATTAGCGCGCGGTTTGCGTCGTCGTTCTCAAGGAACGGAATCATGCTCGTGGCTATCGAGACCATCTCTCTGGGCGAGACGTCCACCAGCGTAACCTTATCGCGGTCGACGGAAATAATTTCGTCGCGGTACCGGCATGTGATACGCTTCGCGACAAAGTGCCCGTTTTCGTCCACTGGCTCGTTTTTCTGAGCTATGATATTGCCGTCCTCTTCGTCGGCGGTCATATAGACGATTTTATCCGTCACGGTGTGGGTGACGGGGTCGACAATCTGATACGGCGCCTCGATAAAGCCGTATTCGTTGATTCTCGCGTAGCTCGCGAGGTATGAAATCAGGCCGATGTTCGGACCTTCCGGCGTCTCAATCGGGCACATCCTGCCGTAGTGGCTGTAGTGCACGTCGCGGACCTCGAAGTTCGCGCGGTCGCGGGAGAGGCCGCCCGGACCCAGCGCGGAGAGCCTTCTCTTATGGGTGAGCTCCGCCAGCGGATTCGTCTGGTCCATAAACTGGGACAGCGGGTTTGACCCGAAAAACTCTCTGATCGCCGCGGTCACCGGCCTGATGTTGATCAGCGACTGGGGCGTGACCACGTCCGTGTCCTGAACGGTCATACGCTCCTTAATCACGCGCTCCATCCTTGAGAAGCCTATGCGGAAATGGTTCTGCAAAAGCTCGCCCACGCAGCGGAGGCGGCGGTTTCCGAGATGGTCGATATCGTCCGTCACGCCGATATCATAGGCCAGTCCGTTAAGATAGTTGATTGACGCGAGAATATCCGCCTGGATGATATGGCGCGGAATCAGATCGTCGCGGCGCTTTTTAATAGCTTCCTTCAGCTCGGCCTCGCCCTGGGCGCTCGCGAGAATCTCGCGGAGCACGTCGAAACGCACCTTTTCCCAGATCCCGAGGTCCGAAATATCAAAGTCCACAAAATCGGCCAGGTCCACCATGCCGTTGTCGAAAACGACTACTTCCTTGCCGTTCACGTCGAGCAGCACTCTGCCGACACCTTTTCTCTCGATAAGCCCGGCTTTTTCCGCCGTCAGAACCTCGCCGGAATCCGCGATAATCTCGCCCGTCATAGGGTCGACCGCCGGCGCGGCGAGCTTCTTGCCCGCTATCCTCGGGCCGAGCTTCATCTTCTGATTGTATTTAAACCGGCCCACTTTCGAAAGGTCGTACCTGCGGTCAAAAAACATCGAATACAGCAGTGTCTTCGAGGTTTCGACCGTAGGCGGTTCGCCCGGACGCAGCCTGCGGAAAATCTCGATGAACGCATCATCCGAGGTTTTCGCCGGATCCTTTTCAAGGGTTGTCTTTATCCTCACGTCATCGCCGAACAGCTCTATTATCTCGCTGTCGGTTTCGACGCCTATTGCTCTGATCAATGAGGTTACGGGAATTTTTCTGTTTTTATCTATTCTGACATACATGACGTCGGTCGAATCCGTCTCGTACTCGAGCCATGTGCCGCGGTTCGGTATTATCGTACCGCCGTAGAGCACGTTGTCGACCTTGTCCGTTTTCTTATCATAATACATGCCGGGTGAGCGCACTATCTGTGAGATGATCACGCGTTCCGCCCCGTTGATTACGAACGTACCCGTGTCGGTCATCATCGGCAGATCGCCCATATAGAGCTCCTGTTCCTTGATCTCGCCCGTCTCCTTGTTAAGGAGCCGTACCCTGACCTTCATCGGTATCGCAAAGGTCGCGTCCCTCGCCTTGCACTCTTCCACCGAATACTTCGGCTTGTACTCGAGGCTGTAGTCGACAAATTTAAGCTCCAGCTTTCCCGAATAGTCGGTAATCGGAGCCATCTCGTCAAAGACCTCTTTTAAGCCCTCGGTGCAAAACCAGTTAAACGAGTCCTTCTGGACCTGTATCAGGTTGGGCATTTCGGTAAGTTCGTCGATCTTGGCATAGCTCTTTCTATGAGTTTTTCCGTAAACGACGTCCTTTACATTGACCATAAAAACACTCCCCGTATTAATTTGCGAAAATCAAACGCGGCGCATGATCCCGGCTTACAATAAAGAAACGCGTGGCAGGTACGTTACGTATATATTTCCGGGATATTGCATTTACCTTGCGGGTATGCTATCATAAAATCTGATATATTTGCGCATATCGCCACATTATAATTCGATTTATCATGGTACCATAATCGCCCTTCATTGTCAAGCCCCTTAAGGGCTTTTTTTATAGCGATTTTCATTTCAGGTGGCCGATTCCTTGTAAACAATAAATTAATTATGTAAATTGTATTGCATAAATTTTATGGAGATTTGAATATTTTTCTTGACAATATATTTTAACTATGATTTAATATAGTCAGGCTAAGCTGTAACAGATGTAATAAAGACGAATCCCGGCAAAGGTTTGAATCCTTATGTTCTCGGCACACAATTCCGGCAAATATCAAAACCTCAGCGACGCGAAGCTTTTATCGCTGGTCGCCGATGGTGATACGCTCGCGGAAGAAGCGCTCGTCATCAGGTATACGCCGATGGTCTATTCCTTTACAAGAACCTGCTACCGCGACGGATGGGAACGGGCAGATTTTGTCCAGGAGGGCATGCTCGGTCTGATAAAGGCGATAAGAGAATATAAGGAAAATGCGGATACGCCGTTTGCCGCATACGCGTCTGTTTGCATAAGAAACGAACTCTACGCGGCGCTGCGAAAGGCGCTGAATTCCAAAAACCTCCCTCTTGCAGGCTATATCTCCCTGTCCTCGGCCGAAGGTCCCGCGCTCGCCGAGCTTTTAAGCGATGACTCAGAGGAACAGTTTGACAAAATAATCAACGGCGACGAAGCCAAAAGGCTTATAGCGGCGCTCAGCCGCGGCCTGTCCCCGTTTGAAAAAAAGGTTCTCGCCGCGTGGCTGCGCGGTTTTGACACAAAAGAGACGTCGATCGCTCTGGGCAAATCGCAAAAATCCGTCGACAACGCAATAACCCGCATACGCAATAAAGCAAAATCCCTATGCGGTAATCCAGGCGCAGTTCCCAAGGTGTAAACAGGACAACCCTGTTCGCATATATTAAAATGCCCTAAGTTACAGCTTGCAAGCGTTTTTCTTCCAAGAATCTTAAGCGCAGCGAAACAGAGCACTGGGGCAGAAAAAGTGAGGTAGAAACCCTAATGTACCAAGACAAAACCCTGAAATGCAAAGAGTGCGGAGCCGATTTCGTGTTCACTGCCGGTGAGCAGGAATTCTACGCCGAACGCGGCTTCCAAAACGAGCCCCAGAGATGCAAGGCCTGCCGTGACTCACGCAAGAACGCTGCGCGCGGTCCGAGAGAATTCTTTACGGCAGTCTGTGCAAAGTGCGGCAAGGAAGCGAAGGTCCCCTTCGAGCCGAAAACGGACAGACCCGTTTACTGCAGCGAGTGCTTTGCGAAGATGAAGGAAGACAATTAATTCCGATACTTCCTGCACAAACAGAAAAAAGGGGAAAGCCCGTAATCTCTCCGGAGATTGCGGGCTCTTTTTTATTTGTTGATTTATTCGTTATGCCGTAGTAAAATGATAACATTATGATAACGTTAATCAAAATGTCCGTTATTAATATTTTATCCTTAGCCGGCCGGAGACAAACCGCGCCCGTAGCCGTTTAAAATTCCCCGACAGCGAGGGTATCTATGGAAATAATTGACACAATTTGCTCGAAACTGCTGACAATCGCCGCGTTTCTCAATCTCTACACCATATTGTACAAGCTCATCGGCGTATTTTTTAAGGCTAAAAATTACCCGGAGACTGATAAAAAATTCAAATACGCGGTCGTCATCCCCGCGAGAAACGAGGAGCGGGTGATCGGCAATCTGATCTCCAGTATCAGGGGCCAGAGCTACGACTCTCGGCTGATTACCGTGTTTGTGCTCGCCGACCGCTGCGCCGACCGGACGGCGGAAATCTCAAAATCCCTCGGCGCGGTAGTATATGAGCGGAACGAGCCGGACAAGGCGCGCAAGGGCTACGCCCTCGAGTACCTTTTTGACCAGATAGAAAAGGATTACGGCATACAGAGCTTCGACGGTTATTTTTTCTTCGACGCGGACAACCTGCTTTCCCCCACGTTTATCGAGGAGATGAACAAGGCTTTCGCCTCGGGCGCCCGGGCGGTTACTGGGTACCGCAACACTAAAAACTTTGACACCAGTTTTATCTCCGGAGCCTACGGCATACATTTTTATAATAATTCCGTGGAAAGGCACCGGCCCCGCTCCCTTCTCGGCGTCGGCACTCACCTTACCGGCACGGGCTACCTTCTCCATAGCGGGCTGCTCGCCGGCGGGTGGCACTACACAAACTTCACCGAAGACGACCAGCTCACAATGGTTCTCGCCTGCATGGGCGTCAAGGTCGAGTACTGCGAGGCCGCGGAGTTTTTCGACGAACAGCCCTGCGATTTCAGAACCGTCCTGCGGCAAAGGATCCGCTGGGCCAAGGGCCGGCTCACCGCGTTTTTCAGGCACGGGTTTAGGACATTTCTTTCGATTTTCAAATATAAATCCTTCACAAGCTACGATATGTTCTGTTTTTATTTTCCCTACGGGCTGTTCACATGGCTAATCAGTCTGGTCTACCCCCTCTGCTCGTTTGTGTACGGGATCATACACAAGACCTACGACTACGGCCACATGCTTCAAAACGTCGCCGCCACATTTGCCGCCATGTATGTTAACTATCTTTTCGCAGGGATATATACGGTGGCGCGGGAGTGGCGGCATATCCGCTGCGGCGCCCTAAGAACCGCGTTTTACGTGCTATTGTACCCGTGGTACTCACTTATTACCGTCTATGTCTACATTGCCGCGATATTTATTAACGTAAAATGGCTGCCGATCATCCACAGCGACAGCCGGAAAATCGACGACCTGATGCGGCCTCTCCGCAAGAAAACCCATAAAGGCGCGAGCACCGTCGCTGTCAAGTCGAATGTTAAATAAAGGAGTGTTTTACGATGAGATTCGGAGTATGCTGTGACTTGAGCGAAGCAAACTTTATCGCCTCCCTCGGCTTTGATTATATTGAGGGCAACGCCTCGATAATCGCCGCGATGGACGAAAGCACGTTTGAGGCGATCAAGAAAACGGTCCTGTCCTCCCCAATCCGCGCGGAGGCCTTCTGCGTTTTGATTCCCAGAGAAATAAGGCTCACCGGGCCCGATGTGAACGTAGATAAAATCGCGGCCTATCTTGACGGGCTTTTTCCCCGTCTGAAGGCGCTCGGCGCGGAGACCGTTGTTTTCGGAAGCGGCGGAGCCAGGCGGATACCGGACGGTTTCGACCGCGCCGAGGGCTATCATCAGCTCGTCGTCGCCGGCAGGCTCCTTGCGGAAAAGGGCGAAAAATACGGCATCACCGTTGCACTGGAACCCCTTTATAAAAAAGGGAGCAATATCATCAATACACAGCGCGAAGGGCTCGGCCTCGTGAGGGATGTCGACCGCCCCCGTTTCCGGATACTATCGGATTACTTCCATCTCTTTGCAGCCGGTGAAAGCACGGACGAAGTCGCAGCCTGCGGAAGTCTATTAGCCCATACCCATATCGTCAACCCCGTCGCGCACCGCTGCCCGTACGAAGGCGACGGCATCAACTACGACGAATTCTTCGCCGGGCTTGCCCGCGCGGGTTATAACGGCCGGATCAGCTACGAGGGTCCGATAAGCGACGCCTCGTCCGAGCTGCCTGAAGCTCTCAGGCTTCTTCGCTCGCTTGAAAAAAAATACATACTATGACATTCCAGTTTAAATAAAAGGATTGCTTGCATATGGATTTCTGCAGATATGTCAACGTCTTCCAGGGCTGCGGCGAGATGGACCTGCCCAGGCCCTCCGGCGTGGCCGGCACATGGTTTTTCATCAAAGCCCAGTGCGGGAACACCTCGCCCGCGGCGACGCTGCCCTTCGGCAAAATGAATGTCGGGCCTTTTTCCGGGGGATACCCGACGGGGTACGGGAGCCATATGCTCAACTGCTCCGGTACGCCCCGCCATCTGGATACGGGGGACGGACTCCTCGGATTTACGCATCTCCGACACAGCGGCACCGGCGCTGTCGGCTATTATTATAACTACGCGCTGGTCACGCCCTATTACCGCGCCAAAAAAAGATATAAAATTCAGGACGAGACCGCCCGCCCCGGCTATTACGCCGTCACGCTCGACGATATCCGCTGCGAGCTCACCGTGTCCGGTAAAACGGCGCTTCACCGCTACAGCTTCGGCCATGCGGGCGGAAACATCGCCGTCGACTTTTCAAACGACGGGCTGACACCGCTCCACGGCAAGGCCTACTCCGAAAAATCGGAGGTCTGTCTGTACCCGGGCGGGCTTGCGACCGCAAAAGTCGTGATGCAAGGGATCCCCCTCTATTTTGCCGTCCGCCTGAACGGCGCTTTCGCCTCGGCAGAGCTCTGGCGGGGCGAAGCGGCTGTCCCGGGAGACAGACTCGAAATCGGCGAAAAAACAAAAGACGCCTTCGGCGTCCGCTATGCCCTCGGTTCGGGGAGTACGGCGCTGTTATCCGTCACAGTCTCGACAAGGAGCGCGGAGATTGCCGTCTCCGACCTCGACTGCGCGACTGTAGATTTCGATTCCGCGCGGGATAACGCGTACGAGACTTGGAACTCCGCACTTTCGAAAATCGAGATTGATACGCGAAGCGATATCTTGCGGGAAATTTTCTATTCAAACCTCTATCACAGCCTTGTAAAGCCCTGCGACTTTACCGGTGAAAGCTTCGTCTACGCAGACGACGGCCCATTTATGACGGATTTCACCACCCTCTGGGACATATACAAAACCCAGCTACCCCTTGTCTTTTCGCTGTTTCCTGATATTTCCGAAAAGATCTGCGAGACGCTCCTCCGTCTTACGGAGACGCTGGGCTTCATGCCCAACAGCTTCGGCCTGTCGTCGAATTTCAACCATGAATCCCAACAGGCGCGAATGCTCGGCTGCTATGCCCTGCTCTGCGCCTACCGCACCGGCGTCCGCGTGGACCCGCGCCGCGTGCTCCGGGCTATCCGGACGGATCTGTTTTCCGACGGCAAAAAGGATTTCAGGGTTGACGGGACCTGCGAAAGCGCGACCTGGATCCTCGATATGGCGGACTGCTGCGCGTATGCGGCGCGCCTCGCCGCCGAGCTCGGGGAGACGGCGCTTTACAACGATTTCTATCCGCTTTCAAAGCGCTGGATAAACGCCTACGACAGGAAAACCGGGCTTTTAGCGGCGGATTCAAAATACTACGAGGGGACGCTCTGGAACTACTCGTTCAGGCTATCCCCGGAAATCGTCGAGCGCATCGCGTTGATTGGCGGGAAACGGGAGTTCGCCGCCGCGCTTGACAGATTCTTCGGGTTCGGAGCGGAACCCGTCGAACAGCCGTCCGACAGGAGCCCGGCAGGGTATATAGAAAAGAATATGGCGCTCGGCCGCTTCGAGGGCTTCAACAACGAGCCGGATATGGAAACGCCCTACGCGTACATCTTCGCAGACAGACACGACAGGACCTGCCAGGTGCTGCGGGACGGTATGGAGAGCATGTTCACCACCGGCCGCGGCGGCCTGCCGGGGAACAACGATTCCGGCGGCCTCTCCTCCTGCTTTGTGTGGAACGCCCTCGGGGTCTTCCCGGTAGCCGGAAGCGACATAATGCTTATCGGCTCCCCTGTTCTCGACGGCGCCGAAATACGCCTTTTTAACGGCAATACCTTTAAAATAAAGGTGTACGGCAATTCGCGCGAAAATATATACGTCAAAAAAGCCCGCCTAAACGGCGGCGAGATCAAAGGCTTCCGATTCCCTCTCGCGGATTTTACAAACGGCGGCCTGCTGGAGCTCTGGATGAGCGAAAAACCTTAAGTCACCGGAGTGAAATTTGATTTTACTCACCGTAACATTTTAACGTTTTTTAATACCGCTATTGTTAGTATTATTTTAAATATTTCATTAAAAACAGGCGGACAAGGCCGTCTGTTTTTAATGTTGCCAATCTGTAACCAATTTTAACTGTTTTGTAATTGCTTTTTGCCACCTCGTCGGATATCATATTATCAGATATAGTTGAAGAGGGCGGTATAATTGAAGAAACTCTTTTCCGTATTGATTTCGCTGCCGCTGTTGTTCGCCGCCGGCTGCGGTGCGGTTACCTCTCATACACAGACGACCGGCCAAAACCACACGGAAACGGAAAACGACCGCGCGGATATCACGGCGCTCCACGCCGATGTCTGCGAGGCCGGGTTTTCCGAAGGTGAAACCGTACTCTTCGTCCCCTTTGGCAACTCGGAAAACACGCTGAAAACCACGGGTTCTGAAAAACCGCAGTGCTTCACCGTCGGCGACGACGGCAGCATCTATATCTTTGACAGCTGCAATCACAAGCTGAAAACCTTCAAGGACGGCAAATATGTCTCCTCCCTCGATTTTTGCGGCGTAAACTCCGGCGGGGAGGTACAGCTTGCCTCGATGGCCTATGCGGGCGGGAGCGTCTACGGAATCGACTCTGTCACCGGAAAAATCTATCGGATAAACGGCGACAGAATCGAAGAGTTCTGCGGCCCGCTGCCGGGCTTCGATAAAATCATGCCGCTTCCCTGCGATTTTTTATGCGTCTGCAGCGAGTCCTCAAAAAAAATATTCGACACGGCAGCCTGTCTGCGCTATGATTCGGAAACCTCGGCGGAAAGCCAGAACTTCCTGTACCGCGACAAGTCGGGAAATACGATTACGGCAAACGCCGAATACGGCTACCCTGACGGTCCATTGCTGCTGGAACTTAAAAACAGCGACGGGCTGACGGTGAAAACTATAAGCTTTGACACATTTTCGGACAGTATTAACGCCGACGGGAGCGAAATCCGCGTCAGCGGTCCCGGCCTTATCGGGTTCGACGCCTCCGGCTGCGCTTACTTCGACATCTACGCAAACCGGTACTCCGTTGCGGGCGACGATACGACGATCCGGTCCTGGAGTTTTTTCCTCGCAAGGCTCGACCCGCAAAGCGGCGCCTTCAAAATCATCAAAGTCCCCGTGGACGGCGAATACGCCTATCTCCCCAGGCCGACGGCCAGCGGCGGAATGTACGACACAATCACACCGGACGGTTGCCTTTACAGGGCATACATAACAAACGCGGTCGGCGTCCGAATAGTGAAATTCGATTTTGACTGATAGGGCTCGACTTCGACCGGAAAGGAGAAAGCTATGAAAAACAGGCTTTTTCCCCTGATCTGCACCGCGCTGCTGCTTCTTCCGCTGTCCTCCTGTTTCCTCCCGCGAAAAACAAGCCCGGCCTATACCACTGTTCCGCGGACCGCAGCCGTCCGACGGCCTCGACGGAGTCCACGCTCCCTCCCGAGACAGCGGCTCCGGTTTATACCGAGCTTGAGTTTGGTGTCGACGGCGCGGCGTACTCCGAAGGGGAAACCGCGCTCTCCGTTTCCTGGGGAACCACGGAGGATACCTTCGGGTATCGGTATAACGACGATATGCCCTGGGACGGCGGATCCCAATCGTTCACCGTCGGCGGCGACGGAACCCTCTATATTTACGACACATACAACGGGAAACTGAAAACCTTTCAACGCGGGAAGCGCGTCGGTTCCCGCGAGCTGCGCGCCGGCGCCGGAAATAACTACGTCGGGATTTCCTCGATGGATTATCTCGGCGGAAGCGTTTACGCGCTGGATACGCTTTCAAATTAGGTGTTCAAAATCGCCGGGGACCGCGTTGAGGAGTTTAAAACGCCAATGCTCGCGGATACGCAATATCTCCGCGTCATGCCCTGCGGCTATATCCAGATATTTGAAAAGGACCGCCAGCGGGTTTTCGGTGCCGACGGCAGTACAAAATACGACTCGGAATACCCTTTCGCTTACGGCGATAATCCCCCGTACAGGGATGAAAACGGAAACGCCGTCGCCGGCGAATACGACTCGGATACCGAGATGTCTTTTTATAAGCTGCTGGAACCCGACGGAACCGTTGCGTCCGCCGTAAGCTTTTATGATAAATCCACGGGATTTACCGACAACCCCGGGAACAGAACCTTCATTACCAAACCGGCTCTCATCGGCTTCGACGCGCAACGCAGGGCCTACTTTTTCATCACAAAAACGACATATCAAAACGGCGTTATGAGCTCTTTCAGGCAGTATCTGTTAAGGCTCGATATCGAAAATAAAACAACCCAAACACTCGAGATCCCTTTTGTCGAGGAAAAGGACCTTTGAAGACAAATGCAAGGCGGGTTGAACAGCTCTCCCCAGGTCATTCCCGACGGCAGCGTCTACATGGCGCATATGAGCGCAAGCGGAGGGGTTCAAATTCTGAAATTTTCCTTCGACTGATTACTATCTCCCATTTAATATCAGCGGCATAACGGTTTTGTTCCGTTATGCCGCCCTTTTTTCCGCTCTATCTCAGCCTCGCACCGAGCTTATCCTCAAGAGCGCTGACGATCTTCCCAAACTGCCTGTCGGCCTGCTCGTCGGTGACGGTGGCCTTGTCGTCCGCAAAGACGATCTCAAACGCGACGCTCTTCTCGCCCTTTGCGATCGGGTCCCCGCGGTAGACATCGAACAGCTCGACGTTTCTGCAGAGCGCGCCGCCTGCCGACTTGATGACAGCCTCGAGCTCCGCGACCGTGATTTCCTCGCGGCAGATGACCGCGATATCCCGGAGCAGCGACGGGTATTTTGAAACCGGCTTATATAAAGGCATCGGCTTTACAACATCCAGCAGCCTGTCAAGCGAAATATCCGCCACATATGAGCGCTGCAGAAGTCCGAAATTTTCTCCCACCGCGCCGGATATCTCGCCGATGATGCCGAGCTCGACGCCGCGGACGCTTACGAGCGCCGTCCTTCCCGGGTGGAACGCCGCGTTTCCGCTCTCGGCTCGGTAGTCGCCTTTAGAGCCGGTGGCGCTCTCCAGTATGGCGTCGAGCGCGCCTTTCAGCGTGTAAAAATCGCATTTCGGCCCGTACTGCGCCAGCATAAGATGCTTTTCTTCGCTTGGCAGAACGTCCGTCCTCACATTCCCTTCCGCGTCGAGCTGTGGCATGTAGATTACGGCGTTCTCGCACAGGCTCGCCGACTCGACCCTCACCTTCTGGTTCGAGGCGATCACCTGTAAAACCGAGGGCAGAACCGTGGTGCGCATCACCGACGCGTCCCCGCCCAGCGGGTTCCTGATCGGCAGAGCCTTGCGAAGGGCGCTGTCCGACGGCAGCCCGATAAGGTCGAAGAGCTTCGGGCTTATAAACGTAAAGGTCAGGATTTCATCGAAGCCGAGCCCGCGGCAGTCCCTGGAAACGGTCTCGCAGAGCTTCTGCATCTCCGTCATCGTTACCGGCGCGGCTTCTCCGGAGAACATCCTCACCGGGATTTTATCGTAGCTGTACATCCTCGCCACTTCCTCCGCGAGGTCCGCGGTGCATTCGATGTCGTCCCGCCAGTAAGGAATCTCAAACGACCCGTCCGGCAGCTTTTTGAGATAGACCCGCTCGAGGTATTCGTCGATCTCCGCGCAGGGTATTTCCGTGCCGAGCAGCACGTTAATCCGCGCGTAGTCCGGCTTTATCGTCCTGATTTTCCGCGGGTTCGGGTTGATGTCGATCGTTCCGCCGACGACCTTTCCGGCTCCGAGCGCTTCGACGAGCTCGCAGGCCCGCGCAAGGGCCGGCTCCGCGTTTTCCGGCGGAAGCCCCTTTTCAAATAAGCCGGAGGAGTCCGTGCGCATCCCGAGCGCCCTCGAGGTAAGCCTTATGCTCGTGCCGTCAAAGCAGGCGGACTCGAAGATCACGGTCTTCGTCGTGTCGGTGATTTCGCTGTTCTCCCCGCCCATCACGCCTGCGAGAGCCACGGGCTTTTCGGCGTCCGCGATGACGAGCATCCCCGCCGCGAGCTCCCGCGTCTTCCCGTCGAGGGTGTTGATCGTCTCCCCGGCGCGCGACTCGCGGACAATGATCTCCCCGCCGGAAAGGCAGGCGTAATCGAAGGCGTGCATCGGCTGGCCATACTCGAGCATCACATAATTCGTAATATCCACGATGTTGTTGATCGGCCGAACCCCCGCCGCGTGCAGGCGCATGCGCAGCCAGTCGGGCGACGGCTCGATTTTAATATCGGTGACGGCTCTCGCCATATACCGTTTGCAGAGCTTATCGTTTAAAACCCGGACCTTCAGGTAATCGCTTACGCTTCCGCTCCCCTCCGGGGTGTTTGGCTCGGCGTGCTTCATCTCTCTTTTAAACGTCGCCGCGGTCTCGCGCGCAAGGCCCATGATCGCGTTGCAGTCCGGGCGGTTCGGCGTAATCTCAAAATCAATCGCGTACTCGTCCAGCCCGAGCACCTTTTTAATGTCCTCCCCCGGCTCTCCGTTTTTGAGAATAAGAATGCCGTCGTCCGCGCCGTACGGACACTCGTGCCGCGTAAGCCCCAGCTCGTGGAACGAGCAGAACATCCCCTCGCTCTTTACGCCCCTGAGCTTGCCGGTCTTGATTCTGACTCCGCCGGGGAGCTTTGAATTGTTCAGCGCCACCGGAACCAGGGCGCCCGGGAACACGTTGTGCGCGCCGGTCACAATCTGCAGCGGCTCCGCGCCTCCGGTGTCGACCTTGCAGACAAGCAGCCTGTCGGCGTCCGGGTGCTTGTCGACGCTCAGAATCTTCCCGGCTACCACGTTTTCAATCTCCTCGCCGATATAGTCCAGCGTCTCAACCTTTGAGCCGGACATCGTCAGCCCATGCATCAGCGTTTTTATATTGATATCCGAAACGTCCACATAGTCGTTAAGCCATTTTAAAGGCAGTCTCATAGCAATTATCCTCCATTCGATTAAAACTGGTGCAGAAAACGCGTATCGTTTTCAAACAGCAGTCTCATATCGTCGATCTTATAGCGCAGAAGCGCCAGCCTCTCCTGTCCCATGCCGAAAGCGAAGCCGGAGTAGACGTCCGGATCGATCCCGCAGGCTCTGAGCACGTTCGGATGGACGACGCCCGAGCCGAGTATCTCTATAAAGCCTTCGCCTTTACAGAGCCGGCAGCCGCTCCCGCCGCACGCGAAGCAGGAGACGTCCATCTCGGCGGAGGGCTCGGTAAACGGGAAATGGTGCGGGCGGAACCTCACCTTAACATCCGGCCCGAAAAACAGCCGGGAAAACTCGGTCAGCGCGCCCTTCAGGTCGGCGAGTCCGATGTTTTTATCGACCATCAGCCCCTCGATCTGGTGGAAGAACGGCGAATGGGTCGCGTCCACGTCGTCGCTTCTGTAGACCGCGCCCGGGCAGATCATGCGGAGCGGCGGCTTGTGCTTTTCCATATAGCGGGCCTGCGCGGACGAGGTCTGGGTGCGCAGAAGAACTTTTTCCGAGATGTAGAACGTGTCCTGCTCGTCCCGCGCCGGGTGGTTTGCCGGCGTGTTCAGCGCGTCGAAATTGTAATAGGCGTACTCCACCTCCGGGCCCTCCGTCACCGTAAAGCCCATGCTTTTAAAAATATCCTCAATCTCGCGGCGGACGATGCTGAGCGGGTGACAGGTGCCGATCCTTCTCGGCGCCCCCGGCACCGTCACGTCGATCTTCTCGGATTCGAGCTTTGCCTCAAGCTCCCTCGTGTTCAATATCTCGGCGGCGCGCGCGAGCTTTTCCTCGATTTCTGCTCTGACCACGTTCGCCTTCGCACCGACGACCGGCCTTTCCTCCGCCGGAAGCGCGCCCATGCCGCGCAATATCGCGGTCAGCTCGCCTTTTTTGCCGAGCAGCGCGATTCTGACTTCTTCGAGCTTTTGTTTGGAATCGGCGCTTTTCAGCATCATATCCGCTTTTCTTACGATTGCCTCAAGCTGTTCTATCATGTTTACCTCCAACACTTCAATGATATATTTGTCCCGGACAAACCCTCGGCTGAAGCGTTTTGTCCCGGAAAATAAATAACGCCTCCGCCCCTTTAATCGATTGGGGACGGAAGCGATAAACGACGTTTACGCCCGTATAAAACCACCCCGCGCGCCAAATGCGCGCCTTGTTGACAAGGGCAATCACCCCCGCGGCAAGTCACGGCGCCCGTCCCGCCCGCTCCCTACTCGCGATAACCGCTTTAAGGAGGGGAGCTCCGGAGTGAAAGCACGCGCTGCGTCAAGGGGCAAATCCGCTCTCAGCCAAAACGGATTCTCTCTTATTCCCCCGTAAAGACGGCCACGTACACCGCAATAAATGCGCTCCATCACAGCTTTTCGATAATTATACCACAACAAAAACAGGATTTCAACGGTAATTCATCAGTATTTTAAAGATTATTCGCCGAAATCGACGCTTGTCCTTGAGAGTCTCACCTTTTTGACGAATTCGCGAACCCTCACGTGTTCCGGATGGGTGTCGTAGGCCTTCAGCGCGTCCGCGTCGGTGAACTCGGCAATCAGCGCCGCGTCGTATTCCCCGCCGTTTTCGTTAAGCCCGACCTTTGCGGATAAAAGCCCGGGAATCACCCCGACCAGCGCCTCAAGCTTTTGCTTTATGATAAGCGCGTTTTCCCTCTTCGTCGCGCCCTCCGCGTTATCGGCAAGCTTCCAGAAAACGATATGCGTAACCGTAATAATCCCCCCATGAGTTTTGCGATATGATACCACAAAAGCTCATCGCTGTAAACAATCAAAAAAACGCACCCGCTTTTTCACCTGCTCCGCGAGGAAAAACGCCGCCGCCACGGAAACGATGTCTTTCAGGATGAACGGCAGGGACACAACCGCCACGGATCTGAGAAAGCCCCCTCCGGTCACGAGCCCAAATTGGACTGTGCCCGCCAGATGGCATATGACCAGCCCCGGCGCGCCCTGCAGCAGCTTTGTCATGCGGCTTTTGTATTTCAGCGACAGCCCGCAGAAAAAAACCATCGGGATAAAACCGATGATAAACCCCCCGGTCACGCCGAAAATCATGCCTATCCCTGCGCGAAAGCTCGAAAAAACCGGCGCGCCCAACGCGCCCAGCAGGATATACGCGCCGATTGACAAAAGCCCCCGTTTCCACCCGAGGACATATCCGCAAAGCGCGACCGCGAAGGTCTGCAGCGTGACCGGAACCCCGCTCGGCAGCGGAAACACAATCTGAGAACACACCGCGATAACCGCAGTGAACACGCCCGCGAACGCGAGCTCTTTAATCGCAACCGTATTTTTCTTCTTTTTACTCTCGTTATTCATGCCGTTTTAAGCCCCCGAAACTCAGGCGATGCTGATCTCCCCGGCCGGCAGAGCCCTTTCCTCCCCGTTTTCCAGCCGGACAATCAGCCGCGCGTCGCCGTCGATCCCAAGCGCAAGCGCTTCCCGAAGCCCGTCCCCGTCGCGGAAAAAAACCTTTCTCCCCGTCGCAAGGGACCTGCGCCTGTATTCTTCTATAAACTCCCTCTTGTCAAGCTCTCGGTAGTATCTGAAAAACCGGTTCAGAATCTCCGCCACCAGCGCGTTCTTCACACCCGGCCGGTAGTCGCTTTCCCCGAACAGCGCCCCGGCGACGTCCTTAACGCCCTCCGGAAAACCTTCTGCGGGCTCCCACAGATTTAGTCCCGCACCGAGCACGACGTACGAAAGCCCTCCCGTCTCGAAGTCAAGCGCGCCTTCCGTCAAAATCCCGCAGATTTTCTTACCGCGCAGGTAAACGTCGTTTACCCATTTGATCTGCGTCTCCATGCCGGCGACCTTGTCAATCGCCTCGCAGACGGAGACGGCCGCCGCCGAGGTTATCAGCGCCGCGGTGCGTGCGTCGCTTTTCGGCTTTAGCAGCAGGCTGAAATAAATTCCCGTGTCCGGCGGAGAAAAGAACTCCCGTCCGCTTCTGCCCCTGCCCTCGCTCTGCCCGTTGGAAATCACAACCTTGCCCTCCCCCGCTCCGCGCTCGAAAAGGCTTTTAAGCACCGTGTTCGTAGACGAGACACGGTCCAGGACAGTAAACGAGAGAAAATCAAGCTCCGGCGAAAGGCGCTTTCTTATCCCGTGTCCGGAGACGGCGTCGCTTTCTCGAGACAGCCGATATCCCCGGTTCGTTCCAGCGTCGATCAGATACCCGCTCTCCATCAGTGCGCGGACGGCTTTCCAGACCGCGTTCCGGCTGACGCCCAGCGCGCTTGCAAGCCTTGCCCCAGAGACAAACTCCCCCTGATTTTCCTCCAGCGTTTCAAGGACACGCTCTTTAAGCCCCATTACCGCACCCCTAAATCAACATATTATTAGATGTATTATAGCAATACTAAAAAGGCATTGTCAACTGCTTTTTAAGAGCAGGTTGACAATGCCCTTTTCCGCCCGGCAGACTCAGAACTGCTTTCTCCGGTAGATGCAGACCGAGATGTAAAACGACAGGCCGAGGAGTATCAGCATGCCCAGTACAGCCGCCGCCGCTGTCCTGCTGTCAGGCTGTACCAGCGATGAAAGATTGTCAAGCAACGAGGAGGCCGCTATCGCCGAGCCGCAGAACACCACCATAATCGCGATTCTGCCCTTTTCCACCCCGAGCCAGAACGACAGCGGCAGCGAAAGCGCTAAAAGGAAAATCCCCAATGCAAAGGAGATCGCGGCCGAGCCGATGATATCGCCGGCGGGCATATCGGAGAAAAACACCTCAAGGGCGCATTCGAGCAGAATAATCGGCAGCGTAAGCATAATCCCGAACAGGTATTTCTCGCCCACAAGCGCCTTCCGGGACAGGGGCAGCGTAAACGAAAACCGATCCCATTTCGACCGCTCGTCGTAAGCCAGCGCCGTAACCGGCATAACCGCGCAGAACACCACCGCCAGCGCCCCGAAAATCGAAAAGCTCTTCGTCGCCGCCGAGAAAGCAAGATAAAACGCAATCAGCAGCATAAGAAGCTTGCCCTGCGCAAACACCGTTTTGAAATCCTTTAGTAAAAGCCCCTTCATTTGCTCTCCTCCCCGCAGCCCGCGTTTCCGGACTTTACCATGAAAAGCATGATATCCTCGATTCCCGCCGGGTCTATCACAGCGTTCCCGGCATTTCGCAGCTTGCTTCTGTCGACGAGCGCCTCGGCGCCGAAGCGGTTTTTCGAAACGCCCTTAACCGCAGCGGCCGGAACGGCCTTCAGATCCTCCTCGGAGCACTTCAGTATCCCGTAAGTCTCCAGAAGCTCATCCTTCGCCTCGGAGAACAGTATTTTGCCCTTATGGATAAACGTGACGTAGTCACATATCTTCTCAAGATCGGAAATGATGTGCGACGAGATAAAAATCGAGTGCGTCTCGTCCTGCATGAAATCAAGGAATATCTCGAGCACCTCGTCCCTGACGATCGGGTCGAGCCCCGTCGTCGCTTCGTCCAGAATCAGAAGCCTGCTGTCATGGGAGAGCGCGGCGGCGATCGAGAGCTTCATCTTCATTCCCTTCGAGAACTCTTTGATTCTTTTTTCCCGCGGGAGTGCAAATCTATCCGTTAGCGAGAAAAATCTGCCGCTGTCCCAGGTCCTGTAAATCGCTCTCATCACCCCGTCCACGTCTTTAACCGTCAGCGCCTCCGGGAAACAGCTCTCCTCGATGACCGCCCCGATATTTTCCTTTATATCCGCAAGCTCCGCTCCGTTTTCCTTTCCGAGCACCGATATGGTCCCGCTGTCCGGCCTCAGCAGACCGAGAATCGCCTTGATTGTCGTACTCTTTCCCGCGCCGTTTTCACCGATAAACCCCATCACGCACCCCGTCGGCAGACTAAGGTGCTCGATATCCAGCGTAAAACCCTTATAACTCTTCTTTACTTTATCAAGCGTTAACGCGTTCTCCATGTTTCTACTATTCCTTTCCCGATTGGTACAGCGTCTCGAGCATATCCTTAAGCTCGTCAAACCCGATCCCGATACTCTCCGAAATCTGCAGGACCTTTAGCATATGCTCCTCTATTTCCTTCAGACGCTGCTCCCTGACAAGCTCGAGGTTTTTCCCCGCGATAAAGCTGCCCTTGCCGGTGACGGTGGTTATAAAGCCCTCCCGCTCAAGCTCCTCGTAAGCCCGCTTTGTCGTAATCACGCTGATGCGGAGCTCCTTCGCCAGCAGCCGCATCGACGGCAGCGCGTCGCCTTCTGAAAGCTCCCCGCTGAGGATCTGCGCCTTGATCTGCGATACAATCTGCTCGTAAATCGGCTGTCCGCTGCTGTTGCTGATAATGACCCTCAACCGATCGCCTCCATTCGTATTGTGTATATACATTATATACAATATATACACGTTTGTCAACAGAAAAACAAGGCTACTATAAAAAAAGTCGCCGCCGCCGATAGATTATTTCTCCCGGGAAAAGAATCGAGACAATATAATATAATCTTTATAAAAAATTCCGGGCGGTTTTCCCGGCCGATGCCGGAAAACAGGTGTTTCCGGTGTAAAGTCGCATTAAGACGGCCGCCGCGGGATGTAATATTTGGATATTCATAAAATTCGGTGCAAAACATTGCAATTCGGGTTGATTTGTAATATACTATATTTCATTATGACACTGTTTACGCAACGCATATGGAGGCGGTATTTGTGGACACAAAACTGGCGATTTACATATTGAAGAGACTTCTTCTCGCCATAGTCACGATATTTTTAGTCATTGTAATCACTTTTTTCGTTATGCACGCCATCCCCGGCGGACCTTTCTTAAGCGAAAAATCCCCGAGTCCGGAGGTCACTGCCGCGCTTGAGGCCAAATACGGTTTGGACAAACCGCTTATGGAGCAATTTTTCACCTACCTGAAGGGCGCGGTAAAGTTCGATTTCGGCCCGTCAATAAAGCAGAGGGGACGCGCCGTCAGCGACATCATCCTCGAAGGCTTCAAGGTCAGCGCTAAAATCGGTCTGATTGCCTCGGCGATCGCCATCGTAGGCGGTCTCTGTCTGGGTTCGCTCGCGGCGGTATTCCACAACAAGGCCGCCGATAAAATCACGATGGTCGTTTCCACCGCCTTCGTCGCGATGCCGTCGTTTATCATAGCGACGTTTTTCCTGTTGATTTTCTGCGTCAGGCTTAACCTGCTCCCGGCAAACGGCTCGACCGCCGGGGGACTGGTCCTGCCGATCATATCCCTCTCGCTGTACCCGATGTCCTATATCATCCGGCTGACGCGGTCAAGCATGCTGGACGTTCTCGGCCAGGACTACATCAGGACTGCGCGCGCGAAGGGCGTCAAGCCCTATAAGGTGCTTTTCAAGCATTCGCTCCGCAACGCCGTCACCCCGGTCATCACCTACGCCGGGCCGATGATCGCGTTCATCGTCACCGGCAGCCTGGTCGTCGAAAAAATTTTCGCCGTCCCGGGGCTGGGCAAGTATTTCGTATCCAGCATCATAAACCGTGATTACACGCTGATCATGGGCACGACGATTTTCCTCGCCACGCTGGTTATTCTCATGATGCTCGTTTCGGATATTCTCTACAAGGTATTCGATCCGCGCGTTGAATTGTCTTAAAAAAGGAGGCTGCAATAGATGAGCGATAACAATAACACCCTGCCCAAAAAGAATCCGTTCAGCTTCCAGCTCAACCTCCGGGATTTTGAGCCCGCTACAGAGGAAGAAAAGCAGATGCAGGTTAAAATGCGCGAAAGCACCACGTTCTTCAAGGACGGTATGCGCAGGCTCCGGAAGAACAAGATCGCGATGATCAGCTTGTTCTTCATCCTGTTTATCCTGCTTCTCGTGATATTTGTCCCGATGATCTACCCATACTCCTACGACCAGCAGCTCGGCCTTACCCAGGGTCAGAGCGTCGATTCCTCCTACCTCAACCTAAAACCCTTTGAGTACGGCGAGACGGAGAAGGCGCGAATCGCAAACGGCGAGAAAATATTCCCGCATATCTTCGGCACTGACTCCGCGGGCAGGGATTACGCGATCCGCGTAATCTACGGTACCCGTGTTTCCCTCTGCGTCGGCTTTTTCGCCAGCATCATCATACTGATCATCGGCGTCGCCTACGGCTCGATAGCAGGCTATTTCGGCGGCAAGGTCGATTTGTACATGATGAGAATTGTCGACATCATTTACTCCCTGCCGGACCTTCTGATGATAATTCTTCTCTCGGTGGTGCTGCAGCAGGTGCTTGAACACGCAATCGAAGGCACGGTGCTGGAAAAGATCGGCACCGGCATGATCAGCATTTTCATTGTGTTCGCTCTTTTGTACTGGGTCGGCATGGCCCGTCTGATAAGGGGCCAGATTCTCTCGATCAAGCAGGAGGAGTACGTGCTCACCGCGAAATCGATAGGCGCGAGCTCCTTCCGCATTATCCGCCGGCACATCCTTCCGAACTGCATCAGCATCATCATAATTACGACAGCGCTGCAGATCCCCTCGGCGATTTTCACCGAGAGCTTTCTGAGCTTTTTGGGCCTCGGCGTCTCAATCCCGATGCCGAGCCTCGGCTCCCTCGCTTCCGACGCCCTCTCCGGCATATACAGCTACGCTTACCGCCTTGTAATCCCGGCTCTGTTCATATGTGTCATCGTCCTCTCGCTGAACCTTCTCGGCGACGGGCTGCGCGACGCCTTTGACCCGAAGCTCAAAAAGTAGAAACGGAGGCAAAATGAAATGAGATTGCTTGAAGTCAAAGATTTACATACGTCGTTTCTCACCTCCGCCGGAGAAGTCAGAGCCGTAAACGGCGTCTCCTTCAATTTGGACGAGGGAAAGGTGCTTGGCATCGTCGGCGAGTCCGGCTCGGGCAAAAGCGTGACGGCCTATTCCGTGCTGCAGATTCTGACCAACCCCGGCAAAATCGTCAGCGGCAGCATCAAGTTCCGCGGTCAGGAACTGGTGGGCTCGGGCGAGGAGACCATGAGCAAGCTGCGCGGCAATAAAATAAGCATTATTTTCCAGGACCCGATGACGAGTCTGAACCCGGTTTTCACGATAGGCAACCAGCTGATGGAGGCCATCATGCTCCATACGAACCGGAACAAAAAGGAAGCTCTCGAAAGAGCCGTAGAAATGCTGTCCCTGGTCGGCGTCAACGAGCCCCGTAAACGAATCAAGCAGTACCCCCACGAGTTTTCCGGCGGTATGCGCCAGCGCGTCATGATCGCCATGGCGCTGGCCTGCGAACCGGACATCCTTATCGCCGACGAACCCACCACCGCGCTCGACGTGACGATACAGGCCCAGATACTCGAGCTGATGAAGGACCTGCAGAAAAAGCTGGGCATGGCGATTATCCTGATTACCCACGACCTGGGCGTCATCGCTGATATGTGCGACGAGGTTATAGTAATGTACGCCGGGCAGTTCTGCGAGAGAGGTACGGTTGACGAGATATTCTACAATCCCCAGCACGAGTACACCAAGGGGCTTATACGGTCGATACCCACCGCGGCGGACGAAAAGGAGCGCTTAAAACCCATTGGCGGCTCCCCGGTTGATCTGTTAAATATGCCCGCCGGCTGCCCCTTCGCCCCCAGATGCGACAACGCGATGAAAATCTGCCTGAAGAAAAACGCCTATGAAATCGTTATTAACGATAAGCATATCTCAAGGTGCTGGCAGAATGTCAAAAAAAGCGTCGAAGACGGCACGCTTACCGAAGAACAGGCAAGGGAGATGGGCTTAAATGAATGACGAAAAGAATTTGCTTGAAGTAAAGCATTTAAAACAGTATTTTGATATCCCGACCGGATTTTTCGGCACGCTGTCCCTTAAGGCCGTCGACGACGTCTCATTCACGATCAAGGAGGGCGAAACCCTCGGCCTGGTGGGTGAATCCGGCTGCGGAAAGACCACCGTCGGACGCTCGCTTCTGCGCCTTTATAAACCGACGGGCGGCGAAATTTTCTTTGACGGCCGGAAAATAGAGGATAAACGCTCCATCCGGGAGATGAGAAAAAAGGCTCAGATGGTTTTTCAGGACCCCTACTCCTCTCTAGACCCGAGAATGACGATAGGCGACATCATCGGCGAGCCGCTGGACGTGCATAAGCTCTACTCGTCGAAAAATGAGCGCCGCGACAGAATAAAGGAACTGATGGACATTGTCGGGCTGTCAAGCGAGCACGCGACCCGCTACGCCCACGAGTTTTCCGGCGGCCAGCGCCAGAGGATAGGCATCGCCCGCGCGCTGGCGGTCAATCCGAAGTTCATCGTCTGCGACGAGCCTGTATCCGCTCTTGACGTCTCCATCCAGGCGCAGATCATCAACATGTTTGAGGACCTGCAGGCCAAGCTCGGCCTGACCTATCTGTTCATCGCCCACGACCTCCTCGTGGTAAAGCATATCTCGAACAGAATCGCCGTTATGTACCTCGGAAAAATCGTCGAGGTGGCGCCGGCAAACGAGCTCTACCACAACCCTCTGCACCCCTATACGGTGTCGCTGCTCTCCGCCGTACCGATTCCGGATCCGGAATACGCGAGAACGCACAAGAGAATAACCCTCGAGGGTGACGTTCCGAGCCCGCTCCATATGCCCAGCGGCTGCCCCTTCAGGACAAGATGCCCTAAGGCGACAAAGGAATGCGCCGAAACCACCCCCGAAATGAAAGAGATTTCCCCCGGACACTATGTTTCCTGCTTGCATATATAAGATAAATAGTGTATAATGTTACCAGCTATTTTTCTTACTGTTTAGCAGTATGAAATTTGGATTATGTTATGGAGGGAAAAAAATGAAAAGGACATTATGCATTCTGATGGCGCTTGTTATGGCCTTCGGACTCGTATTTGTCGGCGGCTGCAGCAAAACCGCAGACGAGATGACCGTTTGCATCGGCCCGTACCCCGACACGATCGACCCGGCTCTTAACAGCTCGGTGGACGGCGCCACCTATATTGTACACGCCTTCTCGGGCTTGGTAGGTTATAGGCAGGGCGCGGACGGAAAACTTGAGCTTTTTGCCGACTGCGCAAAAGAGCTCCCGACGCCGACTAAACTCGACGACGGCAAGGTATCGTATGTCTTCGAACTCAGAGACGATCTTAAGTGGAGCGACGGCAACCCCCTGACCGCGCAGGATTTCGTCTACGCCTGGAACAGAGCCGTCAATCCCGACACTGGCTCCGACTACGCCTACATGTTCGACATTATTGACGGGTACGACGCGGTTACAGCCAAAACCGAGGGTGCCGCTCTGAACGTCACGGCTTCCGATGACGGGAAAAAGCTGACCGTTGTCTGCACCGTCGAAGTTCCCTATTTCTTTGAACTCTGCGCCTTCCCGACTTACATGCCTGTCAAACAGTCCGTTGTTGACGGCAACGAGAGCTGGGCCACGGCCGCCGAGACCTATATCGGCAACGGTCCGTACAAGGTCACAGAGTTTACCCAGGGCCAGATGGTCATGGAGAAGAACGAGAATTACTACAACGCGAGCGCTGTTAAGACAAACAAAATTATCTTCGCCTTTAACGACGACGACAGCTCGCTCCTCGCCAACTACAAGAACGGCTCCTACAAGTTCATCGACTCCGTCCCGAACGACGAGATCGATACTCTGAAGGTTAACTATCCGGACGAGTTCTTCGTAGAAGGCCAGCTCGGAACCTATTATGTCTGCTTCAATATCAACGACGAGGCCCTTTCTCAGTTCTCCAAGGAGGAAGCGGTTAAGATCAGAAAAGCGATGTCTCTGCTTATCGACCGTAACTACATCGTTGAGAACATCGGCAAAACAGGACAGGTCCCGGCCAACGGCTTTGTCGCGATGGGCATGACCGAACCCGACGGCACCGAATACATCAAGCGCAACGGCACGAAGAGGGACGGCAACGGCTACTACAGCGTCTCTAAGGACGACTACGCAGCCAACTGCGATGAGGCGATTAACCTGCTGAAAGAGGTCGCCCAGTCTTCCGGCAAGTTCACCGTAGGCAGCGACGGTAAGCTCTCCGGCTTCCCGACACTCACCTATATCTACAACACCGGAACCGGCCACCAGGCGATCGCCGAGTATCTGCAGGCGCTCTACGCGAAATACGGCGTAACCGTCAAAGTTACGGAGCAGGAGTGGGGCACCTTCCTCAACACCCGTAAGAACGGCGATTACTCCTTTGCGAGAAACGGCTGGCTTGCCGACTACAACGACCCGATCACCTTCCTCGACATGTGGACGACCGACAGCGGCAACAACGACTGCCAGTTCGGCAGAGACGCCCACAAGACCTATGCCGCGTACAGCTACGACGGCAAGACCGGCTTGACCTGGTCGGAGTCCTACGATGTCATCATCGGCAAGATCAAGTCCTCAAGCGATCAGACCGAACGCTTCAAGCTTATGCATGAAGCTGAAGACCTGCTGATGAGCACCGGCTGCATCTGCCCGATCTACTACTACACCGATCTCTATATGGTCAACCCGAAGATCGACGGCTTCTTCTCCAACCCGCTCGGCTACAAGTACTTCATGTACGCCACCTTAAAGGGCTAATAAACCATGAAAAAAGAGCATCCTCAAGCGAGGATGCTCTTTCTTCGTACCGGAGTACAGTTCCGGCAACATCGGCTTTTACCGGCGCAATTATCCGCGCCATTTCCCGGTTTCTATACAGTGCTCTCCCCGGTAAAGATCCGGGTTTTCAAGTCTGTGTTTTGTCTCCGCTATCGCGATTTCCGCGGCTTCCTCCATGATTCTATACCCGAACTCCGCGTCCGCGTCCTGGGGCAGACGTCCCTTGTTCGGCACTATCCCGATCAGCGGCTCCCCCTTCGGCGGGAGCTTTCCGAGGTCAACCCGATCGGGGTAGAGGCTCAGCATATGGCTGGTTTCCCAGTACGCCGCGTGGTCGCCCGCGTAGTCGTATTTATCGCTGATCAGCGTGTAGTCCACAAATGACCAGCTGATCATCCTGTTCCCCCGCGCGCCGAATTCCGCCGCGGCTCTCCGCGCCTGCGGTTCAAGCGGATAATGTCCCGTGACCAAAACGCATACCTTAAAGCCCAGGCTCTGAAGCTGGTATTGGATATGCAAAAGCAGGTTGCGGTAATTCTGCAGCTGCTCTTCCTTTGATGTGGGAAATTTGTCGTCGTCGAAATTTGAGAGGGGCAGATGCATCTCGTTTGCGATCAGGTCGTTTCTTTGCTGCGGCAGCGTTTCTATGATCTCGCCTCCGACGCGTGCGTCGCCGAAATAGACCGGCGGCATCACAAGCCCTCCGCCCATCCGCGCGGCAATGACGCATATCCCCTCCGCCTGGAGCGTATCCGACCCGAGAGGATTCTGGCAGCCGTGCCACTCGATCGTCCCGAGCGGCACCCAGGCGACCGGAAAAGCTTCGCGCCTCACCACCGCCTCGTCCGGCCTCAGCATATGGTACCTGACTTCGGTTTTATACTCGTTCCAGTAATTCATTCAAACCCTTCTTTCTCATATCAATTACGGATGCATATCCGATTTTACCCGCAGATAATCGCAGAGCTCCTTTACCGTCATCGTCGGCGCGCAGCCCATTATCTCGTAGCCGAATTCCTCGCAGCGCTTTTCAAACATGTCGATCAGTTCCGCACGCCCCGGCTCGCCCACCTGGAGCTTCGTAATCTCGAGCAGCAAGAGCCACATCCTCGCGCGCTTTATCCTCTCAAGAATCTCGTCGTTCTCAGCCATCAGCTCCGCCTCTTCAAAGAGCCTTTTGCACTTTACAACCAGATTGTCGTCTTTCTTCGTGAATTCCTGACTCGCGGCCATCGCAAAAAACAGATGCCCACCGCAATCCAGCGCGCTGCGCAGAATCGCGTCGAAAATCTCCTTCATCTTGTACGCCGCCAGCCCGTAATAGGCGCATAAAAACTCGGCCTCATGCCGCTTGGCATCGCAGTACGGGTCCCACATCAGCTTCGCCATCAGATACGCCTTCAGCTCGGCGCAGTATCCCCCGCCGCCCTTTCCGTCACTGCCCTCGTGGAAAACGCCCTTGACGTTGTTTTCCACAAAGAAGCGCATGTTCGGCGCGAACACCTGCAGCGTCGGGTGCGGATAGAGGTAGAGATGAAAATTAGCCGAATAGTCCCAGATATACAACCTTTCGCAGATTTTCTTCCACTCCGCGAGATCCACCGCAAACGGGTTGCCGGAGGGGCTTTTGTTGTCGTTGATAGTTACATGGCACTCGCTCACCGGGTGCAGCTCGCAGCACTCGATGCTGCACAGCCTGACCACCACGTTTTTACGAGGCTTCACATGCTTCGGAGCCTTCCTCGTGTACTGATACGCCAGCGTGTCGATCAGAACGTCGGGGTATTCCTTTTCGATCGCCTCCGCCACGGCGTTGACAAAGCGCAGAAGCGACCCGGCGTGGCTCTCCTCCTCTTCGTCCACCGCCGCGCAGGCCGGACAGGTGCAGTAGTTGCCCCAGTCGTTCTGCGACACGGAAAAGATTTTGCAATCCGGGCGCTTGCTTATCCACTCCCTGACTTTTTCGACCGTGAGCCGGAGCACCTCGGGATTTGTCAGACAGAGCTGGCTATGCTCCGTCACCCGTTGGCCGTCTATCATTGAAAAGTACTCCGGATGGGTTTTGGCGTACTCCTTTGGCGGGATGATCGAGCTGAACGTGTGCACGAACGCGCCGTACCGCACATGCCCGCCGTGCTCCTCGTCGATCGGGACGGAGGAACCGTTGCACTTGTTGCGGACGCTCCACTCCTGCCCGCCCGAAGTCACCTCGTAGAAATACGGCTCGCGGTATTCAAGCGCCGGTTTTTCAAAGCGCGAGATTTCGGGAATCAGAATGTCGCTCTTTTTCGGTATGCGGGACAGCTTCGGAGTAAACCAGCGGCAGCCGGTATAGTCCTCCAGGAAGGTGTAGACCCCGTAGAGCGTCCCGCGCAGCCTGCCGCCGGCGATAACGAGCTTTTCACCGTCCGCTTTGATTATAAACCCCTCGTCCCCGCATTGGTCAAGGCTCACCTTGCCGTACGCCACGCACTCCCTCGCCGTATACCCGATCAGAACCTCGTGTTTTTCCTCCGGTGCCGTATCCTCGGCGACCGGCAACTCCGCCCCGGTTATCTGCTTGATAAACGAGACAAACTCCTTCGCCGCCAGCCTTTCCGACGGCGACGCCTGCGCGGAGACAACCACTTTGTAATCCGATTTTCCGTTCTCAACCAACCTTGTCAGCATATTAATCTCCTTTTCTGCCGCGAAGCGGCGATATAATCAGTTAAGGCGTATCCCCCAGATTATTTGGTATAAATGTATGCTTTCGTTACCTCGGCTTTCCCGCCGGTTACGCTAAAGCCGACGTTCTCGCCGTTGATCTCGTACATCCTCGCGCTGAACGCGGTCTCGCCGTTGATGTAAGCCGTCATCACCGTACCGTCGACGAATATTTCAAACGAGATCCGGCCGTCCCGTTTCGGTCTGACGATTCTCTCCAGCTCCGGCATAAAAGACTGGTAGCTGTATTCGTGCGGTCTCGCCGAACAGAAAGCGGCGCTTGCCGTCGCCTGCGGTTTTGGCTGCGTAGAGTCCCCGGGTATCGAACACCGGGTTCCGCGGCGTCTCCCACGGCCCGTAGGGATTTTTGCCAACCCTGTACTGCGTCCTGAAATCGCCGGTAAACTCCGAGAATACGTGGTAATATCGGTCTCCCATTTTAAAATAGTCCGGGCATTCGTGGGTAAAGTAGAGCCCGGGCGCGTAAAACGGCTCGTAAACACGCCAGTTTTTCAGGTCCTTCGAGCCGGACAGCGCGGTAACTCCCCTTCTCCGGCTCGGACCGTCCTTTACGCGGGCGGCTGTCAGCATGCGGTATTCGCCCGCTTCGTCGTCCCAGAAGACAAACGGATCCCGCCAGTCGTGTGGCTCGTACCTGTCCGAAGGCGCGAAAAACTTCTCCTCCGGCCTTTTTTCCCAGTGGATAAGGTCGTCCGACACCGCGTGCATCACGGCCTGCTGCGGAACTCCCTTATCAACCAGATAATAGTTGTGTCCGGTATAAAAGATGTGGTATTGATACCCGGTCTTTTCCTTGTCCGCCTCCAAAACACAGCCCGTGAACACAAAAAGGTCCTGCTCGTCCTTTGTCCCACGGGGAAGAACCTCGCCGTACTCCTTAAAATGTACAAAATCCCGCGTCGTGATCAGATACCACGGCGTGCCTTCGCCGTACTTTTCCGTGTCCCTGTAGTCATGCAGGTAAAAAAGATAATAAGTGCCGTCCTTGTAAAACGGTATGAAATCCGCGGCATACCCGTTTTCGGGCTTGTAAAACAGTGTTTTCATTCTTTTCTCGTCTCTATGTCAGCAGGCTTTACCCGTAAGCCGGGAGGCCTCCGGGACAAGCCTGTCTTCCATCTCGAAAAACACCTTAAGCTTTCCATCCGCGACCGTGATATGTATGGTCTCCGTGTGCGGGCTATTCAGATGCCGGCATAAAACCTTAAGCTCTCCACCCTCCGCCCGGCAGCAGGAGGCGACGCGGATCAGCTCCGCTTTTCCGGGGCTCATCAGGCCTAACAGCTTCGGTTTTCTGTACTTCGCCTCATAAGCTCCCTGCAGGAAAAAGCCGTTTCCGGCGGGTACGCGCTGCTGCCTCCTCCCGTCCCCCAGCAGCAGCGCGACCCCGTAGGGCTTTGTTGCGATCTGGAGCGAGGTCAGGCCTATCGGATTATCCTCCAGTCTGTAATAGCCCTCGAACGTTTTTAACTCGCCGTCGCGGGACGGCGGCAGCGCTTTGTAATCCGGTATGTCGGGCTTTTCCCCAACCACCGGTTCCGAATGGCTCCCTAAAAGCCGTAAAACGGCGTCGATCTCCTTTTGCATATCCCGCATGTTGCAAGCCAAAACGACCGCCACCGTCCCGCTCTCCGGGAATACCATGCAGAGCTGCCCGAAAGCCCCGTCCCCTCTGTAGCCTCCGCGGGCGTTGAGCCAGAACTGATAACCGTAGCCGCTCTGCCAGTCCTGCGATCCGTTCGCGCTGTTGTCGGAGTGAAAAGCCGTGGCCTCGCGGACCCATTTTTCCGACAGGAGGCGCTCCCCGTTCCACACACCGCCGTTTAAGTAGAGGATTCCGAGCTTTAACACATCGTCGCAGGATACGTGCAGCCCGCACCCGCCCTCGTTGACGCCTTCCGCACAGGTGTTCCAGTAAGCGTCCTCAATCCCGAGCGGGTTGAAAAGCTTCCGGTTGATATAGTCGAAAAGCCCGCAGCCTGTGACCCGCCTGATAATCTCCGCGAGCATGCAGCTTGCGCCCGTGTTGTAAACAAAGTGCGTGCCGGGCTCGTAGAGCACGGGCTGCGACAGAAAGGCCCTCGCCGCATCGTCGCTCTCGCAAATCAGCGGCATAACACAGGTCTCGTGTCCGGTATTCATCGAGAGCACATGGGATACGCGCATCGCCGCCAGATTATCGCTGACATTTTCCGGCAGCTTGTCGGGGAAAAGATCCACCACTCTGTCGTCGACGGATAAAAGCCCCTCGTCGCAGGCAAGCCCGACCGCCGTCGAGGCAAAGCTCTTGCTTAATGAGTAAATCTCCCTTTTGTCTCCGCAGGAATAGGGCGCCGGCGCGACGCGCAAAACGACCTCGCCGTCCCTATACACCTGAAGCGCGTGCACCTCGCACCCGTTTTCCCGGGTCTCCTTAAAAAACGCGTTCACCGCGGCTGCCGAGACCCTGTTTCCGATTGTCAATTCCCCGGACATAGCCCATCCTCCCCTGAATCTTTTATTTTGCTACTGACAGTATATCAGCATCGCTCACGGCTTTCAACAGCAATTATCCGGGCTTGGTATATTAAATCCGGAATGCGGAATTTTAACATCAGAATATATAAAAAAGGACGGATTTGCGATGAACTACAAATGCCTTTTCACGCCGTGCAAAATCGGCAAAATGGAAGTTAAAAACAGGATTGTGATGTCCCCGATGGGCTTAAACGCCGCCCACCCGGACGGGAGGATCGACGACGACGAGATCCGCTACTTCGAAGCCCGCGCCCGGGGCGGAACCGGCCTGATCATCATCGGCTGCCAGTTCCTGACCGAGGAGCTCGCGCAGGGCTCGCTGGAGGGCTATCTCGACAAGACCCACGTCATCCCCCAGCTGACAAACCTCTGCGAAAGCGTCCAGCGGTACGGCGCGAAGATATCCGCGCAGCTGAGCTGCGGGACCGGCAAAAACGCGTTCCCCAACATGTTCGGGGAGCCGCCGGTGTCGGCCTCGGCGATCCCCTCGATGTTCGACCCGAACGTGATCTGCCGCGCGCTGAGCGTCGATGAGATAAAAAAAATCATCAAGCAGTTCTTCTTCTCTGCCAAGCTCTTGAAAGACGCCGGCTTTGACGCGATCGAGGTGCACGCGCACGCGGGCTACCTGGTCGACCAGTTCATGTCCTCCGTGTGGAACAAGCGGAACGACGAGTACGGCGGCACGCTCGAAGGGCGCATGCGCTTTCCGGTGGAAATCGTCCGCTCGATTCGCAGTGCGATCGGGCCGGATATGCCGATTCTCTTCCGCATCGCCTGCAAGCACCTCTTCGACGGCGGCAGAACGCTTGAAGAGACCCTCCCGATGCTCAAGCTCCTCGAGGAAGCCGGCGTCGACGCGTTCGATGTGGATATCGGCAGCTACGAAAACATCGAGTACATTTTCCCGCCCGCATACCTCGGAGACGCCTGCATGCAGGAAATCTGCCCGCAGGTCAAAAAAGCGGTCAACGTCCCGATTATGAACTCGGGCAATCACACGCCAGAGACCGCCGTCAGACTGATCGAGTCCGGCAACGCGGACTTTGTAATGTTCGGCCGCCCGCTGATCGCCGACCCCGACCTCGCGGGCAAGCTTGCCCGGGGCAAGCGGAGCGAGATACGCCCCTGCATCCGCTGCAACGAGGACTGCATCGGCAGAATCATCAACCGCTTGACAAAGATAAGCTGCTCGGTCAACCCTGCCGCCGGCTTCGAGGGTCGGTTTGAACCGATGAAAACGGACGAGCCGAAGAAAGTCGTCGTTGTCGGCGGCGGACCGGGCGGCATGGAGGCTGCGAGAACGGCGGCGCTCTCCGGCCATAAGGTGACGCTCTATGAAAAATCGGGCGCGCTCGGCGGACAGCTGAGGGTCGCCGCGACGCCGGATTTCAAAAGCCAGCTCCGCGAGCTCGTCGAGTGGTACAAAGGCGAGATGGAGAGGCTCGGCGTAGACGTCCGCCTGAACACCGAGATCGACGACGCCTCGTCGGTTTTATCCCACGCCGACGCGGTCATCGTCGCCACCGGCGCGCTGTCTTTCTCCCCGCCGATTACGGGGATTGAAACCGCGGTGGACATTCTCGAGGCGCATAGAAAACCCTCCAGACTCAAGGGCGATAAAATTGTCTACTGCGGCGGCGGACTCTCAGCCTGTGACAGCGCCCTCGAGACCGCGATGAACGGCAAGAAGGTCTCGATCGTGGAAATGCAGGGCGAGGTCGCTTCAAACGACCATTTTATAAACAAGGCGGCGCTTCTCCCGATGCTCGCCAAGAACGGCGTCCAAATCTACACCGGCTGCACCGTGACCGAAATTCTGCCCAACGGCGTCCGCGCCGTGAAAAAGGACGGTTCCGAGGTCTTTATCGAGGCCGACACGGTGGTCTCCGCCTTCGGCATGCGCGCAAACGACAAAACCGCCCGCGCGATAGACGTAAAATATCATATGAAAACGCGGATTGTAGGCGACTGCGTCGGACCCGGCAAGGTCGGCGGCGCCGTCCGGAGCGGCTACTTCGCCGGGCTGTCCGTCTGAGTTTCCGCGGCTTTTAACAAAATCCCGGCTCCGGCTGGGGGCTTACCGCCCTCCCCGGAGCCGTTTTTGATACGTTCCCGATTTCGCCATCGCCGCGTGAAATAACGGTTAATTTTTGTTGCGGAGCCTCGTCAGATAAGTTATAATAATCAGAAACAGATACCGCGGCGGAGATCCGGCTGCCCGGAGGGCTTGCCTCCGCCCGGAGGAAAGGGTGTCATAACAATGCTCTACGGCGACGGTATTCACGACGATACCCGGGGCATACAGGAGCTTCTCGATTCGGGCGCGGCCTGCGTGGCGCTGCCTCTGCCAAAATCCTGTTACCTGATCAGCGCCCCTTTGAAAATCCATTCCTATCAGCAGCTGAAGCTTGACAGCTTCTGCAAAATCCGCCTTGCCGACAATTCCAACTGCCTGATGCTCGAAAACGCGGACCCTACCGGCGGAAACACGGATATCGAGATATGCGGGGGCATATGGGACTATAACAATCTCGGTCAGATGAAAAATCCGTTCCATTTTCCGCATGACGATTTCCCTGATTACAACGGCATAACGATGTTTTTTACAAACGTAAAGCGCCTCAGGCTCTCGGGTCTGACGATGAAGGATCCCGTAACGTTCGCGATAACGCTGAATCGAGTCGAGTATTTTACCGTTGAAAATATAAGTTTTGATTTCAATTACGGCAATCCCTGGGCCGTAAATATGGACGGCGTCCACCTTGACGGGCTCTGCCGCTTCGGTAAAATCTCAAACCTTAAAGGTACTTGCTATGACGACCTTGTGGCGCTCAACGCCGATGAAGGCGAGCCCGGCCCAATAACGGATATTGAAATTGACGGTATCTTTTCGGCGGATTGCCACAGCGCGGTGCGCATACTCGGCAGAGCGTATCCGGTCGAACGCATTTCAATCTCAAACGTATTCGGAACCTATTACCAGTACTGCGTAGGCCTGACTCAATACTATACGGAAAGCCCTGCCAAAGGTTATTTTGACGGCATCGTTCTTAAAAACCTTTTCGTCTCGAAAGCGGTGAGATATCCCGTCTATATGAAAGAAGGCATGGGCGTATTCCCGGTGATATGGGTCGAGTCCCAGTCAACCGTAAAAAATCTGCATATATCGGATTTGTACCGTACAGAGGAAAACACCGCAATTGAAACGATTGGAATTGAACAGGGAGCGGTCGTGGAGAATTTACACGTTGAGAACGCGGCATGCGAAAGCCTTCTCCCCGATAAGAAACCGCTGATCAGAAATTCCGGAAAAATAGGAAGGCTGCTGTTGTCAAACCTTCGCGCCGACGGCGAAATCCTTTTAAACGACGGTGAAATAGCGAAAATCGTAAGCGATAACGACCGCTGAAAGCAGCCGGGATATTATTAAACGGAGGGCATTTTATGGAAAACGGATTAAAGACAATCGGACGCGCCGAGCTGTTTACGGACGACTGGCTGCTTGAACACCGCGCAGGTATTGAGTTCAGGGTGAACCACCCTACCCCGCGTGAAAAATCGATCCTGCTTGATAAGCCCTGGAATAAAGGCGAGGGCTCCGGCGCGTATACCTCTGTTTTTCGCGACGGCGGCAAATTTAAGATGTATTACCGCGGCGTGATGGGAAAGCTTAAGGAAGACAACGATGAAACCCAGTGCTATTGCTACGCGGAAAGCGATGACGGAATCAACTGGAGCGAGCCCGTTCAGGATGTCTTCGAATACAACGGGCAAAAAACCAATATTGTATTCTGCAGATCCTATCTTGCGCACAATATGAGCCCGTTTTTGGACACAAACCCCGCCTGCCCCCCGGAACATAAATACAAGGCCGTCGCCGGGAATTCGGAGACGGGGCTGCTCCCGCTCTCCTCTCCCGACGGAATACACTGGCGTAAAATGCGCGAGGAGGGCGTTATCAAAGACGGCGCGTTCGACTCCCACAACGTGGCCTGGTACGACAATAATCGCGGAAAGTACATCTGCTATTCGCGGTATTTTGACACAAGCGAAAGCGGAGAAGGCGTCCGCGCGATTCAGCACTGCACGTCGGATGACTTTTTAAACTGGTCCCCGCAGATAAAAAATGTCTATAACGAGGCCGCCCCGCGGGACGATCTGTACACCAACGCGACGGTGCCGATCCCCGGAGCCGAGCACATTCTGCTCTCGATACCGATGCGTTTTATGCCGCACAGAAAGAAGCTTTTCAACGACGAGTACGACGCCTCCGTCGACAACGGTGTATCCGACTGTGTTATCATGACCTCGCGCGACGGCGTACACTGGACGCGCCCGGCCTCCTCCGCATTCATCCTCCCCGGAACCGACCGCCGCCTCTGGACGCAGCGGAATTTCATCGTCGCCCGGGGCGTGCTCGAAACCGGGGACGACTTCAGCTTCTATGTAAACGAACATTACTCCTGGGACGATTCGTATATCCGGCGCTATACGGTGCCCCGCCACCGTCTAATCTCTCTGCACGCGGAGACCTTCGGTTGCTTCGTATCAAAGCCGTTCCTGTTTAAGGGCTCCGCGATGAAGTTAAACTACGCCACAAGTGCCGCCGGGGATATCCGCCTGACTCTTTCCGCGGAAGGCCTGCCGGATGTCAAAACCGGCGAGCTCTACGGAAACACGCTTAACGAGACTGTCCTTTGGGACGGCAGCGCGGACCTCTCCCGTTTCGCCGGCAGAGAGGTGCGTCTGAGAGCCGAAATGCGCGAAGCGGACCTTTACGCATTTTACATAGAACCGTAAATCCCGTAGAGAACTTACCGCAAACACCCCGTCCGCACGCAAGTACGGACGCGTCTGTTCGGCATTCCGCTAAGTTAAAGCCGTCCAGAAAGCGAATAAAATCCCGCCCGGATTTCAGAAATGAAGTCCGGGCTTATTCTTTGTACACTTTGTCTGCTGGATTAATGCCATATTGTTGTAATTTTACCGTATTTCGGTTATAATAACCGCATCAAAAAAATGATTTTATAATGGAATTTGCGGAGGGACAGAAATGAAAAAGTACAGGGCAATCTTTTTCGACCGCGACGGAACACTTACATATTTCAATCCTGAAAAAGAAGCATGGTGCAATGAAATAATAGCGTCCTGGAGCGGAAGACCGTTTGACTTGCCCTATGATAAAATGATGAAGCTGTTTTTACTATCGGCGGAAGGCAGGAAGCCTTGGTATAAAAATCTTAATGACGAGCGTGCGTTTTTCCGGCGATTTTACCGCAATCTTTTAACAGGCGAGGGCGTTGCAGAAAGCCTTGAAGAACGGGCTGGTCTTCTTTTAAGCGAGCTTTGGTGTAATCATGACCGTCTGCTTTTCCCCGAAACCTTGGAGGTGCTTGAATACTTCCACAGTAAAGGTTATAGAATGGGCGTCATCAGTGACACATCTCCTTCGCTCGAATATTCGCTGCAACAGCTCGGTATATCGAAATATTTCACCTCTTTTACAGCGAGTTCCCTTGTAGGAGCAGGAAAACCTAGCCCGATTATATTTAACGCCGCTCTGAACGCCCAAGGTGTGACCGCTGCCGATAGCCTGTATGTGGATGATTACAAACCTGAAGCCGATGGCGCGCGAGAACAGGGCTTTACTTCATTTCTAATAGACAGAAGCGGTAAAAGTAAGGATAAATGGACAATTACAAACCTCAAGCAGCTGATTGAATCTGTAGAGGAATCGATATGATAGGGTAAAAAATGAGGAACGGTTCGGGAGGAGTGCGACGGTATTCCGCTGCTGGACATTATCTATCCTGTCGATTTCAATCCACGCGCCCGCGAGGGGCGCGACCTCTGCGATCTCTTTGAGCGCCGCCGCTCGGAACTGCTATTTCAATCCACGCGCCCGCGAGGGGCGCGACAGATTTGTCTAAAGAAGCTATCGAGTTTGAGTTTATTTCAATCCACGCGCCCGCGAGGGGCGCGACGGGTTGACAGGGGAATCCTCCTGAAATAACGGTATTTCAATCCACGCGCCCGCGAGGGGCGCGACAACCCGCGCCCGCAACCATGCCCGAAGCGGAGCAATTTCAATCCACGCGCCCGCGAGGGGCGCGACCGGACAGCTCAAGCAGAAACAGCAAGAGCTTTTTATTTCAATCCACGCGCCCGCGAGGGGCGCGACACCGTAACAATACCGATATTTAAAAAACGGTTTAAATTTCAATCCACGCGCCCGCGAGGGGCGCGACTGCACCATTGCTCAAAACCGTTAAGCTTATCTCTATTTCAATCCACGCGCCCGCGAGGGGCGCGACACAGATTAGAAGGACGTAATATAAATATCAGAATATTTCAATCCACGCGCCCGCGAGGGGCGCGACGAAAAAGAGGACAAGCCCACAGCTCTCACGCTTATTTCAATCCACGCGCCCGCGAGGGGCGCGACATCTGGGAACGAACAGAAGAACGCTGTTGAACTACATTTCAATCCACGCGCCCGCGAGGGGCGCGACTAAATCGGGGCACGCCTGTATAAATCGGGGCACGATTTCAATCCACGCGCCCGCGAGGGGCGCGACTTCCCTCGTTTTAGCGCGCGCGATGGCAACGATAGATTTCAATCCACGCGCCCGCGA
>JAPXRI010000027.1:0-38470 GCA_033813635.1 Bacillota bacterium
GGCTTACTTACCGGGGCGCGCGGAGCTTTAAAGGCTTATTTTGAGCCAAGAATATAACTTCTCCTGATTTTATCGATTATATCGGTGTGCTCGAAGGTTTTGTTGTAGATGATATTGATCTCGCGGACGGGGTTGAAATTTTCCACCGGCACTATCACCAGCTGCCCGGTCGCCTCCTCCTCGCGGCAGGCGCTGTGGGCCATAACCGTTACGCCGAGGTTTGCGGCGACAAGCTCCTTGATTGTGGAGATATTGTCTATTTCGATTATCACGTTGAAGTTTTCGATGCTCTCTGAGTTTCCAATCAGCGTGTTTTCAAACAGCGAGCGCGTGCCGGTGTCGGGCGAGCGGAGGATGAATTTTTCTTTTTTGAGTTCCCTAAGCGTGACGCTGCTCTTCGACGCCAGCGGATTCTGCGGCGACACGACGAGACAGAGGTAGTCGGTGTCCAGCAGCACCGAGGTGAAGTTGTCGTTTTTTATCTGGCCTTCGACAATCGCCCAGTCGAGTTCGTAATTGAGCAGTTTGCTGTAAATGTTTTTTATGTTATCGGTAATGATATTGATATGTACGTCCGGGTGTTCGTTGCAGTAGGAGACTATCAATTGGGAGAACATATACTCGCCCACGGTCGCGGTGATGCCGACGGTGAAGCTGTTGACCGATTTCTTGACGTCTTCTATGGCTTTCGCTATTCTGCCGTCAATCGCGAGCAGCCTGTTGGCGTATTTGACCAGGACCTCTCCTTCGGGCGTCAAAGTGAGCGGCTTCTTATCGTCGTAGAAAATTTTTATATTGTAGATCTGCTCGAGCTGCTTGATCTGATGGCTGACTGCCGGCTGGGTGAGCGACAGGAGCTTTGCAGTTTGCGTATAGCTTCCGACCTGCACGAGCGTGGTCAGCGTCTTGACTTTGGTATCGATCATGGCGGTCATTCCCCTTTTTTGTCGGCGAAACATAAATTAGATTTATGAAAGCCTGAGAGACTATAATTTTATTTTATCACAGTTTGGCGACATAATCAAGGAGAAAACGGTGGCTCCGTGGCGGGGGCGCTGCGCCCGCGCCGCGGGGATATTTCATTTTCGTGCTAAAAATAAACGGACGAAAATTTATCAGTTTATCACGCCGTAGAGCGCAAATTCCGTTTAAAATAAAAAAATGTTGACTTATTTTTTGCAGTGTGATATAATACAAGGCACTGATGTTTAAATGGGAGAGGAGGTGCAATATGCCAACATTCAATCAGCTTGTCAGAAAAGGTAGAGAAAAGACGCTTTATAAATCGACGTCGCCCGCTCTGCAGTACGGTCTGAACACTCTTCGGCAGCAGCAGACAGACAGGTCTTCTCCGCAAAAACGCGGTGTCTGCACAGTCGTCACGACGAGAACCCCGAAGAAGCCTAACTCAGCTATCCGTAAGGTGGCACGTGTCCGCCTGACAAACGGGATGGAGGTTACAGCGTATATTCCGGGTATCGGTCACAACCTTCAGGAGCACTCCGTCGTTATGATTCGCGGCGGCCGTGTGAAGGACCTCCCGGGTGTTCGTTACCACATTATCCGCGGCATCCTGGATACCCAGGGCATGGCGAACCGTAAGCAGGGCCGTTCGAAGTACGGCGCAAAGAGGCCGAAGGCCACGGCCGCCAAGAAGTAAAAATCCTTATTCCCCGTACGGCCTGAGTGGTCCGACTTCGCCGTTGTCCGGCAAAGCGGTTCCGCCGCCGTAAAACGAGCTTTGCGGGGGTTAATATATTGTTTTCTACATTATATTACCTCTTTTGCAGGGCATATGAGCGCACAGGGCGCTCCGCGGGAGGTATTTTACGTTTGGGGAATACCTTTCGAGTACCGATGACATCATTTTATCAATAATGAAGGAGGGAAGAATTGTGCCAAGAAGAGGTAATGTACCAAAGCGCGAGGTTCTCGCGGATCCGTTATATCACTCTATCGTTGTCACCAAGCTGATAAACGGCGTTATGTACGACGGCAAAAAAGGCGTCGCACAGAGCATCGTTTACAGAGCGTTCGAGATAGTCGGTGAAAAAACGGGCAAGGCGCCGATGGAAGTTTTCCAGACAGCGCTGGAGAATATCATGCCCGTGCTGGAAGTCAAGGCACGCCGTCTCGGCGGCGCCACTTACCAGGTGCCGATAGAAGTCCGCGCGGAGCGCAGACAGACGCTCGGCATCCGCTGGCTGGTTTCGTTTGCGCGTTCGCGCGGCGAAAAGAGCATGGCGGAAAAGCTCGCAGGCGAGATCATGGATGCCGCGAACAATACGGGCAATGCCGTAAAGCGCCGCGAGGATATGCACAAGATGGCAGAAGCCAACAGGGCTTTTGCACATTACAGGTGGTAATAACACCATATCAATAGAAATACTCAGAGGAGCGATTTATGCCAAGGCAATTTCCGTTGGAGTTAACAAGAAATATCGGTATAATGGCGCACATTGACGCCGGCAAGACCACCACAACCGAGCGAATCCTGTATTATACGGGAATAAACTACAAGCTCGGCGAGGTTCACGACGGTACGGCGACAATGGACTGGATGGAGCAGGAGCAGGAGAGGGGTATCACGATTACCTCCGCCGCGACTACTTGCCACTGGCGCAATCACCGAATCAATATTATAGACACTCCAGGACATGTGGACTTCACCGTCGAGGTTGAGCGTTCTTTGCGCGTCCTGGACGGTTCCGTCACTGTTTTCTGCGCAAAAGGCGGAGTCGAGCCCCAGTCGGAAACTGTCTGGCATCAGGCCGACAAATACGGCGTTCCGAGAATCGCTTATATCAATAAGATGGATATAACCGGTGCGAACTTCTTCCGCGTTGTGGATATGATGAGGGACAGACTTAAGACGAATGCCGTTCCGATTCAGCTTCCGATAGGCAGCGAGGATATGTTCAGAGGGATTATCGATCTTGTCGATATGAGAGCCTATATTTTCCATGACGATCTCGGCAAGGATATATCCCGCGAGGATATTCCGGAGGATATGAGGGAGCTTGCCGCGGATTACAGGACGAAGCTGATCGAGGCCATCTCAGAGTTTTCGGACGATATAATGGAAAAATATCTCGACGGCAAGGACATCGAAGACGCCGAGATGAAAACCGCAATCAGAAAAGCCACGATAGCCGGAAAAATGGTCCCGGTAACCTGCGGGACATCGTACCGGAACAAGGGTGTTCAGAAGCTGCTGGACGCGATCGTTGATTTTCTGCCGTCCCCGCTCGACATTCCGTCAATCGACGGCGTCGACCCGGATACCGGAGAAGAGATTTTACGTCACCCCCAGGACGACGGCCCGTTTTCGGCGCTCGCGTTCAAAATCGCGACCGATCCCTTTGTGGGCAAGCTCTGCTTCTTCCGCGTCTACTCCGGCCAGATAAACTCAGGCTCGTCGGTGTACAACTCGACGAAGAAGGCGCGCGAGAGATTCGGCAGAATTCTGCAGATGCACGCAAATCACCGTGAGGATATCGAAACGGTTTACTCCGGAGATATCGCGGCCGCGGTCGGCCTGAAGAACACGACGACGGGGGACACGCTCTGCGACGAGAAGGAAAAGATTATCCTTGAATCGATGGTGTTCCCGGAGCCGGTCATCAGGGTGGCAATCGAGCCGAAGACAAAGGCCGGCCAGGAAAAGATGGGCATCGCACTGTCGAAGCTTGCCGAGGAGGATCCGACCTTTAGGACCTATACGGACAATGAGACCGGGCAGACGATTATCGCCGGAATGGGCGAGCTTCACCTTGAAATAATTGTGGACAGGATGCTCCGCGAGTTCAAGGTCGAGGCGAACATCGGCAAGCCCCAGGTCGCGTACAAGGAGACAATCCGCAAATCGGCGGTTTCGGACACCAGATACGTCAGACAGTCCGGCGGCAAGGGACAGTACGGCCATGTCAAGATTACAATCGAACCCAACGAGTCCGGCAAGGGCTTTGAGTTTATCGATAAGATCACGGGCGGCGCTATTCCGAAGGAGTACATTCCGGCCGTCGAGGAGGGTATTCGCGGAGCGCTGCAGAGCGGCGTTCTCGCGGGGTACCCGGTGGTGGACATCAAGGTCACGCTGTTCGACGGCTCGTACCACGAGGTAGACTCGTCGGAGCTCGCGTTCAAGATCGCCGCCTCGATGGCGTTCAAGGATGCCGCGGCTAAGGCGGATCCGGTTATTCTCGAGCCGATCATGAAGGTGTCCGTCATCGTGCCGGAGGACTATATGGGCGATGTATTAGGAGACCTGCAGTCCAGGCGCGCACAGATACACGAGCTGATACCCCGTTCGGGCTTGCAGCAGATAGACGCGTTCGTGCCGCTTTCCGAAATGTTCGGCTACGCGACGGCGCTGCGCTCGAGAACCCAGGGGCGCGGAACGTACTCGATGGAACCGAGCCATTATGTCGAAGTTCCGAAGGCGATTCAGGAAAAACTCGCGACGAGCAAAGCCGGATCAAGGTAATGCAAAAGCAAATTTTGTTAAAAAAACTGTTGCAAAAAATATTGCTATAGTGTAAAATAAATGTATTGTGAAGACAATCAAGAGGAGGATAACTTAAAATGGCAAAGGCGAAATTCGAAAGAACAAAACCCCATGTCAATATCGGAACTATCGGTCACGTTGACCATGGCAAGACAACATTGACGGCCGCTATCACGAAGGTTCTCGCGCTTCAGGACCCGTCTAAGGCGGTATTCACGGCATATGATCAGATCGATAAGGCTCCGGAGGAGAAGGCGCGCGGCATAACGATTAACACCGCTCACGTCGAATACCAGACAGACGCGAGGCATTACGCCCACGTCGACTGCCCGGGACACGCCGACTATATCAAGAACATGATTACCGGCGCTGCGCAGATGGACGGCGCGATTCTCGTCGTCGCATCGACGGACGGCGTTATGGCGCAGACCTATGAGCACATTCTGCTCGCCCGCCAGGTCGGCGTGCCGGCGATTGTCGTTTTCATGAACAAGTGCGACGCTGTCGACGACCCCGAGCTTCTCGATCTCGTTGAGATGGAGATTCGCGACGCTCTCAACAAGCAGGAATTCCCGGGCGACGAGATTCCGATAATCAGAGGCTCCGCTCTTAAAGCGCTTGAGTCCACCTCGACCGATCCGAACGCCCCCGAATACGCCCCGATTATCGAGCTGATGAAGAATGTCGACTCCTATATTCCGACGCCTGACCGTAAAGCCGACCTCCCGTTCCTTATGCCTGTCGAAGACGTTATGACGATTACCGGCCGCGGCACTGTCGCGACTGGCCGTGTCGAGCGCGGCAGACTCAAACTCTCGGAGGAAGTCGAAGTCGTCGGCCTTAAGGAAGAGACGAGGAAGACGGTCGTCACCGGCATCGAGATGTTCAGGAAAACGCTGGACTACGCTGAGGCCGGCGACAACATCGGCACGCTTCTCCGCGGCATTCAGAGAAACGAAATCGAGCGCGGACAGGTTATTGCGAAACCCGGCACGATTAAACCCGTGACGAAGTTCCAGGGCCAGGTTTATGTTCTTAAGCAGGAAGAGGGCGGACGTCATACGCCGTTCCTCACGAATTACCGCCCCCAGTTCTATTTCCGCACAACTGACGTTACGGGCATTATAACGCTGCCCGAGGGCGTTGAGATGTGCATGCCGGGCGACCACGTCACCATCGATGTTGAACTGATTTACCCGATCGCTATCGAAGAGGGTCTCCGTTTTGCTATCCGCGAGGGCGGCAGAACAGTCGGTTCCGGAGTTGTTTCGGCGATTAAGTAGTTTAAATCAAAATAATGCGGAGATGAGTGTATTCATCTCCGCTTTTTTTTCAGAGCGGGAGAGTATAAAAATGGGCAATATGGAAACAATGCTTAAAAAGACAAACGGATTTATGAAGGGCATATGCCATCCGGGCAGGGATCGGGATATGCTCTTAAACGCCGGGTTAGGATGGGTCAGGCGGGATATTCCCTACCCGTACGATAAAAACGGCGGGCTCACGTTGGCCTTCGCGGCGTATAAGGAGGCCTGCCGTTACTACGCGGAAAAAGGGATATACACGATAGGCATCACCCCGTACCCCAACACGTTTATCGGCGCCGGCATAGACGTATCGACAGAGAGCGGGCTCAAAGAGGCCGAGATTGTCTGCGAAAAGCTTGGAAAGGAGCTTTCTGGTTGCGTCAGGTGCTGGCAGGTGACAAACGAGATGCATATTCTGCATTTCCGCGCGCCGCTGGACGAGGAACAGGCGAAACGCTTTATCATTTCGTGCATGAGGGGTCTGAGAAGAGGGGATCCCGAGGGAGCCATAGGGCATAACAGCGTTGATACCCAATGGCTTGCCCATACCGCCGATATCGAGAGTGAGACGGGCGGAAGCGATTACATAGGGCTTGACTTTTACGCCGGGACATGGGGTGCGGGCGGACCGGACGACTATATAAGGGAAATCGACCGGGTTTATGATATGACGGGGCTGCCGGTGGTGCTGATGGAATTCGGGTTTGCCTCAAAGGGCGGATACATCGACCATGAACACGACGAGATAGGAAAATTCCTCCGCGACCACGGTTTCAAAGATATAAGCGACGCGAAAAACCGTCCGGAGGATTATATTAAAGTTCTTCCCGCCCCGATGGCGGAAACAATGAGAAAATGCTCTCCGGCGGACAAAATCAGCTATGTAGGAAGCGGATTTGAGCATATTCTGAAGAAGTGGTGGAATAAACCTGAAATTGAGCACACGGAGGACGGTCAGGCGGAGTTCTATACAAAGCTTCTGCCGATGCTGATTGAAAATCCGCGCCTGGCGGGCGCGATCATATACTGCTGGCAGGACAGCGAGCGCTGCTTTACCTGCGGCAGCACGGACTGCCCGTGCGAGACGGCCTGGGGGCTTATGAGGTGCGACGGTACGCCGAAACCCGCGTACAAGGCGGTCAAGAGGGTGTTCGCGGAGTAGACGGTTTAAGGGGAGGGGGCTAAAAGCTTTTGAAAAAGCTTATGAAAATAATGTCCGGGCTGATGTCGCTTATTCTGAGCGTTTCGCTTTTCGCGGTCATAACGCTGTCAATCTCGCTTTTCTCGGTTAAACGGTCTTTCAGTGAGGACGGCATAAAAAAGGCCGTAGCAGGAATAGATTTTTCGGCGCTGATTAAAGTGAGCGGTTCCGGCGTTGGCGGGAATGCGCTGCCCCTCGGTCTGCTCGCGGCCGATTTCAGCACCACCGCGAAGTCGTTCACCGGTGAGACGGATCGGGACGAGGACTCGGGCAGCCACGGCTCCGGTTTTGAAATAAGCGGCGAGCTTTTGCAAAAGCTCGCCCAAATGGGCATCGGCAGGGCTATGGTGGAGCAATATCTCTCTTCCGACCTTGTAAAAGATATGGCGGGGAAGCTGCTGGCGCGGTACACCGAGGGACTGACCGAGTACATGTTGGACGGGGAAACGGATATCGCCGTAGACGGGGAGTTTCTGCACGAGCTTTTTGCGGACAATATGGACGACATAGAGGACCTGCTGGGGGTTGAGATGAGTAATCAGGAAAAGGACCAGCTGCTTGACATTGTCGACCAGTTTGCCCCGGAAATCGAAAAAAGCCTTCCGGCTTACAGGGAGATCGAAGACTCCATTTCCGAGAGCTCGGACGTGGATATAAGCCGGATCAGGGAGGACTATATCAGGCCCTTCTTCGCTCCGGTGTCGACGATAATCGCCCTTTCCGTGATAATAGGTATTTTCGCTCTGCTCGCGCTGCTGCGCTGGAGCTGGTACAAATGGATGATATGGGCGGGCGTTCCCATGCTGTTTTCGGGCCTGGCCGTGCTGTCCGGCGTTTTTATAGCCGTAGGCGTAATCAACGCCGCCATATCCGGGGAAAACAGCGGGTCGGCCGCGATTCTCAGGCTGTTCGGGCCGCTTGAGGGCTCGCTCATCCTTTTCAGCGCGATTGCGATAGCCCTCGCCGTAATTTTGATCGTTTTGTACGCGGTGTTTTCTTCGATGGCGAAAAAAACGGAGAGCGGCCGCGTATTCGCGGATGCGGCCGCGCGTCCCGCGGAGCTTGCTGAACCGCCGCAACACGGCCTGGCGCAAAACGCGGAATCCGCCGGCCCTCCGGCCGGAGATGCAGAGCGGCCGGAAGGCCGTTAAAGCCGGGTTTTAGTGTAAAGCGGATGCGTTTACAGCGCAGAATCGCTGTTTTTCAGCCGAATTTATCCGATAGCATAAAAGACGCGCCGGTTTTTCGGCGCGTCTTTTTAAGAAGGGTCTTATTTCGTTTCTATCAGACAGAATTTCGCCTCGTAGGGGCGGAGCGGCAGGTCAAAGGCGAGGGCGCCGGCTCCGGTTTCGCTGTCGGGTGTCAGGACGGAGCCGTCGTCGGGAGAGGCGATTCTTACGGATTTGCCGTTTTCCGCCCGGAGCGTACCGTTATAGACCTTCCCGCCCATGTTGCAGACAAAAACGATAAGGGTGTCGCCGGATTTGCGCGTATGCATCAGGATGTCCTTTGAGATAACCTCGCCGTCGTTGAACGAGGCCTTGCCCTCGGCGCCGGTCAGCACGGACGAAAGCCCCTTGGGCGCGATTCTCACCGGCTGCGGGATAGTGATTTTTTTCGAGGAGGGCAGCATGTACTCCGACGAATAGGGGATAAGGGAAAAATTCTTGGCACCGATAAAGGGGGACAATTTGGCGTAGAATGAGTTGTTTTCGCCGTTTTCCCTGGAGCGTTCGGGCAGGGTTCCAGAGAAAACGACGCGGACGCCGGCCTTAAGCAGCGCGACGATCCTGTCGACAGATTTCTCGGAGAGGGTGCCGCAGGCGGGGAAGATGACGCAGCCGTATTCCCGGCCATTGAATTTCAGCGCTCCGTCGGACAGCTCGGCCGCGTTCAGCAGGGCCTCGTCAATGTAGTCGAAGTCGATCTGTCTGTTCAACAGCTCCCAGGAGACCCTGACAAACGTATCCTGAATCCGCCGGACGGCGGGGGACGGGTCTTCCGCGCCGCGTCCGATCGACGGGGTGTACTGCGCCCACATCTCGGCCTCCGGGTATAAAACGGCCGTGCCGGAGAGGCGCCTGCCCTCCCGAATCAGCGTCCCGATGCGGGAGGTATAGAGATTCAAGTCCCGGAGCTCGTCGTCCGAAAACGCAGAAAAATCGTAATAGCTCGTCATGTTGTTGATTCCCATCGCGAAATGCCAGTTGATCGAGGCTTTGATCCAGTTGATGCCGATCTGCCGGTTGGCCATCCGGGAGCTGTGGTCCGAAAACTCGGTAAACGATTCGGCTCCGCCATAGACGTCGGCAAACGAGGCGAGAAAACGCGCGATCGGGATTATGTCGGTGTTCATCAGCCTGTCCGGCTCGGATTCGAGCTGGTCTATTCCGGGCCAGTCGAGACGTTTTGCGCAGCGGTAGAACGAGCCGTAGCAGGCGATATGGGCCTGAAGGCTTTCCTCCCAGAGCATGTGCCCGCTCGAGGCGACATTGTGCGCGCGGCACCAGGAGGATATTACCCCGAAGTAGTTGTCCGCGACCTTGTCTGCGACGAAATCCCAGAAATCGCAGCGCCGCTTGACGACATCCGGTCCGCGCCTTGTGACCACTGCGACGACCGCGAGCTCAACGGGGTAGCCGTATCTGGCTTTGAAATCCTCCGGGAAGCTCTTATGCCAGGGCACCACGGGGTAGACGTTCTGCCTGATGTTCCAGGAGATCAGCGAGGGTTCGTCGGTAAAAAATGCGCGCACCCCGTTGCCGAACTGGTCGGAGAGCCTTTGATAGTACTTTTCGTGCGTCACGTTGATAAACGCCCTCGTCGCTTCCGCGTCGCAGAGATTTATGCAGTCCCTCGGCTCGGAGTAGCTCTCAGCGGCGTGGGTGCCGTCGAACATGCGCCGCTCGCTCATCAGGAAAAGGTGATACTCGCCCGCGGGGATATCCATATGGAGGACGTTTTTCTCGTTTAGGAAATGCGTGACGTCGATCGCCTCGCCGCTGGCCAGCGGCAGCAGCATCGCTTTAAACAGCCTGCCGCCCGGAACGTCCGAGCGGTATCTGGACGGACCGGAGATTGTGCGCCAGTACTCGTAGCAGACGAGTCCTTTGGCGGTAAAATCCGGGTGCTCGTCGATGACGACGCCGCCGGCAGAGCCGGAGGGATAACCCTTCTCGTCGTAGATCCAGGTGTGGAGACCCTTGTCGGTAAAGGTGCGAAAGCCCTTTTCAGTCCTGTCCCACTCGCCGGCGTCGTTAGGGTACCCTTCCCCGTAGGGAACGTTGCCCACGACGCCTGCAAATCCCTGCGCCTCGACGCGCTCCGAGATATCGCCTGCGATGCCGCCGTGCACAATCGGGTATATCGCGTATTTTCTATCCGGGTGTGAGAGTTTTTCGCAAAGCTCGTTTATGCTCATAATAACCTCCAAGTTATGATAAAAAAGACGCGGAACGCGGGTATCAGAGCGTGAAAGAGTTTTCGCGCTGTTTTCCGCGCCTGTCAGGCTTCGGGAGCAGTATAGCAGATTGGAATACGCAAGTCAACCAAGCAATGCCACTGCTGCGTGATTTATATCGCGCCCGCTCTCGCTTTTTTGTTAAAAAAATATTATACTAAAAGCGAAAAATACTGAAACCGTTTACAGATTTTTCGGCACTTAATAAAGCGGGAGGTGGGTTAGTGCCTTCGACGACAACAGCCGCTGATGCCTGTGTTGAATTGTTCAACAGAGTATACGACGAGATATTTGACGAGATTCGTAAGTTCGTGGCGCAAAAATGCGCGGACACGGAGGATATTTCGGATATTCTGCAGGAGACTTATCTGGAATATTACCGGCTTATTCTGCGCAAAGGGAGCGGCTATGCGCAAAATAACCGCGCGCTGGTCTTTAAAATCGCGAGAAGAAAGCTGCATCAATACCATTCTCTGAGGGATAAAATGAAGATTCTGATGCCCTTTGGCAGATACGGCGGCGGGGATGATGAGGAGCCTTCGGAGGCACATGCGTTGAGGACGACGCGATATCCAAGGCGGAGTCAGAGCGGATATGGAAGCTGATATCGGCATATCCCGCGGATGTGAGGAAGATATTTTACCTATTCTTTTACGAAAACATGTCGCACACCGAGATCGCAAGGGCGATGAACTGCGGCGTGTCAAACGTTAAAAACAAGCTCTACCGGACAATGCGCGAAATTGAGGCGAAAGGAGAGTAGATATGAACTTCAATAAGATGAGAGCGGTTTACACGGCGCATGCCCCCGACAAATACGCGATATACGAAAACGCGATGGAAAAGACCCGGGAGCCGGCGGGAAAGCCTTATATACTCAGACCGGCGATCGCGGCCGCGCTGGTGCTTTTCGCTCTGCTCGGCGGGTATTCCGGCTACGCAATCGCGACGGAGATACGGGAGTACAGAACCGCCGCCGCGTTCTTCGAAGAGTATGAGCTGCCGACGGATGGGCTGACGCGCCCCGATATTAAGGCCGTATATAAAGATATCACAATGAAGACCTACTCCTACGAAAAGACGATAGAGCTTTTGAACACGCTATCGGTGGAGGTATTTTCCACGAGATTGAACTCCGCTGACAAGAACGAGCTGGACTCGCTGTGGAACGCGAGAAACAGTGTGCTCACCGGCAATCAAAACGGCGTGAATTCGCCGGGGGTACGATTTACCCTGGAAAGCGTTAGCGAAAAAGGAGATGCGAACGGCCCATACTATACGGTGATAACCAGGTATAGCGGGGACACGGAGCTCTGGGATTATAGGGTCCCTTACGACATGTACGTCTCCGAGGAAGACGTATTCGCCTGCGGCGACAACACAGCCATTATCGGCGCGGAAAACGATACGGAATCCGGGACGGGAAACGCCGTGGTCTTCATGCTCGGCCCGGACGGCTCAGAGCTATGGCGCTATGTCAGTGATATAAAATGCGAGGGGTACGATTTCGCCGTTTATTCCGGAGACAGGCTGGCCGTATTCGGAACCCGCTACGCCGACGGCGGCTCCGGCAGGCAGTGGTACCTGACGTACACGGAGTTTAATGCCAGCGGGAGAAAAATCATCTACAGGGAGAACACGCTTAACGGTTATTGCCGCGTGCTGGCGGTGGTCAGGATCGGCGACTATTACCTTGCAAAGACCTGGACCGACACCGACTCCGGTGGGTATGGGACGGGACTTGTTTCGATTTCGGAGAACGGGGAGATAGTGCAGAAGTTCTCCTATTCGTCGGACGGTAAGACCTATCAGATACAGGATATCGCGGCGTTCGGCGGGAGGGTATATCTGAGCGCGGTGATCCCGAACACTTCCGAAGAGGATTTTGAAAAAGAGTTTAACGGCCTTCTCGAAACGTACCATAAAGCACTGGTACAGAGCACAGGGCGCGTGGAAACGGTGACGATGCCGGACGAATATAACGAAAAGCTTCGCAATCTGTTTATCGACCGGTACGACGCGGCGCTGTTGGTATGCGGAGAGGACGCCGAGGTGACGAAGGTCTATTCCGTCGGGAAAGCGAGAGGCGGCAGCCTCGCGGTAACGGACGACGGCCGGCTGAGATGGAGCGTTATCAGAATAGACGACGTAAAAAACTCGAGCATTTTTGTTTCAAGCTACAGGGTTGATATCGCGGCGACGGAATTCGTTTTTGTTTTCAACTCAAAGGGCATACTGGCGGAGAAAAAAGAAATCGGCCCGTACTCACTGAAGTATTAAATCGGATTGACTTTTTTAGAGACGGAGTGCTAATATAACAAACACGATTTCGATTATAAAAGGGTGGTGACTTTCATGGCAAAGGCGATAATGACGGCAGTTTATCCGAATGTCTGTTGGGCCGTGAAAGCCCCGTGCCCGAGAACCTAAAGCCGTGGGCTTGATTTCGGCGTACAATTAAACATTCTCGATATATTGCCGTCCTTTTTTAATTAAAATCTTTAAAGGACGGTTTTTTTATGCGCAATTTTGAAAAAGCGATCAAATCGCTGGGCCTTAAAAGCCAGGCGAACAAGAGTAATCTCTGAAGGTGTATTCTGACCGCGGCGAGGACGAACGGTGGCGACGGGCTGCCTTCGGGCTTTAAAATCGAGCGCTGCTTTGAAGCCGTGCGACCGACAGACGTTTTTTGCTGCCTGAACAGAATCAGAGGCGCGAAATTTAAAAGCGTATAATATCGAAAAAAGCCCTTGCCGTTATGGGGAGGAGATGTTATAATTCAATATGGGTTCATATAAATGGCCGCGGAGTTGTAGAAAACCGATAATTGTCCGATATTTTGGCGGAATTTGCAGAAAGGAAAATATCATGAAAACAAAAATCGCGAGATCGCTGTGCGCGCTGTTAAGCCTCGCAGTGCTGCTCTCGTTCGGGGGCTGCACAATCAGGTTTACCGGCGAAAACAGCAATAAGGGGAAATCGGAAACCAACCCGAAGATACCCGCCGCCGCGCAGGGAATATACGGAGCGCTTGAAGACGGGATAGGAGATTTCTCCGAGAAGATTAAAGGGCTTAAAGCCGGCATGCCCATGTCGGACATTGGAGCGGAGCCCTTTAGGGTCACTTACGACTTCAGGGGCGAATTCGACGTCCCGTCCCTCGGGAGCGGTTACGGCTCGCTGCTTGAAGGGCTGACGCTAAAGGGCGATATGGTCTCCGACCTTTCGGATATCGGCCTCAACGCGACAATCGGGCTCGCGGCGGCGGACGGCACGCTTTCGGCGAACGTCTATTACGACGACGCCACCGGGCTGTATTTTACGATACCCGGATATATGACGGAGTATCTGTTTGTCCCGCCGGAGTCCCTGGCAGTGCAGGGCTCGAGCTCAGCCGATGATTTTGAGCAGCTCGATCCGGCGGTCATCACGAATTTCGCCTCGGCGCTGGCCGCGCTGATTTCCGAGTACGCCGATTCCGTATTTACATACATTCCCGATTCGGCCTATGCCGACGCAAAGGTCTCCTATACCCCGTTGGGCGCATCAAAGGCAGTCAATGTCACGGAGACGACGGTGACCCTCACCCCGGCGGACCTGAGTGCCGTCGTAAAGGGTATCGCCGGAGAGCTATCTAAGGATACGACGCTGTTCCCGGCGTTTGTAAACGCCCTGCTCGACCTGATGGCGGCGGGAAACGAGACCAGCGGGGAGGCCTTTGACCGCAGCGCGGAAGAGTCGCGGATTTACGGCGCGGTATCCGAGGCGGCCGCGGACGGCGGGGACGCCGCCGAGTTTGCCAAGCTTGAAATCAAGGCCTATTATACGGACGATCAGTTTTACGAGTTTGAATTCGCCTGCGCCGACTCGTCGGATACCATTTCTCTGTCCGTCCGCGAAGCCCCGGACACGGGCCGGATCAAATTGACTGCGGACATAACCTCGGGCTCGCCGGGCGACGTCGATTACTTTAACGCGGCCGTCGAGGCAGATATAGGCGGAGAAGGGCAATACGAGGGCATGACACCGGCAAGCTTTGTCGCCCAATTTAAAGACGGGGACGATACCTACCAGCTCAGCGCGAACCTGGATTTTGCCGTTGCGGAGGATGAGGCGGAACTGATAGGGGAGATAACGCTCACCGGGGCTTCGGACTACGCCGAACTGGCGTTTACCTCGCACAGCGGGAAGACCGCGGAGGGGGCAAGCTTTGCCCTCGACGTGTCTTCGCTGATAATTTCCGAGAACCAGACGGAGCTTCTAAGCGGGGCGTTCAGTTTTTCCGGAACATATTCGAGAATAACCGAAGCGGAGGCTTCGGCGATGGCGCCGGATATCGCAAACGCGGTGGACATAAATTCGGTTGACGACACATATATGAACAATCTGATGATGAACCTGATCTCCAACCCAGTTATAGCCACATTGCTCCAGACCCTGATGGCGGTGGACCCGGGAACACAGTAGTAAAAAACATTCAAACGCCTCCGCCGGGCTTAAAAAAGCTCGGCGGGGCGTTATGATATCGCGGGAATTTTACCGGGATTACCGATGAAAACCCTGTTTTATAAAAGCGCTGCCGCGGGATTTCCCGCGGCAGCGCTTTTGGGGGAGCTTATACAATAAAACTTTGAGCTATTTGTTGTCGTAAGTCAACCCGAGCGAAGCGGCTTTCGGCCAGTTAACCGTGAGCACTCTCAGTTTATCCGTTTTGTTTACAATTATCTCCCTCTGGGAGATTACATCATTGTCAATCAGGGAAACCAAAACGTCCCTAACATCGTCACGCTCTAAATCGTAAGTTCCGGCGACATAGGACACGGTCGAGCTGAATGTAGTAAAATTAAACCTGTTTTTTTCCGCTCTTTTTATCGAGGAAAGGATAAGCCCTGATATATGTCTCTGTTTTGAACCGACGTCGGGTATTTCAACATACCAGTCCGAAGAATCTTTTAAAAGCTTGCTCATGGCGCCGCCGACACCGTAAATTCCGACTTCCTTGCCGAGATTGTTCTTGATAAACGAGGAGGCCGAACTGAAATGACCGTCACCGGAAAAAATCACGTAGATATCCACATCGTTGGACAGCGCCCGCTGATAGATATTATCGAGCATAATGAAGTCGGTATAGTCCTTTTTATAACGGGGATTGGGGTTGCGTGTTTCGATGATTTTATTTGAAAATGTGCGAATTCGCGCGATCTCATCCTTCAAACCGTCCCTCGAAAAGTCTGCGAAAAACATCGCGTCGACGACTCTCCCGCGCTTGGTCATATCGGCAAACCAGGAGGCGATATCGGGTTTTTGCGAATGGAGATTTTCAAGCGCGATATACCAGTGTTCGTAATCCACAAACGCTGCGATATGTTTCTCCCTTGGCTTTTTAATTTTTGAAAATAGCATCGATAGCTTCTTCACCTCCTTTATTTTGGCGTTGGCAGGGGCGTACGCTAGAGCAGCGACGCCGAATCCTTATCGAGATAGAGCGACCAATCCGGATGCATTTTCAGCATTGTCGCCGGTACCTCGGGGCAGACGGGGTAATCCATCGTGTCCTTTATCGCTTTGGCCTTAACAGCGCGAGGTACTACGGATATGATGCTCTTGCTCATCATAATGCGGTGGACGGACATTGAAATCGCCTGCTTCGGCACATCGTCGACCGTGGCGAACCAGCCCTCGCGGACCTGTTGGCGCTTGCAGGTGTCGTTCAGATTGACCACGATATACGGGTCCTCGGTTTTAAAATCAGCGGGGGGATCGTTAAACGCGATGTGTCCGTTTTCACCTATGCCGATAACGCCGATGTCCACCAGGCGGGCAAGGAGCTTTTCGGAAATATCCTTCAGAGCTTTGCCGATGTCCCCCTCGGCTTCGACGAGGTTGGCTTTATAGAGCGGAACCTTTGAGATAAAGCGTTCCGTTAAGTATTTGCGGAAGCTCGCGGCATGCGTAACCGGCAGGCCGATGTACTCGTCCAGATGGAACATCTCGACCTTTGACCAGTCGACCTTTTCCTTGATAAGCGCCTCGAACATCTCGAACTGCGAAGCGCCCGTTGACAAAACAATTCGGGCGTAGTTGTTCGCCGCGATCGCCGCGTTCAGCCTTGCCGCGATATCAGCCGCGGCGGCTTTTCCGAGCTCGACACTGTTTTCACTGATTGTTAGCTTCATTTTTATTCTCCTTTGCTTTTTTGAATATCTTACCCCAGAGTTTTCTTATTCGGGGGTAGCCTTTATTATTCATGGATTTGTAGATTACCAGCGGTTCGTCGGACGCGCTTCCGAATCCGCCAGGGCGGTCGATGGAGCGGTACAGATCCCGGATTTCGACAAACAGGACCCTTACGAGCCCTACCATAGGCACGGCGATGAACATGCCGAAAATCCCCCAAAGCTTGCTGCAGGCGAGAATGGAGAAAATAACGGCCAGCGGGTGAACGTCAACGCTTTTAGCCTGCAGGTACGGGGTGATGATATTGCCCTCGAGCTGCTGCGCCACAAGGAAGAATATCAGCACCCAGAAGGCGAGCGACCAGCCGCCGTCTATCAGCGCCGAAAACGTGGCGAGAACACCGGCGAGGAACGAGCCGAAATAGGGGATAAAGTCAAGGCAAAAGGTGAGGAACGCCAGCAGCAGGGCGTATTGGAGGCCGAAGCAGAGGAATCCGATCAGACACACGACGAATAAACCGCTCGAGATCAGGATCCTCTGTTTGAGGTAGCACCATACCAGCTCGTTTAGCTCCTTGGCGATCCGGTTTATCCTGATTCTCCCGTTGTCCGGGAACAGGCTTTCAAAGGCTTTGTACAGCTTTCTGCCGTCGAGCATAAGGTAGAATACGACGATGAAAAAGACAATCCAGTCGACGACCTTCAGCGAAGTCTCGATTAATAGGGTCCCGAGCTTGGTGGCGAGCGACGCGATCAGATCGTCTGAATTTTCGGTGATCCGATAGATCAGATTGACGATGCTGTCCGGCATGCCCAGCGCCGAGAGATGGTTCCCGAAATTCGTGATGAGGTCGGTCGCCGCTTTCGTGTACTCGTTGATGTTTTTTATAACCGACATCGCCTGATTGTAGAGCATCGGGACGAGCATAGCCAGCAGAGCGAACAGCACCGCCAGCGCGATGATAAAGACAATGGTGGTGGCGAGCAGCCGCCCCTTTTGCTTCATCGCCTTCTGGAGGTAGTCGACGGCCGGGGTGAGGATAAACGCGATAAAAGCCGAAACAAGAAAAAGCAGCACTATATCGCTGAAATACCAGGTGAGCAGGACCAGCACGATCAACAGAACCGATATTATCCAAATTTTCGTGTTTGTCAAGAATTAATCATCTCCGAATCGGTAAATAACGCCCTACTCTTTCTTTTTTAGCCTTTCAAACAGCGCTTTTATTTTCTCGGCGCGCGCACCGTCGTCTTTTTTTAGAGTATAGCCGTTTTCCGTCGGTTTTAAAACACTGCCCTCGCGGGCGCCCGCAGGTAGCTCAGAAAGCGGAATACTTAGCATCGCGTTGTTCTCAGAGTCTTCCACAACGGCAAAGCCGTTTTCAAACCTGTCAATAATAAGCATTTAATCACCCGTTTTATCCGTTAAAACCCGGAATCACCACCAGCGTCTCTCCGTTTGTGGTAATCGCGATCGTACCCTGGGTGTCCGTCCTGTAAACGGTTATGCCGAGCCGCTTAAGACGCGTCAGGACGGTTGCGTGGGGGTGCCCGTATGAGTTATCTGCGCCGCAGGAGATTACGGCGGCGCCGGGATTTACGGCTTTGAGGTAGCTCTCGGTCGAGGAACTGTCGGAGCCGTGGTGCCCTATCTTCAGCACATCCGCCGCGAGGTGATACACGGCGGAGAGCTGCTCAAGCTCGCTTTTTTTTTCCGCATCGCCGGTTAGAATGATCGAGCGGCTCCCGTAGCGGAGCTTTAAAACGATTGAATAATCGTTTGTCTCATCGTAATCGTTCGTGTTGGGGCCGAGGCACATCACGGAGAGCTCGGAGCCTTCGCCGCCTACGAGGTATTCGCCGCCTGCGGGGACGGTAATTTCAAGCTCCTTTTCATCGATGGCCTCCAGAAGGTTGGCAAAAGCCTGGGTGGCCGCCGTGACGTCCGGCATGAAAACCTCGCCGACGGGGTAGGCGCCGATTACGTCGTCCAGGGCGCCGATATGGTCCTCGTGGGGGTGGGTTGCCACAAGGTAGTCGATTTTATCCGTCCCGCGTAGGTCCAGAAAATCGAGGACCTGTTTCGCGTTTGAGCCGGGACCGCCGTCAATCAGCATGTTTTCGCCGTTGGGGAGCTCGGCGAGAATCGCATCGCCCTGGCCGCAGTCGATAAAAAAGACGGAAAGGAGCCTGCCGCCGGACACATCGGAGGTAGTCGGGAACCCGGAGGACGGCTGCGCCGAGGTGTCCGCGCCGATTTCCCAAGGGCCGCCTATTACGCACGCGTTTAATGCAAAAACCAGCGTTAACGCTGCTAAAAGCAGAATAAACGGACGGTATTTCCGCATATATCAACTGCTCCCGGTTTTCAAAATAACATAATTTGCATAATAAGTATATTATATCCTTATTTGGAAACCGTGTCAATTATATTTGGGAATTATCGCGCCAAAAGGAAAATATTGCGGTCACTGCCGGATGTATGGTATAATAACTAATACAGTACTTTCAGAGGGGGCGTGCGGTATGGCGCTGTCGATTGCCGGAATGCCGGAACAAAAGAACATCATCCTGCCGGAGCGCACCGTTTTAAAGCTTCTCGACGCAAAAAAACCGAATTCGGCCCGCCTCTATCTCTATCTCTGCCTGAAGGGCTGCAGGCAGACAAAACAGGAGCTCTGCGCGGGGCTGGGGCTTACGGAAAAAGAGCTCGCGGACTCGGAAAAGGAACTTGCGGAGTTCGGTCTGATCTGCGAGGAAGAGGACAGGTGCGTTGAAGAGGCGCAGAAGCATTCGACCGAGAGCGAGCAGAAGTTCCGCAACAGCGCCCCGGTCTACTCGAGAGAGGAAATCGTCAAGCTGAAAAACGAGGACAGGGCGTTCGCTCAGATCGTGAAGGAAGCGTCGGAGGTCATCCGGCCGCTGCTTACAGAGAGCGAACTCCGGGAGCTGATGACGATATACAGCTATTTCGGAATGCCCGCCGACTGCCTGATCATGCTGATGCATTTCACCGCCGCGAGGACGGCGAGACAGAGCGAGGGGACGAGACGGCCTTCCCTTCTCACGATAAAAAAAGAGGCGTTCCGTTGGCTTGACAACGGGATTACCACGGCCGAGCGGGCGGACGCGTTTATCAAGAAGGAAAACCGGATCATGGATACAGTGGAGAGCATGGTAAAATCCGCGGGGCTCGGTGTCTGCACAAACGACGACTTGCGCCTGCTGAGGAGCTGGGCCGAGCTCGGCTTCGGCGCCGAGGCCGTGAAAATCGCGGCCGAGATATCGAAAGCAAGGCTCGGCGAAATCAAGCTTCTATACATGGGCAGGATCATAAAGAACTGGAAAAACGAGAACCTGACGGACTCGAAAGAGATTCTGAGAGTCGAAAAGCAGCGCCAGACTGACAGGGAGAAGGCGCTGACCGAAAAGGCGAGGAAACAGACAGGGAAGAAGCAGATATCCGAATCCGGCAAGAAGCTGTCGGCCAGGGAGCTTGAGACGCTTAAGGTTTTCGAGCAAAACGACGGTTAAGGAGGGAAGCGCTAAGTGAATATCGACGGCAAGGTTTTTAAACGGGCCGAGGAGAGGTACGTAAGGGAAAAGCACGCCCGCGAGCTCGACAGAGCGAGAAGGCTCGACGAGACGATGCGCAAAATACCGAGAATAGCCGAAATCGACGGGGAGCTCAAACGGCTCGGTATGAAAATCGTCGAGGTCTACTTCGACGGGGCGGATGTCGAGGCGAGGATTGACGCGATAAAGCGGAGCTCGAACCGGCTGGTTGCCGAACGCAGGCAGCTTCTCGTTAAAAACGGTTATCCGGAGGACTGGTTCGACGATAAAAACTTATGTCCTGTATGCGGGGATACGGGCTATGTCAACTCGCACGCCTGCGCGTGCCTGCTAAGCGTCTATAAAAAGGAGCAGGAGATCGAGCTTGCAGACCTTTTCAATCTGGCGCCCGGCGGATTGGATATCGATTTGAACGCATATTCCGATGCGGCCGACGACAAGCTCGGCATGTCGCCGAGGACATACGTTAAGAACGTCGTCACTCTGGTGAAGACCTTCGCGCAAAAGCTCGGAAACGGCGGGCAGAACCTCTTTCTGAGGGGGGACGGCCGGGCAGATAAGCTCCCGTTTGCCGCTCATATCGCGAAAAGCGCGATTGACAAGGGCCTTTTTACCGTCTACACTCCGGCGTTTTCGTTTTTCAGGACGCTTGAGGACGAGCGGTTCGGCAGGGACGAGGAGGCGAGATCGGAGACCGAGCGTTTCTATAAATGCGACCTTCTGATCATTGACGAGCTCGGCACCGAGCAGACGACGGCCTACGCCGCGGCGGTGCTGCTCAACATCATCAGCAAACGGTTCGCGGATAAAAAGTTGACGGTAATCACGTCGGACATCAGCGTGGACGATATCGCGGTCCGCTACAGCCCTCAGACGGCGTTCCGCATAGGAGAAAGCTATACCAACGTCTTCATACCGAGAGCAGGGGCATAAGATAAGTCAAAAACAAAAAGAGACTCCAAAAGGAATCTCTTTTTTCATTTTTTTAAGCACCGGTTTTCATCAGGGAGAGCTCGTAGAGCTCGGCGTAGCGCCCGCCCAGGCTTACAAGCTCGCTGTGGGTTCCGCGCTCGATAATCTCGCCGTGGCTTAAAACGAAAATCTGGTCGCAGTTTACGATTGTCGACAGCCTGTGGGCGATCGTAATCGTCGTGCGCTCGGCCGACACCGCGCGCATCGCCCTGGAGAGCGCCGCCTCCGTCTCGGTGTCTATGTTCGCCGTAGCCTCGTCGAGCACGAGCACCGATGGCTTCGCGGCTACCGCGCGGGCGAAGGCGATCAGCTGGCGCTGACCGGCGGAGAACTCGGAGCCGCGCTCGGAAACATGGGACTCATATTTATCGGGCAGGCTTTCCACAAACGAGTCGGCGCTCACCGTGCGCACCGCTTTTTTTATGTCGAGGTTGCTGATGCTGTTGTCGTTGAGGCGGATGTTGTAGTTGATGTCGCCGGTAAACAGGAAAACATCCTGTTGGACGACCGATATGCAGCGCCTTAAGTCGGTCAGCCTGAAATTTTTAATATTGACGCCGTCCAGCAGGATCTCGCCCTTCTGAATGTCGTAAAAGCGGGCGAGCAGTGATATAATCGTGGATTTGCCGGAGCCGGTGGAGCCGACGAACGCGACGCTCTGCCCGGACTTGATTTCGAAGCTGACGTCCTTCAGGACCCAGTCGTCGCCGTTATACGCAAACCACACGTTTTTAAACTCGATATGCCCGGAGAACGATTTTAACGGCTCGCCCTTGTCCAGATCCTCCAGCGTCGATTTCCGATCGATGATGTCGTAGATCCTGTCCGCGGAGATGAGCGCGGACTGAATCGATGTGAACTGGTCGGCGAGGTTGGAAATCGGGTTGAAAAACTGCTTTATATACTGCGCGAACGCGTACAAAACGCCTATGTCCAGCGCGCCTTTGACGACGTTGGAGGAGAACGCCGATAACAGGATTGCGACGGCGATGTCCGCGATGGCGGTGAGCAGCGGGTTTGAAAGACTGTTCAGCGTAACCTCGATAATGCCGTAGCGGTAATAGTCCTTGCCGAGCCGGAAAAACTCGTCGTTTTTAACCTTTTCGCGGCAGTAAATCTGCACCATTTTCATACCGGTGATGTTCTCGGCCAGAAAACCGTTGAGTTTGGAGAGCTGGGCCTTCAGCTTTATGTAGTTGCGCCGGGCGAGGGAGCGGTACAGAATGGTAAGCGCCGTGATCACGGGGACGGTGATGAAGCACCAGAGCGCGAGCTTATAGTCCAGGATAAGCATGGCGCCCATAATCTCGGCAATCTGAAGCATATCCTTTATGAACTGGATGATGATGCTTGAGAAGAGATCGCTTAAGGACTCGATATCGCTGTTTACGCGGGTCAAAAGGCTTCCGGAGGAGTTATTGTCGAAAAAGCTCATGTTCATATTCTGAATATGGGCGAAGAGCTGCGTTCTCAGACGGTGCATGATGCGCTGGCCGAGGGACGCGAGAGTCAGCGCCTGGGCGTAGTCGCAGACGACGCCGGTGAACACCACGATAAAATAGACCCAGGCGAGATTGCCGATTTTATGCAGGTCGTTTAAGCCGACATCCAGGTTTTCGTCGATGACGAGCTTTAGGATATAAGGCTTAACGATGGTGACAAGGCTCGTGACGGCCGCGAGAAAAAGCGCCAGCGCAGTGAGCACCTTGTGAAACCCGAAATTCTTGATAAGCCGCCAAAGCGTTTTTCGCTTCTTTTTATTGATATACTCGGCCATCCTCCCTTCCGGGACGGCGGGCGAGCTGGCTGCAACCTTTTTTTTCATCTGTAACCCACCTTTCATTCTACTTTGCGGGGGATTTTTCACCCGCGGCAATGATCTCGAGCAGGTGATTGTACTCGGGAGAGGTCTTCTGGAGCTCCTCGTGTGTTCCGAGCGCGGCCATGCTTCCGTCCTCGTTTAGCAGCAGGACGCGGTCCGCAAGGCTTGCCGCGGCGATACGGTGAGTGACGATAATCGTAGTGCAGTTTTTAAGGTATCCGCGCAGGCTGGTCAGAATTTCATGTTCCGTCTCGGAGTCGACCGCCGACAGGCAGTCGTCCAGAAGCAGAAGCGACGGCTTTCTTGAAAGAGCCCTGGCAATGGAGATCCTCTGCTTCTGCCCGCCAGAGAGCGTCATGCCGCGTTCGCCGACGACCGTGTCGTAGTTTTTTTCAAATTCCATGATGCTGTCGTGCACGGCCGCGGTTTTCGCAGCGTTCACGGCGTCTTCCTGGGTGACGCGCTCGTCGTAGAACGTGATATTACTCATAATCGTATCGGAAAAGAGAAAGGTTTCCTGCGGAACATAGGCGATTGAGCCCCGGAGCACGTTCAGCGGAATGCTCGCGGGCTCGTGCCCGGATATTTTAATCGTACCGACGGGCGGCTCCCACATCCTCATCAAAAGACTCAGCAGCGTAGATTTCCCGCTTCCGGTCGCGCCCATAACGGCGAGGACCCCGCCGGGCTCCAGATGAAAGCTGATGCTTTTCAAAACGTCGGTGTCCGTGCCGGGGTAGCGGAATGTCAGGTTTACGATGCGTATATCGATCGGGTCGAGGCTCGTGATAGACATATCGGCGCTTTCGTCGGTAATCGTCGGCTTGGCGGTGAGAATTGTGTCCATACGCTGCATTGAGACGAGGCCGCGCTGCCATATCTGGATGATTCTGCTGATCCTCGATATCGGGTTCAAAAGGTAGGCGATGTAGGTGTTGAAAGTGACGAATTCGCCGAGCGTAATCTGGCCATTGATGACCATTTTCCCGCCGAAATACAAAAAAAGCGAAAAGATGATGCCGAAAACAAGCGACGATACGGGGTTGATAAACGCCCAAACCTTTACAAGCTCGATTTCGGCCTTCCATTTGGCTCTGCTCAGCCTGTTAAAGTGCGCGTTCTCGCTTTTTTCCTGCGCGAATGCCTTTATTACGCGGATGCCGGTGATGTTTTCCTGCACCTTCTCCGCGATGTCGGAGATTGAGCGCTGAACCTCGGCGAATTTAATCCGCATCAGCTTGCGGAGCTTTATCAGCAGATAGAGCAAAAACGGGAGCGGTATAACCGCGATAAGCGTCAGGCCAAGTTTTGTCGTGGTAATCATGTAGCCTATAGTGACCGCGTTGATCGTCAGCACGTCGACGATTCCGGTTAGGCCGTTGCCGAGCATCATGCGCACGGCCTGCGCGTCGACGATGCTTTTGGTTATCAGGTCGCCGGTGTTGTTTTTAACATAATAGTCAGCCGAGAGCTTTTGCAGGTGGGAAAAAAGCGCGTGGCGGAGATAAAGTTCTATCGACCTGGTAAAGCCGAAAATAAGGTAGCGCCAGATAAACTTCGCGATAAACGTACCTGCCGCGCAGCAGACCATCAGGATCAAAACGCGCGGCAGGCTTTCCGAAAGGGCTTGTTGGGATTTCGCGTCATCGATGATATCAATCGCGTTGCCGAGCAGGCGCGGCAGAGCGGTCGCGAGCACAGTCGAGGCGACCACGAAAATAACGCCGGCGAGATACCGGAGGCCGTGCTTTTTGAAGTAATTCAGGATGATATCCTTACTGCGCATAAAAAATGATCAGATCCTTTCGTTGAGCGCGTGCTGATACAGATGAGCGACATCGTTTGAAAAGGCGAGCTTGGTACGGATATACCCGTTTTCCCGGATGTATTTCACAAGCGTAAGCCCGGTATTGTCCTGGGAATAGCTGAAATAATCGGGCAGGGGCAGGTCAAGGGCGGCGGTAATCAGCTTTGTGTTGAACGACCCGTGCGCCACAAGGAGGACGTTCTCGTCGCCCTGAAATCTATCGCGCACATATCCGATAACCCTATGAGCGCGAGCGAGCTTGGCCGGTCTGTCCTCGGGTTCGAGGAACGCGTTCCCGCCGGCTGGTGTCGGAATTTCCGGGTAAACCGCGGTTTCGCATAGTTGCTTCAATCTATCGAACGGCAATCCGCAGTAACCCGGCTCCGTGTCGTCCTCCATTATATCCGGAAGGAGCTCGACCACCGCCTGACCTTCCGGCTGGCGGATTGCGACCTCGTTCGCGGTTGTGAGCGCGCGGACCAGGGGGCTTGAAATAATGCAGTCGAATTTGAGCTTTGAAAGCCTCTCGCCGAGATACCTTGCCTGAAGCAGCCCGAGCTCCGTCAGCCCGGGATCCGGGCCGTCCTGCGTCCCCGTATTTCCGCATGACTGCGCGTGCCGCGCTATGTAAAGCTGCATACCGATCTCCATTCCGCCGCGAAAAAGGCGGCTAAAACATTAAGTAAAAATCACACTCGTTTGTCTAAACACGCGCTTTTCTCTGATTGCCGTTTCCTTTTATATATGCCACGGTTCTTATATTACTACCTTTTTTTATAATTTTCAATATGCCAAAGCAGGGGAAAAACAGGAAAAATATGGCTGTATAGACTAAATAACGAACAATTTTAAGGAAATAAAAAACGCACAAAACAGAGCGTTTGACTGATATTTATTACCTTGCCGGCAAATATGATTTTTCACCGGAGCCTGTTTTTTAGCCTATGCCGATCTGTGATAAAAAAATTCGTCATATTAGACAAAAAGCCCGCGCCGGGTATTTTTATTGACAGCTTACTGAGAGTGTATTATACTTTTTACATTCGAAGTGTGTAAATTCCTGTTAAAAAGAGGTCGCACCGATGAGCTATATCTATCGTTCATATTCAAACGACCCGTTTTCAAACATCGCGACGGAGGAGATCTACTGTTCCGTCGCGGCGAAGACCGGCCGGCCGGTGCTGTACCTCTGGAAAAACGGCGGCTGCGTCGTAATCGGCAGAAATCAAAATCCGTGGGCGGAGTGCGATATTCGCGCGATGGAGGCGGACGGCGTGAAGCTTGTCCGCAGGAAAACCGGCGGCGGCGCGGTCTACCACGATCTCGGCAACCTGAACTACTCGTTTTGCATGCCGAGCGATATCTACGACGAAAAAAGGCAATACGCCGTGATCGTCTCCGCGCTTTTGTCGCTCGGGATAAAGGCCGAACTGAACGGCCGGAACGATATCACGGTAGATGGCCGGAAGATATCGGGGAGCGCTTTTCTGCACAGAAAAGAGGCGTCCCTGCACCACGGGACGCTGCTGGTGGACAGCGAGCTGTCGGTTTTCGCGCGGTACCTGACGCCGTCGGCGGATAAGCTCGCCGGCAAGGGGGTCAAATCCGTTTCGGCGAGGGTTGCGAACCTAAAACAATTTTGCGCCAATATAACCCCGGACGCGGTCGCGGAGGCGGTAAGGGCGGAATTTGAAAAGGTGTACGGCAGGGCCGAAACGCCCCCGGAGCACGACGAAAAAGAGCTGTCCGCGCTGCGGAGCGAATATGAGTCCTGGGATTTTCGTTTCGGGAGGACGCCACCGTTCGAGACCACGCTCGACACGCGCCTTCCGTTCGGAAAGCTGACCATCGGGCTTGCCGTAGAGAAGGGGATCGTCTGCGATTGCCGCGTATGGTCGGATATGCTAAAGCCCGATTTCCCGGCTCTTCTGGAGGAGGCGCTAAAGGGCGTTATATTTGATAAAAGCGCGCTCGCCTTGGCGGCCAAAGAAATAAAAATCGAGCCGGAGGCGCGCTTGACCGCGGAATGGCTCTCCGGCTGCGAAATCTAACAGTAAAAATCAGAGAGGTATCGGAATGCTTGACTTGGAAAAAATCGAGAAATCCCTCAAAAACTGCCCCTGCGGGAGAGAGCACAAGATCAATATCCGCACGCTGGAGATTGGGGAAAACATAACGGAGGATATCGGGAGTATCCTGAGGGATTCGGGCTTTGCCGGAAAGATTTCAATCGTTTGGGATAAAAACACTAAGAAGGCCGCGGAAGGCGTAGACGAGTCCGTCAGGAGCGCCGGCTTAACACCCGTCTATACGGAGTTTGACGACCTGCGCCTCGCCGACATGGCTTCGGCGGAACGCGTGGAGAACGATATATCGCGGGAAGGCTCGGCCTGCGTCTTATCCGTCGGCACCGGGTCTCTGAACGACATCTGCAGGATCACAGCGGCGAAGCTGGGCATTCCCTTTGCGATATACGCGACCGCGCCGTCGATGGACGGCTTTGCGTCGGTGATGGCGCCGATCACGATAAACGGCTTTAAGCGGACGTATCCGGCCAAGGCGCCGGAGGTAATCGCGGCCGACACCCGGGTGCTCGCCAAAAGTCCGGCGGTGCTCAAGGCCGCCGGTCTCGGGGACCTGCTGGGGAAATACACCGCCCACGCGGACTGGGAGATATCGACGCTGACCACCGGCGAATACTACTGCGGCGCGATCGCGAAGCTCACCCGGGACGCCGTAGACCGTGCGGTGGCGTTGACAAGGCAAAACGACACGTCGTCGGCGGAGTACGGCGGGGCGCTGATGGAGGCCCTTGTTTTATCCGGTCTGGCGATGCTTCTGTCCGGCTGCACGCGGCCCGCTTCGGGCGCGGAGCACCACCTCGCCCATTTCTGGGAGATGAAATACGCCCTCGAGGGCAGAGAGCAGGTCTATCACGGCAAAAAGGTCGGCATCGCCACGGGAATCGTCGCCGATATTTACAACGAGCTCGCTGAGGTTTCGTCAGTGAGGGAAGTCCGCAGGGAGATCGACACGGAGACGCTGTCGCGGGTTTTCGGCTCTCTCTGGAACGAGGCGGTCAAGGAAAACGTTCCGAACCCCCTCGACTCTGTAAAGCCGGGGATGGTTGAGGACAACTGGGATAATATCAGAAACTCCCTAAGGAAAGTCCCGAAGGGGGACGAGATAAGGGCTCTGATCAGAAAAGCCGGAGGCGAGGCTACCTGCGCGGAGGCGGGGATCCCGAGTGAGCTTGAGAGGCAGGGCATGCTCTACGGCCGGTACGCGCGCTTTCGCATTACAATGATGAGGCTTCTGGACAGGATAGACTATGTCCCGGAATACAACTCAAGCTACGGTGAATAGGCAGATGGAAAAGGATATAAGGCGCGTTAAAAATTTTCTGCTGGATATGGACGGCACGATCTATCTCGGAAGCAGGCTTTTTCCCGGCACGCTGCCCTTATTGGAAAAGCTGAAAAAAACCGGCCGGAGAGCGCTGTTTCTTACGAACAACTCCTCGATGTCGCCGGCGGACTACGCGGCGAAGCTCTGCCGCATGGGCATTCAGGCCGAGCCGGGGGATGTGTTCACCTCGGGGGACGCCGCGGCGGCGTATTTGAAAAAGCACCTCCCGGGCGGAAAAAGAGTGTTTCTGCTCGGAACGCCTTCGCTTGAAAAGCAGATGAGGGACGAAGGCTTTGACATTATTAACGGGAACCCGGAGACCGAGCCGGACCTTGTGCTTCTGGGATTTGATAAGACGCTGACCTACGAAAAAATCATGCTTGCGTGCCGGCATATCTCCCGCGGCGCGCCGTTTTACGCGACGCATCCAGACCTTGTCTGCCCGGTGGAGGACGGTTTCATTCCGGACGCCGGGGCGATGATTAAAATGTTCGAGGCCGCGGCGGGCGTTTCGCCCACCGTTATCGGGAAGCCGAGGAAGGCCATGGCCGAGGCCGTGTTCGAGCGGTGCGGGTTTTTGCCGGAACAGACCGCGATGGTCGGCGACAGGCTTGCAACCGATATCGCGTTCGCCAACCAGTCGGGCATTTACGCGGTGCTCGTCCTGAGCGGCGAGACAGACCTGGCGGCCTACCGGGCGCAGAACGAGGTATGGGCGGACTTTATATACCCCTCCGTGTCGGAACTCTGCGCCGCGCTGTAAAAGCGCTGAAACGAAAACCGAGAAAAACGGAGAAATAAAGAGCGCGGATGCGATATCAAAAGAAAACGGAAGATTTACATATACTTTTCCGTAGAATATATAACACATTCATAGGAATGTTTATTGCATAAATGTGAATGCTATGCTATCATATACCCACAAACAGTATATGGGAGGTGAGTTTCATGATAGCGCCCGGGACCGTTATGGACGTGTCGGCGGCGGAAAGCTTAAATCCGCTTGAGGGGATTCCGAAAATCATATGGGAAAAAGGCGGGCTGATGCTCGGACAGCTTAAAAAGCTGACCGGGCTCGACGCGCCGGCGGTGCAGAATTGGATAAACAGGGGATATGTCGCGCCGCCGAGGAATAAGTATTATTCGAAGGATGCCTGCGCGAGGATTCTGATTATCAACGCGCTGCGGGAGAGCCTGAAGCTGGAGCAGATCACCGAGCTGATATCGTACGTCAACGGTTCCCTCGTGGATGCGTCGGACGACCTGATAGCGGACAGCGACCTCTACGCGCTTTTCTGCGCTATCGTATCCCGGCTTTACGATAATCTGTACATTACGGATACGGAGATCAAAAGAAAAATCGATGATCTGACGGAAGAATATCAAAACAGCGGAGCGAGAGAACGGATACGCAAGGTGCTGACGCTGATGTGCGTCTGCTATCAGTCGATTCTGATCAAAAGAAGGGTGGAAGGGCTCATATCCGAGCTCGACGGCAGAAGATAGGCGGTCCGCGGCGAAGCTTAAAGATTAACGTCGCGGCGCAAAAAAGACGACGCCGGGAAAGGGATTACTATGGTCGATTTTTTTAAATCACTGTCGCTTTTTCAGCAGATTGTTTTTGCAATCGTAGCGCCTGCCACGGTTATTCTGTTTTTGCAGTTCCTTTTGCTGCTGATCGGGCTCGGGAGCAGCGACGCCGATACGGACGCGGACACCTCCGGCCTTGACGGGGAGGCGGGGACGGACGGCGCGCCGGAATGCGACGCCGACTGCGACTGCGGCGGAATTGACCACGCGGACGGGCATGATATAGACCAGTCCGACAGCGAGAGCGGGCATGAGCCCTACACAGCGGGGCTGGGTCTGAAACTCTTTACGCTGCGGGGCATTCTCGCGTTTCTTGCCATCGGAGGCTGGACGGCGTTGCTTGTCAGCCTGGCTGACTCGGTGTTCTGGTCCATCGTCGCCGGACTGCTCGCAGGCGCGCTAGCCGATATCGTGTACGGCCTTCTGCTGAGGTCGATGACGAAGCTGAGCGAAAGCGGCAACCTCGACATCCGGAACGCGATAGGCAAGACAGGAGAGGTCTACATCCCAGTACCGCCCCGCAGAAGCGGCTTCGGCAAGGTGAACATAACGCTTCAGGGGCGGTTCTGCGAGCTTGACGCCCTGTCGGACAGCGGAGAGACGATTCGCACCGGCAGCAAGGTCTGGGTTACGGGCGTCGAGGGTAATTCTCTAGTAGTCCTGCCGGAGGAGACCGGCGCGGACCGTAAAAGTTAGTTTTTACAGCAACAGCGGCCTGAAAGACGGTGCTTTAGGGCCGCAAGGAAAGGAAGGTTAATAGATATGGGACCGTTTGCAATCGGACTGATTGTTGTTATCGCGGTATTTCTTTTCACGATGTTTTTGCTGATCGTATCCCGTTACCGCAAGTGCCCGTCGGACAAAGTCATGGTGATCTACGGCAAGGTGGGAAACAACTCCGACGGCACCAGCCGTTCAGCGAAATGCATCCACGGAGGCGCGGCGTTTGTCTGGCCGATATTTCAGGCGTACCAATACCTCGACCTGACGCCGATCTCAATAGGCGTAGACCTGCGCAACGCGCTGTCCCAGCAGAACATCAGGATTGACGTGCCCTCGAGCTTTACGGTGGGCATTTCGACGGAGCCCGAGATTATGCAGAACGCCGCGGAGAGGCTGCTCGGGCTGAAGCTGAACGAAATCCAGGAGCTCGCTAAGGATATCATTCTCGGACAGCTCCGTCTGGTCATCGCGACGATGGATATCGAGGAAATCAACGCCGACAGGGATAAATTCCTCTCCGCCGTATCGGGCAACGTGGAAACCGAGCTGAAGAAAATCGGTCTCAGGCTGATCAACGTCAACGTGACGGATATCAACGACGAGTCCGGGTACATAGAGGCGCTGGGCAAGGAAGCCGCCGCCAAGGCTATCAACGACGCCAAGCGCAGCGTCGCCGAAAAGGACCGCGACGGCGCTATCGGCGAGGCGAACGCGAGGATGGACCAGCGTATCCAGGTAGCGAATGCCAACTCCCTTGCCATACAGGGCGAGAACAAGGCGCAGGCCGAGATTTCACAGTCCAACGCGTCGCGCAGGGAGATTGAGGCGGACGCGCTCCGGAGAGCGACCGCGGCCGAGAAAATCGCGGCGGCGAGGGCCTTGAACGAGGCCTACAACGCCGAAAAAGAAGCCGAAATCGCCCGCGCCGAAAAGGAGAAGGCGACGCTGGAGGCGGACATCCTGGTGCAGTCGGAGATCAACCGCAGAAAGATCGAGATCGAGGCCAACGCCGCCGCCGAACGCGCGAAAATCCAGGCCAAGGGCGAGGCGGAGGCAATCTTCGCAAAAATGGAAGCCGAGGCGCGGGGTATAGAGGTCCAGCTAAAGCGCCAGGCGGCCGGTCTTGCGGAAATCGTCAGAGCGGCCGGCGGAAATCCGAACGAGGCCGTAAAGCTGATGATTGCGGACAAAATCGAAGAGCTCATCAGAACGCAGGTCGACGCGGTCAAGAACTTAAAGATCGACAAGGTGACCGTCTGGGACGGCGGTTCGAAGGATGGTTCCGCGACGTCGAATTTCGCTTCCTCGCTTATTAAATCGATTCCCCCGCTGAACGACCTTTTCGAGATGGCCGGTCTGCAGCTACCGGACTACCTGGGCAAAAAAGCGCAGGAGGACGGGACGGAGCTTGCAAAAGCGGCGGAGGACAAAGAAGGCGAAACAAAATAAGCCAAACGCCCTCGCGGTGTTAGGCTTTAAACACTAAGAGGACTGCCGTAAAACGCACATAACGCATTTACGGCAGCCCTTTTTAAATGAATTCCTTTCAACCCGGCAGCAGGCGCCGGGGTTGAGCGGGGGAGCAAAAAAAGAGCACAGCCCGGTGATGTTTTACAATCTGCTAATTGAAAACTTAAATGAGGTATGATATAATTCGAAACATAAAATATCAATCTAATATTGCCTGCCTGATATCATATTTTTAAGCAGACTCGCGTTGCTTTAAAGCATAACGTTCCCCAAACGGCCCGGTCGGACCGCATGTGCATGTGCGGTCTTGCGAATTTTCCACTTGAAAACCGCACGGTGCGCCAATCCGGCGCGCCGTAGATAAAAGATTGCCTCGGGAGGTTAATTGCTATGTCAAACAAAAGGAAGTCAGGGAGTAAAACAGTTCTCACGGCGATAGTTTTAGCTGCATTGTTTCTGCCTGTGTTTGCGCTGGGCGGCTGCAGCCTCTTTCCGAAAGAGGAAGAGGCGATAAAGCCGGAGCTTATACAGACTGAGAAAGCGGAGTATGTCACCGTTAACCCGGTGCGAACGACTTTGAAAAACGAAGTCAACGGTGACGGCAGGGTCAAACCGAAGCAACAGTACGACCTGGTGTTCAACAAAATCGTCGGCGAAGGCACTCTCGCCTCGATGAATGCGGACTACGGCCAGCAGGTCAAAAAAGGCGACATACTCTGCACCCTCGACAACAGCGAGCTCGCCGACGAAATGGACATCCGCGAGATGCAGTATGAAATCGCCAAAATCGATTACAACGAGGCCTATAAGGCCTATCAGGCGGGCGAGCTCAGCTATCGCAACTGGCTGCAGGCGCAGATCAGTTTCAAAAGCGCCACAAAGCAGTTCAACGAGTATAAAGAGATGTACGATACGATGATTCTGAGATCACCGATAGACGGCGTGATCACCTTTAAAGCGGCCGTGACGGTCGGGTCAAGCGTTAAGAAAGGTTCGCTGATGTATTCGGTCTCGGATGTATCGAGTCTCTATGTCCAGTATTCGGGCCAGGGCTATGACAAGATCCCTCTCAACGCTCAGTGCGAACTGACGGTGACGACCGTTGACGGAAAAGTCGTCAACTGCAAGGGAACGGTTGTGATGACACCGATGGTGGCCGATAAAACCTCTCCGAATTACTCGCAGTATACGGTGATCATACAGCCGGACTCGAGTTTTCCGTCCGAATCGGTTAAGATTGACTCCGTCGTCACGGTCTACTATCTTATAGAGCAGAAAGAAGACGCGCTGACGATACCGACCAGCTGCATAAAGCAGGACTCGCTGCGCTCGTATGTGTATGTTCTTCAGGACGGCTACCGGCAGGAGCGCGATGTGGTAACCGGTCTGGTGGGTGAAAACGGCTATACGACCGAAATTGTCAGCGGGCTCAGCGAGGAAGATAAGGTCATTAAATAGCGCCAAAATTGCCGAAAATGTAAAGGAGCGGAGACAATGTTTGTCACGGTGTTTCGCAGACTTACCGGCAATAAATGGAAGGCGCTTTCGCTGCTTGTCGGTCTGGTCCTTGCGGTCGCGATAGCTTTTTCGATACCGGTCTACACGAACGGTATTCTGCAGCGCATGCTTTCAAATGAGCTTGAGAATATTTACTTAAAAACCGGGAGATACCCTTCATATATTTCCGCCGTTTACAAACTGACCGGAAACGCGAAGGATTCGATCGGCTATCAGCGCGCGATGCAGTCCGGAATAGACGATACGATCAAAAAAATGGGGTTGAACGCGTCTCTAAGCGGGCTGTTTATCGAGTACAGGCAATTCCAGCTGAAGAGCGAGCAGAGCAACTCTTCAAATCTGAATTTTATATTTAACTACATAGCCGACTTCGAGAACTACGTCAACATAAAGGTTGGCAGAATGTATAATCCGGACAGGGACGACGGTGTTATCGAGGTCGTAGTGAGACAGAAGTTCCTTATCGACCACAACCTGACGCTGAACAGGGTCTACGAACTCAGCAACATCTTTTCCGACGAGGGGCCGATTTCCTTTGAAATCGTCGGCGTCGTCGAGGCTAAGGACGCGAACGAACTTTTCTGGTTCAAGGAGTTTGAGGATTTCGAGGGAATGGCGTTCTGTGCCAACCAGTATTTCGAACAGCGTATAATGAACGAACCGAGTTTTTCGAGGCATGTCGGGAGAATCGGCGCGTTTTCGGTTATCGACTTCGAAGATATCAAGGTGCACAATGTGCCGATGATCGTGAAGGCCTACGAGAACGGGAAGGCTCAGCTGGCAAATTACCCCGGCGTCGCCCTCGGGTTTGAAGCCGCGGACACGCTGAGCTCGTTTGTCAAGGCTTCCGACACCGTTTTCGCCAGCATGCTGATAGTCATCATCCCGATATTTGTTCTCCTGGTATTTTTCATCATCATGGTCTCATGGCTGAAGGTGGAAAGCGAGCAAAACGAAATATCCGTGATGCAGAGCAGGGGCGCATCAAGGCTGCAGATATTGAAGCTCTATTTCCTTGAGAGCGTTATGCTCTCGCTTGCGGCTCTGGTTCTCGGCGTGCCCCTAGGGCTGTTTTTCTGCCGCGTAATCGGCGCTTCCAACGGCTTCCTCCAGTTTGTGGACAGGGCGCCCCTTGAGATAAACATAAGGCCGATTGCGGTCTATGTCACTCTTGCGACGGCGGTTTTTTTTATGCTGGTTGTGATGATTCCGGCGTTTGCGGGGGCAGGGGTCAATATCGTAGAGAGTAAACGGAAAAAGACGCTGCGCCATACGCCTTTCTACCACCGATTCTTCCTTGATTTTCTGCTTCTCGGCGCCGGCATCTACGGATATCTGGCGGTGAAAAAGAAGCTCGACTACTATACCGAGACGCGCACGAATTTTACGATAACCACGGGCGACAGCGATTTTCTGATGTACATATCCGTCGTCCTGTTCGCTCTGGGCGCGGGGATGCTGTTTTTACGCATTTACCCGGTCATCGTCCAGCTGATCTTTAAGCTGGGCAAAAAAATCTGGCCGTCGTGGATGTACTTCAGTCTGAACAGGACGGGGCAGAACCGTGACTGCTCAAGCATTATGCTGTTTTTGATTCTGACGGTATCGATAGGCATTTTCAACGCGGACTCCGCGCGGTCCATCAACTACCATGCCGAGACAAACACGAAGGTTCTGGTGGGCGCGGATGCCGTCTACACGCCGAAGTGGAAGCTGTACAACGCCAATACCGGCGAGTTCATACAGGGGTCGGTGGAGCCCGGTCAGGTTACGCTGGCAATCTACGACGAGGGGATAAAGATACAGGAGATCCCGATTATGTTCAAGGAGATGTACCCCGAGTCGTTCTACCGGTTTGACGAGATCGAAAACATCGCCAGGGTATATACCGACGAGGAAGCGAGCGTCAGGTATATCTCCGGCGAGCGTACCAATTCGCGGCTTATCACCGATGTCAACCTGATGTGCACGGACCCTTATGATTTCGCGATGACTGCTTACAGCAGCAGTTATATGAACTATTACCATATCAACGAGTACGCCAACGCGCTGATACAGGTGGACAACGGCGCTGTTCTGTCAAACGCGCTGATGGAAAAGCTCGGCGCCGTCCAGGGAGACAGGATCAGAATCAGCTGCAACGGCGGGCAGTTTGAGTGCACGGTCATCGGCGGCGTCGATAATTGGCCCGGAATCGAATCCTATTATGAGAACACGGACGGGGTTCTCAAGCAGAAATATTTCGTTATCGCTAAGCTTTCGACTATGTTTGCCGAAAACAGGATTGTACCGTACAGCTTCTGGATAAAGAAAGCCGAGGGCGTAACGGACAGGGAACTGTACGACGCGCTGAAAGCGAGCGATTACGGCCTGACGCAGTTTGAAAGCGCCACAACGGCTCTGATTGAGGCCAAAAATCAGCCGGTGCTCCAGGGGACCAACGGGCTGCTCTCCGTGTCCTTTATCACGTCGGTCGTCATCTGCGCGCTCGGATTTCTGACGTACTGGATCATATCTATTAAAAACAGGACGCTTCAGTTCGGAATATCCAGGGCCCTCGGCGTCACCAAGGTCGGAATCATGCTGATGCTGATTTCCGAGCAGGTGCTGATTTCGGGCATGGCGTTCGGAGTCGGCATCGTAATCGGAAAAATCGGCAGCACCATGTTTGTTCCGCTGCTGGGTCTCAACTATATCACGCCTACCGACGTCGTGCCGTTTATCGTAATGGCGCTGCGATCCGATTTTTACCGGATACTGATCACCATGTGCGGAATGCTCCTGATCTGCTTTAGCATATTGTCCGGCATGGTGATAAGGCAGAAAATCGACCGCGCTATCAAGCTCGGCGAGGATTAAAGGATGGAGATAAATATGGAGAGCCTGATAATGAGAACGGAAAACGTCACAAGGCGCTTTAAATCCGGCTCCGAGATTATTTACGCGCTGAAAGACGTCACCGTGTCGATTCCAAGAAATAAACTGACTATTTTCCGCGGCCGTTCCGGGTCGGGAAAGACGACGCTTCTGAACATGCTGAGCGGGCTTGACAAACCGAGCGAGGGTAAGGTTTTTTTGGGTGATACCGATATAACAAGTCTGCCGGATAAGGAAATGGATAAAATCAGGGCAAAGAAAATCGGTTTTGTCTTTCAGTCGATCGCGCTGATGCCGGATATGAACGCGCTGGAAAACGTCGAATACGGCCTGCGCATCTCCGGGAAGCTTAGGAAGAAAACGGATATGAGCGCGATGCAGTGTCTGGAGATGGTCGGACTGGGAAAACGGGCGAAACACCTGGCCGCCGAGCTCTCGGGCGGCGAACAGCAGCGCGTCGCCATCGCGAGGAGCTTTGCGCACGGCCCGGAAATCATATTCGCCGACGAGCCCACGGCCGAGCTCGACACGGCGATGGGAATTCAGGTCGTCGATATTTTCAAACGCCTGATCAGCGAACACGGGATCACCGTGGTGATGACGACCCACGACCCGCATATGCTTGAGCTCGCCGACTGCGTCTATACGCTTTCAGATGGGGTGATTGTGGATGGCAATGATTGAATGCGAGAACCTGGTAAAAATCTATAAGACAAACCTTGTAGAGGTAATCGCGCTCCAGGGTCTGGACCTCACCGTGGAAGAGGGCGAGTTCATGGCCCTGATAGGAAAGAGCGGGAGCGGGAAGTCCACGCTTTTGAATATCCTCGGCGGGCTTGACAGGCCGACCGCGGGGAGTCTGACGGTCAACGGCATCAACATGCTCCGGATTAAAAAGTCCGACCTAATAAAGTATAAGCGAAACACCGTCGGTTTCGTCTGGCAGAACAACGCGCGAAACCTGATTCCCTACTTAAGCGCGCTGGAGAACGTAATGCAGCCGATGATATTCTTCGGGGGCAAGAACAGGGAAAAGCGCGCAAAGGAGCTTCTGGAGATAGTCGGGCTGAAAAACCGAATGCATAACAAGCTTATGCAGCTTTCCGGCGGCGAACAGCAGCGCGTCGCGATAGCAATCGCTATGGCCAACTCCCCGAAGCTGCTGCTGACCGACGAGCCCACCGGTGCCGTGGACACTAAGACGGCGGACATGATTTTCGACATTTTCAGGGAGCTAAACAAGACCTTCAACCAGACGATTATCGTCGTGACCCACGACATGAGGCTTTCGGCAAAGGTCGACAGGGTTGTGAACATCCGGGACGGCAAGACCAGCAGCGAGTTTATCAGAAACATAAGCTACGCCCGGGAGCTCGATTTGATGCATAAGCAAAACGAGGAGCGGCTCTCTTCGCACTCGTCCACCCATACCGAGTGGATCATGCTGGACCGCGCCGGCAGGCTCCAGATCCCGCAGGAGTACGTCGACAAGCTGGAGATAAAAACCCCGGGCAGGATGCTCGCCGACTTGGACGGTGAGCGCATCATTCTGACGAAGGGGAACGGAGACGGCGGAAGCTCCGAGCCCGCCGCGGCGGCGAAACAAAATTAAGGACAGCATAAAAATAGACGGTTCCGGTGACATCGCGGGAACCGTCACTTTCCTGTGCGCTTGGGGCTTTTACCGAGTATTCGCGTCCACATAATACCGGGCTTGAGCGTACCACATCTCCGCGTATTTGCCGCCGGACTGCGCGACAAGCTCGGTGTGCGTGCCGTATTATAAGTCACATACGATAATAGTGCCGGAAATCGGAGAAAAAGTTCGCGCTCATTCACAATATAATGCATTATAAGCATAAAATGGTTTAATCTTTATGTCAAGAATTACCGGTTGCCTTTAAAGGAGAGGGGCGGATAAAAAACCTTGCGCGTGAAATGTAGGATTGTCAAACATATTGGACAGTGAAGGAAGCGATAGCTTCATTGGGAGAGCGCCAGTGAAGAGGACGCATCGGGAGATTGTTGGAACGATTTTGGTGGGCAGCTAGCTGCC
>JAPXRI010000028.1:0-38129 GCA_033813635.1 Bacillota bacterium
TTATTACGCTGATGACGGGTTTTACCTCGCCGATCTTATATCTGCCGTTTATCTCTTTTCCCGGCTCCTGCTTGTAGTTTATTCCCATTCTTCTTTTCTCCGTGGTCATTCGTCCATATATCTCTCGCAAACATCTTTGGCGTTCCCCTGCATTACCATTCTTCCGTTTTTCAGCCAAATTGCCTTGTTGCAGAGGTCCATTACCTGCTTTATCGAATGCGATACGAAAACAATTGTAGCGCCCTTGCTGATGATGCCGTTCATGCGTTCCTGGCATTTCTCCTGGAATTTATAATCTCCGACGCCTAATATCTCGTCTATTATCAGGATGTCCGGCTCGTTTGCCGTTGCGATTGAAAAGCCGAGCCTTGCGACCATCCCTGAAGAGTAGTTTTTAAGCGGAAGATCGACAAAATCCCAGAGCTCGGCGAAATCGATAATGCTCTCGAATTTTTCCTGCATCTGGGCATGGCTGTAACCGAGGACCGCGCCGTTCAGAAAAATGTTTTCTCTCGCCGAGAGATCCATATCGAAACCCGCGCCGAGCTCAATCAACGGCGCGACGCTGCCGTATATGTTGACGCTTCCCTTGGTCGGCTTCAGGACCCTTGCGATGATTTTTAAAAGCGTGCTCTTGCCAGAGCCGTTAAGCCCCACGATCCCGACGGCGTCTCCCTTTTCAATCTTAAACGAGATATCAGTAAGCGCCCAGAATTCCTCGAACATAAGCTGTTTTCTGAACAGCTTGATAATATATTCCTTGATACTGTCAACACGCTCCGGGCTCCTGTTGAACATCATCGAAACATTGTTAACCTCTATAACGGCGCTCAAAAGCTCAACCCCTAAATCAGATATACAGAATGAATTTGTCCTGTTTTTTGTAGAAAACGGCCATGCCGAGAAGCAAAAACGCAAACCCGTAGGTAAAGCAGAGGAGATTCAGCTGCAGGCCGGGCACGACGCCGTCGAGGACGATGTTCCTCATATACCGCACGAAATAGATCATCGGATTAATGTACAACAGGATATAGGCGTACCCACGGTCTATAAACGATTCGGGATAGAATATCGGCGTTAAGTACATCCAGAGCATCGTAAAAATGCCGTAAAGATGGGCGATATCTCTGAAAAATACCATAACCGTGGACAGCACCATGCCTATGCCTATGGCAAACATCAGGATATAAAGCATAACCAGAGGCGTCAGCAAAAGCGTCCACTGAAATTCGACGCCGGTGAAAAGCATTACAAGCAGCATCGCGATAAACGAAAAGAACAGGTTGACACCGCTTGAAAGAACTTTTGAGACCGGAAACAGGTATTTTGGTATATAGACCTTTTTTAACAGGCTTCCGTTGTCGGTGATGGCATGCATGGCGTTGGACGTAGCTTCGGTAAAAAACGAGAAAAGAATATTACCCGCGAAAAAATATACCGGATAGTTGGAGATATCGAATCTCAAAAAATGCTGAAACACGATTGTCATGACGATCATCGTGAGCACCGGGTTTATCAGCGTCCAGAGCAGGCCTAAAAACGAACGCCGGTATCTGATTTTAATATCTCTTATAACCAACTCGTAAAGAAGATTCTTATATTTATTGAATCCGTTCAGTATGTTCTTGATTATGACCATAAACACCAACCTAATATTGCAATAACAACAAAATACTAAAACAAATCATAAAATAACGCCTATACCATATACCCTTAATTATATACTCTGCGGACCGGAAAGTCAAGTTGGCATTTTGTATCGTAAACTGTGATATTTTGTATCGTAAACTGTGATATAGAGTACGATTATTGTAAATTGATTGAAAAATAATTACGGAGAAACGAAAAACGTGGTTTTTATGTTTTGAACGGGCGCGACGCCGGCATTTTTGTTTTGATGTTTGATTTTAATAAATAATTTTTTATTCTTCCTGCTGATAAATGAGATAAAACGGCCTGCGAACAGATTCAGCGTCACGTTCCGCGTACGGAGGAGCAGGATGAGCAAAAAATAACCGATACCGAATGAGACCGCGCTCTTTTTTCTCCGGACGGACGGGTGGGACAGGATTCCTTTTACATATGCTCTTTTTTCGCGGCGGTTCAGCCGGCAGCTCGGGTGAAAGAGCTGGACGATGCAGGAGATGACGCTTTTTATAAACATGTAATCGTAAACCGCGGCGTCGTCCTCGCCGACAGCGCCAAGGCCTGAAGCGAGGATGCGCATTTTCTCGTCTATATGACGGCAGATTTCGAATTTATTGTCGCAGAAGCATGAAATCAGGCTGCTCTCCGAGAGCATCCTGTAGTTGTAGAGGCAGGCGCTGTCCAGGGTGACGTTGCATGTGCGGCTCAGCACGTCGATGACAAAGAGCCTGTCCTCCCCGTATTTGCAGTCGGAAAAGCGGATATGGGCGGAACTCAGGAATGAGGCTTTGTAGACCTTGTTCCACACCTGATTTAGCAGATTGCCTCTATAAAGGGTGGAAAGCACTTCCCCCAACTCTTTATCCGAACGAATAACCTTAGTGCCGCAGCGGTAGGCATTCAACACATTTAAGTCGGTATCGGTGATCGCGTATCCGAAGATAATCAGGTCCTGCGAAAAACCGTCATTTTCCAGCAGACTGTTCAGGTGCTCAAGGGCGCCGCCGACCAACTCGTCGTCGCTGTCGAGAAACATCACATACTCGCCGCGCACAGCGGAAATGCCCACGTTCCTCGCGTTTGCGGGCCCGCGGTTCTCGACGCTTATGATCCGCACCCGTTTATCCGTTTCGGAATAAGCTTTTAAAATCTCCGGTGAGCCGTCCGTAGAGCCGTCATCCACGGCGATCAGCTCGAAATCGCAAAAGGATTGGCCGAGCACGCTTTCTATCGCCGAGCGGACGGTATTTTCAGCGTTGTATACGGGCATCACGATACTAAAGAGCATGTTTATACCCCCGGCAATAGTTTTTCCTTAATACGGACAAGGTCCGCGCAGAGCCTGTTGAAGTACAGAAGGTAACGGCCTTTTAACCCCTGCTTTTTGAAAATCGGGTTCTTTTTATAATCCGGGAAGTTATTGCGAACCTGGGAAATCGCAAAGCAAACGCCCTCTTTAAAAAGCTTCCGATCATTTGTCCGCGCCAGGCGCTTTATCATCGTGGCGAACGCGTATCTTACATAGAGATACTCAAGCTCGTCACGGTATTCCGGGTAGAAGCCGTTTTCCCTGTAATACCCTATAATGCCGTTAAAATTGGTGATGAATTGATACAGCCGGTCGTCGTATACGCCGGTTATCCCCCCCGGCCTTTGACGGTAGAAATAGAGCGGCATGCGGACAGTCCCGATGCTTTGAATATGGGGGTAAAGGCGGTATAGAAATTCAAAATCCTCGTACCATATCCCTTTTTTAAACCTGATGCCGGTTTCGAACAGCTCTCTTTTGAAGAGCTTGTTCCACACCGTGGGATAGACTCCCGGCATGGTCTCCCTGACGGCGCAGGCGTCGAGCGCATCGGAGGGTATATTTGAGGAGACGGTTTTCGTTTTGTCCCGGAACACATAGGCTATGTCGCAGACCGCCATATCAAAGCCGCGGGATACGGCTTTTTCGTATAAAAGGCGGAACATATCCGGCGAAACAAAATCGTCGCTGTCGACAAAGCCGAGATATTCTCCGGTTGAGGCGGCGATGCCGGCGTTTCGCGCTTCGCTGAGCCCGGCGTTTTCCTGATTGATAAGCTTTATCCTGTCCGGGTATTTGTCTGCGTAGTCTTTAAGGATTTCCGGCGAGCGGTCGGTGGAGCCGTCGTTCACGCAGACGATTTCGATGTCTTGAAGCGACTGTGATATCAGCGAGTCAAGGCATTCTGGGAGGTATTCGGACGTGTTGTAAACCGGCACGATAACGCTTACGCTTTTCATACGGCCTCCGGAGCGGGACTTTGTTGTGTTTAAGCTTTGAGATATTATATTATTTATAGGGCGAGATGTCAAATTTGGCACCGCACCCGGCGGAATTGCCGCAAAAAACCGGGCTGATGCAAAAGCTTTGCATCAGCCCTGATAATTCAGATCAGACCTCCATCAATACCGGCAGGATCATCGGCGAGCGCTTTGTCTGCTTATACAAAAGCGCGGAGATTGCGTTGCGGATCTCTGATTTAACCGTGATCCAGTCCATCACGCCGTCGTTCCTGCACTCCTCCACAGCCTTGAGCGCCGTCTCCTTCATCTGTGAAATCATCGTCCCCGCCTCTTTGGCGTAGCTGAAGCCGCGGGTGACGATATCCGGCCCGGCGGCGACGGAGCCGTCGCGTTCGTTGAGCGTAAACACGATGACGATAAGCCCGTCCTGGGACAGGTGTTTCCTGTCCCGCAGGACCACGCTTCCTACGTCGCCGACGCCGAGACCGTCGACCAGGACTCTGCCGGATTGAACGGTCCCGCCCAGCTTGGCGATGCCTTCCTTATTGATTTCGAGAATGCGTCCGATATCGGATATGAAGATGTTGTTTTTGGGGATTCCGCAGCTCGCGGCTAAAAGCGCGTGGGAGGCAAGGTGTCTGTACTCGCCGTGGACCGGCATGAAATACTTCGGCTTTGTCAGGCCGAGCATTATTTTCAGCTCTTCGCGGCAGGCATGCCCCGAGACGTGTACTTCGGCGAGCTTCTCGTATATGACCTCCGCGCCCTTTCTGAAAAGCTCGTTGACGAGCTTGTAAACGGTTTTTTCGTTCCCGGGTATCGGGCTTGCGGAGATAATCACAAGGTCGCCGTTCGATATCACCACCTGCTTGTGGTTATCGAACGCCATGCGGTAGAGCGCAGACATCGGCTCGCCCTGGCTTCCGGTTGTGATGATGCAGACTTTTTTCTTCGGGTATTTTGATATCTCGGTGATGTCGATCAGCGTTCCGTCAGGTATGTTGATGTAACCCAGCTCGAGGCCGATGTTGAGGATGTTTTCCATGCTCCGGCCGGACACAGCGACTTTACGGTTGCACTCCGCGGCGGCGTCGATGATCTGCTGTATCCTGTGGACGTTTGACGCGAATGAGGCGACGATTATGCGTTTGTCCGAGTCCTTAAAGATGGCGCGGAATCTCTCCCCGACCGTCTTTTCCGACATCGCGAAGCCCGGGCGTTCGACGTTCGTCGAATCGCTCAAAAGAAGGGTTACTCCCTGTTTCCCGAGTTCGCCGATCCGCGTGAGATTGATCATTTCGCCGTTGATCGGCGTGGAGTCGATTTTAAAGTCCCCCGTCTGAAAGACAAGGCCGCAGGGGGTGCTTATCGCGAGGGCTACCGAGTCGACAATCGAATGGTTTACGGCCACAAGCTCTACGCTGAAGCAGCCGGCGTTAATCACGTCACCCGCCGCGACGCGGACAATTTTAGATTTGCTGAGGAGCTTTTGCTCGGCGAGCTTCAGTTCCACAAGGCTTGCCGTAAGATTTGTCGCGTACACAGGGACGTTTACGTCTTTAAGAAGGTAGGCGATCGCGCCGATATGATCCTCATGTCCGTGGGTGAGAAAAATGCCTTTAACCTTGTTTTTGTGCTCAGTGACATATGAAAAATCCGGGATTACCAGGTCGATACCGAACATTTCGTCGTCCGGAAAGGCGAGACCGACGTCGACGATTATGATGTCGCCGTTGAACTCGTAAAGCGTCATGTTTTTTCCGATTTCATTTAAGCCGCCGAGCGGGATGATTTTTAATTTTTGTGCCATGTAATTCTCCGTTTCTCCGATGATAGGATAGCGAAAACAGGCCCTGATTTTCATCGGACAAAAAAGGGCTGCTTTATATTTTCCGAGCGAACCGCTTTAAAAGAAGCAGCATTTTTTAGAAGCACAAACTCCAAAATGCTTTTTAAAGCAAACGTAAAAAAGGGCAAGCAACTGTCCCAAATCCGTTTCAAGTCGGATAACGGCCGGCGACCGCAGCTCGCGGGTCGTTAATCCGATATGTAGGCGCGAAACGAAGCCCGGGGGCAACCCGGGATTCGCCGGCCTCTTTGCAGATTCGCTCTATATTCAAAGCGGACGGACTTCGCCGTCCCGCATAAGAACAATATAACTTTATTATTATATCATAAAATATCCGTATTGTAAAGCAAGCTTGCGCGGCTTCAGGGTTTAAAATTTTAATATTATCGCTGTTCTGCAGAATTATCGCCAGACTCGAATTTTTTCGCCCTCTCCGAGAAATCCACCGCGATCTCGCGCGCGATTTCCTCAGAAAAGCTCTCGGCGTATATTTTCAGCGTCTTTTTTGTCGCTGACGGGGTGATCCGCACGTAGCCGCCGTCCACGCAGATCTTGATACCGTCGATATATTCGCAGCTCATGTTCTTGCAGCTCTCGCCGATTTTTCTCATCACATCCGCTTTATCGCCGTTCAGCGCCACCTCGAGGCTGTGGCAGCCGAACACCGGGAGCATCGTATGGAGAGAGGACAGGGACGTGCCGGAAGACGAAAGGAAGGACAGCAGCTTGAGGGCGCCGCAGCACGCGTCGTGGGTGAATAGCTGCTCGGCGTACAGCTTCTCCGCATAGTCCCCGTCCCTGCCGAGCCGGACGGTATAAGCGCCATTCTGTTCGGCGAGAATATCGTAGGCCGAGGGCGCGTCATAGGGGAGCGCCAGCGTAATGCCCGGCTGCTCAAGCATCGCGGACAGGAGGACGAGCCCGGACGTTTCGGTGACGTCGTAACGGCGCTTGTTGTCGGACAGGGCGAAGGTGAAGCCGTTGCGCGAGACCGATACAGTAAGCCCCTCAAACGACATCGCGGGCTGAGAGGGGAGCGTAAAATCCGCGATCGAGAGAGCCGAAGAGAGGGCGGCGGCGGCCGGGTGCTTCCCGTGCACCGCGACCTTCAGTTTGTTTCCCCTGCCGCCGGCCTCAGAAACCGCGGCGGCGTAAAAATCCGCCGCGCCGGCAAGATGTTTAATCTTTCCCACGGAGATTGACGGTACCCGCCTGTATTCACCTCGAGATACGATGTTTTCAATTTTTTTCTGCTCGGAGGGGGAGATAATCCTTCCGCCGTGCTTAAAGACATAAATTTTGAGATCGTCCTCGCTGTCGATGAAGACGGAGAGGGAACACCCGGCTATTTTGGTCAGCGCCGCGGCGCCGGCCGCGAAGGCGATGTCGTGGAGAAATACGCTGCAGCCTGCGGAGGTCAGTCCGGAGGCCAGCGCGGATATCAGAGACGATACGTCGGAGCCGCCGGAGCCGCCGACAGCCACCCGGAGAGGCTCCTTGGCGAGGGCTGCGAGAGCCGAGCCGAGCTCGCAGCAGAGTTCGGGCGTGACGCCCGTGGCGAAGGAGCCGGATATGCAGTTGTCGTCAAACACCGTGCCGCCGGGTCCGCCCGAGGTTATGTTGGTTTTTATATTGCTGCCGGAGGGGACATTGATGTCCGGCCAGATGCGCACGTTTGAATTTATATAGGAGCCGTCGCCGATGCAAGCGCCGTTCCCGACAACGGCGCTTTTGCTGATTACGCAGCCGTTTCCGATATTCGCGCCCCTGCAGACGATGCAGCCCTCCGCCTCGCAGCGCGGGGCAAGGCTGCCCTCGATGACCGAGTTGCTGACAATGCTGCCCTCGCCTATATAGGCGCTCTCCGAAATAACCGCGTTTGGCCCTATAACGGCGCCGGACATTATTTTCGCCGACGGGTGAAGATATACCGGGGGTATCAGCGCAACGCCGTCAGGGGGCGTCATATTCCTGCCGAGGTATATTCCCGGGGAGTGTTCGGACAGAGAGTGGGACAGCCTTATCTTCCCGGCGAGGGCGTCGAACGAGCAGCGGAGGTATGAATCGATGTCCCCGATGTCGCACCAGTACCCGTCTAGCTCGCAGGCGTAAAGCCGCCTGTTTTCCGACATCAGCAGCGGGAACAGATCGCGCGCAAAGTCAAAAGGTTTGTTTTCGGGAATGGAGTTCAGGACGTCCGGAGAGATGATGTAGATTCCGGTGTTTACCAGATTGGTGAACACCTGCCCCCACGCGGGCTTCTCTGTAAATTTCCGAATCCTGCCGTCCGAATCGGTCAGTACGAGGCCGTATTCCACCGGGTTCGGCTGTCTGGACAGTATGATGGTGACATCGGCGTTTTTGCTCTTATGGAATTCGAGAGCCTTGTTGAAATCGATGTCGCAGACGGCGTCGCCGCTTAAGACGAGGAAATCGCCATCGGAGAGAAACCCGGAACAGGCTCTGACACCGCCCGCAGTGCCGAGGGGGGAGGTCTCTGTGAAATACGAGATTTTGACGTTCAGCGCGCTCCCGTCCGTGAATTCGTTTTTAATAATGTCCGGTAGATACATTAGGGTCATCACCATTTCGGTTATGCCAAGGGCGCGCAGATGCTCGATCGAATGGCGCAGAACGCTCCTTCCAAGGATGGGCACCATCGGCTTGGGAAGCCGGGATGTCAAAGGCCGAAGGCGCCGGCCCTCGCCGCCGGACAGGATGCAGGCTTTCAAGTTTACACACACTTCTTTTCTTTCGTTTTTCCTTATATCAATAAAAGTGTGACCAATTTGCCCGCGTTTTATTCCTGCAAACAGCATAAAATGGGCCGCCGTAAAAAAGCATTTCGCTTGATTTCACGGCGGCTCTTTTATGCGCTTGCTTTAGGTTACTTGATTTCGACTTTGGCGCCAGCTTCTTCGAGTTTGGCCTTGATCGACTCGGCTTCGTCTTTCGAGATGTTCTCTTTGACGGGCTTCGGTACGGATTCAACGAAATCCTTGGCTTCCTTCAGGCCGAGACCGGTGATCTCACGGACGACCTTGATGACGGTGAGCTTGTTCGCGCCGAAATCAGCGAGAACGGGGGTGAACTCCGTCTTCTCCTCGGCTGCCGGAGCAGCGGCCGCCGCGACGGGCGCTGCGACTGCCGCAACGGGCGCGGCCGCAGAGACGCCGAATTCCTCTTCGAGAGCCTTTACGAGCTCGGAGAGCTCGAGGACTGTGAGGGCCTTGACTTCATTGATAAGAGCAGTAACTTTTTCGCTTGCCATAATTAATTTACCTCCGATTTAAATATTAAATAATTTGCGCTAAACTTTAAGCGCTTTGTTTGTCCGCGATGGCCTTAAGAGCGACCACAAGTCCGCGGATATTGCCGTTGAGAACGTTGACGAGTCCGGAAATCGGCGCGTTGAAACCGCCCAGAACCTGTGCGATGAGGACGTCTCTCGGCGGGAGCTTCGCGAGCGCTTCTACGCCTTTAGTGTCGATGACCTTGCCGTCCACAAAACCCGCTTTAATGGTGAACGCGCCCTTGGATTTGTCCGCATAGTCGGCCAGAACCTTTGCCGCCGCCACGGGGTCCTTGCTGGTCGCCAAAGACGTCGTCCCGTTGAGGTACGGATCGAGGTCGCCAAGACCGCAGTTCACAGCCGCGCGGGACAGCAGCGTGTTTTTGATGACTGTGTAATCAACACCCGCTTTCCGGAGATCGCGGCGAAGGGCTGTGTCGCTTTCGACTGTTATACCCCTGTAGTCGCAGATTACCCCGGCGCTCGAGTCCTTTAAACGCGCGATCAGCTTATCGACGACCGCTTGTTTTTCAGCGAGTACCTTTTCTGCTGGCATGAAATTTTCACCTCCGGTTTTATTAGCCTTTCGTCCGCTCGGGAAATGAAAATCCCCGTATCTGAAAACAAATACGGGGATGTCGGTTTCATGTTTCGTAAAAAACGAAATGAAAACGCCATTACATCCTCGGCAGGATTTACACCGTTGTCGCGGCCACCTGCTGTCTTCGGAAAAGGCTTTATTTTATTATAATGCGGACTTTATCGCCCGCTTATAACCGTGATTGGATAGGGAAACGAACTTAGATGACCTCAGAAACGCGCGACGTGCTGATCTTGACACCGGGGCCCATCGTCGAAGTGATGACGCAGGAGCGGATGTACTGGCCTTTGGCCGCGGCCGGTTTGGCGCGGACAATCGCGTTTGTCAGCGTTCTCAGGTTCTCGTAGAGCTTCTCGCTGCCGAACGAAACCTTGCCGATAGGGCAGTGGATGATGTTGGTCTTGTCAAGGCGGTATTCGATTTTACCGGCCTTAAGCTCGTTGACGGCTTTTGTGACGTCGGGCGTTACGGTGCCGGCCTTCGGGTTCGGCATCAGGCCTTTAGGGCCGAGGATGCGGCCGATTCTGCCGACGAGACCCATCATGTCGGGCGTCGCGACTACCGCGTCGAAATCCAGGAAGTTCTCCTTCTGAATCTTTGTGACCATATCCTCCGCGCCGACATAATCGGCTCCGGCGGCTTTGGCCTCTTCGGCCTTCGCGTCCCTGGCGAATACTAGAACGCGGAGAGATTTGCCTGTCCCGTGGGGGAGAACGACGGCGCCTCTGACCTGCTGGTCTGCGTGGCGCGAGTCGACGCCGAGACGGACATGGAGTTCGACGGTTTCGTCGAATTTCGCTTTCGCGGAGCCTATAACCAATTTAATAGCCTCTTCGGGCTCGTATTGCTTCTGTTTGTCGAATGCTTTTACGCTTTCGATATATTTCTTGCCTCTATGCACTTTATATCCTCCTCAAAGTGGTAAATTCGGAATTATCCTCCCACCGCCGGGCTGTATAAGCCCCGCTGCCCCGGGCGATACTCCCGGGAATATTAGCCCTCGACGACCACGCCCATGCTGCGGCAGGTGCCGGCAATCATGCTCATTGCGCCCTCGAGATCTTTTGCGTTCAGATCCTGCATTTTTTGCTCGGCGATCTTCTTGACGCTGTCGCGGCTGATCGTGGCGACCTTTGTCTTGTTCGGGACACCGGAGCCGCTCTCGATGTTGCAGGCCTTCAGGATAAGGGCCGCCGCGGGCGGGGTCTTCGTGACGAACGTGAACGATCTGTCGGCGTAAACCGTTATGACCACCGGGATTTTAAAGCCAACGTCGTTTTTCGTGCGCTCGTTGAATTCCTTGACAAAGCTCATTATGTTAATGCCGTGCTGAGCAAGCGCCGGACCAACCGGAGGACCCGCGGTCGCTTTTCCGGCATTTATCTGAAGCTTTATATAGCCGACAACTTTCTGTGCCATATTTTTTTGTCCATCCTCTCAAAATACATGATAAAAGCTGATAGGAAATTAAGATTCCGCTTCGACCTGGCTTGTCTCAAGCTCAACGGACGTATCTCTTCCGAACATGGAGAGAATTACTCTGACCTTGTTCTTATCGGGGGAGATATCCTCGACGGTTCCGATAAATCCTTCCAGGGGCCCGTCCGTAATGTGGACCCTGTCTCCCACCTGGTAGGATATCTGGATCTCGTGTCTTTCGACGCCGAGCTTTTCAACCTCGCTGTCGGTGAGCGGAACGGGCTTTGATCCCGGACCGACGAAGCTTGTGACGCCGCGTATGTTGCGCACCACGTGCCAGCTCTCGTCGTTCATAACCATCTTTACCAGGACATAGCCGGGAAAAACTTTTCGCTGGACCTCCGCGCGTTTATCGTCTTTGACTTCCGTGACCGTTTCGGTGGGTATCATAACACCGCAGATGAGATTCTGCAGGCCGCGGTTTTCAACCGTCTTTTCAATTGTTGTGGCGACTTTATTCTCATACCCGGAATAGGTGTGAATAACGTACCACTTCGCTTCATCCGCCATTATGATTCTCCTTTACCCACCTGCGCCGTCAATAGAACAGCTCGATAAACAGTTCGAGACCGTCTCTGAAAACCAAATCAGCCACGATGACAAGCGCGCCGACAATCGCAACAACAGCGAAAACGACAAGGGTGTTGTTGACAACCTGCTTGAATGTCGGCCAGGTCACTTTTTTGGATTCACTTTTAAGTTCTTTGAACCATTTTTTCAACCCGTCGCCTATCCTGCGGAAAAACCCGGGTTTTTTCTTGGACGTATCCTTCGCGGCCGGCTCGGTGTTTTTACCCGACGAAGCCTTTAAAGTGCCGCTAACATCCAATTTATCGGATTTTGCTTTATCCGCCACTTCATTCACCCTTTCTGTCGTCATTAGAGACAAACCTTACTTGGTTTCTCTGTGCAGGGTATGCTTGCGGCAGAATCTGCAGTACTTCATCCGCTCAAGCCGATCCGGGGTGTGCTTTTTGTTTTTCATCGTATCGTAGTTTCGTTGTTTGCACTCCGTGCAGGCGAGAGTGATTCTGACTCTCATTCTAACGGCACCTCCTTAAAGTAACGCCTCCCTAAAAAAAGCCAAAAAAATAAGACCTTTTCCATAGGTATTTTATATTCTACCACCCGATGGGAAAAAAGTCAATACTGTTTATTAAATTATTCCGGAAAATTATGATAAAACGGCGAAAACCTGCCGGAGGGAGCGTCGGCCCCCGCCGGCGTTACGGTTTACAGCCGCTTATGATTTCGGATTGACGATATCCCGCCAGTCGAGGTCGCCCCTGCTGAGGCCGTGGATCAATACCTCGGCTGTCGCCACGTTCGTGGCTATCGGCACGTTATGTAGGTCGCAGAGCCTTAAAAGGGATTCCAGATTGGGCTCCTGGGGAGCGGCCGTCAGCGGGTCTCTGAAAAAGAGCACGAGGTCAATCTCATTGTACGCGATTCTCGCGCCGATCTGCTGGTCGCCGCCCTGGGGGCCGGACAAAAAGCGGTGGACCTTAAGGCCTGTGGCTTCGGCGACGAGCTTGCCGGTCGTTTCGGTGGCGAATATATTGTGCTGCGAAAGGATTCCGCAGTAGGCGATGCAGATTTGCACCATCAGTTCTTTCTTTTTATCGTGCGCAATCAGAGCTATATTCACAATCCAAACCCCATTTCCTAAATGCGATAAAAAGGATATATTACGAAATAAACAGCAATCTACGTATATTATACATGTTTTTTACGGGCATGCAATAACGTATTTGAAAATTATGCGGGAATTTGCTTTAGAAGTTCGGTCTCACCGGAAAGCCCTCGAGCCTTTTCGCGATATCGATCAGGCACCTGGCGGCTTTTGAGGTTTTAAGGGTCATAAGCGGCGTACAGCCGTTGAACGCTGCGTTGACGGAGTCGTCTTCATAGATGATGCCGGCCAGCGGTATCCCGATGCCGTCTATCGACTCGTCGATGTTGTAGGACCTCTTTTTCCTGATCCGCTTTTTCGACACCTTGTTTAGAATTAACGAAACATCGCTGACGCCACGGTCAAGCAGAATCCCGGCGGCGACGCTCGAGTCCATTACGCAGGGGGTATCAGGCGTCGAGACGATAAGCGCTCTGTCGGCGGCCGCGGAGGACAGGCGAAAGCCGTGCCCTATGCCGGCGGGCGAATCTATAATGCAATAATCGTACTCGGAAGAGAGCGAGCGGATAAGCTTTGCGAAAGCGCCGGGCTCGATAGTTCCGCACTGGACCGGGGGAGAGGGCAGCAGCGACAGCCGGGGGATGTCGCCGTGCTCGATAATCGCGTTCTCCGGCTCGGTCCGTCCGGACAAAACATCCTCAAAATCAAAGACGACCCTGTCCTGCAGGCCGAGAGCCAAATCGAGATTGTGAAGGCCGATATCGCAGTCGACCGCGAGCACCTTCCGCCCGAGCATTGAAAGGGCGCAGGACAGCCCGGCGGTGACCGTGGTTTTTCCGGTGCCGCCCTTGCCCGAGGTTATTACGATAATGCTGCCCATATCAACACCACGTTTCTAACTGGTAGTCCGACCCACGAAAGCGATTTCGTCAGTCAATAAGGGTATTTTCAGAGTTCTCCGTCGAAAGCGAGTTGTCGGACGCGAAGTAGATGTCAAAAATCTTTCGCGCGATCGGGGCTATTTTATTTCCGGAGCCGCCGTGTTCGACGATGACGACGACCGCGATCTCGGGGTCGTCAAAGGGCGCGAACGCGGCGAATACGCTGTTTGCGGTACCTTTGGACACCTGGGCGGAACCGGTTTTACCGCCGACGTGTATGGAGTAATTGCTGAAAACGCTGGAGGCGGTGCCGTTTTCCGCCACCTCGGACATACCCTCCATCACCGTGCTGTAGGTCAGATCGGACATCTCGACGCGGCCGGCGATGACCGACTGGGTTGTAAGCTCGATATTTGAAAAGTCGTAGCTGGTGACGTATTTTAGCAGGTGGCACTCGTAACGCGTCCCGCGGTTTGCGAGGGTCGCGATATAGTTCGCCAGCTGAATAGGCGTAAACAGGTTGTAGGACTGGCCGATGGCCGCCTGAAGCGTATCGCCGTCGACCCACGAGGCGTTTGCAAGGGCTTTCTTGGAGTCGGGGCAAGCGACGTAGCCCCTGGACTCGCCCGGAAGTTCGATGCCGGTGTAATCGCCGAGTCCGAACAGCTTGGCGCATCTGGACAGGTTTTCGATGCCGGCGCGGCGGCCGACGTCGAAAAAGAAGATGTTGCAAGAGTCGCGAATGGCCGTGACGACGGTCTCCGCGCCGTGGGTCACGCCCGCCTGGTCGTAAATCCAGCAGTGGGGCTGGTAGTCCTGGTATTGCCGGTAGATGCCCGTGCAGTTGATGACCGAGGAGGGCAGGATGATTCCCTGCTGAAGCCCGGTCACCGCGGTGACCATTTTGAAAACCGAACCGGGGGAGTAGATGCCGCCGATCGCGCGGTTGAGCATCGGCGTCAGCTTGTCGCTGTTGAGCTGGTCAAACATCTCGGAAAATTTCGTAATGTCATAGGTAGGGTATGACGCCATCGCCAGAACGTCGCCGTTCCTGACGTCGATTACCACCGCCGCGCCGCCGCCCACATCCTGAGGGCTGTTGGGGTTCTCCTCCCCGGCGGCGACCATCTGCCTGATCTGCGAAGCCAGCGCGTCCTCGGTCGCGGACTGAAGCTTCAGATCCAGGGTCAGCATCACGTTGCTGCCTGCCTGGGGCTCCTTGCTGTCGACGATGCTGACGACCCTGCCGTCGCTGTCGATGGCGTATGTCGTAGAGCCGTCGATGCCGCGCAGATAGGACTCAAACGCCTTTTCGGCGCCGTCCTTCCCGACCAGGTCGTCCATCGCGTAGCCCTGCTGGGAGAGGGTCTCGTACTCTTCGCTGTAGATTTTGCCTATCCTTCCGAGAATGTGTGCTGCGTATTTGGTTTTGTATTCCCGGGTGTAGGCGCATTCGGTGAGCACGCCTGGCAGCTCCCTTGTCAGCTCGCCGAGCTCGGAGACGAATTCGATGCCGATGTTCTTGACAAAGGTGAAGTCGTTCAGCGCCGAGAACGACGCCTTATCCATTTCGTAGCGCACGCCGACGAGGTATCTCGCGGTCGCGTAGTCGAGATCCTCCGGGACGCCGTAGTATTCGCGCAGGCCTTCGAAGAGCTCGGCCGCGGAGATATCCTCCTCCCAACCCCGGGAGGTGATGAATTTTATAAGATAGGAGCTCCTGTTATCGGGATTTGCCCAGTCCGCGGTGAAAACGGGCTTGTCCGGCAGCAGCGGAAGGGAGTCGGTAAAAGATACTCCGTATTTTTCGCACAGCTCCTTGAGCTTCAGGAGGACGCCGTTGGGATCGTCCCTGTTCCAAAGCTTGTAATTGAACACGATGTTGTAGGAAATCGTATTGGTAATCAGCGGACGGCCGTATCTGTCGAAAATCATGCCGCGCATCGCCGGAATGTTGACCGTGTACTTAGTTGTTTTCACGTTCAGGACCGACGGACCGCCCACGTTCTGACCGGAGGACAGCTGAAGCCTCGCGAGACGCACCACCATCACGAGGGAGAGTAAAAACGCGATAACGCCGACGAGGCTCACGCGCCAGATATGGTATCTTGTTTTGATCATCTCAAATCACCGCCCCGCGCTTCTTGCGCGGCAAGAGATTGAATACGGACGAAAATCCTCTTCGCTATCGGAACAGACCCGGTTCCCTGTTCATTTTTTTATACATGAATGAGACAGGAAGGACCACGATCGGGGAAATGGCGACGGAATACAGCATGCCGGGGATAATAACGGTAAACAGCGGGCTGAGGTTGGACTTCCCTAACAGATAGATGGAGATGAAAAACCTCAGAAACTCGCCGATAAACCAGAACACAACGCCCCAGCCGATCGCCGTGGGTACCCTTTTTCTGAAAAAATCCGGGGAGACGTTTCCGACGAAGGCTCCGGTAAAAACCATAAAAATCGTGTAATAGCAAAAGCTCAGCCCGCAGACGCCGTCCATAAAGAAACCGGCTACGGCGCCGCAGCTCAGCCCGGCCGCCGGACCGTCGAAAACCGCTGCGGCTGTCACGATGTAGATCAGCACGCTCGGGACTACACCGGCAATTTTGATGTAGGGGAACAGCGATGTCTCGGCGGCCGTGACAAGCACGATGAGCGCGAAAATGACAACGGACTTTATTATGGTTTTTTTCTTCTCATCGGTCATCGCTCCGGCACCTCCATGGGTATCAATTCTCAACCGAAAAATCGACGACCACAAACACCTGGGTCAAATCTTTCAGGTCGACGCAGGGGGTGATTACGGCGTAATCGGTCATGCCGCTCTTTTCGGTTCTGACATAATCAACTGTCCCGATGACGATATCCGGCGGCAGATTGCCTGTAACCCCAGTGGTCAGGATTTTATCCCCGTTTTTAACGTCGCTGCCCAGCGCGATATTGGAGAGCTTGAGCTTTGATTGCTTCATCAGCTCGAAGTCGCCGGTCGCGACAGCAATCACGCCGGTTCGCTGGTCGCAGGCCCCGATGCTCGTCGTGGTGTCGATCACCGTGCTGACCTCCGCGAAATTTTCCTCAACCCTTGTGACGATGCCGACGAGCCCGCTCTCCGTCATCACGCAGTCGTTTAGCGAGATCCCACTCTTTGCGCCCCGGTTTATCGTGAACACGGAACTCCAGCTGGTGTCGTTCCAGGCGATAATCAGCGCGGACTCGATTGTCATATTCGTGTTGCTCTCGCGCATCTCCAGCAGCTCGCGGAGCTTCTCGTTTTCGTTTTTATACTGCTCGGCGCTGTCGACTAAGTCCTGCATTTCTCTGATCTGCGCCTTAAGCTGTTTGTTCTCGGCCAACAGCTCGTCGTATTTTGTCTGCGCCGCCCAGAAATCGGATATACCCGTCCTCACGGCGGTGAAAAGGCGCTGAAACGGGGATACGATGGTCCCCGCGATCTTGTGGGCGATTGAGGTCCCCGGGGCAAACAGGGTAAGCAGAACGGACGCCGCAAACACCGTGATGATGATGACCAGCGCGGCGACGGTTATTTTGTTTTTCAAAAAGTTTCGCAAAAGACGCTCACCGCCAGTCCACTATAATAGGTTTATACCGAATTCTTTCAAAGCAAGAGAAAGCCTGCACACGGGCAACCCCATCACGTTGTAGTAATCGCCGTCAATGCGGCGAACCAGCATTGCGCCGAGCCCCTGAATGCCGTAGGCGCCGGCCTTGTCGAAGGGCTCGCCCGTATCGATGTAGCTCCAAATCTCCTCGGAGGTCAGGGACCTGAACTCAACCTCCGTGCGCTCCGAGGCCAGAATCTCCCTGCTCCCGTTTCGCACGCAGAACCCCGTGTAGACCGCGTGCGTCTTTCCGGACAGCATCGACAGCATCCGAAACGCGTCGCCGCGGTCGGCGGGTTTTCCGAGAATTTCATCTTGGTAACAGACGACCGTATCCGCGGCGATGACGACGGCATTCCCGCCCGCCGATTTAGAGACGCTTTCGGCTTTGGTTTTCGCGAGGAGTTTCACGGCTTCGCCGGGAGAGATGTTTTCGGGGAGCTCTTCGTCTGCGTCGGAGGGCAGGATGGTAAAATCGGCGAGCCCGATGCCCTCTAAAAGCGCCCGGCGCCTCGGAGACGCGGAAGCCAGTATAATTTTTCTGCTGTCAGACATGCGGTGAAATCTCCTATTTGATGCCGGTCGAGCCGAAACCGCCGCCGCCCCGGGCCGTGGGCTCAAGGCTGTCCGTGACGGCGAGCGTGGCGCGGCAGACGGGCATTACCGCGAGCTGCGCAATGCGGTCGCCGGGGTTGACGACGAACTCCGTGTCGGACTGGTTGATAAGGCCGATCTGCAGCTCGCCGGTGTAATCGCTGTCTATCACGCCGACGCCGTTGGAAAGGGCTATGCCTTTTTTGACCGCGAGCCCGCTCCGCGCAAATACAAGTGCCACGTAATCCGAGGAGGGCAGCCCTATCGCGAGCCCGGTGGGTATAAGCGCGCTCTTGCCGGGGGCGATGGCAACCGGCCGGTCCTGCGCGGCGCGAAGATCCATCGCGGCCGCGCCCTCCGTGGCGTAAGCGGGGAGGACCGCATTGTCGCGCAGTATTTTTATCTTAAGTTCAACTTCTCTCATTAGATAACCCTTAGGTTTACGCCTCGCTACGCCTTGCCGCGGTAGCGGGCGAGCTCAACCTTCGTCCGCTCAAGCTCGCGCCGGAGCTCGCCGATCTCGCTGCGCATGCGGGTGGTCTCCGAGACATATTCCTTGATCTGATTGACGAGGCTGTCCACCGAGTTCCTGGATTTAAAATATTCGTCCGTCACGGTGATCCCGGCGAGGATCGCGGCCGTCAGCGCGGGGATTCTCGAGCTCTTTGAAATATCCGTAAACTGTTTGTCGAAATACTCGGCAAGCTCGGTGACGTACTCGGGAGGATCATCCGCGATGACATTATATTTCGTTCCGCCCACCGTTATTGTGACGTGGTTTGGCATAAGTATGGCCCCTTTCCCGCAATTATTATCGTATATCGAATAGATTCGCTTGATTTATACAAAATCGGGCGTTATCAATACACGCCCGAATATTGTATATGTAGCTATAATCGGGCTTTTGACCGATTATTTCGCATAGTCCACCGCGCGGGTTTCTCGGATAATGCAGACTTTAATCTGGCCGGGGAACTCGAGATCGCTTTCGATTTTCTTCGCCAGGTCGTGCGCCAGAAGCACCATTCCGTCGTCGTCGACCACGTCAGGCTTGACCATGATTCGAACCTCGCGGCCGGCCTGTATCGCAAAGGATTTCTCAACGCCCGGGAAGGAATTGGAAATCTCCTCAAGGGTTTCCAGTCTTCTGATATAGGCCTCGAGGTTTTCGCGGCGCGCGCCGGGTCTCGCGGCGGAGATATCGTCCGCGGCGTCCACAATGAAGGCGATGACGGAGTGGGGCTCCACGTCGCCGTGGTGCGCCTCAATCGCGTGGATTACCTCGGGGTTCTCCTTAAAGCGCTTGGCGATGTCCACGCCTATCGCGACATGGGAGCCTTCGACTTCGTGGTCGACGGCTTTGCCGATATCGTGGAGGAGGCCGGCGCGTTTGGCGAGCATAACGTCCGCCCCGAGCTCGCTGGCGATGTAACCGGAGAGCAGCGCCACCTCCACCGAGTGGCGGAGCGCGTTCTGGCCGTAGCTGGTGCGGTAGCGGAGCCGCCCGAGAATTTTAACAAGGTCCGAGTTAATTCCGTGAATGCCCACGTCGAAGATGGCGCGTTCGCCCTCTGCCTTGATCGTCGCCTCGACGTCGCGGCGGGCCTTCTCCACCATCTCTTCGATTCGCGTCGGGTGAATCCTGCCGTCAGCGATCAGCTTTTCGAGGGCTTGTCTGGCGATCTCCCGCCTGACAGGGTCGAAGCAGGAGAGCGTAATCGCCTCGGGTGTGTCGTCGATAATCAGGTCGACGCCCGTGGCGGTCTCTATCGCGCGGATGTTTCTTCCCTCGCGCCCGATAATGCGGCCCTTCATCTCGTCGTTCGGAAGGGGTACGACGGAAACTGTCGCCTCGGCGACGTAGTCGGAAGAGCATTTCTGAATCGCCAGCGCGATGATGTCCTTTGCCTTGGCTTCGGCGTCTTCCTTAAGATCATGCTCAATCTCGCGGAGCTTGACCGCGGCGTCGTGGCGCGCGTCGTCCTCGACCATCTTGAGGATATAGGCTTTGGCCTCCTCCACGGTGTAGCCGGAAATTTTCTCCAGCATTTCCACCTGGCTGGCCTTGTATTTCTGCGCCTCGGCGTTAATATCCTCGGCTTCCTTGAGCTTTTTGTTCAGGGCTTCCTCTTTTGCCTCAATATTGTCGAGCTTCTTGTCCAGAATCTCGTCCTTTTGCTGCAGCCTGCGCTCCTGTTTCTGAAGCTCGTTCCTGCGCTCCTTAAGCTCGCGTTCCTGTTCGTTTTTATTTTTAAGAATTTCTTCTTTGGCCTCGATCAGAGCCTCGCGCTTTTTGGCCTCGGCATTTTTAATGGCCTCGTTTAAAATTCGTCTCGCTTCATCCTCGGCGCTCTTTATTTCCTTTTCAGCAACTTTTTTTCTGTAAAACACACCGATGAAGAAGAATATAACAGCTGAGGCGACCAAAGCAGCGATGGGCAGGACATAACTTGTTAGCCATTGCATAAAATAAAAGCACCTCTGTTTAAATAATGTTATGATTATTCGGAGGAGCTTTATATAATCTTATCTTATACATTATTTTTAACACGCCTGCGCTTGCCCTGCGTACCGTGTTGCGTATGCGTACCCGTTTGCGCCACGCGCCTTGATGGCAATCCGAAAAAAGCAACGCGCAGTTTCCCGAGAGAATAGAGAATGAATATATATATAATATAAAGATAGAGATACAGGGAGCCCAAACTCCGGTAATATATAAACGAAACCCGCGGCTGCGGTAATCATCCGCATTTTTATACCGCGTTAATCCGTTAGCTAATCATACAATAATATTTTACATATGATAAACTGTTTTGTCAAGAAAATATATCGGTTATCTGGATATTTCACTAAAAAATATAAAACAGCGGCGGTAAAAATTTCCGCTTCGCATCTTAAAAAAAACGACTGCGGGCTTTTATAAGCCCGCAGTCGGATATTTTTACAGCGCGTAGCCTATGGTCAGCGCCTTCATGTTTAACTCGAAAAGCTGGGGTTTGGAGGCGGGGACGAGCTTTTTGATTATCGGCTCCGCCTCGCCTATGCTGCACAGGCCTGTTTCCTTGAGAAACTTGCCGCACATTACGACGTTTGCGAGCTTGCCGATGCCGTTTTCATCGGCCAGCCTTGTCGCCGGAACGGCGAAATAGGCGATGTCGCCCCTTGTCCCGACGCGTGAAATCAGCGTGCTGTCCAGGAAAAGCTTTCCGCCGGGGACCACGTCCTTCTCGTATTTGTCAAAGGAGGGCAGGTTCATTACAATGAGCTCCGTGGGGTTTACGACGAGGGGGGAGGCGATCGGCGAATCGCTGATGTTTACGCCGCAGTTGGAGGTGCCGCCGCGCATCTCCGGGCCGTACGAGGGGATCAACGACACCTCGAGGCCGGTATACATGCCGATATAGGTCAGCAGCTTGCCGGCAAACTGGATGCCCTGTCCGCCAAAGCCCGCAATCAGGATGTTGTGATTGATCATGCCTTTTTTACCTCCTTGTCGGCGTACACGCCGAGGGGATAATAGGGGATCATGTTTGTGCGGAGCCACTCGAGGGCCTCGACCGGCGAAAGCCCCCAGTTTGTCGGGCAGGTGGAGAGGACCTCGACCAGCGAAAAGCCTTTTCCGGCAATCTGGGTCTCGAAGGCCTTTTTTATTGCCTTTTTCGCCGCGATGACGTTTTTAACGCAGTCGACGCTCACCCGTTCGCAGTAGGCGGTGCCGCTCAGCGTGGAGACCATTTCGCAGACGCGCACCGGGAAACCCGCGCTCGACACGTCGCGGCCGTAGGGCGTGGTGGTGGTGACCTGGCCGGGCAGCGTGGTGGGAGCCATCTGACCGCCGGTCATGCCGTATATCGCGTTGTTGATGAATATGATCGTGATGTTTTCTCCCCGCGTCGCGGCGTGGACCGTTTCTGCGGTGCCAATCGCGGCGAGGTCGCCGTCGCCCTGGTAGGTAAAGACGATGTTTTCGGGTCTGGCGCGTTTCGCGCCGGTGGCGACGGCCGGGGCGCGCCCGTGGGCGGCCTCGATCATATCGCAATCGAAGTAGTTATAGGCGAAAACCGCACAGCCGACCGGCGCGATACCGACGGTTTTGCCGGCGATGCCGAGCTCGTCGATCACTTCCGCGACGAGGCGGTGCACGATGCCGTGGGTGCAGCCGGGGCAGTAGTGGAGCGGGACATCGGAGAGCGCCTTGGGTCTTTCAAAAACCACTGACATAATTACCGTTCACCTCCGTGAATTTCCAGCAGCTTGTTCAGGATCTCGGCCGGAGTCGGGACGACGCCGCCGGTCCTGCCGAGAAAGTGCACCGGGCGGGAGCACTCGATGGCGAGCCGGATGTCGTCGATCATCTGGCCCATGCTCATCTCCACGTCGAGGAAGCGCTTGGTTTTTTCGGAGAGCGCCTTGAGCGCCACCTTCGGGAACGGCCAGAGTGTAATCGGTCTGAACAGGCCGGCCTTTATCCCTTTTTCTCTCGCGGCTTTGATCGCGTTTTTGGCAATCCTCGCCGTCGAACCGTAGGCCGTGATCACGATATCCGCGTCGTCGCAAAGGTACTGCTCGTACATTGTCTCGTTTTCCTCCACGAGGGCGTAGCGCTTGAATCTGTCCAGCACCGTCTTTTCCAGCTCGTCGGGTTGAATGTAGAGTGAGTTTAATATGTTGTGTTTGCGCTTCCCGCCTGTTCCGCAGGCCGCCCAGGGCTTTTCGGGGGCTTTTGAGGTGTTTTCATCCGGGAATGCCACGGGCTCCATCATCTGCCCGATAATGCCGTCGCCCAGGACGATGACCGGCATCCGGTACCGGTCGGCGAGGTCGAAGGCCTTTCCCATCAGGTCAACGATCTCCTGGACGCCGGAGGGCGCGAGGACAATCACATGGAAATCCCCGTGGGCGAGCCCCTTTGTGGCCTGGTAGTAGTCAGCCTGCGAGGGCTGGATTCCGCCGAGCCCAGGTCCGCCGCGCTGGATATTGACGATGACCGCGGGGAGATCGCTGCCGGCGAGGTAGGATATTCCCTCGGCCTTAAGCGAGATGCCCGGGCTTGAGCTGGATGTCATCGCCCTGACGCCGACGGAGGAGGCGCCGAGCACCATGTTGATCGCCGCGATCTCGCTCTCGGACTGCAGATAGACGCCGCCGATCTTCGGCATGCGTTTCGACATGTATTCGGCAACCTGGGTCTGAGGCGTGATCGGATATCCGAAAAAGCAGCGGCAGCCCGCCCTGATCGCGGCTTCGGCCAGCGCCTCGTTGCCTTTCATCAGAATTTTTTCAGCCATTTTATCAAATCCTTCCTGTTTTACGACGCGCGGTTCCGCGGGGTTTTATTTGAAAACCGATATGGCGGTATCCGGGCACATCCTTGCGCACATCGCGCAGCCGGTGCACTGCTCTGCGGCGGTCATTTCAACGGGGTGAAAACCCTTGCCGTTTAGCTTTTCCTTCGCCATCGCCAACAGCTTCCTCGGGCAGGCGGTGGTGCACAGGGCGCAGCCCTTGCACCTCTCCTCGTCGATCACAATGTAAGCCATGCCAACACCTTCTTTTAATTAATAAATTTCCCAGCCGGGCTTTGAATATATTTTTATCGGAAAAATGTCTCCGGGTATCCCGGACGCGCATTGACCGCACAGATCCTCTCTGACCGCGGTGAAAGCGATCGGAAGCCCCGTTTTTTGCGAGAGCTCCTCGTAGTAGGGCACGGCGGACAGCACCGTTTCGGCGGTCGTCTCCCTGCCCAGATTGGGGTTCGCCGCGATGCCGGTGAATTTCAGCCTGCTCACCGACATAATCTGCTCCATCACCTCAATCGAACCCGGGGCGGTGGTTGTGAAGGGCCGGTATTTGTTGACCACAAGTAGCATTTGATAGGGCCTGTCCGAGATCTCCCCGGCGTAGCGGCCGAGGGCGATCGCGCCGGCCTCGTCCCCGCCGACGTCCACCACCACGTCGCCGCCGTACGAGGCGGAAAATACGCCGCCAAGCTCGGGCGGCAGAACCGGGATATCCACGTTGGTGTTTGCGAACACCGGGCAGAGGGTTTTGATGCCCTTCTCCCTCAGCACCGCGTCGCCGTCCGCGAGGCGGAAATATGGGTTGATAATGTCCAGATCGACGACGGTGACGGCGTTTTCCGCGGTTTTTTTCGTCACGGCGAGATTTATCGCCAGATTTGTCTTTCCGCTGCCGTAATGCCCCGCCAAAATAATAAAGGTTTTGTCCAAAATAATAATCCACCCGTTATATTAAAACGTTTGCGTCCTTGTTGGGTTTAACAATTATTATACCACAACATCATCCGAAGAAAAACAATGATATTAATCAAAAAAAAGGTTTGTTTCACCGGCGGGAGTGGTTAATTCGGATAAAAAAAAGACACGCCCGGATTTTTGCGGACATGACTTTTATTCTTATGGGTTTTATATGGGTTTCGTAATCAGTAAACGGCCCTTTTGCTGGAGAGCGTTACCTCGCCTTTAAGCTTCAGCGACAGATTGTCGGCGAGCATCGCGATGAACTCGGAGTTGGTCGGCTTTCCTTTAATATTGGAGACTGTGTAGCCGAAGATATGCTGTATCTCCTCCACATCCCCTCTGTCCCAGGCCACTTCGATTGCGTGGCGGATTGCGCGCTCGACTCTCGACGGCGTCGTTTGGTATTTTTTCGCGACCGAGGGGTACAGGATTTTGGTGACGGCGTTGATAACCTCCATGTCGTTGACCGACATGATGATCGCCTCGCGGAGATACTGATAGCCCTTTATATGCGCCGGCACGCCGATGTCGTGCAGCATCGACGTCACCTCAGATAGCAGGTTGCCGAGCTGGGACTGGTATATTTTGGCGGGGGTGACGTTCTGCGCGCGCAGGCTTCGGATTCTGTCTATTAGAATGCTTCTCGGGAGCGGTTTAAGGGCAAAATAGTCCGTCCCGAGAGCCGTTATTTCTCTCATTACAACCGGACTTGAGTACCCTGACAGAACAATAATCGCGGGTTTTTTCTGGGCCATCTTCTCGTTGATCTCGCGAACCAGGCCTAGCCCGTCAAGGCCGGGAAGAATAATATCGGTGATCAGGATGTCAGGACATAGCGAAACGACTTTTTCCGCTGCAACGGAGCCGTTGCAGGTATAGCCGATGACGTCAATATCGCTTTCGGACGACAGCGAAGCCGCGAGGGCAGAGCAGAAATCATTGTCACCGTCCGCAATGAACACTCTGAGCCGCGTCCCTTGATACTTTTCGACCATTTTTACTCCTCCGTATTAATATTATAAAATTGATTTTTATTTCCTTCGTAATAATAGCACATAATATGTACTAAAGCAATATAAATTTTGCATTTTTTTGTCAAACCATTCGACGTAATTCGATAAGATTTGTTTCAAGTATTTCAAATCGTATTTTCCGCCCCGCCGCCGGGACGCTCCGCGACGGGGCGGAAAATTATGCCGGAGTGAATATTTATGCGGCGCTCAGAGTCTGAGCAGCCGACGCGTTATCCAGCATATTTTCAATAAAAATTCCGTAACCGTAAATCGGGTCATTGATCAGGACGTGCGTTACTGCGCCGACGATGCAACCGTTCTGAATAATCGGGCTCCCGCTCATCCCCTGTACAATACCGCCTGTTTGCGATAATAATACAGGATCGGTGACGCGAATATACATATTTTTTGTCGAACGTTCGGAATTTATTATTTTTACTATTTCAATTTGGTATTTTTCTACGGAGTCCCCGGCAATGTTGGATAGAATATATGCGCTTCCCCGCGTAACGGTATCCTTTTTGCCGACCGGTATCGGATTCTGGGATAAAAGCTCCGGGTAGAGCTCGTCGGGCTTGAGCGTTCCGAAAAGCCCGGTCTCATAGTTTCCGAAAAGGGAACCGCAGTTTTTTCCCGTGTCGAAAATCCCGATCAGTTCCCCTGGCTTCCCGTTTTCGCCCTTATTGATGCCCACCACGTTTGACGGGATAAGGCAGCCCGAGCCGAGGGGCATCAGCATCCCCGTATCCCCGTCGGTGATGCCGTGGCCGAGAGCGCCGAACACGCCGCTTTTCGGGTCGTAAAACGTAATCGTGCCGATGCCCGCCATACTGTCGCGCACCCAGGCGCCTATCTTCACGTTCCCGTCAGAGGTATCCGTCTGGGGGACGACGCTTACCTTCAGCGAGGTCCCCCCGCGGAGAACGGTTAGCGATACTTCCTTGCCGGGGTATTTTGAAATCTCCGCCTGAAGATCATACATGGTGTCGACATCCGTCTTACCTACTTTTACTATCAGATCGCCTGTTTTCAGGCCGCAGTCTCTGGCCGGCGACCTTTCGCCGGAAGCCGTCTTGATATCGGCGTATTCGACGACCACGACGCCGCCCGCGTAAATCTTGATCCCCGCGGTCCTGCCGACGGGTACGAGATACCCGGCGTCAAGCCGCGCCGCCTCAGTGTATGCCGCCGGTTTGACCGCGCCGCGTTCCGAAAAAAAAGAGCCGGAAAGCAGAAAAATAGATGACACGACGGAAATCGCTGCGAGAAGACGTTTCAGCTTGAACGTCTTTCTTTGGTTGGAGGATCTGCGGATTTCTGTTTTTTCCAATGAATACCTCCTCTTATATCTTGCGAATGTTATTTGCGCGGAAAAAACCGCGCAGATTAATTATGTGCAGAGAAAGCTTTTTGCATAAGCGAATCGACAAAGTAATGTTTGGCTGGAACAAGCGCCGATAATATGCCAGAAAATGCCAAAAATAGCCCGTTTTGGAAGCAAATGTTTGGTGCGGATATTCAAAAAAATATTTGACAAAGGGATTGCATTCGGAAAAAGAAACAGATATAATCATATCTGCGTAGTAGCCTGATCCGGAATCTCGAACCGGAGAGAAATCGGCTTGTCCCTGGACTAAAAATCATAAAGGAGCAGATTTATGAGTATTTTTGATGAAATCAGCGAGGCTCTGCAAAAAGGAAGAGCAAAGCTCGTGGCGGAGCTTGTAACCAAGGCAATTGAAGCGGGTGAATCACCGAAGGATATTCTCGATTCCGGTCTGCTCGCGGGCATGGGCGTTATCGGAGAAAAATTCCAGAAAAACGAGGTCTTCGTACCCGAAGTCCTGATTGCGGCGAGAGCGATGGACGCCGGCGTGAAAATACTTAAGCCGAAGCTTGTCGCGACGGGCGTCAAGCCTCTCGGGCGCGTCTGCATAGGCACAGTCGAGGGTGACCTGCACGATATCGGGAAAAATCTTGTTAAAATGATGCTCGAGGGCAAGGGCATTGAGGTCATTGATCTGGGCATCGACGTTCCCGCCGAAAAATTCGTCAACACCGCGATTGAACAGAATTGCGCGATCATCTGCTGCTCGGCTCTTCTGACCACCACGATGAACGTGATGGAGGATGTGGTCAAGAAAGCGGTTGAGATGGGCGTTCGCGATAAGGTCAAGATCATGGTCGGCGGAGCGCCCGTGACCCAGAGCTTCTGCGACGCGATCGGCGCGGACGCTTACACGCCGGACGCCGCCTCGGCCGCGGATGTCGCCGCAGCGTTCCTGAAGGCATAATAAAAATAATATAATTGAAGACATAGGATGCCGCGCGGAAAGCAAACTTCCGCGCGGCATCTTCGCTAGTGTTGTTTACAGCCTTTTGTCGAATTTTTCGGAGTACTCCTCGCGGAATCTGCAAAACCGGTTCTCCTCGATCGCGGTCCTGATTTCCGCCATCAGGTTGTTGTAAAACCAGAGGTTGTGCATCACGCACAGCCTGAGCCCGAGCACCTCCTCTGCCCGGAGCAGGTGCCTTACATACGCCCTGGAATGGGTCCGGCATACCGGGCAGCCGCACACCGGGTCGATCGGCAGCGGGTCGGCCGCGTATTTCTGATTATTGAGATTGATTCTGCCCTCCCGCGTATAGAGGTGGCCGTGCCGCGCGTTTCGCGCGGGCAGAACGCAGTCGAAAAAATCTATCCCGCGGGCTACGCCCTCAATGATGTTTCCGGGCGTGCCCACGCCCATCAGATATCTCGGCCTGTCGGGAGGCATCAGCGGCTCGACGACGTCTATGATGCGGTACATTTCCTCCGTGCTCTCCCCGACGGCGAGGCCGCCGATCGCGTAGCCGGGCAGGTCCAGCGCGGCAATCGCCTTCATATTGTCCGCGCGGAGCTCCTCGCTCACCCCGCCCTGGTTGATTCCCCAGAGCATCTGCCCCGGGTTGACGCAGCGGCCAGCGGCCTTAATCCGCGAGAGCTCGTCCCGGCACCTGACGAGCCAGCGGTAAGTCCTCTCGCAGGAGAGCTTGACGTATTCGTAGGGGGACGGGTTCTGCACGCACTCGTCGAAAGCCATCGCGATATCCGAGCCGAGGGAGGACTGTATGCGGATGCTCTCCTCGGGGCCCATAAAAATTTTCCGCCCGTCGATATGTGAGGAAAAACTGACGCCCTCCTCGGTTATCTTCCGCAGCGTCGCCAGCGAGAAAACCTGAAACCCGCCGCTGTCGGTGAGCACCGGCCCGTCCCAGTTCATAAATCCGTGCAGACCGCCGAGGCTCGCGACGATGTCCTCCCCCGGGCGGAGGTGCAGGTGATAGGTGTTTGAGAGCTCGACCTGGCAGCCGACGGCCTTAAGGTCGAAGGCGTCGAGCCCGCCCTTGATCGCGGCCTTTGTGCCGACGTTCATGAAGACCGGCGTCTGCACCGTCCCGTGCGCTGTTTCGAATATGCCGCGGCGCGCGCGGCCGTCGGTCTCGATTAGCTTGAACAAAGCGATATCTCCCTGAAAAACATTTTATTGTCCCCTAATTATAGCATGAAAGCGGCATTTCCGGCAAGAAAAATATGAATTCTCGGCGCTGCCTGTTGACATAAACAATTTTGCCATTGTATAATCATATTGTAGGAAATAACCGGAAAAATAAAAAAAGGGGGAGCAAAATGAACGGTTACGATTTTGACTACAATTACGGCTACGCTGTCAATGCGGTCTCCAAGGCGTACATATTCACGATCATCGGTTCGCTTATTTTCTCGGTGGTCATGTGCGTTGTGTTCGTGCTGATCTGCGGCGCGATAGCGAAAAACAGAGGGCTGCCGAAATCCTACAAATGGTTCGGCCTGCTCGGGCTGATCGGTCTGATAGTGGTGCTGGTGATATCGCCGAAGAATCAGGCGCAGCCCTATCAGAACAACTACTACTACCCGTACCAGAACCAGTCTCCGTATCCGCCGCAGCAGCCTCAGCAACCACAGCAATACCAGCCACAGCAGCCCCAGCAACCCCAGCAATACCCGCCCCAGTATGACCCGTATCAGCAAAACCCTCAGCCGGTCCAGCAGCCCCAGCAGGCTCCGGCGACAAAGTACTGCTCAAACTGCGGCAAGCAGATTGACGCGGCTGCCAAGGTCTGCCCGTACTGCAACCACACGCTGTAATGCCTTTATTATTCCCAAGGCGCGCGCTTTCGGAAACCGAAAGCGCGCTTTTTATTTTTTTGCCATATTGCCGGAAGACCCCGCATAAATTTTTATAGAAGGGGGCGGTGTCTTTGAACGCGATATACAGGCTTTACCAGCTTCAGAGCAAGGACGTTATCAATATCTCGGACGGGCGAAACGTCGGGCGCATCGCGGACGTTGAAATCGACGGAATTACGGGCGGAATTATACGCATGATTATCTCGGGAAAACCGAGATACTTCGGCCTGTTCGGAAGGGGCGACGACGTCTGCATTCCGTGGCAGAAGATAAAGCTGATCGGCATAGACAGCATACTGGTGGATTTCCCGGAGCTCCGTCCGGCGGAAGAACGGCCGGTGAAAAGCAGTTTTTGGAACAGAATTTTTGACTAAAGGGTATATTTTCAGGCGTGTCGGAATGTTTCAAAGGCAATAACACAAAATAGTGTTGAAAAAGATTTGAAATTGTTATATAATATATCGAAAATAACGGGACATAACGGGGAAGTGATACGGGTGCGTTTGAAATGGACAAGGCTATTATTTCTCTCGATTTTAATAACATCCGTAGCCTCCTTTTGCGGTTGCTCGGTAGGGCTCCGCATGTACGACAGCGGCACCGCGGCTGCGACGTTGGTAATTGAAACTACATGCGGTTCCAAGAATAACGAGAGCCTTGGCGCGGAAATCCCGTCCACGCCCGATCTTAACGGCTATGTGTGGAAAATCGGCATGCCCTGGGCTTCGAAATACCTGCCGGGAAACGACGATACCGAGGAGGATAACCGCTTAAAGCAGATATACAATGATATTGAAACGCTTTACAACGTTGAGATAGAGATTAAACCCTCAACCGGGCTGGCCGACTATCTGGCCGCCGGCGCGTCGAAGATTTCATACTCCGATGTAATAGGCGTGAGCGCGGGAGAGATCATTCCGCTGGCCGTCAACGGGTATATCTACTCCGTCGAGGACCCGATGCTGCTGGCCTTGGGACTGGACTGTGAGGATAAAACAAAATGGGCCTGCGATTTATCGAGGCTTGTCAAATGGAATGGAAAGCAGTGGACCGTGCAGATGAACTCGGCCTACGACATTCCCGAATTCGGCAGTTTTATTTTATTCAATAAGCCGATCGTCAGCAGGATCGTTCCGGAGGGCATCGCCGATATTGTCCGGTCCGGCGGGTGGACTAACGAGAAATACCTCGAAATCGCGCTCAGCGCGGCGAAGGATACGGATTACGACGGCAAAGCGGATGTCTTCGGAACGCTGCTGTCGGAAAATATCGCGCCGGTGCTGGCAAACGGCGGGCAGATTCTCGCGGAACTGGACGGCGTCTGGTATAACAGCCTCCGCAACCCGGCGACTAGCGGCGCGATAGGAACTCTCGCGGAACTGGTAAAATCCCAAAACGGCGCCGCGGCGTCAAAGGCCGAGGCGGTTGACCTGTTCTGCCAGGGCAAAGCGGCATTTCTGTGGGCGGCCTCGCCGGTGTTCTACGATTACCCCCAGCTCGTCGGGCAGAAGGACCTGTACGGGCTTTTGCCGATGCCAAACGACAGCGGCAGGGATTTCCTATCGCCGATAACCTCATATACCGGCTACGCTTTTATGACGACGAACAAACAGCTGGATAAAAGCGTAATTGTTTTCAACATTCTCGCGCAGAAGCTTAGCTCGGACTGGTTTGGCGTATACAAAAAGGCCTCCGGGCTTGACCAGGATTCGCTGGAAATGCTGGATCTGATCTACCCGAACGCGGTGTTTAACTGCGCCGCCTTCGACGCCAGCGTGATGAACGCGTTCAACGAGTATGTGTCAGCGCCTCTGGCCTCGGGGGAGAACGTGGAAACCGTGGTCAAGAACGCCGCCAGCGCCGTGGATACACTGCTTACCCAGAAAAACAGCGACAATTTGGTGAGAAAATGAGCATAGAGGCATCGAAGGGGTACGACTGCGCCGTGATCGGCGGGGGTCCCGCCGGCATGATGGCGGCCGGCCGGGCGGCAGTCTGCGGGGCGAGGGTGGCGCTGTTTGAAAAAAACAGGGCGCTGGGCAGAAAGCTCGGCATCACCGGCAAAGGCCGATGCAACGTCACCAACAACGCGCCGATTTCAGAGGTCATCGAAAATATAAACGGGAAAAAGGGCTTTCTGTACTCCGCGCTCAGCCGTTTTTCGCCGGCGGACACGGTGGCCTTTTTCGAAAATCTCGGGGTAAGGCTCAAAACTGAGCGGGGAAACCGCGTGTTTCCGGAGACGGACAGGGCCTTAGACATAGTCAACGCGATGCGCTCCTTTGTCAGGGCTTCCGGCGTCGAGGTAAAGCATATAAAAGCGGACGGTCTTGGCTGTGAAGACGGAAAAATCGTCTCCGTAGGCGCGGGCGGCGAGAGCTTCCCGGTCAGGGCCGCGGTGATCGCGACGGGGGGCATGTCCTACCCGGCGACCGGGAGCACCGGGGACGGGTATGCGTTCGCCCGGGCGCTTGGGCACCGGGTGATACCGCCAAAGCCCTCCCTCGTAGGGCTTGAGTCGCCGGATCCTCTCTGCGGCGAATGCGAGGGGCTGGCCCTGAAAAACGTCTCGATAAGGCTTTTTGAAGACGGGAAACAGGTTTTCGAGGATTTCGGGGAAATGCTGTTTACGAAAAACGGCGTGTCCGGTCCTGTTGTTTTGAGCGCAAGCGCGCATATCGGGCGCGACCCGGGAAAGAAGTACGCCCTCTCGATAGATTTAAAGCCGGCTCTTACGGCGGACATGCTTGAAAAACGAATTTTGAGGGATTTTGAGGGCGAGAAAAACAAGCAGTTTAAAAATTCCCTCGACGATCTGTTGCCTGCGTCGCTGCGGCTGCCGATTGTGAAGAGGAGCGGGATCCCCCCCGATACGAAGATCAACTCGGTGACAAGGGAGCAAAGGCGGGCGCTGGCGCAGCTTTTAAAAAATATCACCCTCTCCGACATCCGCCCCGGGCCGATCGAAGGGGCGATCGTAACCTCCGGCGGGGTCGATACCGACGAGATTAACCCGAAAAACATAGGCTCGAAGCTCGTCCGTGGGCTGTTTTTCGCCGGAGAGCTCATTGATGTGGACGGCTATACGGGCGGCTATAATCTGCAGATCGCTTTCTCGACGGGTTATGCCGCGGGAACAGGCGCTGCGGAATACGCGCTGGGAGAATATTGAAACGAGGTCTTTTGCCTATGACCGATATAACAATGAACATGGGGAGCAGAGAGGTGGCCGCGGCCGCCGTCCGGGTCGCTATCACCACAACCCAGGAGGACGAGCTGTTAGTCAAGGGGCAGCTGGCGGAGAAAGGCATCCGCACCGCCGCGGCGAATTTCGGCGGCGAGTTCATCTCCTCCGTCAACAAGATGATCGAGCGGGCAATCGTCGCCTCCAAGCGGGAGGGCGTGATAGGCTCGACCCATATTGAGGAGGGCGCCGTCGCGGGCGCGGCCCGCGAAGCGCTGTCCCAGATAATGAATAAGGCGATAGGCCTGAACATCGGCGGAAAAATAGCGATCGCGCGGTATAACGACCATGTGAGCGTGGCGATGTTTTTCGGAATAGGGCTATTGCATTTAAACGAAGTGGCGGTCGGGCTCGGCCACAGGGCAATATAAAAAGGACAAAAGACGGTAGGATATTATGGAGAAAAATAAAAAGTACATCAGCATAGCGATCGACGGGCCGAGCGGGGCGGGGAAGAGCACTATGGCCCGCATTTTAGCGAAAAGACTCGGTTTTTTATATATCGACACCGGAGCGCTCTACAGAGCGGTGGGGCTCGCGGCGTACCGAAAAGGGATAAAGCCTTATGAGACCGAAAAAATCGCCGCTCTGGCAACGGAGATCAGCGTCAGCATCGCCCAGAAGAACGGCGTGCAGCTGACCTATTTAAACGGCGAGGACGTGACTGACTCCATACGCTCGGAAAAAATCTCGGAGTACGCCTCCGTCGTCTCGGCGGTTCCGGAGATCAGGCGGCTCCTGCTGGATACGCAGCGGGAGCTTGCGCGAAACGCAAACGTGATTATGGACGGCAGGGATATCGCCACCGTCGTTCTGCCGGAGGCCGATTTAAAAATCTTTCTCACCGCGTCGCCGGAGGACAGGGCGATACGCCGCTACAACGAGCAGAAGGAGCGCGGCGAGGACGCGAGCTACGACGATATCCTGACCTCGATTATCGCCCGGGACGCGGCCGACAGCTCCCGCGCCGTGGCGCCTCTCAGAAAGCACCCCGACGCGGTGCTTGTGGACACCACCGGGAACACGAGGGAACAGAGCATTGAAGTGCTTTCAAAGCTGATAAGGGAGCGGTTGAAGGTTGTTTTATAAATTTGCGCGCGTCCTCTTTGTTGTGCTGTATAAATTTCTATATTTTTATAAAATTGAGGGCAGGGAGAATATCCCGGAACGCGGCTTCATGGTCTGCGCGAACCATACCGGGCTGTCGGACCCGATTTTCATAGGGCTGGCCCTCGACACGAAGGTCAAGATCTCCTTCATGGCCAAGGTCGAGCTGTTTAAAAACAAGCCGTTCGCGTGGGTGCTCAGGCACCTGAACGCGTTCCCCGTCAACCGCGGCGAGGCCGACATCAAGGCCGTGAAGGAGGCCCTTAAGGTGCTTAAAAGCAACGAGCGCCTGGCGCTGTTTCCCGAGGGGACCAGGAACTCGGATTACGGCGCGCGGGCCGGCGCGGGCATGTTCGCGCTGCACACCGGCTGCGATATTCTCCCGGTGTACATATCGCCGGGCAGAAAGCCGTTTCACAGGGTCAGGGTGGTCGTAGGCAAACCCTATAAAGCCGTCGCGCCCGAGGGGACGGCGGCGGAGCGGTACCAGGCGGTCGCGGACGACATCCTTGGGAGGATTTATGAGCTCGGAGCAAAGAAAAACTAAACCCGAGATAATCCTCGCGAAATCGGCGGGGTTCTGCTTCGGCGTCTCCAGGGCCGTGAGGATGACGGAGAAAGCGGCGAAGGAGGGCGCCTACGCCCTCGGCGATGTGATCCACAACAAGTCCGTCGTCAACGCGCTCCGCGCCAGGGGCTTAAAGCTTGCGGACAGCCCGGAGGAAATCCCCTATGGCGGGACCGCCGTGATCAGGGCCCACGGCGAGAGCGAGCGAGTGTACCAAGCGCTGGCGGAGAAAAATATCAATATCGTCGACACAACCTGTCCCTGCGTCAGGCGGATTCATGACATCGTGCGCAGGCAGCTCGAAAAAGGGTACAAGATCGTCGTGATAGGCACGAAGAATCATCCGGAGGCCCAGGCGATATCCGACCGGGCCGGGGGAGCCGAGGTTTTTGAGACCGAGGCGGACGTTGACCGCTGGCTGGAAAAGGGCGAAACATCTCCGGAACAGCCCCTATGCGTAGTGGCGCAGACAACGGCCGACAGAGAAACATGGTCAAAATGCGTGAAAAAAATAAAAAACCTGTATACAAACACCGAAATTTTTGATACAATATGCAATGCAACCAATGAGAGGCAGCAGGAAGCGAAAAAAATCGCCGAATCTGCGGACGTCATGCTTGTCATAGGCGACAAAATGAGTACGAATACGAGACGCCTTTATGACATATGCGCCGAAAGATGCTCAAGGACTTATTTTATAAGCGACATGGAGTCGCTGTATAAGTGCCGTGCTGAGATCATGAGGTTATGCCCCGAAACGGTGGGAATAACGGCCGGCGCGTCTACGCCGGAGGTAATTATTGAGGAGGTCGTCAACAATATGACAAACGAGAAGCAAATCATCGAAGGCGAAGAGAATACCGAACCCTCGACGGTTAGCGAAGAAACCAAGGTCGACACGGCAGCCGGCAACGCCGAGAACAAGCCGGCGGAAGAAACCTTTGAGCAGATGGTGGACAGATCGATGAAAACGCTGCATACCGGCCAAAGAGTCGTCGGTATCGTTACGAGGATTACACCGTCAGAGGTGCATGTCGATCTGGGAACGAAGCATGCTGGTTTTATCCCGATATCAGAGCTCTCGGACGATCCGTCGGCAAAACCCGAGGATATCGCGAAAGTCGGGCAGGAAATAGAAGTCTTTGTAACAAAGGTCAATGATTCCGAAGGTATTGTCAACCTCTCCCGCAAGCGCATAGACGCCGCGAGGAGCTGGGAAAGCGTAGAGGCCGCGCGCGCGGACCGCGCGCTGCTGGAGGGAACCGTCGTCGAGGAGAACAAGGGCGGTATCGTCGTATCGGTAAACGGCGTCAGAGTGTTTGTCCCCGCTTCACAGACGGGGCTTCCGAAGGACGCGCCGATGACGGACATGCTTAAAAAGAAGGTTACGCTCAGAATAACCGAGGTCAACCGCCCGAAGCGCCGCGTGATCGGCTCCATCAGATACGCCAACGAGGATATGCGCAAGGCCGCCGCTGAGAGGATCTGGGAGACGATCGAGGTCGGCAACATATATGAGGGCGTGGTGAAATCCCTCACCTCGTTCGGCGCGTTCATCGACATCGGCGGAGCGGACGGCATGGCCCATATCACCGAGCTCTCCTGGAACAGGCTCAAGCACCCGTCAGAAGCGGTTAAGGTGGGCGACAAGGTCAAAGCCCGCGTAATTGCCCTCGACCCCGAAAAGAGGAAGATTTCGCTTACGCTCAAAAGCGAGGCGGACAACCCGTGGACCCGTTTTGTCGAGAACTACAAGGTGGGCGACATCATCGATGTCAAGGTTGTCAAGCTGATGAACTTCGGCGCGTTCGCCGAGGTTATCACGGGAGTCGACGGGCTGATCCATATCTCCCAGCTCTCCGACAAGCGCGTCGGCAAGACCTCGGACGTCGTCAAGGAAGGCGATGTGGTCAAGGTTAAGATTATCGACATCAGCACCGAAAAGGAAAAGATCAGCCTCTCGATACGCGCCGCGATGGCGGAGCTCGGAATGGCTTACGACAATGAAGGGACGGAGACCGCTTCCGCCGAGGCGGAAAGTCCAGAAACAGCCGAATAAGATATAATTTAAGGCCGCGGCGAGAAAATCGCCGCGGCTTCTTTTTCGTATTTTCGCCGCCTTTACCGCAACGACCGCCGCCTATTCCGCCAGCCTGCGGATCGACTCCGAAATCAGCGCTCGGAACTGCGGCGCCGCTTTGTCTGTGATCTCCTTGACCTCCTCGTGGGAGAGCGGGTGCTTTGAAATACCCGCGGCGAGATTCGAGATGCAGCTTATCGCGCACACCCGCAGCCCCATATGGTTTGCCGCCATCGCCTCACAGGCGGTGCTCATGCCCACCGCGTCCGCGCCGAGAATTTTGCACATCCGTATCTCCGCCGGGGTCTCGTAGTTCGGCCCCGGGAGCTGGATGTAGACGCCCTCCGGCAGCTCGAGTCCGACGGCTCTGCCCGCGGCCTTAAGTTTTTCCCTTAAGTCCTTTTTATAGACCTCGCTCATGTCCGGAAACCGGGGGCCGAGGGCGTTGAGGTTTTTCCCGATAAGCGGCGAGGGCACGAAATCCGTGATGTGGTCGCTTATCACCATGAAGTCGCCTGGCTTTAGGCGCTCGCTGATTCCGCCCGCGGCGTTCGTCAAAAGCAAAATCTCCGCGCCAAGCTCTCCCAGCAGCCGTATCGGCAGCACCACGTCCGCCATCGGGTAGCCCTCGTAGTAGTGCACCCTACCCTGCATTACCGCCACCGGCACGCCGCATAAGTACCCGAACACGAACCTGCCCCTGTGCCCGGCCACCGTCGACACGGGGAAGCCCTCGATGTCTGCGTAGTCTACCGACGCCGCCGCCTCCAGGCTGTCGGCAAAGCCGCCGAGGCCGGAGCCCAGCACCAGCGCGATTTTCGGCCTGAAGTCCGTCCTTTCGCGCACGCAGCCGACGCAGCGCCTTAGTTTTTCGTAAGCCCTGTCCTCCATAGAGTCTTCCGTCCTTTTTAGTTTTGCGCCTTTACTCTGAAAGGACCTATTCCGGTCGGAATGCGCTTTTAAAGTAAACGCGCTTGAATTTTCCATGTGTTATGCTATACTCATTAACGACAAGTATACCCGATATAGGCGATTTGTCAAGGAAAAAGGCTTTTGCGATTAACGAAAATGAGGTGGCTATGATGGAAAAATACCCGAAGGCTTCCCACGGCGTGATCTGCAGGGGGTTTGGCGGCTTGTACTCCTACTGCGGCTGGCCGTCGGTCTGCAAAACCGAATCCGGCGAGCTGATCGCGGTCTGCTCCGGCTTCCGGATGGGGCACATCGGCCCGTTCGGCAAGACCGCGCTGTTCAAAAGCCGGGACAACGGAAAGACCTGGTCCAACCCGATCATCGTCAACGACACCCCGCTTGACGACCGGGACGCCGGCGTTGTCTCCCTGGGCGGCGACAGGCTGCTGGTTACATGGTTTGTGCACGAGCCCGAGATCTACCTCCAAAGACCGAACTACTGGAATGTTGGGGAAAACCTTGAGGAAAACGCGCTGTCGCTGGCGCAGCTCACCGCCTGGCGCCGGCTGGTCGGCGATAAATCCCTTTACGGCTCCTTTGTCAGAACCTCCGACGACGCCGGCCTGACCTGGGGCGAGGTTGTAAAGCTCCCCGTGTCGGCGCCCCACGGCCCGAACCGCCTCTCCGACGGCTCCCTTTTATACCTCGGCAAGGAGATGTACTCCGACGAGGAGGAAAAGGGCGCGGTGGCGGCCTATAAGAGCGCGGACGGCGGAAAGACCTGGACGCGCCTCGGGGGCGTCTCGTTCCCGGAGGGCACGTTCCCTGACAATTTCCATGAGCCCCATGTGCTTGAGAT
>JAPXRI010000029.1:0-37139 GCA_033813635.1 Bacillota bacterium
AACTTGCTGTTCACAGCAGAAAATATAACAACTTTCCTATGCGTCCCTTAAAATGGCAGTCACCCAAAAAGGTGCTCCTTGATTTTTTGTCCCTCGGTGTAACATATCATTGACAAACCTACAATTATTAAAAAAATATCCCTATTAATCCACTTGACAAGATGCTCATTAATGTGTATAATACCGATTGCAGCTTCGCAGTACACAGGGGTATAGCTCAGCTGGTAGAGCGGCGGTCTCCAAAACCGCATGCCGAGGGTTCGATCCCTTCTGCCCCTGCCACAAAGGTACTTAGTGGATAATGCAAATCCACTGGGTACCTTTTCATATTTGCTAACTAGAAAAGTCGGTAATACTCAGTAATACAAGGAAAAAGCGAGACAAGGGGGTTAAAATGGCCGTCCCGTCTCGCATTTTTGCTGTTCGCCTTGGCTTGCCCCGGAAAAACTCCAACGGAAATTTTCACATCCCTGAGCGTTTTCAGAGGCATAACTATAAGGTTTGAAATCGGTACTACTTCACTGCTTTTCTCTCCCATGATGCCGCAAGGAAGGGCTGCTGTCCGCCTTATCGCTGGTTATTTAGCATTCTGTTTTACCTTCGCGACAATATGCTCGTGGATGAGGTCGCTGCTTACATCTATTTCTTGTCATAGACCGTCTTTTCAGTTATTTTTCAGAAATAGCCGTACGCGGGAACACATCTATTAACAATAACGCCAATCACTAAATGTGTGATTAGCGTTAATTTTATATCGGTTTCTTCTTCAATTCAATTATTCGGGCTTTATTTCCCTAGAATCGCATATCTAATAATGCGCGTTTCGTCATTGTCATCACCGCAGTAATATGTCACAAGCAGGTTGCCATCAGTGAGCTCAAGACCCGACGGGTACCCTAAATCAGCGTCTTTCCCGCGGTCATATATCACGATTTCCTCCGCATCGTCCATATCACTCAGATCATCTTTAACGATACGTGCGCGCACTCCCCACGGTTTGCGTCTATAACCATATGTTAACAGAGCGCGCCCACCAGAGATACGAGTTATCGTCTGTGGATAACCCCATACATTACTTATGTAAGGTTCGCTCCATGTTCTGCCGCCATCATGCGAAATGCAATACTCCATTAATCCGCCTTCATCATAGCATCTAAAAAGGCAGAACAGCGCTCCGTTGGGTGACAGATAAAGATAACCTTCATCGTAATATTGATGCTTTTCAGGGCGAGCCCTCACGATTTCGCCGACATAATCCCAGCTTATTCCGCCATCAGCCGATGAAACCAGAAAATGTCTATAACCATTGGGTGCTTCAACACGAATGGGTAACAGTAGTTTACCATCCAGTTCTACCGCTTTCGAGTGCATTGCTGCGTTTGCATATACTTCACGTCCCGCTCCTGCAGGAATAAGTTTGCCGTGTACCTTCCATGAATATCCGCTGTCGTGTGATATGGCAATATGAACCCCACAACAACGCCAAATAACGCCTTTGTCCTCACTAAGCTCGGCGTATGTATCAAAAAGGGTTTGTTTTTCGGCAGTTGGATGTGCCTGCCATGTGAAGTATGAGGCGAATAGGCTTCCATCCGAAAGCGTTGTAATATGCGGATCCTGCTGGCCGATGTCATCGTCTGGAGCTATCATAACGGGCCCACTCCATGTCCTGCCCTCGTCGCAGCTGCGCATAATCACCGCACGAGACATGCTGTGATGGTGATAATGCGGGTTTTCATTCGGCGCGCGTCTAAAGCTGACAAGAATATCTCCGTTTGCACAGCGTGTAAGGCAGGTAAAAGCTGAGTAGCAGGCAGGGTCTTTATATAATATAGAATCACGCAAAACTCTCATTGTGTTTACCTCACATCGGCGTATCAGTGAATGATACGCCGATGTTAACATAAGAAGGTATCCTTGTCAAGTGCTCTTCCTGACGTCCATATATCATACGCGGTCATACAATTACTCTCCCAATAATCATATAACTCAGATTCAATCACAAAAATTCAAGCCACTATTACAGCTAACATACATATTCAGATATTTTACTGATTTGATTTCCCTTTTATAAAATCATATCGACTCATGTACGTTGTCATCCAACTCTTTTCTCATGGTTATATGTCCATCACGATCCACTTCCGTAGCTTTCACAAATCCAGCTTTCTCATATAATCGAATAGGGCCATGACAATCATAAAACAAGCTCCATTCATGGCGCCGCCGTTGGCGGGGCTCGGCGCTAAAACGGCTTTTTATGCGTGATTTGCCGGATCGTCCGCTTTGATTCCCGTAAGAAGAAGCTGAAAATGCCGCAGGGACAGCTCCTTCAGGTCGACCTCCGGGTAACGGGCGCACCACTCGTAAACCACGCCCCTGTAGGCCATGATGAAATGCTTTGCGATTTCGGCCGCGGACAGATCCGAACGGAATATGCGCCGGGAAATCCCGCTGTCGATGATATCAAAAAATAACTTATAGAGCTCCCTGCTATAATCTATCGCCGCGCCGCCCGGTATATCCGTTCCGATTTGAATCCTGTACAGGATTCTCATGTGCTCGCGGCCGATGCTTTCGCCGATCACATCCGCAATCCTGCCGACAAGGGACAGCAGCGCCTCATCCGGCGGCATGCCGGAAGGAAGGGATTCGAGAAATGTTTTATAACCGGCGTCGATTTTCTTTACATATTCGCTGATCAGCATGGCAATCAGCGAGTCTTTGGATTCGAAATGGACGTAGAAGCTGCCCTTTGCCACGCCTGCGCGCTTGACGATATCGTCCACATTGACGCGCTCAAACCCCTGTTCGTAAAACAGCTGTTTTGCGCTCTCGTAGATCCTGTTCCTCGTCTGAGCCGCTTTTTCTTTCCTGTTGGGTCCGGCTTTCCGCTGCATAAAAATTCCCTCCTTTGTTGACACGCCGTTTAAAACATGATATAATGACCGCGGTCATTGAATTACCGCTTCAACCTTATTTAAATTATAAAACCGGAGCTCTTTTTTTGCAAGGCATAGCCTTGACATAGATTGTAGTTTTACAAAAAAACAAAGCAAGAGGGGAAAAAGATGAAAAAGCGTTTACTGCAGACAATCAGCGTGGGTATGGCGATCGTCCTATGTCTCGGGCTTGCCGCCTGCACAAAAGCGGGCGACGCGGACCGGACAGACAGCGAGGGCGAAGGCCTGCTCAACGGGACAGACTCATACTCGGACACAACCCAGGACCCGAACCTGGAAATAAGCCTTGGGGAAGTTGAAATCAATAACCTCAACGACGAAAATGAAGAGGAAGAAGGGCTTTTGCAGGGGCTGAACAAGAACTACAACCTCTACGGCTACGACGTGCTCAACTCTTCCTATATCAACGCCAGAGAAGTAAAAAGCAAACCCATATTGGACGCGGCGAAATTTGACTACTCGAAATATAAAGAGATAAGCGACGATCTTAAGGGCTCGGAAATCAACGACTACTACGTTGAGAAGATGAGCGACATCTACACGCAGATAAACGCCTCGGCGGACATGAGCTATAAGGGCGCGGCGTTTTCCGGAAACGTCCAGACCGAGTACAGCACCAGCGAGCAGACCTCAAGCAAGCAGATCTTTATGACCTATATGGAAAAGCATATCATATCGGGAATAGAGTTCGAGGGCTCGGCCGAGGACCTGACCAGCATGCTCTCCCAGAGCTTCCTGGACGACGTGGAGAAGGTGGACAAGGGCAAGATGACCGTCGCCCAGCTTTTCAAGGACTACGGTACACACCTGATCGTCGAATACTACATAGGCGGCAGAACAAGGCTTAATTTTACCTATACCAACGATAAAAACCTCAGCGAGACGGAAATCAGAAGCAGGGCGCAGACAACCTATAACGCCGTTACGGCCCAGGTGGATGTGAGCAAAAAGGAAATCGCGGAGGAGTTTGCGATAACCGCCAGGATGAATTTCCAGAGCTTCGGCGGCGCCAGCATCACGGGCAAAACCGTGGACGCGATCTCAAGTCAGATGAAGGAATGGACAACGACCATTCCGGATAACCCGACCATCTGCGGCATAGGCGACTTTGAGCGGTCACTGAAACCCATCTGGGAGCTTTTAAACGACGAAAAGTACGGATCAGTGAAAAAGAAAATCGAGAAGGAATTTTCGGAGCAGGCCAAAATCAAGTCGCTGTTTTTAGGGGAGCTGGATTTCCTCGATGACAATAATGCCTACATTTCGGATATCATTGTTGTCGACGGAAAAACGGAATCGGCGGCGAAGGCCCTGGTGCCCAGCGGCTATAAATACGTCTGCGTCAACTTTAACGGTGATGAAATTCTGGATGCCAACAAAGGGAGAAAACACTATATTTTCATCGCGTACAAAACGACCAAGTCGAGAAACGGCGCGATCACGGATATCATCGTGGATCTCGGCGAGAACACGACCCATAAAGGCTACAAAAAAATCAATGTGGATTTGAATAAAAACGTGGGCGGCGAATTTGTATACCTGTTCTATAAAACCGCGACGCTGGATGAAGCGGCAAACCCAGAGACAAAATTCATCCGCGAAATCAGGGGACAGTATAGAAAAATCAGTTCGCTGCCGGCAGGTTGGAGCGAGCCGAGCATAACCAAGGATCTGAACTCGGGAGCCAGCGGCAAATACATATACCTTATGGTGAGAAAAAGCTAGCCGGTGTAAAAAACAGGGCGTTTTTCGCGGAAGCGGCGGATTCGGTATTCGAATCCGCCGCTTTTATCCGCCGCTTTCGGGCAGCGGAGGCGTGTCCCGCTCTCCGGAAGTTTTTCCGAAAAGCGGAAAGATTGATTTTTTAACAAATCAGTGCTATTATCCCGTGTATGCCCTTATCCGTATTCGGGAGCTGTTTCAATGTATAGTTTGCTGCTGGCAATTATTTATCTGGCTTTCATCAGCCTCGGCCTGCCGGACTCCGTTCTGGGCTCAGCGTGGCCGGTGATCCATCAGGATTTTAACGTGCCGCTGTCCTTTCTGGGAATCGTCACAATGATAATTTCCTTCGGCACGATAATATCAAGCCTTCTCTCGGACAGGCTGACGAGGAAGCTAAAGACCGGGCCGGTGACGGCTATCAGCGTTTTGCTGACTGCCGCCGCGCTGACCGGATTTTCGTTTGCGGACAGGTACTGGCTTTTGTGCGTATGGGCCGTTCCCTACGGCCTGGGCGCCGGCGCCGTCGATGCGGCGTTGAACAACTACGTGGCGCTGCACTACGAGGCCAGGCACATGAGCTGGCTGCACTGCTTTTGGGGCGTCGGCACCATCGTCAGCCCATACATCGTCAGCTACAGCATCGCAGCTCTCAATAACTGGTCGATGGGCTACCGCATCGTATCCTATATTCAGTTCGCGCTGGCGGCGGTTTTGCTTTTAACCCTGCCGATATGGAAAAAATGCGGCAGGAACGGGCATGCCCGGCAGGAAGTCGTACCGGCAAAGCTGACGTTCAGGCAAAAGCTCTCAATCAAAGGCGTAAAATACGTCCTGCTGGGATTTTTCGCCTATTGCGCCTTTGAGGCGACCTTTTTCGGATGGGTCAGCTCCTACCTGGTGGGCTCAAGGGCGATATCCGAGGACCGGGCCGCCGCGTTCTCGTCGCTGTTTTTTATCGGGCTGACCGTCAGCAGGTTCATCGCCGGTTTGTTTGCAAACTGTCTGGGCGACAGGAAAATGATCAGAATAGGCATCGGCATCGTATTCTTAAGCGTCGCTATGATCGCGCTGCCGTTTGAAAGCGATTATCCCTGTCTGGCGGGTTTTGTGGTTGCGGGTTTCGGCTGCGGTCCGATCTATCCGTCAATCATCCACTCCACGCCCTTTAACTTCGGAATGGAGAATTCGCAGGCGATCATCGGACTCCAAATGGCGAGCGCCTATACCGGGTCCACTTTCATGCCGCCCCTGTTCGGGTTGATTGCGAATCTGGTTTCGGTAAAGCTGCTTCCGGCGTTTATCCTCGTATTTTTGATTCTGCTGACCGTAATGAGCGAAAAACTAAACCGCGCGGTGGCGCGAAACGCTCAATCCGGATGAGATTTTGTAAAGCGTAAATGCAAAAACAGCCCTGAGAGTTTTTAAACCTCTCCGGGCCGCGTTTTTTAAGAGCAGATATCAAGTGTTTTCGGGACGGACTGAGGCATTCAGGCCCTCCTCTGTCAGCTCGTAGACCTTATCGCAGACCTCGGCGATATACTTGCGGTCGTGGGACGCCGAGATGATCGTGCCGCGAAAGTCCCTTAAAATGCCCCGTATCACCGGATTGGAGAGCGGGCTGAAGTTTCGCGTCGGCTCATCCAGAATCAAGACGTCGCTTCGGTCGAGAATCATTTTGACGAAGAAGAGCTTCGCCCTCTGCCCGCTGGAGAGCTCGCCAACGTCGTGCTCCATTTCATCCGGTGTGTATTTCATGCTGCCCAGGTAGGTCCGGGCCGTTGTGACGTCCCCCTTTTTCCCGCCCGGCGCGAGAAATTCCACGGGCGTCTGCCTGCCGTCCAGCAGATCGCCGTAGTTTTGAGGCATATAGGCCGCGCGCAGGTCAGATCTCCCGAGCAGCGTCTTTGCGATCAGTCTCAAAAGCGTGGATTTTCCGGCTCCGTTCGCGCCGGTGACGCAGACGTGCTCGCCGCCCGAGACACGCAGCGCGATATCCCTCGCGAGCAATCTGCCGCCGGCGGAGAGCGCGTCCAGCTTTAGATCGAGCACGGTTTTTCCACGCGGAAGCGAGATGTCGCCGGGGAACTTCGGCATGATCGCCTCCTCGAAGTCAGGGGGCTGGGTCATGCTCTCCGCCTCGCGCTCGTAGCGTTTTTCCTGGGATTTGACGGCCTTCATCTTCTTTTTCAAAAGCCGGCCGCCGCCCGGGTCCGCGCGGGAGATAGAGTCGAGCTCGTGTTCGACCCGCTGATAAATCTGCCGCCACCGCTCAAGCTTTTTGCCACGTTCCTCTTTTTCCTTCCGGGCAAGCTGTGATTGCGTCTCGATGGCCGACATCCTCTCGGCGACATATCTCCCGTAGGGCATCCTCGCCACGGTGTGCCTCGGCACGGTCTTTCTCCGCACCTGCTCCAGATGGAGGATCACGTTCGCGGTGTTTTCCACCAGTGTTTCGTCGTGGGAGACGTACAGCACCGGCCTTCCGCAGCCGTTGATAAACCGCTCGAGCCAGATAAGCGTTTCGATGTCGATGTCGTTCGAGGGCTCGTCAAGCAGCAAAACGTCCGGCTTTTCGGTGAGAATCGCCGCGAGCTGCAGCTTTACCTTCTCGCCGCCGGACAGCGTCGAGACCGGTCTCTCGCTGCGCAAGAGCCCGGCGTCGAGCCCGACCTCGCGGAGCGCGCCGTACTTGTCGCTATCTGAAAGCGCGTCGAAAAACGGCAGCGCTTCAAAATAGGCGCGGATATTCATCGCCTTTTGCTCCTCCGGCAGCTCCTGCAGCAAAAGCCCGGTGCGCAGTCCGCTCTTGATCACCCGCCCTTCATACCCGGCGTAGCCCTCGACGAGGCTCTCGTCGTGTAGCAGCTTCAGCAGCGTCGACTTTCCGTTGCCCTCCTCGCCGATAATCGCCGCCCTGTCTCCAACGTTTAGTGTAAAGGAAAAATCCTTTACAAGTGTTCTCATGTCCTTTGAAAGAACCATTGTGAGATTCTGAATCTGCAAATTCGGCATATCCGTCGCTCCTTAACAAAAAAAGTCCGCTCCCGCCAAAACTCCGCCGGGAACAGACTTTTCCTATATAACGCAAAAAAACGCGCGCAGCCTTTCAGATGCGTAAAAGGGTAAGGATAAGCCTGCCGGCGGCAAAATGCTTATAAAAGCGCGTTCGGGAGCCCCGCGCGAAAGCTTTTAAAGGCATTTGCTTTTCCAACAGACTATCTGATCATCTTTTCACATCCAGACTGCGTTCTTTTCATAAATATAACATAGAAACGCCCGGCTGTCAATTAAAATACTGGCTTTGTCATCGGAAAGCCGGTCTATGCCGTCCACGCTTTTTCCAGAGCGCGGACGGCGCTTTCTAATTCCTTGGTGGCCATGCCCGAGTACCCGACCACCACGGTGCGCCTGTCAATATCCGGCATGGGCTCCGCGCAGTACTCGGAGAGTCCGTAGACCCTGACGCCCGCGGCCTTTGCGCGGGCGACCAGCTCGGCCTCGTCCATGCCGTTCTCAACCCGAATAAGGAAATGGAGCCCGGCGTCCTGCCCGATGATGGTCGTGACGCTGTCAAGCGCAGAACTTGACAGCGCTTGTATCAATGTGTCCCGCCTTTCTTTGTAGAGCTTTCTCATTCTGCCCAGATGACGCTCAAAAAGTCCCTTTTTCATGAACTCGCAGAGAGTAAACTGCTCGAAACTCGGCACGGTGCAGGTGTTGTACGCGTAAATCTCCCGGTACCGTTTTAAAAGCTCGGGGGGCAGGATCATATAGCTAACGCGCATCGACGGGGCGAGGCTCTTTGTAAAGGAGTTTATATACAATACCCTGCCGTCGCCGTCAAGCCCCTGCAGCGCCTGAATCGGGTTCCCGGAAAACCGGAACTCGCTGTCGTAGTCGTCCTCAATCAGATACCGGTCGTCCCTTTCGCGCGCCCAGGACAAAAGCTCGGCCCTCCTTGAAACAGGCATCACGATCCCGGAGGGGAACTGATGCGAGGGCGTGACGTGGGCGACCCTCGCGCGGGACTCCCGGAGCGCGGCCGGGTCGAGCCCGTACTCGTCGAGCGGGATGTGGCAAACCTCCGCGCCGCTGTTTTTAAGCACCGCGGCGGTCTTGCCGTAGCCCGGATTCTCCACCGCGTAGACGCCCTGCCTCCCCAGCAGCGTGACCGCCATCGAGAGCAGGTATTCCGAGCCCGCGCCGATGACGATCTGCGCCGGGCGCGCGTCGATCCCGCGGTAGCTCCTAAGATACTTTGAGATCTCCTCCCTGAGCGGCAAAAGCCCCTGGGGATGGGTGTAGTCCAGAAGCTCGGGCTTTTCGGTGCTCAAAACCCCTCTCGCCACCGCCGCCCAGGACGCGAACGGAAATTTATCGAGGCAGACCGCGTTTGTCCTGAAATCGTACCGGCAGGCGTTTCCCGCTTTTTCCTCGTCGGGCAGTGCAGTTTCCCGCCTCCGCGCGGTCGGGAAAACGCACCTGTCCAGCGCCGAGGCGAAATATCCGCTTTTCGGCTGGGAGCGGATGTACCCCTCGGCCGCGAGCTGGGCGTACGCGCTCTCCACTGTGGTCTGGCTGAGCTTGAGGTGCGCCGCGAGCTTTCGCTTCGACGGCAGCCTCTCGCCGGAGGCAATCTCCCCGCTGCGAATCAGCGCGCGGATAAAACGGTAGAGCTGCTCGTAGACCGGCGTTTTCGACTCTCTGTCCGGAATAAACGTAAACATATCGTGCTCACCCCGTAAACTGGCATTTTAAAATATCCGCAAACTGATAGTTTACAGAATGCCAGATACAAATATAATGATAAAAGAACGGGGCAAAAATGTCAATACAAAATCATATGGAGGATGATTTATGGCAAACGACAGGTATTCGCTCAATAAAGAGCTGGCGCAGATGCTCAAGGGCGGAGTGATAATGGACGTTACGACGCCGGAGCAGGCGAAAATCGCGGAGGCTGCCGGCGCGTGCGCGGTGATGGCGCTGGAGCGCATTCCGGCGGACATCCGGGCGGCGGGGGGCGTGTCGCGCATGAGCGACCCGAAGATGATCAAGGGCATCCAGAACGCGGTCTCGATCCCGGTTATGGCGAAGGTGCGGATCGGGCATTTTGTCGAGGCACAGATCCTTCAGGCGATTGAGATCGACTATATCGACGAAAGCGAGGTGCTGTCCCCGGCGGACGATGTCCACCACATCGACAAGACCGCGTTTGACGTGCCCTTTGTCTGCGGCGCGCGCGATCTCGGCGAGGCGCTGAGGCGCATAAACGAGGGCGCGTCGATGATACGTACCAAGGGCGAGCCGGGTACGGGGGATATCGTCCAGGCGGTGCGCCATATGAGGCTGATGATGAAGGAGATCCGCCGCGTCGCGTCGATGCGCCCGGATGAGCTCTACGAGGCGGCAAAGGAGATGCAGGTCCCATACGACCTTGTGCTCTCTGTGCACGACAGCGGGCGGCTCCCGGTGGTCAACTTCGCGGCCGGCGGTGTCGCGACCCCGGCGGACGCCGCGCTGATGATGCAGCTCGGCGCGGAGGGCGTGTTCGTCGGCTCGGGCATATTCAAGTCGGGCTGCCCGGAAAAGCGCGCCGCCGCGATCGTCAAGGCGGTCACGAACTACAACGACCCCGAAATGCTGGCGTATCTGTCCGAGGACCTCGGCGAGGCGATGGTCGGCATCAACGAACAGGAGATAACCCTGCTGATGGCGGAAAGAGGAAAATAATTAATTCGCTGTCGCAAATAAATTATAAAAAACCTTTTGCCGCCCGGGTTACCGCCCGGATCGGCGGGAGGCATTTGCCGCTTTACGCGGCGTGCTGCGGACAAAAACAATCAAAGGACGAAATGATGATGAGAATCGGGATTCTCGCCCTGCAGGGGGCGTTTGCGGAGCACGGGCAGATGCTGTCCGGGCTCGGCGTAGAGCATTTTGAGATCAGGCAGGCAAGGGACATCGGGTGCAGCTTTGACGGATTGATCATACCGGGAGGGGAGAGCACCGTAATCGGCAAGCTTCTGCGCGACCTCTCGCTTTTCGAGCCGATAGCAGAGCTGATAGCCTCCGGCTTCCCCGTGTACGGCACCTGCGCCGGCCTTATCCTGCTGGCCGGTGAAATTTCAAACGACCGCCGGACATATTTTCGCTCAATGGATATGCGCGTGCGCCGAAACGCTTACGGAAAACAGCTCGGTAGCTTCGAGGCGGTTTCGGACTTCGCCGGCTTAAAGAAAATCAAAATGGTTTTCATCCGCGCCCCATATATCGAAGCGGTCTGGGGCGGCGCTAAGGTCCTCGCCGAGACCGGCGGCCGCATCGTCGCCGCGAGGCAGGGTAAGCAGCTGGTGACCGCGTTCCACCCGGAGCTTACGGACGACGGGACCGTCCATAAGTATTTTCTGGATATTGTGGAGGGCAGAGCATAAAAACGCACTTAGCGGCGCCCGCAGGGGAAGACCGTTAAGCGTGTTTTTTACTCAATCGTAAACCGGCAGGAGAGCAGGTACTCCGCGCTCACGCCGTTTATCTCGACGTAAACCGCGGTGGTGTAGGTGTAGGTCCCGCGGGTCGGCTGCCAGGACCAGTCCTCCAGATTCAGCCTGCAGGTCAGCGTCACCGGCTCGCCGTTTTCGGAGGGCTCGGCGCCGAATCTTTGCTGGGCGTCCCCGCGGCGGCCGCCGAGGGTTTCCGAGAGCCGCGTCGGCCAGATTTTAAACAGATAGTTTTCCTTTGTAATCAGATAATAATCGTCCGATACAAACCCGACTCCGGAGGGGCCGCTGACGATCAGATTAATCTCCTTCGTCCCCCTCGGGTAGGACGAAAACTCCGGCTCAATGGTGATCCGCCGGGGATCCTCCTCCGGCAGGGCGTTGATATACCCGGGAGTCAGATCGCCGCTCACCGCGTTCAATTCGAGATAGCTGAAGGTCAGAAGCGTAAATGCCGCCCCGAGCGCGACTATCAGAAGCGCCGCCAGCGAGACGAGAAGGCGAAACAAAATCTTCTTTTTCATCATCTTAACCGCCTCCGCCGTTTACTCAATCGTGAATTTGCAGGTCAGCGTGAAAGGCTTGAAAACGCCGTTTAGCTCAACCCTCACTATGGTGATGTATTCGTAGGTCCCGCGGGTCGGCCGCCACAGCCAGTCGCTCACCTTCAGGGTGTAGGTCTCGTCCGGCGGGTATATCGCGTCCGGGTTGCCGGGATCCGGGACATAGCCGGCAAAACCGCAAAAATGCGCGAGACCGTCGCCAGGCTTCCAGACGCCCTCGACCCTTGTCGGCCAGATCTGAAAAAGATAACCTTCTTTGACGATCGCGTAGTCATAATCGGCCTTGAAGGGCAGCTCGGAGGGATCGCTTATTTTAAAGGTAATCTCTTCGACGCCCTTTGGGTACGACGCGTATTCCGGCTCGAGGGTGATCGGCTCGTACCCGTAGGAGGACAGCGCGTCAATGGGCTCGGGGCTAAGCTTATCGCAGGCGTACCGCAGCTCGAGGAAACTGAATGTCATCAGTACCGTCCCCGTCCCGAGCGCGAGCAGCAGCAGCGCCATCAGGGCGATCAGAACCCGGACGAGAATTTTTTTTGTTTTCATCCAAAGCACCTCCGTATGAAAAATCCGCGTGCGCTACTTGATCGTAAAACCGCAGGAGATCGTGTAGACTTCGGCGGCGCCGTCGACCCAGACGATAATCTGCGTCGTATAGGTGTATGTCCCGCGCGTCGGCCGGATCCACCAGTCGCTTATTCTCAGCGTAAAGGTTTTGTCGGGAACGGAGTCCGAAGGCATCGACGGTGAGTAGCTTCCGAAACCGATTTTGCCGGCGTCGTCGTTGCAGTCGTTTGCTTCATCGGAATAGAATTTTTTAAACCGTGTCGGCCAGACCTTGAGAAAATAGTCCTTCTTGGTAATCGTGTAATAGTACTTCGCGTAATATTTCAGGTTGTCGGGGTTGTTGATCCTGAAGACAATTTGGTCGACGCCCTTGGGGTACGAGACCTGCTCGGGCTCCAGCGTGACCGGCGTAATCCCGAGCTTCTGCAAATAACCGATGTCGCCCGGCGCGTTTTTCTCGGCGACGAACAAAAGCTCCCGGTAGGTGGCATAGACCAGCGTCCCCGCGGCGGCGAGCACGAGGATGACAAGCGCCATCAACACGATCAGAACACGGACGAGAATTTTCCTTATCTTCAAGCAAAACACCTCCGCTTATATTTTGTATACACTACTTTATCGTGAAATCGCAGGAGAGTCTGGATACATATACCACCCCGTCGATCGTCACCCGGATCAGGGTGCTGTAAGTATAAGTCCCGCGGGTCGGTTTAAACGACCAGGCGCTAAGGTCCATTGTGTAATTAAGCGTGACCGGCTCGCCGTTTTCGGAGGCCTGCGCGCTGAACGCGTGCGGCCGGAGAATGTCGCCGCTGAGGTCGACATCGAGCCGCGTCGGCCAGACCTTGAAAATATAGCTCTCTTTTTTGATTATATAATAATAGTCCGCCGTGAACGCGAGCCCGGACGGATCGCTGACGATAAACGTAATCTTCTCCGTACCCTTGGGGTAGGATTCACACTCCGGGCGCATCGTGATATTCTCCTTCCCGAACTTATCTGGGGTTCTCTGACCCTCCATTACCGATTGCTCATAAATGAAACCCAGTTCCGCGTAGCTGAAAAAGAGAAGTGTTCCCGCGGTGGCCAGCCCGAGGATTAAAAGTGCCATCAACACGATCAGAACCCTGACGAGAATTTTTCTTGTTTTCATTCGATATCGCTCCTTTCCGGCGTGCCCGCAACAAACGGGGATGTGTTTGAATCAATGACTTAAATTTATGTTCTACTAATATTACATCGGAATACACAAAAATGTCAATGCAAAACAGCATGATATTTAGATAAAATTTATAGGCGTGTCCCTTTTTCGGCGGGTTGAAAAATAATCAATAAAATTCTGTTTTACACCCCGCCCGCGATATGGTAAAATGAACGTTGATAAAAACGATAAATGGATTTGGAGACGATTTTTTATGTCTGAATTTCGGATGGGTTCGTCGTATTATCCCGAGTGGTGGCCGGAGGCGCGCTGGGAAGAGGATTTCAGAAAGATGGCCGAGCTCGGCCTGAACGTCGTCCGCATGGGCGAGTTCGCGTGGAGCTGGTATGAGCCCAGGGAGGGCGAGTACAACTTTGAGCCGATGAAAAAAGCCGTCGCGCTGGCCGGGAAATACGGGATAAAGACCGTGATGGGCACGACGACGGCGGTCTGCCCACCGTGGCTATATAAAAAGTACCCGGAGGTCAAGGGCGGAAACGAACGCGGAGACTACGGTTTCGGCGGGAGGAAGGGAAACTGCCTCTCGAGCGAGATATTTTTAAGCTACGCGAGAAAAATCGTCACGGAGCAGGCCAAAGCCTTCGGCGACGATCCGAACGTCATCGGCTGGCAGCTTGACAACGAGCCTGGCTACCCTTTCGTCTGCTACGACGACCGCTGCGAGGCCGGATTCCAAAAATGGCTGAAAGAAAAATACGGCACGATCGATAAGCTCAACGCCGCCTGGTTTACGATGATGTTTTCGAACGTTTACAACGGTTTCGACGAGATCAGGCTTCCCCTGAACGCGGCGGAGGGCGGCTGGTCGCCCGCGATGCGGCTCGACTACAGAAGATACTTCTCGTTCATCTTCAACCGTCTTCTGCGTATGGAGACGGAGATCCTCCGGAAATACATCGGCGACCGGTTTATATACACGAACTGGCCGGGAGCGAACTGGTCGGTGAGCTGCGAGGAGGCTTCGCAGTACCTCGACTACTCCGCGTGGGACAACTATGTGCCGACGCCGTACAACGATTATTACCGCTATCAGTTCCACTCCTGCATGGAGCACGACCTCTGCCGCCGGCTCTCGAACGGCAAAGGCCGGTTCCTGGTCGCCGAGCAGGCCACGGAGGCCAACGCAAACCAGCTGACCGGCATTATCCGCGCCCAGACCTGGATAAACATCGCCCACGGCGCGTTCGGCACGATGTTTTTCGAGTGGCGGAAGCCGACCGGCGGCGTCGAGCAGGGCATCAACGCGGTGCTGGCCCGGGACGGCAGCTTCGGAGAGGCCGCGCCCGAGTTCCGAAGGCTCGCCTCCGAACTGAAGGCTCATTACGGCAAGATTGACGGCGCCGAGACGATAGCAGACGTGGCGACTGTATACTCCTACGAAAACAGCTGGGCGACGCCGGGCTGGACGGTGGACGGGGCCTACGACCAGGACTTTTTCAACGCCCACGGCGGCTTTAAAAACGCGCTGAAGAGGAATCTCGACGTGATTTTCCCGTCGGACGATTTTTCAAAATACCGCGTCGTCGTCGCGCCGAACCTGAAAATCGTCTCGGAGGCGGACGCGGAAAGACTTATTAGCTATGTCGCCGGCGGCGGCATTCTGGTAATCAACACAGAGTGCGGCACAAGGGATGAGTACAACAACATCCTCGAGCTCATCCAGCCCGGCCTGTTCGCGGAGATCGCAGGAGCGCAGGTTGTCTCCTCGATCTCTGTCGGCGAGATGGAAAAGGAGCAGCGCGGGACCGGCGAGGAGATCGCGGTCGAGTTTGAAAACGGCAGAAAGTTCAGGCCCATCGGTGAGATGATAAAGCTCAGGCTGACCGGCGCGGAGCCCGTAGCGGTCTACACCTGCGGAAAGCTGAAGGGAAAGCCAGCAGTAACGCTGAACAGCTACGGCAAGGGCCATGTGATGATGTTCTGCTCGAGCTCGGACGACCCGGAGTACTTCGAGGCGATGGCCTACGTGCTTGCAGAGAGATTTGGCATCAAGCCGATTTTGAACGTGCCGGATGGCGTAATCGTATCCAGCCGGGTTAAAGACGGGCAGGAGTACTTCATTGCTGTCAACGCAAAGGAGAGCGATGTGTCGTTCACGCCCGAAATTCCGCTCTACGACGTGTTGAACGACAAAAGAATTGAAGGCAATACGATAATCAAGGGCTACGACGTACTGTTTGCGAAAAAACTGTAGCTATAATAAGTAGCTATAATAAGATGAGCCGCCGGATAAAACCGGCGGCTCCGCTATTATTTGCTTGTGCGGCGTTCCTTCAAAATTTTCACAATCCGGCTGGTGCCGAGCCGGGAGGCGCCGAGGGCGATGAACTTCTCCGCGTCGTCCAGCGTCTTTATTCCGCCCGCGGCCTTAATCTTCACGCCGGGACCGATGTGGCGGGCAAACAGCGCCACGTCGTCGAACGTGGCCCCGCCGGTGGAAAACCCCGTCGAGGTCTTGATGTAGTCCGCGCGGGACTCGGTGACGACGCGGCACATCTCGATTTTTTCCTCCTCGGTGAGAAGGCAGGTCTCGACGATCACCTTGAGCACCCTCCCCGCGGCGGCCTCTCTGACCGCTCTGATTTCGTCCAGAATGTCGGAATAGCGTTTTTCCTTAACGAAGCCTAGGTTGATTACCATGTCGATCTCGCTGGCGCCGTTTGAAACCGCGTCGGCGGTTTCGAAAACCTTGGCTTTCGTAGTCGCGTAGCCGTTCGGAAAGCCGATTACGGTGCAGACCGGCAGCCTGCCCCCGAGAAAATCGGCAGCCCTCTTGACAAAGGAGGGCGGTATGCAGACGGAGGCCGTTTTAAACTCAAGCCCGTCCTCGCAAAGGGCCTTGATGCCCGCCCATGCGGCGTCGGGCGAGAGCAGGGTGTGGTCGACCTTTTCCAAAATAGCGTTGATATCCATTGACTGCTTCCTTTCTTTTTAACCGATATTGTAGTAGAATAAAGCATAATAATGATGCAAGGTGGTATCCGAATGACGGTAAACGAGGCTCAAAACGCGCTGAAAGAGCTCCAACTCAAGACGTACGCGTACAAACACGCGATGAACATGATATATTACGACAGCGTCACCGCCGCGCCCGGCGACACGGCGGAGGGCAGGGGAGAGGCCCTCGGGATACTGTCGGGCGAGGCCTACAGGCTCACGGCGGGCGAGGAGACCGGGGAGCTTTTAAACTTTCTGACGGAAAAAAAGGCGGAGATAGGCTTTCAGCGCGCCAGAGAGGTGGAGCTGCTCAAAAGGGAGTATGACCGCGACGTCAAGATCCCGAAGGATGAGTACGTGGTGTACCGGAAGCTCTTGAACGAATCGGAAAACGTCTGGCAGAGGGCAAAGGTTGAAAACAATTTCGCCGCCTTCGCCCCCTATATCGAGAAGATCGTCGAAACCCAAAAGCGTTTTTCGGCATACATCTGCAGCGGGCTCGACCCATACGACAATATGCTCGACAGGCACGAGCGGGGCATGCGGCGGGCCTCCCTCGATAAATTTTTTGAAGTCCTGCGCAAAACAATCGTCCCGCTGGTCATAGAGATCATAAAATCGGGAACTCAGCCGGACGACGGCTTTCTGTACCGGCGCTACCCGGCGGAGGGCCAGCGCGCGGTCGCGAAGTACCTGATGGGGGTCATGGGCATCGACGAGAAGCACTGCGCCCTGGGGGAGACGCTGCACCCGTTTACGCTGGAGTTCAACAAGAAGGACGTCCGCATCACGACGAACTACCACGAGAATATGCTGCATAGCTCTATTTACTCGGTAATCCACGAGGGCGGCCACGCGCTCTACGAGCTGAACATCGGCGACGAGCTGCAATACACCTGCGCCGCCGAAGGCGTCTCGATGGGCATCCATGAGAGCCAGTCCCGCCTGTACGAAAACATCATAGGCCGGAGCCGCGCCTTTATCGGGCTTATCTTGCCTAAGCTCAAATCAATTTTCCCCGAGCAGCTCGACGGCGTGACGGCGGAGGCCTTTTACCGCGCCGTAAACAAGAGCGTTCCGTCGCTGATAAGGACCGAGGCGGACGAGCTGACATACTGCCTGCATGTGATGGTGAGGTATGAGATCGAAAAGGCGCTGTTTGACGGCTCCGTGCGTGTTGCCGACCTGCCCGAGGTCTGGAACCTAAAAATGCGCGAATACCTCGGCGTCGAGGTGCCGGACGATGCCCGCGGCGTGCTTCAGGACTCCCACTGGAGCGGCGGGGACTTCGGCTATTTCCCCTCCTACGCCGTCGGCAGCGCCTATTCCGCGCAGATCGCCGCACGCATGCGAAAGGAAGTCGATATCGAAGCCTGCGTGAGCTCCGGTGACCTAAGGACGATCACGGCGTGGCTGACGGACAAAATCTACCGCTACGGACGCCTTTACGACCCTTCGGAGCTTCTGGAACGCTGCTGCGGCGAGCCGTTCGATCCGTCGTACTATACGAGATATCTATCCGATAAATTTTCCGAGCTCTACGGGCTGTAAGGCGCGGTGTAAAAAAATTACGTTTTCGTTTACTTTTTTTTCATAATATCTTAACCTGAATGCGGAAATTATAGTCTATTATATAATCACGGCGAACGGAAAGCAAGATACCTGAAAAGGAGAGTATAAATATGGAAAACTACAATGCGGCGGTGACAGAAGCAAAGAAGCGCAGGATACCGAACCTGACTAAAATCGTTGCGGTGTGCCTCTCGTGCCTGCTGCTCTGCGCGCTGACGGTTGGCGGAACGCTGCTTGTGTCGGAATCGATAACCCTTAAAAAGACAAACGGACAGCTGCAGCTTACGACTCAGTCGCATTCAATCTCGACGATTGCGAATGTCGAGGGAGGGCAGATGACCTCCTCGCAGATTTACGAGAAGTACGTAAACTCGGTTGTGGGTATAACGACAAAGGGTATGACCACGAACATATTCGGCCAGACGACGGATTTTGCCGCCTCGGGCTCGGGCTTTGTGATCACATCTGACGGCTATATCGTCACAAACAACCATGTGGTGGAGGACGGAAAACAGTTCACCGTGGCGTTTGTCGACGGGACGGAGTACGAAGCCAAGGTCGTCGGCACGGACAATGAAAACGACATCGCGCTCTTGAAAATCGACGCCTCCGGCCTGACTCCGGTTGTGATCGGCGACAGCGACGATCTGGTGGTGGGCGAAGAGATCTGCACGATAGGCAACCCGCTGGGCGAGCTCACGTTCTCGCTCTCGAAAGGCGTCGTCAGCGCGCTCCACAGAGTAATCGACATGGGCGACGGCTACGCGCTCAACATGTTCCAGATGGACGCCGCGGTCAACTCCGGCAACTCCGGCGGCCCCGTGTTTAACAGCTACGGCGAGGTAATCGGCGTGACGACGGCGAAATACTCCGATACCGGCATCGAGGGGCTCGGCTTCGGGCTTCCGATCAACGACGTAATCGCGGAGGTCAACGACCTGAAGGAATACGGCTACGTCAGGGGCAGACCCTATTTCGGCATCAGCGTCAGCACGGCCACGACCTACACGGACCCGCGCTTCGGCGATACCTACGGCGTGGCCGGCGCGAGAGTCGAAGCGGTGGACCAGGCGAGCTACGCCGAGAAAGCGGGATTGAAGGTAGGAGACATCATCACAAAGATTGACGAAACGGAGATCAAGACATATACCGATCTGGTAAGCGCGAAATCCAACTACAAAGCCGGCGACAACGCGGTGCTTACGGTATACCGAAACGGGCAGACGCTTACGCTGAACATCACTTTTGACGAGAAAAAATCCTGACATCCGATGTGCCTTTTCATAAACCTCTTAAATCCATACAAAAACCGGGCCTTGCGCCCGGTTTTTGTTTTCACTGTATACGGTTGCTGTTTAAATCCGGCAGGTCATCGGTTTCCCAGAGCCGGATGTATTTCCATTTGTTCAGCTGAATCAGGGTGAGCAGCACCAGCGGCAGGAAAAACATGCCTAGAAATCCGTACATGCGAAAGCCGACATAGAGGGAGAACAGCGTGACAAGCGGGTGCATGCCTATCTGAATGCCGACCACGTTCGGCTCCAGCATGTTCCTGACGGCGAGGATCACGATATAGATTACGGCGAGGCCGATCGCGAGACTGAAATCCCCCAGCGCAAGGGAGACGAGCGCCCAGGGTATCAGCACCGTCCCCGCACCGAGCACCGGCAGAAAGTCGATCAGGCAGATCAGCAGCGCGATAAGGAACGCGTAGCGCAGCCTGAGGATCAGAAATCCGATCAAAAGCTCCGTAAAGCACACGCTGCAGAGGATAAGCTGCGCCTTGAGCCATTTGAACAGGGTGCCGAACAGGTGCCTGTATGTCCTGTCGATTTTCTCGTAGAGCGAAGGCTTGACGAGCTTTTTGATAAACTCGCCGATGTTTTCGTTGTCCAGCACAAATAAAAATGTCGACACAATTGTGGCTATGATCGAGAGAATCAGCATCGGCAGCGAACCCGCGGCGTTCAGAAGGGGGACGATCAGGAGCTTTATGAAATCTATTTTCTCCGGCATCGCGTTTATCGCGTTTTTCAGACTGTCCGCGACGGAGGAGGGCAGCCTGTCGATGAATGTTAGGAGCCTGTCCCATGTAGCGGTTATCTTGGCAGCGGCGTTTTGATATGTCTCCGAGAGCCCGGCGAGAAAGGGCACCAGACGGGTGTATATAAAAAACACGGTCAGGCCGACCGCCAGGAGGCACAGTATGATGACGATAACGCTCGCCGCGATCGACGAGATTTTTCTATGGAGCTTCAGCTTTTTCTCGAATTGCCTGCCGAGCGGGAGCGCCATCCTGGAAAGCAGAAATCCGATGATAAACGGAAAAATCCATTTGAGAACATATTCCATCATGAATTTAAACGCGAGGCACCCGAGAATAATATAAATAATAATGATGATCGGCTTGATCAGCTTGTACAATGACTGCTTTTCCATAGTCATCCCCTTAAATTTTAGAAAGAAGTTGCCCGTAAAAAACACCGATAATACAATTATACCGTATTTCACGAAAAAAATAAAGCCTGCCTGTTTAGGCGCAATTTGCTTGCTGCTTGAGAATTCCGGGATAATGTGGTAAAATAGTAAATCATATTTGTATACGGATACGGAATACGAATCGGTATTGCCGGGAAATGGAGCGTTTATATGGCGGGAGTTGCGGTGTTAGGCTACGGCGTTGTCGGGAGCGGAGTCGTGGATGTAATTGAAAAACACAGAAAAATGATTTCCGCGCGGGCCGGTCAGGATATCCGCGTAAAATACATCCTCGATATCCGCGATTTTCCGGACAGCCCGTACAGGGATAAGTTCGTAAAGGATTTTTCGCTTATCGAGTCCGACCCGGAGGTCACCACGGTGGTGGAGACGATAGGCGGCACTCGCGCGGCCTACGAGTTCACAAAACGGGCGCTGCTGGCGGGAAAAAACGTCGTTACGTCGAATAAGGAGCTTGTGGCGGCGAAGGCTGTGGAGTTTTTCAAGCTCGCGGCGGACAAAAACGTCAACTACCTGTTCGAGGCGAGCGTCGGCGGCGGCATACCTGTGATCCGTCCGATCAACCAGTGCCTCGCGGCCAACGAGATCACGGAGATTTACGGCATTCTCAACGGGACGACGAACTATATCCTCACCCGGATGATTAAGGCCGGGCTGTCGTTCGACGATGCGCTCAAGGAGGCGCAGGCCCTCGGCTATGCCGAGGCGAACCCGGCCGCCGACATCGACGGCGAGGACGCCTGCCGGAAAATCTGCATCCTCTCGTCCCTGGCCTTCGGCTTCCACGTCTACCCCGACATGGTGAGAATCGAGGGAATCAAGCATATCGCGCCGGAGGATATCGCGTTCGGTGACGCGATGAAGATGAAGATAAAGCTATTGGGCAGGTCGCAGAAAATTTCGGACGGCGTAATCTATGTTTCCGTCGCGCCCTACCTGGTGCCGGACACGTCCCCGCTGGCGACGATCGACGGCGTTTTCAACGGAATCATCGTCAGGGGCGACTCCGTCGGGGAAGTTATGTTCTACGGACAGGGCGCCGGCAAATACCCGACGGCCAGCGCCGTGGTCGCCGACGTGATTGACGCGGCCAAGCACGCCCGCGCGCGGAAATGGATGGACTGGGAGGAGGGCTCTCCTGAGCATATCTCGAACTGCCGCCTTGTCAGGCACGACTATATGATCCGCGTGAGGGACGATAATCTCTCCCGGGTCTTCCAAAAATCCGGGGATATTTTCGGAGAAATCACTCCGATAGACTGCCCGAACACCAGCATTTTCGACGGCGCTTTCACGGTCAAGGATATGCCCGAGGGCGTGCTGCTCGAAAAAATCGGCGAGCTTGACAACGCCTTTGAAGCGCCGGTCGTCCAGAACAAGCTGATGCTGTTGTAATGCCGATATCCGATGGATAAACGGTTAAAATTCGCGATTGACCCAATATATCGGAGTTGTTGACGCGGGTTTTAACCTGAATAAAAATTATTATAAGGGGTCTTAAAAATGGACAAAGAAGTCAGAATCGCGATGGCAGGTCTTGCACACGATCACGGCACCGGTTTTCTCCGCCAGGCGCTGAAATACAAGAATGTGAAAATTCTCGGCTTTTTCGACAACGACAATCCGGCGAACGCCGCCAAGGCGTCGCTTGAGTTCAACGCCCCGGTCTATACGGACATTAACGAGCTGTTCTCCAAGGGCGCCAACACGCTCCTGACCGCGCGCATCAACGCCGACAAGCCGGAGTACATCATCAAGGCGCTGAACGCCGGCATCGGAGTAATCGCGGACAAGCCGATGGCGACGACGCTGGCGGACCTGAAAAAAATTGAGGCCGCTGCAAATAAGACCGGCGCGCGCATTTTCCTTATGCTGTCCGAGCGCTACGGGCCGGCCGTCTATACGGCTAAAAAGCTGATCGACAGCGGCGCGATCGGGACGGTGGTGCAGCAGTACCTTGTCCGCCCGCACCGCCTCCGTCCGGAGGGCCGGCCCGATTGGATGTTTGACAGGAAGAAGTACGGCGGCATCATCAACGACATCGGCGTGCACGATTTCGACCTGGCGCGGTTCTTCTCCGGCGCGGAGATTAACAGGGTCCTGTCCGCCCATGTGTCGAATATGCGCTTTACGCAGTATCCGGATTTCTGCGACAACGGCATGGCTATGGTGGAGATGTCCAACGGCGGCTCGGCCACGGTCAGCGTCAACTGGCTGACGCCCGACGCCTACCACGCCCACGGCGACACCCGTTTCTTCATTATCGGCACCCGGGGCGCGATCGACGTCTCGACGGTGGAAAGGACCGTCCGCGTCTGCACCGATGAAAAAGACGTTTATTTCGCCGAAATCGAAACCCCGCCGGTCACCTGCGAGGAGGATGCCCTCGCCGCTATGGCGGACCCCGCCTACACCCCTGTCGTGAGCACGGCCGACGGGATAAAAGCGACAAGAGCAGCGCTTGACGCCCAGGCTTTATCTGAAAAAAAGTAAAACACATATCTGTCCGATATAAAAGACCACCGCGGCGGAAGTTTCCGCCGCGGTGGTTTACGTTCCGGATTTATTTAACCGTAAACGTACCCTCAAGCAGCACATAGACCACGCTTTCATGGTCGTTGCCGTCTGGGCACAGTGTCTGACCGATAACGCCGACCCGGTATTCACCGCTTGAAAGCGGCGTAATCCAATATCGGGGAGATATCGTATAACCACCGGCGCCGCCGCCGGCTGCCAATACCTCTTTCAGATCATCATATCCGAGCTTCCATCCCACGAGTACGGAGGCTTCCTGCGTTAAAACAGTGATGTATTTGCCGTTTTCCAGCTTTTCGACATAGTATTCCGTCGTATTCGGATACACGCCGATGCCGCCGGAATCGGTGATCGTGAAATGAATCTCGTCGGCGTTCCTGTCGTAGGCCTCGCGGTCGGCTTTCATCAGAATGGGGGATCCGCGGATAGCTTCAAAATCAAGGGAGTTTATCAGCGCGCCCGACTTATAGTCATCAATAAACTCAAGCGCCGTCAGTCTGTTTTGATAAGCCTTTTTGACATGGATAAAGGCTAATATGAACGCCGCGAGCAAGACGACGGCCAGCGCCAGAAAAACCGGAAGGATGAGCTTTCTGATTTTCATTTTATCTTAGCCCCTCCTATATTAATTCCATCTTGCCAAGCTTGCACGTACCTCGGCGTCAAAAACCGCAGAAATAGAGCTTGTTATAACAGGGCCTTTTACATAACTTGTATTACCTTGTGAGCATAGAGTGACAACTACTCTTGCCATGGTATAAATCGGTCCACCGCTTTTTCCTTCCACACCATAACAATCAGTAGTAATAACAGTGCTGGAACGTGCCGTGATTTTTTCTGTACTTAAATATAAGTAACGGTCATAAGTACCAACATAACCTAAAAGTGAAACGGGCATATCTACTGGAACTGAAGAACTTATTGCATAACTAAAATAGCCTAATGAGCTTCCGGGATTTGAATTTATATGAAGAACAGCCCAGTCGTTCTTAATACCCCCATAATATTGATAATTTGTAGGTACAGAAAAATAATTGACCTCATATGTTGTTCCAGTATATATGCTACCATTGCGTTTGGAAATAAAATCTGCACTGATTGGAAAACTGGTTCCATTTGTTCCATATACAACATGTGCGGCAGTTATTATGACATCCGGTGCAATTAAAAAAGCTGTCCCATAGCTATAGGTTTCTTTATTATTTACAATTCCCCAATAACAAGTCAGGCTACCTACTCGGCACGCCGGTATTGCATTGAGATTTGTAACTCTTTGATGATATGAATTAAGAGGCTCTATTAAGCTCGTAATTGTGTTGAATGGAGATAGGTCAGATTGAATATTTTTAATAGTTGGTTTAGCTACCAGCTGAGTTTCTGCGAGGTTGTTTTCTGATAAATCAACAGCAAAAGGACTTTGATAATTTTCATCTACAGATATAGTATGATAACTTGTTTTTTGAGTTGTAACATCATATTCGTATAATGTAACTAAACTATCCGCATCATCTGTTGTCGTAATAAGATCTGAATTAACAGCGTTTACAGGAAAAATGAAAAATACTGACAATAACATGGCTAGAAAGAGGCCTGCATATTTTTTCTTCATAATCAAGATTCCTTTCTTATTATTTATTGTTAATGCGGGATATCCTGTTAACCTAATATTCTTTAAGTTACCATATTATTACCTGCCTTTCAAAGAAACGGTCTTGTATTTTATATTGAAAAATAACACCTCCTTATAAATAAATTTTGATTAGAAACAACCTATCTTGATTCTATTTTATATTATACAATATTTATAATGCAATAGTATTTCTTAGAATTATTATATTGTTTATTGGGGGATTTTGAAACCATGCAAAAAAGAACTCCGTCTACCGGGGTTCTTTTTAATGTATCATATAAACTTTAGTTTTTCTTTTCCAGCAGACTCCCGATGGTTTCGCCGCCGTAAACGCTTTCCCAGTCCTTCGCGAAGTCGTCCACCGCGTAGAGCGTCAGCGGGTGGTAGGCGAGCTTTTCCAAAATGTCGGGGGAAATCGTGACGGCGTGGCTGCCGACCATCGCGATCTTATGCACCTGCTCGACGGTCTTGAAGCTCGCGGCGAGCACCTTGCAGGGCGTGTCGTAGAGCTTGAACATCTCAACAATCTCGCCGACCACGTGCACGCCGTCCGACACGATGTTGTCGAGCCTGTTGACGTAGGGCGCGACGAACTCCGCGCCCGCGCGCGCCGCGATCATCGCCTGCTGCGGGGTGAAGATCGCGGTCTCGGTGACCTTTACGCCCATCTTGGAGAGAGCCATCGTAGCTTTGAGCCCCTCCGGCGATATCGGAATCTTGACATAAAAATTCCCTCCGACCAGCTCCTTCAACAAAAGCGCCTCCCTGACGATGCCCTCGGCGTTCGCGGCTGTGGTCTGGATATGGAACATGCGGTCAGGCCCGATAACCTCCCTTATGCCGCGGAGCAGGGGCGCCAGCTCGGTCTTTTCCCTCGATATAATCGTCGGGTTCGTCGTCACGCCTTCTATCGGGAAGAATTCGACGCTCCGCCTCAAATCCTCGATATGGGCGCTGTCAAGAATGTAAATCATTGGTATCTGCTCTTTTCGTGATATATTAATTGGTGTAGCTTGATAGGTTTGACTTCAGCGTGATCACCGCGGCGGGATTTTTCGCGGGGTCGACCGACATGATCAGCGTTTTCATCTTGTCCGCCGGCATACTGACGCAGCCGGCGGTGGCGCCGGCGCCGTTGCAGTGGATGAAGATAGCTCCGCCCTTGCCGGGTGTCTGTTCGTAGTTGTAGTCGGTGTTCAGCGCATACAGGTACGAGTTGTATTCGATCAGGTGCTCGCGCTCGCCGCCCGGGTCCGAGTAGACAAGGCGGTTGTAGTTCGGGCTGCCGCTGTTCAGATCCCAGTACATCTCGGAGGTCACCTTTATATATGGAAATACAGCGCCCGGGTCGTCGGCCTTGCCGAAGGCGCCGATAATCTTATGTATCCCGGACGGGGTCTTGTAGGTGTCCTGAAGCCTGTCCGCCTCCGGGGCGACGCCGTTCGCCCCGACGCGCCCGGGCGACGAAAAGACCTCTGTCCAGACCTTGCCGTTTTTCTCATAGTAGACAATGTCGGCGTATGAGGTCGTCGCGTTGGCGACGGTGACCAGCAGGATTTGCCCGGAGTCCGCCAGCTCGGGGTTTGTAAACCGAATCCCGGGCGGCTCAGTCGCCGGAACCGTTGCGGGCATCGTCGTTTTCACGGCTGTCGGCGGCGCGGAGGTCTTTTCAGTCGTCGTCTCCGCCGTCGTCTCCGCGGTCTCAGCTGCCGGTGCGGATGTCCGCGGCAAGGTGGCCTCGATAAAAGACTCCACAGTAATCACTGGGTAAAAAGCGCGCGGAAGAGTCGTCTCCGCGAAGGTTCCGGCAGAGGCCGCCGGCGGCGTGGTGAGGACGATATCGGCATACGCCGGGGCAGCGCCGCCCTTTCCTCTGAGAAAACGGACCGCCGCGGCCGAAAAGAGCGCGACCGCGCAGAACAGTACGATATGGATGATCACGCGGACGGGGGAATTTTTCATAGGATTTTCCTCGCTCAGAGTGCTTTCGCCTTCCCGCCGGCTTCAGGGGGAGTCTTTTCCCCGGGCTCTGCGCCGGACAGTACCAGCACGTACTCGCCCTTAGGCGTTTCGTTCTCGAAGTATGACAGCGCGCCCGAAAGCGTCGTCCGGAGGTAGGCCTCGCTGCTTTTCGTGAGGTCCCGGCAGAGCGTCAGCCTTCTGTCGCCGAAAGCGGCGCGCATATCCCGGAGCGTGTATAAAAGCTTCTGGGGCGCTTCGTAGAAGATCATTGTGCGGGTCTCGCTTTTAAGGTCCTCAAGTCGCTCCCTGCGGCTCTTCTTACTTACCGATAAAAAGCTCTCGAAGCAAAACCGGTTTGTGCCAAGGCCGGAGGCGGCGAGGGCGCAGATGGCGGCGCAGGGACCGGGCAGAGATTTAACTGGGATACCCTCCGCGACGCAGTCCGAGACCAGAATCCCGCCGGGGTCGCTGACCGCCGGCGTTCCGGCGTCGGAGACCAGCGCGCAGGTCTCGCCCCGCTTGATTCTCTCGATGATTTCCCGGCTCCGGGCGGCGGCGTTGTGCTCATGGCAGGAGACGACCGGCTTGCTGATGCCGTGCCGTGCCAGAAGCTCAACGGCGACGCTCTCGTTCTCGGCGGCGATGAAATCGACCGCCGAGAGGGTTTCTAGCGCCCGCCGGGAGATGTCGCCGGGGTTGCCGATCGGAGTCGGAACAAGGTAAAGACAGGATAATTCCATTTCCGCCCCCTTATTTAGTCGTAGCCGTAGATCCTGTCGGACTCGGCGGTGGGTTTCCCGTTGCTTTTATAGAGGTAGAGATTTCTTAGCACTGCGAGGCCGGGCCTTGCGCCTTTGACGCATTCGAGGAGCAGTATGGACGGCGCGGAGCTCGAGTTGTGGCAGACAAACCGGAGCCTTTTGGGCTCAAGCCGTTCCTTTCGCGCCGCGTCTAGCAGCTCGCAGAGCCGTTCCGGACGGAAACACACGAAAAACCGCCCGCGTTCCTTTAAAAGATAGCCTGCCGCCCGGCAGACATCCCTGATGTCGCAGCAGAGAGCGTGTCTCGCGCTTCCCGAGCGCGCCGAAACGCGCCCGCCGCCGCGCGGGAAATAGGGCGGGTTGGAGACCGTAAAATCGTAGGCGCCGCGGGGCAAAAGCTCCTCGATATCCCTGATATCCCCGCGTATCGCCCGGAGCTTTGCGCCGGGGAGCTGCGCCGCGTTTTTTTCAAAGGTCTCCGCCGCACCGCCGTCCCGTTCGACCCCGTCAGCGAAAATGCCCGGGCAGCGTTTTACAAGCAGCAGCGAAATAAGCCCGGCGCCGGCACCGAGGTCGCATACGCGTCCGGCACGGGAGCCGACGGCCTCCGCGGCAAACGCGGCGAGGGCGAAGCTGTCGGCGCCGGGAGGGGCCGCGCCCTCCGGAAAGGTGTATTTCAGCCCGTCCGGGCTGATATCGACCGTTCTCTGATCCATATTTCACCGCTTATATACAGACAGGGCAGAGCGTGTAACGCCTGCCCTGAAGCTGTATGTTAAAACTTATTCCGCCTGTTTTGGCGCGTCGACCGGACAGACATTAGCGCATGCGCCGCACTCAACGCAGACATCGGGGTCTATAACATATCTGTCGTCGCCCTGAGAAATCGCGTTTACGGGGCACTCGCTTTCGCAGGAGCCGCAGGAAATGCAGTCCTCACTGATTTTATAAGCCATAAGAAATACCTCCAAGCTATGTAATTTAGTCTATTGTAGCATATCAAAATGAAAAATCAATGGACAAAACATTAAAAATTAACGGAATTTCGCACCGCCATGTATAAATCGGTGCCGATACAGAAAAAATAACGGAAAATATATGCGATATCCGGTAAATTAGGGAGAAAGGATGAATTCTGTTGGATAAAAATGAAAAAAGGAAATATATCCGCGTAAAACGGGATTTCGGCGCCGAAGCCGCCGAGGCTTTCCCGGCAGACGGCATGCTCGCCACGTCGTCGGCGAGGCATGCCCGGCGTTTCCACATAAATAATAAAAACGAACCGTCGAAAAGCAAAGAAATTCAAAGTGAAACAGAGGAAATATAAGCGCAAAACGGATAAATCCGTATAATATAAAAATATCGTATGACAACTGAAAATTTGCCCGAGTATGACGATTGAAACTGTGCAGGAGCGGGTGTAAACTATATTCAAAGTCAAAGAAAGTCAAAGACAAATAGAGGAGGTGTTTTCGTGAGGATAAGCGACCTCATAGCGAGATATATCGAGCAGCAGCTTGAGCGCGAACAGGGCTGCGTTCAGCTCTCGCGGAGCGAGCTTGCGGAGCATTTCAACTGTGTTCCGAGTCAGATCAACTATGTGATCATGACGCGTTTTTCTCCCGAGCACGGCTATTATGTCGACAGCCGAAGGGGCGGCGGGGGGTATATCAAAATCACCCGCGTAAAAATGAACGGCAATCTGCTGCTTATGCACGTGATCAACACGATCGGCGACAAAATAGACGCGATGAGCTCCGCCGCCTATATTTCAAATCTGCGGGAGGACGGTGTGATATCGGACGAAGCGGCGGCGCTGCTCTCAGCCGCGGTGTCGGACAAGGCGCTCTCCGCCGCCGACAAGGGCTTAAGGGATACCCTCCGGGCATCGGTTTTGAAAAGATGCCTTTTGATATTGACATAGTGAATCGAGGAGATGTCGGTATGTTGTGCGACAGATGCAAAAAAAACAACGCGGTCTACTATTTTAAAAGCACGGTGAACGGAAAAACCTCGGAGTACCACCTCTGCCCGGAGTGCGCGGAGGAGTTCGGAATCGTCAAGGCCCAGCCGTTCGTGGCGGGGGACGAATACCAGTTCGGGATTTCGCCGCTTTTCGCCGGCGTCGCGAAGCCGTCCGCGGAGCGGAGAATCTGTCCCGTGTGCGGCGCGAGCGCGGAGGAGATAACAAAAACCGGTTACGCCGGATGCTCGCAGTGCTATAAAACCTTTTCCGACCTGTTTTCGTTTATCGTGCCGAAGCTCCACGGCCGGGTTACCCACAACGGCAGAGCGCCGATGGGCTTCAACAGCGAGAAATACCGCAGGCGGACCGCGGAAAAGGAGATCGCGTCGCTGAAAGCGCAGCTGGACGAAGCGGTGAAAGTCGAAAACTACGAGCTTGCGGCGAAGCTGCGCGATCAAATAAACGCGCTGAAAACAGGGGATAATTGATTTTGGACTTTAAGTCTTTTCTATCAGTTTTCAAACCGACATAGATTTAAATAAACCGCGTGATTCCCGGAGAAAGGAAAGGGAATAAAAAATGGAAAAAAAATGGTTTGAGCTAAAAGGACAGGACGGCGATATCGCGGTCAGCACGAGGATCCGCCTCGCGCGGGACATCGAGAAAATCCCGTTTGGCTGCCATATGAGCGTGGCGGACGCGGACCGCGTTATCTCCCTCTGTTCGTCACCGATCCTTGAAAACGCTGTGACGGCGGGCCGGTTCAGACTGATTCCGATGGAGAGCCTGCCGGACGCCGAGATGATGTCCCTTGTGGAGCGGCACCTGATCTCCCCGGAATTTGCTAAGAGCACGATGAAGCGGGCGCTGCTGCTCTCAAACGACGAGGGCATATCGGTGATGCTCAACGAGGAGGACCATATCCGGCTGCAGGTGCTGGGGCAGGGCTTCTGCCTCGAGGACTGCCTCGCGAGCGCGGTCAAGCTGGACACGCTGATAGACGAGGGACTGTCCGCGAAGGGCGCCCGGTACGCGTTCGACGAAAACCTCGGCTACCTGACCCACTGCCCGACGAATCTCGGCACCGGCCTGCGCGCCAGCGTGATGCTCCACCTACCGGTCCTGGCGGAGACAGGGAAAATGACGCCGCTTATCCAGACGGCGGGCAAGCTCGGGCTCGCGGTCAGGGGCTATTACGGCGAGGGCTCCCGCGAGCGCGGTAACCTCTACCAGATATCCAACAGGCTGACGCTCGGCTACGCCGAGGAGGAGCTGACACAAAACCTCAAGGATATCGTCTCACAGATTATCAAAGAAGAGAGGGCGTCCCTCGAGGCGCTGAAAAAATCGGACTATTACAGGCTCGCCGACAGGGTCTGCCGCGCGGAGGCGATACTAAAGTCGGCGAGGATGATCGACACGGCCGAGGCGATGGCGCTGTTATCGGATTACCGCCTCGGAATCACCGCCGGCATACTTACGGGCGATATGGAAAAGGTCAACGCCATTCTGGAGCGGATTCAGCCCGCCACGCTGATGCAGCATTACAAGGACGCCGCTCTCCCGGTGGAGAGAGACGCGGCCCGCGCCGAGCTGATACGCGAAAGCCTGAACGGAAAGGATGAATAACTATGATGGACAAAAGATTCACAAAACGCGCAAATGAGGCGATCAGCCTTGCATATAACTCAGCGGTCTCGCTCGGACACAACTACATCGGCAGCGAACATATCCTGCTGGGCCTTCTGAGGGAAAACGAGGGCGTGGCCGCGCGCGTGCTCGCGGAAGCCGGCGTCACGGCGGAGGATGTGACCGCGCGCATCAAGGAGACAATCGGCGTGGGAGACCCCGGCGAGACACCCCAGGACCTGTCGCCGCGCTCGAAGCTGATTCTGAAATTCGCCTCCGAGGAGGCCGTCCGCCTCGGGCACAACTACATCGGCACCGAGCACATCCTGCTCGGCATCATCAGAGAAGGGGACAATGTGGCCGCGCGGATTCTCTACGAGATCGTCGGGGATCTGAGAAAGCTGATCTCTATGATCCTTAAGGCGATAGGCGAGGGCGGCAGCGACGGTCAGATGCCGGAGCCGGAGGTGTCCGGCGCCGCGGTATCGCCCCGCGGACCGGGCGGGGGCACGCAGAGGGCTTCGGAGCCGAAGCTTTTGAAGGAGTTCGGCAGAAACCTGAACGCGATGGCGGCGGACTCCAATCTCGACCCGGTCATCGGGAGGAACGAGGAGATTAACCGGGTCATCCAGATTCTGAGCCGCAGGACGAAGAACAACCCGGTGCTGATAGGCGAGCCGGGCGTCGGTAAAACAGCCGTGGTCGAAGGCCTTGCCCAGAAGATCGTCTTGGGCGATATCCCGGAAAATCTGAAGAGCAAAAAGGTTTACACCCTCGACCTGTCCGGCATTATCGCCGGCACGAAATACCGCGGCGAGTTTGAGGAGCGGATTAAAAACATCATCGACGAGGTCAAAAAGGCCGGAGATATCATACTGTTTATAGACGAGCTGCACACCCTGATCGGCGCCGGCGGCGCGGAGGGCGCGATCGACGCGGCGAATATCCTGAAGCCGGCCCTCGCCCGGGGCGAGCTCCAGGTGATAGGCGCCACCACCCTCGACGAGTACCGGAAGCATATCGAGAAAGACGCCGCCCTTGAGCGGCGGTTCCAGCCCGTCCAGGTCGGCGAGCCCAGCGAGGCTGACAGCATCCAGATTCTCAAAGGTCTCCGGGACCGGTACGAGGCACATCACAAGATAAAGATAAGCGACGAGGCGATCAATGCAGCGGTCAGGCTCTCCGCGCGGTATATCAACGACAGGTACCTGCCCGATAAGGCAATCGACCTGATGGACGAGGCCGCCGCCAAGGCCAGGCTGACGACGCTGACGCCGCCGCCGGATCTTAAGCAGCTGGAGGATGAGATCGCCCAGATCTCCGTGGAAAAGGAGGAAGCGATCCGAGCCCAGGACTTCGAGAAGGCCGCCGCGCTGCGCGACGAGGAGAACAGGAAAAAGGCCGAAATCGAGGCGCGGCGCTCGAACTGGCAGAATACGGCGGTTAAAACCCCGGACTCCATCGGCGCGGACGATATCGCCGCGATTGTGGCCTCCTGGACCGGCATCCCGGTCAAGAGCCTGACTGAGACGGAGACGGAGCGGCTTCTTAAAATGGAGGAGGTGCTGCACCGCCGCGTCGTAGGCCAGAACGAGGCCGTCACCGCGGTGGCCAAAGCGATCAGGCGCGGCAGGGCCGGTCTCAAGGATCCGAAGCGCCCGATAGGCACGTTCATTTTCCTCGGGCCCACCGGCGTCGGAAAGACGGAGCTCTGCAAAGCGCTGGCCGAGGCGCTGTTCGGCGACGAGAACGCTATGATCCGAGTCGACATGTCGGAGTACATGGAGAAGTACTCGGTAAGCCGTCTCGTGGGCTCGCCTCCGGGATATGTGGGCTATGAGGAGGGCGGACAGCTCACCGAGAAGGTGCGCAGAAAACCCTACAGCGTCGTGCTGTTCGACGAGCTTGAAAAAGCCCACCCGGATGTGTTCAACATCCTTCTGCAGATCATGGAGGACGGCATTCTGACGGACGGCCAGGGCAGGCGGGTGGATTTCAAAAACACGATTATCGTGATGACCTCCAACGCCGGTGCGTCGAACATCACCAATAAAGGCAGCCTCGGCTTTACCACCGCGGCGCAGACCGACGAGAACATGAAAAACGTGATCATGGATGAGCTTAAGCGCACCTTCAAGCCCGAGTTTCTGAACCGCGTTGACGATATCATCATCTTCTCGAAGCTAAACGACGAGGACTTGAAAAAGATCGCCGCCAATATGCTTGAGACCGTCGCCAAGCGCGTCGCCGACCTGGGCGTAAAGCTCTCCTGGGACGATTCTGCGGTAGCGCTGCTCACCAAAGCGGGTTACGACCCGATGTACGGCGCCCGCCCGCTGCGCAGGGCGATACGCGCGAAGCTCGAGGACCCGCTCTCTGAAAAACTGCTGGACAAGAGCGTGAAAAGCGGCGACGCGGTCGTCGCAAGCGCGGAAAACGACGAGATCGTGATAAAACCAAAGCGGTAGTTGAATCCGAAAGCGTTTCAAAGGGACGGCAGGTTCTTTGAAACGCTTTCTTTTTACATACTTTCACTTGATATTTTTCAATATTGCAAATATAATATTATTGAGGCGCGGCCGTTCGGAAAATGTCAAACCAGGGGGGTTCGTATGAGTAAAAAGTTTGCGCTGCAGAGCCTTTTAAGTCTGATCGTCACGTTCTTCGGGTCCGTCGCATCCGGGTTCGCGGCGGTGTTCGTGCTGGGCACGCTTCTGATGTCCCTGATGCTGGACCTCAAAGACCAACAGGGCAAGGAGCATGTCCAGAACCTGATGGAAATTGTCGGCTTTCTGATTCTCCTGCTGATTTTTACGCTCGTCGCCTATATCCGCGGAAAGCGCCGCACGAAGAAGGAAAAAATGGCTCCCCTGTTCTTTTTGAAATTTACGGCGGTGGCGATGGCGGCTTTCATCATTCCGGCGCTGATTCTGTTTGACCCCAAGGACCCCGGCGTCAACGAAAAGCTGCTGGCCGTATACTTTCCGTACCTGTTTCTCGAAAATACGCTGAAACTCACCCAGGCTTCGGTCTTCATCGCCGCCGTTTTGGCGGTAGCCGCCCAGGCTGGGGCGTACTGTTTCGGAAAGCGGGTATGGGAAAGGCGCATGGAAAAGGAGAGCTGAGCTTTCGAAGGCCTTTGCGGGGCGATTCTGGTCCCACCGCAAAAAGGGCTTTAAAAAAATCCCCCGGTGTGATATAATAAATTAAGCATGACTGTGCTTTGGCTGTGACAAAATCCATCCGCGGCCGAAGATTTTACATATTTTCTTTTCTTCCGTTTACGGGGAAAAACGCAGAGAAAAGCGTAAAGGTGGGCTGCTTTTGACATACGCGTTGGCGCTGCTGTTCGGAGCCGTTCAGGGGCTGACGGAGTTTTTGCCGGTATCCAGCTCCGGACATCTCGCGATTTTGTCGATGCTCGCGCTGGACGGCGAATCGGATCTTGTTTTTACGATTCTGCTCCATGTCGCCACATTTGCCGCCGTATGCGTCGCGTACAGACGCGACATATACGGGCTTTTGCGCGCATTTTTTTTGTTTGTCCCGGATAAAATCAAAAAACGCGAGACAAGCGCCTACACCCGGATGATCGGGATGATGATTATTTCGCTGCTGCCGCTTGTGGCGGTTATCCCGTTTAAAAGCAGGGTTGAAGAAGCCTTCGCAAGCCCCCTCTCTATCGGCGTATCCCTGCTCGTCACCGCCGTTTTGCTTTTTCTGTCTGACAGATTCAACAAAGGAGCCAAGACCTTTGAGACGATGACGGTAAAAGACGCGCTAATAATCGGCCTTTTTCAGCTGTGCGCGGTTCTGCCGGGCCTTTCCCGCTCGGGGACGACGCTGGCGGCGGCGCTGTTCTGCGGACTTGACCGCGAGAACGCCGTGAAATACTCGTTTATCCTCAGCCTGCCGACTATCGCGGCGGCCGCGGTGCTCGAGCTGTCGGGAGCTGTAAAAGAAGGGATAGATGCCGCCCTGATCGGCCCTTACGCGCTTGGCTGCGCCGTGGCGGCGGTTACCGGCTTTGCGGCGATCTTTACGGTCAGAATTATTTCCAAAAAGGGCAAGCTCCGTATTTTTTCATACTACACCGCGGCGCTGGGCGCGGGGCTTCTGCTGTCGCTGGTATTTTAAATTCAACAACCAGTAATATCGTATAGAGTAGAGTATAAAAAGCGCGAAATGGGGTGAGAGGCGTTGCCAAGGTCTAAAAACTCGCGGTCCACCGGACGAACGGCCGTGAAATCGAAAGCGAACAGGGGAGTTCCGGAGCTATGGATTACCCTGATGCTGCTTCTCGCCGTGCTGATTATCATCGGCTTTTTCGTAAAGGACGCCGCCGTGCTCAAGCTGCTCAGCAACGGGATATCCTATCTTCTCGGCGCGGGCTTTTTCGCCGTCCCCTTTGCGATGGTGGTTATCGCGGTTTATCTGATACTGTGCCTTAACCGGAAAAAGAACGTCAGATGGATGGTTTCGGCCGCGCTAATCCCTTTTTTTACGGGTGCGGTCGGACATGTCTTCACCGCGGCGGAGCGCTACGGTACGGTCAAGCAGCTCTGTCTTGACGGCGCGAATTATAAAAGCGGCGGACTGCTGGCGGGCGGCGCGGCCGAGCTGCTGATAAAGGCCCTCTCCAAGCCGGGCGCGATAGTCGTGCTGTTCTTCCTCATCGCCCTGGATATAATCGTATTTTTCAACATATCGTTTTCGGACATTTTAGCGTCCCTCTCTGATAAAATCGAAAACACCCGGGAGCAGGCCGCCGCAAGGCGCGCGCTCGCCCGGGAGGAGCGGGATTATATGCTGGCCGAGCAGGAGCGGCTGAGCGCCTCCGCCCAGAGCGTCCCGAGTATTCCCGCCGCGCAGGGTGCTAAGCCGAATATCGACATCCCGCTCGAGACGAAGCGCCGGTCGATCGATATCCCGCTTGACGGGTATGTCTCCGCGCCGGTGGGCAAATTCCAGCCTCCGGTCCGTACGGAGAGGGAGGCCGCGAAGCCGGAGGATTTCGGCGCGCAGGCCGCAATCGCCAAACCCGAGGAGAAAAAACCGGAGAGGGAGCGGCCGAAGGTGACGATGACCCCCGAGGAGATCGACAGGGAGATCTCGAAGGTCGAAAAAGAGGCCTCCGCCCCGGTGGTGTCGGAATATAAGTTCCCCCCGATCGGGCTTTTGAAAAAAGAGCCGCCGGCGAACCAGGAAAACGTCGAGGCGGAAATCAAAGCGAACGCGAATAAGCTTATTTCAACGCTGACAAGCTTTAACATAGAGGCGTATATCGTCAACGTGACCCGCGGTCCCGCGGTCACGCGCTACGAGCTCAAGCTCGGCAGCGGCATAAAGACCTCGAGGCTAACCGCTCTCTCGGAGGACATCGCGCTGGCGCTGGGCGCGCAGTCAGTCCGGATAGCCAACATACCGGACAAGTCCGCGGTCGGCATCGAGGTTCCCAACAGGATTGTCAGCATCGTCCGCCTCCGGGACGTCATCGAATCCCGGGAGTTTGCCGAAAGCCGCTCGAAGGCGACGTTCGCGCTGGGCAAGGACATCGCCGGCAAGCCGGTGGTCAGCGATATCGCCCGCCTGCCCCATATGCTGGTGGGCGGGACGACGAACTCCGGCAAATCAGTCTGCATCAACAGTCTGCTAATCAGCCTGATCTACAAGGCCAGGCCGGACGAGCTCAGGCTGATCCTGATCGACCCCAAGATGGTGGAGTTCATCTCGTACAACGGAATCCCTCACCTGCTTATCCCCGTGGTGACCGACGCGAAAAAAGCCGCCGGCGCGCTGCAGTGGGCGGTGATGGAGATGATGCAGCGTTATAAGCGCTTCAACGAGCTCGGCGTCCGCAACTTCGACGACTACAACGAAGAGGTGGAAAAACGGTCGTCGCTGCCGAAGTCCGACGACGAGGGCGAAGAGCAGCCCCTTGAGAAGATGGCGCGCATCGTCATCGTGATAGACGAGCTGGCCGACCTGATGCTCGCGTCCCCGGCGGAGGTGGAGGAGTCAATCTGCCGCATCGCGCAGATGGCCCGCGCCGCCGGCATGCATCTGATCGTGGCGACCCAGAGGCCGTCGGCGGACATTATCACGGGC
>JAPXRI010000030.1:0-35782 GCA_033813635.1 Bacillota bacterium
TACACTGTTCATGCGGGAATGGACACTTCCTTTCGGCTGATTGTTGTGTGGTAACTCAATCTTAACCGATGTGTCCCATTCTCGCACTATTTTTTTTCCACTGTCCAATATGTATTGTAGCGCTACAGCGGATAAAAAACCTTGCGCGTGAAAAGCCTTGACAAACAGGGAAAAACAGGTTAGAATAAATCAAACGCCGGCCGAAGCCGGCAGGTCGTCCCTATTTATGACACGTAAAGATTACCACGAAGGTATTCGCTTTATCCGAAAGCAGATATTTTCGTGGTATTCATTTTTTTAAGGGTGGAAGGAAAAATTATGAACAAACTCAACGTTAAAAAGCTTGTCACGTCGGCGCTGTGCCTGGCGCTCTGCCTCGTGCTGCCGTTTCTGACCGGGCAGATACCCGATATCGGAAGCGCGCTGCTGCCTATGCATATTCCGGTGCTGCTGTGCGGATTCGTCTGCGGGTGGGGGTGGGGGCTCGCCGTCGGCTTTGTCGCCCCGCTTTTAAGGTCTGCGATTTTTCATATGCCGCCGATGTATCCCACCGCCGTATCGATGGCGTTTGAACTCGCGGTTTACGGCCTGATGTGCGGACTGTTGTATAAACTTCTGCCGAAGAAGGTCCCGTATATCTATGTGACGCTGATTGTTTCGATGCTGGCAGGCAGAGCGGTTTGGGGTGCGGTGCGCACGGTGCTCACCCTCGCGTTCAACGTTAAATTCTCCTGGGCAATCTTCATGTCCGGCGCGTTTGTCGACGCCGTCCCCGGGATCATTCTCCAGATCGTGCTGATTCCGCTCCTCGTTATCGGGCTCAAAAGAGCGCGGCTGATGTTAAATGAGTGAGCTGGCGGAGGTACTAAAGCGGCACCTTTCCCGTTATCCAGAGATGGAGATCGGCGACGCCGTCAAGCTTGTCTACCAAAACGAGTTCGGCGGCGGGCATATGATACATAACGCGCGGGCGAGCCTTGATTATCTTAAAGCCGAACTCTCATCGCTTCCGGTTAAGGCTGCGGAGGAGCTCGTCGAGGATATCGGAAACGGCTACGCAAGGCTGAATCTGGCGGCCGCTAAGGGCATTTTTTCGCCGGAGACGCTCAACGCGATGTTCGTTGAAAGCTCAAATTCAGGCGGCGGCAGCGTTTCGTCATTTATTGAAAAGCTGGGCGTGTTGCGCGGTCTGTGCGAAAGCGGAGAGCTCCCGTTTGACAGAGCGTCGTTTGACAACTACCTCACGGAGTATGAAAAAAAAAGGTATCCGCCGGTTCACCACAGCGAGAGCTACCGGGCGGCCTACGCCCCGGCCTACCGCGTGATCTCCGAGTGGTATGTGAAATACCTCGGGCTTATCTCCGCGCTTGACGGAGCGCTTTCAAAAAGGCACCCCGTAACCGTTGCGATAGACGGGATGAGCGCCTCGGGCAAGTCCTCGCTCGCCGCGCTCCTCGCAGGGGTATTCGACGCGAACGTCATCCATATGGACGATTTTTTCCTCCCCGCCGAACTGCGCGCGCCCGAGCGCCTCTCCGAGCCGGGCGGTAACGTCCATTACGAGCGCTTTTTGAACGAGGTTGTTAAAAACCTTGAAAAAGGCGGGGCGTTTTCATACCGGGTGTTTGACTGCTCGAAAATGGACTACGCCGGGGAAGTCTTAATCGCGGAAAAACCGTTGAACATAGTCGAGGGCGCGTACAGTCTCCGCCCGGAATTCAGGGACGTCTACGATATCAAGGTATTTCTGGCACTGTCACCGGAAGAGCAGAAAAGCCGCATAATCAAGCGAAACGGCGAGGAAATGTATGAAACGTTCCGGGACAGGTGGATACCTATGGAAAACATGTACTTTGAGGCGATGAACATACGCGGCGTCTGTAATTTTATATTTGAATAATCAGATATGAATTGTCTTCTGTAATAATACCATTTTGTTTTAATGGTATTATTTTTTTTGTTGTATGGCAAATAAATTATATAATGATAACAAACAACAGCGATTACGGCGGCGAGGTTCTTCTCTGCGGCCTGATAAACAACGGACGCGCGGGTGAAGACCGTTATCGTTGTGACCCACGACGAAACGGTGGCGAGTTACTGCAAAAAAATCGTCACCTTACGCGACGGCGAGATAATATCGGAAGACGCTGCGCGGGAGGCTTAAATATTTCGTCATCCGGACGAAATAACATATGAACGGAGCGCTTAAATAACGGGCTGCGTTTTTCGTATGCCCGTTTGTCTTTTTTCTTTATGTTTACGCGCGAAAGGGTGGTTTTACGGAAAATTACGACGGACTGAACGATTTTCAGATTAGCATTATTTCGGAAATCGGCAACATCGGCGTGGGCAATGTGGCGACGGCGCTCTCCGGGCTTATTTCCGACAGGGTCAATATGTCCGTGCCGAACCTAAGGCTGATAGACGTGGAGAAAATGGCGGAAATCCTCGGCGGGCCGGAGCACGAGGTCGTCGGCATTCTGGTCAACATGACCGGCGAGGTCGAGGGGATGCTGTTGTTCCTGCTTGACCGGGATTTTGTCGGTCTGCTCGTGAAGGTCCTTTTAAACGAGGATGTCTCGGGCTTCGACAATATCTCCGAGATGGGGCTCTCCGCGCTTATGGAGATAGGGAACATCCTCGCCGGCGCCTATACCAGCGCCATCGCCTCAATGACCGAGCTTGACATCAGGCTTTCGACCCCGCAGATCGCGGCGGACATGGCCGGCGCGATTCTAAGCTACCCCGCCGCGCTGTTCGGGACGATGGGGGACAGGCTGTTGTTAATCGAGGAGAAATTTTCAAACGGGAGCAACACGGTGCGCAGCCATCTGCTGATTATGCCGGACCTGAAATCGCTGAATAAAATACTGAAAAAACTGGAGCTTTGAGCCTGCGATGGAGAAACCCTTGGTTGTCGGAATAGCCGATCAAAAAACGGCACGGGGCCCGGACACGCTGGTCACATACGCTCTCGGATCCTGCGTCGGCGTATGTCTGTACGACGGAGCGCTGCAGACCGGCGGGCTTGCGCATGTGCTTCTCCCTGAGACGTTTAAAAACGGAGAGGAAAAAAATATATATAAATTCGCGGACACCGCGGTCGAAGCGCTCGTCAGGTCGATGGAGAGCCTCGGCTGCAGCAGGGCAAGAATGACCGCAAAAATCGCGGGCGGCGCGTGTATGTTTCTCGGCGCGGGGCTCTCGATAGGGGAGAGAAACGTAGAGGTTGTCAAGAAGGAGCTTAACCGCTTCGGCATACGTCTGGTTGCGGAGGATACCGGCGCGAATTACGGGCGTACGCTGGAGTTCAACACGCAAGACGGCACGGTGACGGTGAAAACCGCCGGCCGGGGAAGCAAAATAATGTAATAACACGGACAGGCTTGAGACCAGTCCGTGTTTCATATCAAACTGTTATTATCTTATCCTTACCGGCGCTTTTTTCTCGGAGCTTTCGAACGCTTTATCCATCACAAGCTGGACGTACGCGCCGTCGCCGAACGACGGGCTGCCCGGCATGCGGTTGTGCGCGTTGTCGACAAAAGCATAGAGCGAGTGGCAGTGCGCGCGGATCCAACCGACCGCGTTTTTCGGGCTCGGGAACAGATTTCCCGGAGGCGCGTAGCGCGCCGTGCACTCGAGTGCCGTGTAGCCCCGCTCGCCGCCGAATACCGCTTCGGGCTTGGTGTTGTCGTAATACCAGAGGACATTGGGCTCCATCAGGTTAAACTTGATCGCGCCTTTCGTGCCGTGAATTTCAAAACGGAGCTCGTCGTCTATGCCGGTCGCGATTTTAGAGGCCTCGATCGTGCCGGTCGCGCCGGAGGGCAGCGTCAGCAGCAGGTTCACATGGTCTTCCATCGTAATCTTAACCGTGCCGCCGGATTTATCCGGGCGGGTGGGGTAGAGGACGCGTCGGGCGCAGTAGACGCTGTCGAATTCGCCGATAAGGCTGTAAATCAAGTCAATCGCGTGGGAGCCGAGGTCGCGGAGGACGCCGCCGGACTCTGTCTGCTTCCATCCTATCGGCTTGGAGGCGTTCACGGCGCCGGAGTGCAGGTATTCGCAGCGGAAGCACAAAATGTCGCCGAGTCTGCCCTCGTCAACGAGCTGCCGCGCGCGCAGGGTTGCCGGGAAAAACCTGTTCTGGAAGGCGACCTGAGCGGTCAGCGAGCTCTTCTCCGCCAGCTCGGCCAGCTCCTCTGCCTCGGCGTAGGTGACGGTCAGCGGCTTGTCGCAGTATACGTGTTTGCCCGCCGCGAGCGCCTTTTTGACCTGTTCGTAATGGTATTCGTTCGGCGTACAGATATCCACAAAGCTGATTCTGTCGTCCGAGAAGATATCGTCCTCGTTGGTGGTCGCGTTTTCAAAGCCGAGGTAGTCTCTGGCGTACTCCGCCGCCGGGGCGGAGCGGTTGCACGCGGTGACGAGCTTGACTTTATAGGGAAGATTCTGGTAATAAAAAGGCAGGGCTTTATAGGCAAACGCGTGGGTTTTTCCCATAAATCCCATGCCGATTATGCCGACGCCGTATTCGGTCATGAAATTTTTCCCCCTTGCGGTAATATAATGCATTGTGTTTACCATTATAGCACGGCAGCGGCTTCAAAGCAAACAAAGAAAATCCGGGCGGCCAAACGGCCGCCCGGATGAAATTTTGTCAGAGAGATTCAACTATGTCCATGATTTTGTGTGCGAGAATCTCACAGGTGTTGTCGTTGAGAGACCCGCTATCGTCAAGCTTCGAAATCAAGCTGCCCATCAGCTCGCCGGCGAACGCGCGCTTTTTTTCGGCGGCTTTATTGGGTTTGATATCGTCGTACATCTTCTCGTAAAGCTTTATAAGCTGCTGGTTCGTCGTCTCGCGGGATTTAACCGAGCTGCCGATGGCTTCGGCCTTGGCTTTGCCCGCAATGTCTCCCGGGCTTCCGCATTCGTCTCCGCTGTTGCTCGGGATCGCGGTGAGAATCGAGAGAGAGTCGCGGATGTACTGAGTGTCGCGCAGTATCTCGTCAAGCCTTGAGAGTATGTAGGCCATCGTGAGGCCGGTTTCGCCTGATTCGGTAAGCTTGGTTTCGCTGTTTATGTTTTCGTTTTCCATAATAACGTTGTCCTCCAAATTCTGATTCGGCGGACACGCAAGGCAAATCGTGTTTTCATCTACGAAGCGTGCCCTGCCTTTTTTGACGAGCCCTTTGGCCCGCCGGTAGTAGGTTGCTCCGTATGGTTTACCCTCTTCGTCGACAACAATGATGTTTTTTTCGATGGGTGTCTCCCCCTTATTACCGTGATTCGGGCGATACGGTGTGGAAGCGGCCTTCGTTTTTTGTTATGGGTGTCTTCCCCCGCCTATTCCGAGCTCTATTATACAGGGAAAAATGGTAATTTGCAACAGTGAAATAAGAAAAAAGACAAACCCTTTAAAATATATTTAAAAGCAGAGTTGACGGGCGCCGGAAAAACCGGTATAATGTAAGTGTAAAACGGCGAAATCGGTATAAAATCGGTAATGAATCGAGGTAAAGTGTTATGAAAAAAGCTTTTCCCCGCATTTTCACGAGAATTCTTGTTTTCGCCCTGGCGTGTTCCTTCGCGGTCTGCCCGCTCGGCGGCTGCGCGGAGAGCGCTTACGTCAAATCCGGAAGAGAATACGCGTCGGATGAACAGTATGAAAAGGCAAAGGAGGCGTTTTCGCAGGCGATAGAAGCCGACGAGGAAGATGTTTCGGCCTATATCGGCCTCGCCGAAGCGTGCGAAAACCTTTTGGACACTGACGGCGCGGAGGCGGCGCTGCTGGAGGGGTATATAAAGACCGGCAGCGAAAGGCTCCGTTCGCGCCTCGAGGAGGCGATCGAAAGGTCGAAATCGGCGCTGGTCTACGAGATCAGCGACGGGGTTGCGGTGGTTACGGATTACGGTAACGTAAAAGGCGCCGCTCTGATTATCCCCGACAAGCTCGGCGGGTATCCGGTGACCGCGATCGCGGACAACACCTTTGACGACAGCGGAGCGGATATTCGCGCGATCTGGCTGCCGGACGGCGTAAAAAGCATCGGCGCGAACGCCTTTAGAAACTGCGTGCACCTGAAAACGGTCCGGCTTCCGGAAAGCCTGGAGACAATCGGCGACGGGGCGTTTGCCGGACACAGACTGCTCTCGATTGATATACCGAAAAGGGTGAAGACGATCGGCGAAAGTGCCTTCGCCCAGACAGGGCTGACCGAGGTGTTCCTGCCGGCCGGCGTTGAATCCCTCGGCCCCGGCGTTTTTTACGGGTGTCTTGAGCTTTCGAGGATAAGCATCGACGAGAAAAACCGTTATTATAGCTCGGAAGACGGCGTGCTGTACAACAAGGATAAAACAGAGCTGATTTATTACCCGGCGGCGCGGGAGGAGGAGAGCTTCGCCGTTCCAGAGGGCGTAAAAATAATCGGCGCGGGCGCGTTTAGCGGTCCGGCGCTAAAGGAGATCGCCCTCCCGCCGTCGGTGGAGGAGATCGCGGAGGACGCGTTTTACGGCTGCAGCGCGCTTGAAAACATCGCGCTCGACGCCCAAAACGGGAGCTTTATCGACGACGGCGGCGCGCTTTACGACAAAGCGGCAGCAAAGCTCTACTTCTATTCGAAAAATAAAACGGATTCGGTTTATAAAATCAAAGACGGCGTCGAGATTATTTGCCCGGGGGCGTTCAAAGAAAGCCCATATCTGCACGGGGTGACGATTTCGGAGTCGGTGAAGAAAATAGGCAAATACGCGTTTTCCGGCTGCGCCGGGCTGCTCAGGGTACAGGTTCTCTCGGAGAGCGCGGAAATCGGAGAGGGCGCGTTTTCCGGCTGTTCCGAGCTATTAAGCGTGACGTTTGACGGGGAGATTACGGCTGTCGGCGCGTACGCTTTTCGGGACTGCCGCGCGCTTTCGTATTTTTCAATACCCGACAGCGTTATATCGATCGGGGAGGGCGCTTTCTCCGGCTGCGAAGCGCTGAGCGAAGTGATAATCCCCTCAGGCGTATCGCGCATTGAGGCGTCCGCCTTTAAGGGCTGCGCAAGGCTTTCGTATGTCCGTCTGCCGGCGGATCTTTCATATATCGGATACGGCGCGTTTTCCGGCTGCAAAGGGCTTAGAAGCGTTGTTCTGCCGGGTGGGCTTTCTGCCCTCGAGCCGTCCGCCTTTTCGGACTGCTCACAGCTTAGGTCCGTCAGAATCCCCGTGCGTGTGAAGAGGATAGGGGACAGCGCGTTTAGCGGCTGCACGGGACTGACGGAGGTCATAATGAAAAAAGTTGAGGCAATCGAGTACGGCGCGTTTTACGGCTGCGTTTCTCTTAAGGCGGTCGATTTCCCGTCGAGCCTGAGGGAGATAGGCGGCGACGCTTTTTCGGGCTGTACGGCGCTGAAATCGGTGGAGATCGGGAAAAACGTCACCAAAATCGGCAATTTTGCGTTTGGGGACTGCACCGGGCTTGAAAGTATAACGGTTTCGGAGGAAAACGGCGCGTACCGGACTCTGAACGGGATGCTTTTTTCCAAAGACGGCAAAACACTGATGGCCGTACCCGCCGGAATAGGGCTTTCGAGCATCTCGGTTCCAAACGGCGTTTCCCAAATCAGCTCTGGCGCGTTCAGTTCCTGCGCCGCGGTTGAAAAAGTAAAGCTGCCCGAAGGCGTGACGGTCATCGCTCCCAATACGTTCCACGGCTGCGCAAAGCTTGCAGAAGTTGACCTGCCCGACGGGCTGATCGGCATAGAATGCGGGGCCTTCTACCGCTGCAGCTCCCTAGTGAAGATCACGCTGCCGGCCGGCGTAGAAAAGGTTTATCCGAACGCGTTTGAGGACTGCGCCTCGCTTTCGGCCGTCACCCTGTTGTCGCGGGACGCCGTGTTGGAGGCGCCTGTTTTCAACAACTGCCCGCAGGTCAGGCTCCGCGCGCCTGCGGGGAGTACGGCGGAAAAATACGCAGCCGAGAACGGGCTGCCCTTTGAGAGCATAAAATAGCAAAATGCGCTTAATTGAATAAAGCCGGGCGGACGCTAAAGAAGCGTCCGCCCCCGGCCTTATTCCGGTATTTCAGAGTTCTACGATCTCACCCCGGATTGCCCTGACGGCGAAGGCGGGGTCCTTCGCCGTGAAAACGGCGTTTCCGGCGACCAGCACGTTCGCGCCTGCGGCGCGGATCCGAGCCGCGTTGTCGGCGTTGATGCCGCCGTCCACCTCGAGCATAATCTCGCGCCCTGAGGCCTTGATCATTGACGATACTTTTTTCAGCTTCGAAAGCGTCGACGGGATAAATCTCTGTCCGCCGAAACCCGGGTTCACCGACATGCAGAGAATCAGGTCGACATCGTCCATCACGTAGTCCAGCGCGTTCGTCGGCGTGGCTGGATTCAGCGCGACGCCGGCGAGCTTCCCCTTCGCCTTGATCTGCTGCAGCGCGCGGTGCAGATGGGTGCTGGCCTCGGCGTGTACGGTAATAATGTCTGCACCGGCATCCGCGAATTCGTCTATAAAGCGGGACGGGTCGACGATCATCAGGTGGACGTCGAGCGTGGTTTTGGTCAGTCTCCTGAGCGCGCGGATCGTCGGCGGCCCGAAGGTGATGTTCGGCACAAAGACTCCGTCCATTACGTCGCAGTGAATCATGTCCGCGCCGGCGGCGTCGAGCATGGAAATCGCCCCGGCGAAATTCGCAAAGTCCGCCGAGAGTATCGACGGTGAAATCTTCGTCATAAAAGCTTTCCTTCCTTAAAGATACAGGGTACGTTGTCTACTATATTTTGACGCCGAGATCAATTCCCCATACAAAGACAAGCTCCTTGTAAAGAGCTTCGAGCTCCTCGAGCTCGGTTTCAAAGCTCGGCGTAAACGTGTTCCTGTCGCCGGTGCGGCTGAAGTCGCTCATGCCGGGCAGGAAGAATTTTTTAATGTATTTTTTCGCGCAGATCGGGTACATGCGGCTTTCCAGCGCCGAGGCGACGCCGAGGAAGTTCTGGACCCTCTGGGCAAGCTCGGGCGATTTTTCGTAATTCGCGCAGAGCCAGGAGTAGAGCTCGGGGTGGAAGTTCGCCATCACGCCGGAGAAGCCGGAGGCTCCGGACCGGAGCGTGAGCAGAAGCTGCGCACAGTTGGCGTTGAATACCTTGATAACGCCCTTCCCGGCTTTTATTTTTTCCGCGACGAGAGCGGCGTCGCAACAGGTGTCCTTCATAAAGCCGAAACGGCCGGTATCGGTGACGTATGAGATTACCTTCGGTGTGAGGACGCGCTTATAGGGGTACGGGCACTCGTAAAAACCGAAGGTTATCGACGGGTCGACGCGGCTGACGACGTATTCGAGGTTCTTGATCAGCAAATCGTCGCTTTCCTCTTTTTTAGCGAAGCGGTTCGGCAATAAAACGATGTTGTCCGCGCCCGTCTCGGCCATCGCGTTTATCTGGCGGACCTGGTCGTCAAGGCTGTCCGCAGTGTGGCCGGAGGCTACGACGCCGACCCTGCCGCCCACGGCCTTGACAATGAACGACGCGAGCTCCGTCTTTTCGTCGTCGCTTAAGTAAAACATCTCGGAGGACTGGCAAACGGCGAAAATCCCCGCGACGCCGCGCTCGATATACCACTCGACGAGATTTACAACATGGTCGTAATCGATCTTGTTGTTCTCGGTGTAGGGTGTGATCATCGTCGGCCATACACCGGAGGCAATTTCGGCTTTTTTCATACAATACCATTCCTTTGCATATATGTGATACGTTTATTATACTACCGCCCGCGGTAATAGGCAAGCGCGCTTTAAAAATTGCCGATTCGGCCGGAACGAAAAGGTTTCCGTAAAAATGTAAGATTTGATTGCAATTCAGAGCGATATAAATTATAATTATCTTTAGCATACAGGTTGGGGCATATATGATAAAATGGAGGCGGATTGCATGGAAGAGTATTTCAAAGGTATCGGCAAGATAAAATACGAGGGCAGGGAATCGAAAAATCCTTACGCGTTCAAATACTACAACCCTGACGAAAAGGTCAACGGCAAGACGATGAAGGAACAGCTCCGTTTCTCAATGGCTTACTGGCATACCTTCTGCGCCACCGGAATCGATCCGTTCGGTTCGGGCACAGCCGTCCGCCCGTACGAGACGGCATCGGACCCGATGGAGCTGGCAAAAATCAAAATGCGCGCGGCTTTCGAATTCATGGACAAAATAGGGATCGATTATTTTTGCTTCCACGACAAGGATATCGCCCCGGAGGGCGGCAGTCTTTCGGAGTTCTCGGATAACCTTGACGAGATGTCCGACCTCGCGCTCGAACTGATGGAAGAAAAAGGCATAAAGCTGCTATGGGGCACGGCAAACCTTTTCAATCACCCCCGATATATGCATGGCGCGGCAACGTCCTGCTGTGCGGATTCGTTCGCGTACGCCGCGGCGCAGGTCAAGAAAGCGCTGGAGATTACGAAAAAGCTCGGCGGAGAGAACTACGTCTTCTGGGGCGGCAGAGAGGGCTACGATACGCTGTTAAACACAAATCTCGGACTCGAGCTTGACAATCTGGCGAGATTTTTGCACATGGCCGCCGATTACGCGGTGAAAATAGGCTTCAAAGGCCAGTTCCTGATTGAGCCCAAGCCCAAGGAGCCCACAAAGCACCAGTACGACTTCGACGTGGCCGGCGTCATCGGCTTCCTCCGCAAGTATAACCTCGACAAGGTATTCAAGGTCAATATCGAAGCCAACCACGCGACGCTGGCGGGGCACACGTTCAACCATGAGCTTGCGTACGCGCGGGTCAACAATATGCTCGGCAGCGTCGACGCGAACCGCGGAGATCCGATGCTGGGCTGGGATACCGACCAGTTCCCGACGGATGTCTACGAGACTACGCTTGCGATGCTTGAAATTCTGCGGCAGGGCGGAATCGCTCCGGGCGGCCTGAACTTCGACGCGAAGGTCCGACGCGGCTCATTTACGCCGGAGGATTTGTTCCTCGCGCATATCTCGGGTATGGACGCGTTCGCCCGTGGCCTCAAGGCCGCCGCCGCAATCATCGAGGGCGGGGAGATAGACGAGTTTATTAAAAACAGATACAGAAGCTACGAAAGCGGCATCGGCGCGGACATTGTCAAGGGCAAGATCGGCTTTGAGGAGCTCGCGGCCTACGCGCGCACTTTAAACGAAGTCAAGCTGGAATCGGGCCGCCAGGAGATGCTCGAGTCAATACTCAACCGCTATATTTAGAGCTTAAAATATATCCGGAAAGCGAGATTTTCACTATGTCTTTTTTACTCGGAGTCGATATAGGCACATCCGGCACAAAGAGCGTCCTCTTTGACGAAGAGGGGAAGACGCTGGCGAGCGCCGTGGTCGAATATCCGCTCTACCAGCCCAAGGCCGGCTGGGCGGAGCAGGAGCCTGAGGACTGGTGGAACGCCGCGGCCGACAGCATAAAGGCCGTCTTGCTGAAGAGCGGCGTGCGCAGCGGAGAGATTGCCGGCGTCGGCCTGTCCGGCCAGATGCACGGCCTCGTGATGCTCGGGAAAAACGGAAAGGTGCTCCGCCGCGCGATTATCTGGTGCGACCAGAGGACGGATAAAGAGTGCGCGGAGATGACGGAAAAAGTCGGCGCGAAACGGCTGATAGAAATCACCGCCAATCCCGCGATGACGGGCTTTACCGCCTCGAAAATTCTGTGGGTAAAAAACAACGAGCCGGAGATATACGAAAAGTGCGCGAAAATCCTCCTGCCCAAGGACTATATCCGGTACATGCTGACCGGTGAGTTCGCGGCGGAGATGTCCGACGCCAGCGGCATGCAGCTGCTGGATGTCCCGGGCAGGCGCTGGAGCGGCGAGATGCTTGATAAGCTCGGCATAGACGGCGATCTGCTGGCGCCTGTTTACGAGTCAGTTGAGGTCAGCGGCAGAATATCAAAATCCGCAGCGGAACGCACCGGCCTCGCCGAGGGGACCCCGGTCGTCGGCGGCGCGGGGGACCAGGCCGCGGGCGGCGTCGGAAACGGGATCGTCCGGGAGGGCGTGCTCTCGGCTACGATCGGCACCTCGGGCGTGGTCTTCGCCCACACGGATAAAATCACGATCGACCCGAAGGGCAGAGTGCACACGCTCTGCCACGCCGTTCCGGGCTGCTGGCATATTATGGGCGTGACCCAGGCCGCGGGACTGTCGCTCAAGTGGTTCCGAGACAACTTCTGCACGCCCGAGATTGAAACCGCAAAGCAGATGGGGATTGACCCCTATGTGCTGATGGATAAGGAGGCCGCGGCGTCGCCGGCGGGCTGCGACGGGCTCATATACCTGCCCTACCTGATGGGCGAGCGCACGCCCCATCTTGACCCGGACGCGCGCGGCGTGTTCTTCGGCCTGTCCGCAAGGCACACCCGCCGTGATATGCTCCGCGCGGTGATGGAGGGCGTCGGCTACTCGATGAAGGACTGCCTCGAAATTATCAAGGGCCTGGACATCCCGGTCAGGGAGGTCAGGGCGTCGGGCGGCGGCGGAAGGAGCCCGTTCTGGCGTCAGATGCTCGCGGACATGTTCGGGAAGGCCGTGACGACGACGAACTCGTCGGAGGGTCCGGCGCTCGGCGCCGCGATTCTGGCCGGCGCAGGCACCGGCATCTACGCATCGGTCGCCGAGGGCTGCGATATCGCCGTAAAGCCGAAATCGTGCCAGAAGGCGGACAAAGCCGCATCGGAGCGCTATAAAAAATACTACGCAGTGTATAAGGACCTCTATAAATCACTGAAGAAGGAATATAAGAAAGCCGCGAAGCTGTAAAATACCAGGAGGTCTTTTCGTTGAAGGACTATTCAGCCGCCCTCGCGATCAACGGGGGAGAAAAGGCCGTTAAGGAGCCATTCCCGCCCCGCGGACATTTTACGGCCGAGGAGAGGGACGCCTGCGTCGCCGTGTTGGACCGCGCGATTGAAAAGGGAAGCGCTCCAGGATACGGCGGACAGGAGGAAGACGCGTTCTGCGCGGAGTTTTCGGAGATGCTCGGCGGCGGCTGCTGCGACGCCGTCTCGAGCGGGACCGCCGCCGTATTCGTCGCGCTGCGCGCGCTGGATTTGGAGCCATTCACCGAGGTGATCGTGCCCCCGGTAACGGATGTCGGCGGCTTTACCCCGGTTGTGATGGCTAACTGCGTGCCAGTCGTCGCGGACGCCGAGCCTGGAAGCTTCAATATCAGCCTCGAGGGCATAAAAAAGGTCTGCACGGAGCGCACAGGCGCGATTATCGCCGCCCATATCGCGGGCGAGCCCTGCGATATCGAAAGGATTTTCGCCTTTGCCCGTGAAAACAACATAAAACTGATTGAGGACTGCGCTCAGGCCCACGGCGCAAAGCTCGGCGGAAAGCCGGTGGGGACGTTCGGGGATATCGGCGCGTTTTCAATGATGTTTGGAAAGCACACCTGCATGGGCGGCCAGGGCGGCGCGGTTTTTACCCGGGACGAAGAGCTCTATAAAAAAATCCGCCAGAACTCCGACAGGGGCAAGCCGTTCGGTCTCCCGCCGGGCAGTACGAACTGCGTCGCCGCGCTAAACTTCAACGCCGACGAGCTGCACTGCGCGATAGGCCGGGTGCAGATCAGGAAAACGGAAAAAATCGCTTCCGGCAGGCGAGAGGTGGTAAGAAAGCTTCTCGAAAGCCTTGTTCACATCCCGGCGGTGAAGCCGCCGAGGCTGTCGGAGGGCGCCGAGCCCTCTTACTGGTTCCTGCGCCTGATGTTTGACAGCTCGGCGGTTTCCTGCGACAAGCAGGCGTTCTGCGACGCGCTGAATGCGGAGGGCGTGGGCTGCGTGTCGTGGTACCAGGCAACGCCTTACCTTTACGACTGGTATACGAAAAGGCATGTTTTCGGAAAAAGCGGTTATCCCTGGTCGGCCCCGGAGTACCGCGGAGACCGGGATAAGGTCTATTCCCTTTCGGACCTGCCAAATGCCGCCAAAGCGCTTAAGGATACCGTGATAATCTACCCGAACGAGAGCTGGACGGACGAGAACATCGCCCAGTGCGCGAGGGCGTTCGAAAAGGTATATCTTGCATACAGATACTAATTTCTAGGAGGAATCAGATATGAGAAGTTCAAAAATCACCGCCCAGCTATTCACCGTCAGGGATTACTGCAAGACGGAGGAAGACATCGCGCGCAGCATGGAGAAAATCGCGAAAATCGGATATAAATCCGTTCAGATATCGGGGCTTGCCGATATCCCGGCCAAGCGCATGCGCGAGATTATGGACAACAACGGTCTTGAAATCATCGTCACGCACAACAGCTTCGACGCGCTCTACAACCATACGGACGAACTGATTGAAAAGCACCAGATTTACGGCTGCAAATACGCCGGCCTCGGCTCGATGCCGGGCAGTCTCTACCCGAGAAACGAAGAAAAAAGCTTTTATCAGTTTGCGGAGAAAGCGGAGGAAATCAGCCGGAGGCTGTTAAAGGCGGGCATCCACTTTGTCTACCACAACCATAACTTCGAGCTCTACCGTTTCGGAAAAAAGACGGGGCTCGACATCATTTACGACAACACCGAGACGATGCAGGGCGAGATAGACACGCACTGGATAGTCGCCGGCGGCGGCGACCCGGTGGCGTGGATAGACAGGCTGCGGGGCAGAATGGACCTGATACATTTCAAGGATTTCGGCATCGACAAGGACTGTAATCGGGTCTTTAAGGAGATCGGGGAGGGCAACCTCAACTGGCCCGCGATTATCGAAGCCTGCGAGAGAAACAATATCAAATGGTATATCGTCGAGCAGGATGTCTGTGAAGTTGACCCCTTTACAAGTCTCGAAATCAGCTATAAAAACCTCAAGGCAATGGGCGTCGAATAATCGGCCTGAAAATAAATCCGGAAAAGCGCCTGCGGCAGAGCTTACGCGCCTTAGGCGCTTTTCCTTTCCCTGGAGTATACCATGCAAAAGACACTTTTCCGGAGCCTCGGAGAAAAGTACCGGATATACGCAATCAGCGACATCCACGGAAACCTTGACCTGCTTAACGCCCTGCTTGAAAAGATAGAACTGTCGGAGGGCGACGTCCTCGTTTTCGACGGCGACTACATAAACCGCGGCGCGCGCAGCGCGGACACGGTCCGGCAGATTATGCGCATGTCGGAGCGGGAAAACGTGTATGTGATTAAGGGAAATTTAGAACGCCTTGTCGACTGGTACATGGTCCGCGGCGTCGCGGAAGATATCATCCCCCATTTTTCCGACCATAAGAACAACCTGTTCTGCGAATGGGCGAAGGAGTCCGGACTGGGCCCGGTAACCTATGAAAGCTATTATCAAATCAGGGCGCTGCTCTCCGAAAAATACCGCGCTGAGATCGAATACCTGAAAAATCTCCCGCTCGCGCTGGAAACCGAGGATTATATCTTCGTCCACGCCGGGCTTTCCCAAAACGGGCTGCTGTCCGACGCGTCCGAGCAGGCGATGGTTAAAAACGACGGGTTCCTGGCGAACGGCAAAAATGCGACCGGCAAATGGGTGGTCGTTGGCCATACGCCCGTCTGGAACGTTCCGGAGTCAAAAAACACGAACAACCCGGTAATCTTTGCCGACCGCAGGGTGATCGGCATCGACGGAGGAAACTGCGTAAAAAGCTTCTCGCAGATCAACGCGCTGAAAATCGAGCGGGACGAAAACGGTATACGTTTTGAAAACATATTCGCCGACGAGAGCCCGGTTATTTCCGCAAAAGCGGATTTTGCGCCGCAAAGCAGCAACGGCTGCTTCAAGGACAGCTGGCCGGATTTCAAGGTCAGGTGTCTTAAGCGGGGTGAGGACTTTACGCTCTGTGAAAATACGGTCACGATGGAGACCGGCCCGGTGAAAAACGAGCATCTCGCCGTTCAAAACGGGGAATACCGGATACGTAAAAACACCTGCTCCCGTATCCTCGGCGTGAAAAGCGGCGAAAGGCTGTATCTGCTGGACGAAGACGGCGGCCGGTACGCTTTTATGAAAAACATGTCCGGAGAGGTCGGATGGGTGATTAAATCCGCGCTGAACATTTGAAAAACAAGATAAAACGGGCCATGTAAAGCATCGATGCTTTACATGGCCCGCGGTTTTACGGTTTTCGCTTAATCCTCAAGCACCGGCTGATCATCATGCCTGCTTCCGCCGGTATTGTTGCAGACGGTCTGCAGATAGAGCTCCATATCAAACTCCGTCTGCATTTTGTCCTCAAACCGGTTGGCAAGCTTGGTGAGCGCGGCGAATTCCTTTTTTGTCCTCTTGGAGTCTCCGCGGGAGAAGGCCGAATAGAGCTTAGCGTTTTGTTCGGTCAGGTAGTTGTGCATTAAAAGCACGCTGTAATTCTGCTTGACACAGCTGCCGTCGTTTTTCGTGAGCTGCGAAAGCTCCTTGAGCCGTTCGCGGAAAGCAGAGCAAAGCAGCGACGCCTCGTCGAATTTCCGGGCGGTTTCCTCCGAGAATATCTCCTCGTCATGGCGGACGGCGTTCGTGGGATAAGTCAGGGAGAGCTTTTTTAGATAGTCCGCGACTTCGTCGGAGTATTTTCCGAAAGCCTCGCTATAGAACCTCTCGCAGACGGCCTCGAAGCTCTGGGACTTATCCCAGAGCGCTTCGGCCATCGCCCGCATGCCCAGCCCGGTGGGGTGGAAGACACGCTGGTTCTGGCAGCTAACCATGCCGTTAAGCCCGAGCTTGTCGAGGTTTTTCATGTCCTCGAAAAGCGTTTGCGCGTGCAGGTATCCGCCGGGTTCCTTTATGTAATCCCACATAAAATGGTAGTCAAACAAAAAGCTGTCACACGGCGGCAGCACCTCCTGCCACTCTTTTAAATAGGCTACCGAGTCGTCCACGTTCTTCGGGAAGCTCAGTTTGTTCAGCTTAAACTCGGTCGTTTTGCCGTTTTCTCCGGTTCGCAGCGTCTGGGAGTAGCGCCTCGAGATCGGAGCGAACATCAAAATGAAGCGGTCCCCGTTTTTCAGCCTCTCGCTGACCGGCTTCCACAGAAGGTCGACATAGATAAGAAACACGATCCGGGTTTTCAGGCCCTTCGCGGTCAGCTTTTCGTCCAGCGAGTTAAGCATTTTTACATAGAAATCCGACGGGCGCGTCCCGGCGCAGCTTTCGCACTCACACTGGTTGTTCGAGCCGTCGGCCAGCCAGAAGTGAATGACGTCCACGTCCGGGTTCCCCTCGGCGTACCGGACGATGGCGTCGGTTATGATGTCCCTTGTTTCGGCGTTGGAATAGCAGAGATTGGTGTTCAGAGAGATTCCGCCCCAGAGCTCCCGCTTCCCGTTGACAAGGGCAAAACGGTTCATGGCGTCCTACGGAATTTCAGCGGTGTTTTTAAACCAGCCGGTCCCCGGAATTCCGAGAGGCTCGCAGGTCCAGCCGTGTCCGACCGCGTGGTAGACAAGCCCGCGGGCTTTCGCACAGGCGATGATTTTATCCGTAAAGCCCTTCATGATTGTACGGGTAAGCCTCTCCGGCTTTTTTGAGGTGTTCCACGCGTGCCCGTAATAGCGCTCAAAGAAGATGAACGGCGTCATAAACTGCACGAAGTACGTGTTCATCCCCACCTTGGGCAGCCATTCGATGATATCGAGGACGTTTTCTATCGAATTCGCCCCTTCGATGCAGATGCCGCGGTGGCGGTACGAGGCCGCGTGCGCGTAATGCGCGCTGAGAGCCGCGGCCTCCTTTTTGGGGATGATCTCGCCGTTCTTGCCGGGCTTGACAAAGCATACGCCGTTGAGGGAGAGAAACCGGTACACAGCGATAAGCAGCGACCGCGCGTTGGAACCGCAAATCCTGCCGCGGCCTTCGGAGACGTCGATATACACCGCGTCGTCGAGCTCGGGGTCGGCCAGAGTAAGCCCCTTTTCGGCCAGCAGAGCGGGGTCTACGGAAAGGGTTATCCCGTCCTTGCCGTAGGCAAACCGGCATTTTTTATCCATCAGTGAGACGTATTTTTTCAGCTCGTCGAAAGCCAGCAGCGCCGCGGGCTCGGAGCTTTTCAGGTCAAGAACCAAAAGCATAGGCATACCGTCCTTTTATCAAAAAACTAAAGGGAGCATAATAGAGTATACCACAGGATTCGGCGTCATGACAATAATATAAGAGAAAAATAAAATTAGCCGAGGTTTTAATTACTTTTCAGTTATGTTATAATGGTTTCGACAAACCAATCTTTTGGAGATGATACGGATGAGAATTCTCGCCGTGGGCTGCCACCCGGACGATCTTGAGATCGGCTGCGGCGGCACGCTTGCGAAATACGCCTCCGCCGGGCACGAGGTGTTTTCCGCCCATGTCGCAAACGGCTGCTACGGCCATGCTGTAATCGAGAAGGACGAGCTGCGCGAAATCCGCCACAGGGAAGCGGAGCGCGCGGGGGAACTGCTCGGTGTAAAAGAGGTAATCGATCTCGATGTTGACGATTTGGCGGTTTCCGAATTCAACGAGGACACCGTACTGAAAATGACTGGCTTGATCCGCTATGTCCGCCCCGACGTAATCATCACCCATTCACCGGAGGATTATATGCGGGACCACGTGCAGACCGGCAGGCTGGTGTTCAACGCCTCGTTTTCCTCCTCGGTTCCGCACTATCTGAGGGAATCGCCGGCGTACGGAAAGGTCTGCCCGATATACTATATGGACACCCTCGCCGGCGTAAATTTTCTCCCCACGGAATACGTGGACGTTAGCGCCGAGATCGAAAAAAAGCTCTCCGCGCTCGCCTGCCACGAGAGCCAGATCAAATGGATGCTCGAGCATGACAAAATTGATTTTATCGATTTTGTGAAGACCTGTTCAAAATTCCGCGGCCTGCAGTGCGGCGCGGCGTTCGCCGAGGGCTTCCGCCGCTGCGACACCTGGCCGAGAATACCGGCGGCAAGGCTTTTGCCGTAATCCGTTTAGGAAAGGAAAGTAAAAAATGAATTTTATCGATACGCTTAAAGGCTCGCTCCTTGAAAATATTTATCCTAAGGGCTGGGACTTTGAAAAGATAGAGGCCTGCTGTGCGCTTGCGCCGGATAGAGCGACCGCGCGCAAGCCGTGGTGGAACGCGGCCTTCGAGCCGGTATCATGCGACAGCGTCGAAGATTTCAACGTGATGCTCGGCCACGAGATCGCCCTTGAGATCAAAACCTGCCGCGACGCCGGGAAGGAGCTGGCGCTGATCATGCCGGTGGGTCCGATGGGGATGTACCGCTGGGCCGTATACTTCCTTAAAGCCTGGGGCGTGAAGTGCGACCATGTAACCGGCTTCAACATGGACGAGTGGAGCGATTCGGAAGGTTACACCCTCTCGCCGGACGACCCCGCGTCGTTTCAGTTCTCGATGGAGCAGGCGTTCTACGGCCCGCTCGGAGAGCTCACGATTCCGAAAGCTCAGCGGAATTTCGCGACGCACGACAATCTACCCGCGTATAAGGAAAAAATCGACGCGATCCGCGCCCGCGGCGGCAGGCTTGTGACGGTATACGGCATAGGCAGAATGTGCCATATAGCGTTCTGGGAGCCGCACTTCGCCGCGGAATTCCGGATGTTTGAGGACTGGGCCGCGCAGACCCACAGGCGCGCCGCGCTGTTGCACCCGCTCACGATAGAGCAGAACGCGATCACCTCGTTTAAGAGCCGCACGACGCTGGTGCCGTGCAGGGCGAACACCATCGGTCCGGGACTTTTTCTGAAGTCCGACCGCATGATAGGCGGCTGCGACGGCGCGCTCTCCCGCGGGATGCAGTGGCAGGGCATGTCGTTTATGATGACGCTGAATTACGGCCCGGATATCTGGGTCCCGTCCTCGTTTGTCCCGACACTGCCGGGAAGGCTGTTCTACCTTAAAGAGCTTGCCGGTCCGCTGAACGCCGAGTGCAATTAAAAGGCAATATGAGAGTCGGTATAATCAGATGCATGAAAACGGAGGATAAGTGCTCCGGAACAATGGATTTCAAGGTAATCAGAGAAAAAAAGTCCGCGTTCAAAGGGGTAAAAGACGAGATAGTGATTGTAGGATTTACGAGCTGCGGCGGATGTCCGGGCAAAAAAGCGGCGGCAAGGGCCGCGAAGATGGTGAGAAAGGGCGCCGATACGATTGTACTGACCACCTGCGTCACCAGGAGAAATCCGTCCGGAACCGCGTGTCCGAACCTGAGCGAAATGCTCGCCTCGCTGCGAGAAAGGCTCGGTGACAAGGTAACGATCATCGACTATTCACACTGATGGGAGGACGGCTTTTAAATGAACGGCAAACCGACCGGGCCGAAATAGCAAGACTCACGTCAGGGATTCTCGGCGACTACCTCGATTTTTTCGACAATACGGCCTTTGCGGACCACGCGGACTGGTCCGGGTGCTATTGCATGTTTTTCCACTGCGAATCCCCGTTTGACGGCCAGGCGAAAGCCAACCGTGACCTGGCGGCCGATTATATCCGAGCCGGCAGGCAGCAGGGGTATCTTGCGTATCTGGACGGAAAAGTTGTGGGCTGGCTGAACGCGAACGACAAATCCGTGTTCTGCCGTCTCACCGCCCGGTCGGAGCTGTGGGACGGCGAGGAGCGTGATAAAAAGATCAAGGCTTTCGTCTGCATTCTGATCGCGCCGGAGATGCGCGGGCGGGGGATCGCGTCGTCTCTTCTGGAGCGGACTCTGGCCGACGCGGCGGCGGAGGGGTACGACCTTGCGGAGGGGTATCCCTTTTTTGAAGGAGACGCGTTCGACAGCTACCACGGGCCCTACGCCCTGTTTGCTGAAAAACGGTTTTTCGGAGATAAAAAGGTTTTAAAGACGACTGTCTGATGAGAAAAGACCTCAGGGTCGGGATGTAGACGAGAGGAGCGGCTTATGGGCGAACAGATGACGGCGAGGGAACGCGTGAGGACGGTGTTTGACAAAAGGCTTCCGGACAGGGTGCCGGTTTTTCCTGTGATTACGCCCGTGCACGCCTCGCGGATTCTGCGCCGCCCGATCAGGGATTTTTACCTCGATTCGGAGCTGAAATTCGAAGCGCTTCTCGCCGCCCAGGATTTTTACGGCTTCGACGGCTTCGAGCTCGGCCTCTCCGGTCCGAGGGGAGCAAGAACCGCCGCTTCCGGGACGCGGGACGGCAGACCCGTCCTGCTCGACGGAAACGGCAAGCCCATTGCGTATCTGAGGGAAGACGACGACCCGATCCCTATCGGCAAACGCGAGCCGCTTATGAAGACCCTCGCCGACGTGGAAAAGATCGGGATAACGCCGTATCAGCGCTATCTGGACCTCGGCATGACGGACGGCATCAGACGCGTCCGGAAGCTCGTCGGGGACGGGGCGTACCTCGCCGGGACATGCGCCGGACAGACGATGAACTCCCTTGTGGCCTATATGGGGAGCGAGGCCGCGCTTTTCGCCCTGTACGACGAGCCGGAGCTTGTCTGCGCCGTGATGGACAGGGTGACGGACAATCTGATCGAGCAGCTCAAGGCCTTTAAGGAGGCCGGCGTCGACGGCATCTATTTCGGCGACGCATGGAGCTCGGCAAGCGTGATATCCCCGGAGCAGTTCAAAACTTTCTGCGTTCCGCGGTACCGGCGCTTTGTGGAGGCCGTACACGCGCTCGGGCTGCAGTGCTATATCCATGTCTGCGGCAACGCCGTCCCGCTTTTCGAGCTGATGGCAGACACCGGAACGGACGGCATTGAGCCGCTTGACCCGCTGGGCGGCGTCTCCGTGGCGGATGCGAAAAAGCGCGTCGGAAGCAGAGTAGCCCTTAAGGGCGGCGTCGATACGCTGGCGTTTCTAGACAGCGCCGAAAAGGTGTACGCCCTCTCGAAAGAGGTTTTGGAAGAGGGAGCCCCGGGCGGCGGCTTTATCCTCGGCTCGGGAGACGATATCCCGAGAGATGCAAAGCCGGAAGCCGTCCTCGCGATGGTCAGAGCCGCGAAGGAATACCGGTACTGACAAAACAGGGCGTGGAAGCAGCAGTATTTTCAGCGGGGAAAAATCCTATCCATACATAAAGTTTTCGAGTCCATTTCCAATTCATAGCACGGGATAAACAGGTTTCTTATCATTCGCGAAATTGTGGATAGAAGGAGCGGGATAATCTTGAAGCTTGAAATCAAACCCCTCATGCCGGAGCTTGCCGCGGATTACTTTGATTTCTTCGAGAATCGGGCGTTCACGGACGATTCCCCCTACAGGTGCTATTGCCAGATGTATCAGATGACAAAGGAGCAGGCGAGCGCGGCGTTCGACAATGTGGACGAAGCCGACATGGGGCTCGCGGCGAGGAGAGTCGCCGAGCGGCAGATAGAAACAGGTATTCTGAGAGGATATTTGGCGTATGATGACGGTTTATCCATCGGCTGGTGCAACGCCAACGATAAAGCGAGCTACCCCGAAGAATCCTGCGTCGGTACGCATTTTTACGCGCCTACCGAAAAGCGTGAAAAGGCCGTGGTGTGTTTTGAGATTTCCCCCGAATACCGCGGAAAAGGCGTCGCCACCGCGCTTTTACAGCGGGTTATCGACGACGCAAAGGCCGAGGGCTATCTCGCCGTCGAAGGATTTCCCATTGCGCGCGACGAACGGTATGAATGGGATTGGTCCGGACCGGTCCGCCTTTATCAGAAGGCCGGCTTTTCCAAAGTGTCGGAAAGGGACGGGCATTTGGTTATGCGCAGGGAGCTGAAATAATGAGGTACGAATTTGACGCGGAGATCAAGCGCCTCGAGGGTAAAATCCAGTGGAGCGTGTTTTATTTTCCCGGGTCCGCCGAGGAATGCTTCGATACAAAGGGGAAAGTCCCGGTAAAAATCACGGTGGACGGGCATCCATTTGACCATATGCTGTTAAGCTCGCGAAACGGGCATTATCTTGTCTACAATGAATTTATCCGCCGGGCAGTGGGCAAAGAGTTGGGCGAGTACGTACACGTTACCCTTGAGAAAGACGATCGGCCGCGGATTTTTACGGTTCCGGCCTATCTCGAAACGATTCTCGAAGACAGCGGCGTTTTGGAGGCTTTTATGAGACAGCCGGATTACTTAAAGCGCGAGCAAATCAACAAAATCGAGCTTGCAAAGAGGGAAGAAACCAGAACGAACCGGATTCAAAAGCTGATTGCGGAGCTTAAGTCATAGGAGGATTATGATTACCGTTGAGAGCATAGCGGCAATAAGCAAGTGCAACTTGCGGGAAGTGTCAGAGAAATTGAGCAAAAACGACATCCCGGCGCTTGTCGAATGGCTGTCCCTAAAAGACAACGACGTCCGGTATCGGGCGTTTCTCCTTTTACAAAACAGATCGCTATTCGCTGATGATGTCTACCCCTATTGGGATACTTTTAAAAGCAAGCTGAAAAGCGATAATTCATATCAGAGAAGCATCGGGGTGATGCTGATAGCAGCGAATACCCGGTGGGATGCGGAGAACAGAATAGAGGATACGATTGACCCATGTCTGCAGCTGTTGAACGATGAAAAACCGATAACCGTGCGCCAATGCATTTCGTCGCTGGGCGAAATCGCGTCATATAAACCGGGCATTCGCGAGAAAATAGCCTCCGCGCTTATTTCCCATGACCTTACCGGAGTAAAAGACACGATGCAAAAATTAATACTCTGCGATATCCTGAGCGTTTTGTCGGTGATCAGAAAAGAACTGAAATCCGAAGAAATAGAGGGCTATATCCAAAATGCGCTGTCGGGAGAAATATTGGATAAAAACGCAAAGAAGCAGGTTGAAGCCCTTTTAAAACAGCACCCATAAATTCCATCTGACCCTTTGCAAAGGCTTTACGCCCGCCGCGTTTGCTTAAGCATCCTTCGTTATTTGCCGGCGGGGGCGTTTCCTTTTGCGTTTTTAATTAATGCCGCTTGTCTCGCACCGCGGATAAATGATATAATACGCAGCGGAAATGATATAATACGCAGCGGGATATTTTCGCGCGGACAATGCCGGCAATAACCACCGGCACGCTTCGGCGGTCCCGCGGCGTCTTTCCGGGCGGCGGAAAAAATACTTATATCTAAGGAACCCGAATATGAGCAATTACAAGAGTACTCTTCATGCCTGTTATTTAGGCTATATCTCCCAGGCGCTTATCGTAAACCTTCCCCCGATTCTTTTCGTAGTCTTTCAGGACAAATTCGGACTATCCTATACAATGCTCGGAAGCCTGGTCATGCTTGTCTTTGTTACGCAGCTTATCGTGGACGCGCTTGCCGCCAAATTTGTCGACAAAATCGGTCACCGGGTATCGGCCGTGGCGGCGCACGCGTTTGCGACCGTCGGCATGATCGTTCTGGCTTTCTTGCCCAGAATATTGCCGTCGCCGTTCGTGGGACTTATAATAGCGAGCATATTTTATTCTATAGGCGGCGGCCTTATTGAAGTGCTCGTCAGCCCGATTGTGGAGAGCCTGCCGAGCGATGCGAAAGCGTCGTCGATGAGCCTGCTGCACTCGTTTTACAGCTGGGGACAGGTTCTGGTTATTCTCCTGTCCACGCTTGCGCTGCTCCTGGTAGGCAGGGATTTATGGTTTGTCCTCCCGCTTGTGTGGTCGCTGCTGCCGCTGTACACTCTTTTTAAATTCACGAAAGTGCCGCTGATGCCCATTGCAGAGGAGAACGAAAGGACGCCGCTAAAAACGCTGTTTAGATCCAAGATCTTTCTGATTGCGCTGCTTTTAATGGTTTGCTCCGGCGCCGGCGAGCAGGCCATGGCTCAATGGGCCTCGCTTTTCGCCGAGAGGGGGCTGGGTATCTCAAAAACCCTCGGAGACTTATTGGGACCCTGTCTGTTTGCCGTAATGATGGGAATTGCCCGCACATGGTACGGAATAAAGGGCAAGAACATCAATATTCATAAGACGTTGGTTGGCTGCTCTGTTCTATGCATGGCGTCGTATATTATTGCGGCGATTGTGCCGATACCGGCAATATCGCTGCTGGGCTGCGCCCTCTGCGGGCTCGGGGTGAGCTTGATGTGGCCCGGAATGCTCAGCATGACCGCGGCGGGGTACCCTTCGGGCGGGGTCGCCATGTTTGCGATTCTGGCGCTGGGCGGCGACCTGGGTTGTTCGGTGGGACCGCAGCTCACCGGTATCATTGCGGACGGCAGCAGTTTAAACATAGGGCTGCTGGCGGCGATAATCTTTCCGGCCGTTATGCTGATCGGTTTAATCGCCCTGAAATCGGTGCAAAATTCAAAGGAAAAGACGTAGACAATTCGAACGCGGCGTTTTAAAGTTTGCGTTACACCGAAAGGAGAATAACCATTAATCCCAAGCTATATGAGTTTGAGGCGGAGATCAAAAAAGTGCCCGATATCGACGGCGCTTATATTGAAATCCCGTTTGACGTAAAGGCGGAGTTCGGGAAAGGCAGGGTGCCTGTGACCGCCACCTTCGACGGAGAACCCTATCAGGGGAGTCTGGTAAGAATGCAGACGCCCTGCCATATTATCGGGATAACAAAAGAAATTCGCGCGAAAATCGGCAAGCAGCCGGGCGATGTGATAAAGGTTACCATTCGGGAAAGAGCAGTCAAAAGATGATTTAACCCGAAAAGCGGAATGCTGGGTTTTTCCGGCGGTTGACCGCCTGATAACCGCTATTGCAGGCGGCGGTTGATTGCGACATTTTGACTATCGGGAATCGGCATCAAAGGGGTATGTTTTTAATGCGTAGAAGTCCGCAATACGGTCATGATTCCGAAAATACTCAGCAAAATCGCTTTGGCGTAAAAGCAAGAAGCGTTGACGACTACATCTCCGCACAACCGGAAGATATAAGATCTCAGCTGCAAAGCATCCGTGAAACCATCCGCGCCGCAGCACCGGAAGCCATAGAAAAAATTTCGTGGCAGATGCCGACATTTTGGCAGGGTGAGAACCTTATTCACTTCGCGGCGTTTGAAAAACACATCGGGTTATACCCGGGCAGCGGAGCCGTGTCCGAATTTTCGGAACGGCTCGCGGGATATAAGACTTCCAAGGGCGCGATTCAGCTTCCGCTTGGCAAGCCGGTGGATTATGAACTCATCGCCGATATCGTGAGGTGGAGGGTGAAAAATTCGAAGGGTTGAATACGCCTGATTTTTTATTCGAACGTATGAGGCGAGCGCGCAAAGCGACGCGTCCTCGCTCCGTAAACGCGGGAGGAAACAGCCGCGGCGAAAAAACGAGACCGTTTATTAAAGGGGTGAATACTCTGAAACCGAGAATATTTACGACCGCCTTTTCCAAGGTCTATCCACTGCTGGTCCAAAAAGCGGAAAAGAAGGGCCGCAGCAAGGAGGAAGTCGACACGGTAATCCGCTGGCTGACCGGCTATGACGCCCAGAGCCTGCAGGAGCAGATTGATAAAGAGGTCGATATTGAAACCTTCTTTGCGAAGGCGCCGCAAATCAACCCGAATGCCCAAAAAATTACGGGAGTCGTCTGCGGCGTCCGGGTCGAGGAAATAGAGGATCCGCTGATGAAAAAAATCCGTTGGCTTGACAAGCTGGTAGACGAACTGGCAAAGGGCAGAGCGATGGAGAAGATTCTGAGAAACTGAAATTATAAAACCGTTTGAATTTACTGCGATTACAGGAGCGGAGAATGACATGAGACCGCTTTCGATGCTGATTAAACCCGCGTCCGGCATTTGCAACATGCGCTGCGGTTACTGTTTTTATTTCGACGATGAGCGGCACAGCCGGGGTATAATGGGCGCGGAGACCGCGCGGGAGCTGGTGAAAAAGAGCTTTGACTACGCCTCAGGTCCGGTGGCCTTCGCCTTTCAGGGCGGCGAGCCGACCCTCGCCGGGTGGGAATTTTTTGAAAACTTCATCTCGCTTGTTAACGAGTACAACAAAAACAATCTCCCGGTGTCCTATTCGATTCAGACAAACGGCCTGCTGGTGGACGACCTGTTCGCGGCCTTTTTGGCGAAGAACAGATTCCTTGTCGGCCTCTCCCTGGACGGCACGCGGGAAATACATGATAAAAACCGGAAGGACGCCTTCGGCGCAGGCACCTTCGACCGGGTTGCCGCCGCCGCGGAACGGTTGGACAGGGCCGGCGCGGAGTACAATATCCTGACCGTGCTTACAAAGCAGATCTGCGCGCAGGCGGAAAAGGTCTACGCTTTTTACCGCTCCCGCGGGCACAGATTCATCCAGTTCATCATCTGTCTCGACAACGGCCGCGGCGCGGGCTTTGTGCCGTCGCCCGCGGAGTACCTGAAATTTCTGAAAACCGCGTTCTCGCTCTGGCGCGGGGATATTAAAAACGGGAGATACGTCTCGATACGGTATTTTGACAACCTTGTAAGAATGTTTCTGGGCTATCCCCCGGAGCTGTGTTCAATGCGGGGCGAATGCTCGATTCAGTATGTGTTTGAGTCCGACGGGAGCTGTTACCCCTGCGATTTTTTCGTTGAGGAGCGCTATAAGCTGGGAAACATACTGGATAACTCCTTCGATGAGATGCAAAAGACCGACGCCTGCGCGGCTTTTCTCGGCGACGGGCGAAAGATAAGCCCCGACTGCGTCTGCTGCGATGTCTATCCCCTCTGCCGCGGCGGCTGTCGGAGGGAGCGGGACAAGGAGGGCAAAAACCTTTACTGCCGCGCTATAAAGCCGTTTTTAAGGGACGAATACCAAAACATAATGGAAATCGCGGAGCTCGCCCGGAGGGGCGGGATATCCTAAGGGTTAATTGAAAGGACGGAGAAAAATGGAGCGCAAAAAGAGAAGCGAGAGCTTTTTTGGCATGCATTTTGATTTTCACGCCAGAAAAGATCAGACCGGCATCGGCGACAACAGCCGGCCGGACGTCATCGAGAGGCTGATTACCGAGGTTAAGCCGGACTATGTCCAGTGCGACACCAAGGGCCACGCGGGCGCGACAAGCTATCCGACAAAGGTCGGCAACCCCGCGCAGGACATCCACTCCGATATCCTCCGCATGTGGCGGGATATTACCGCGCGGCACGGCGTCGCGCTCTACGCCCACCACTCCGGCGTCTGGGACAATCTCGCGCTGGAGAAAAACCCCTCATGGGCGGCGGTGAACGACAAGGGCGAGCCCTCGAAGGAAAAAGTTTCCGTGTTCGGACCGTACGCCGACAACCTGCTGATCCCGCAGCTGCTCGAAATGGCCAACAACTACGGCCTCGACGGCGCCTGGGTAGACGGGGAATGCTGGGCGGTTATGGTCGACTACAGCGAATACGCGGCAGCCGCGTACCGCGAGAAATACGGCAAGGAGCCCCCAAAACCGGACGAGGAGAACTACCTCGACTACGTCGAGTTTAACCGCGGGGGCTTCCGGAATTATCTGAAGCATTATATCGGCGCCGTCCACGAGGCGGCCCCGCATTTCCAGATAGCTTCGAACTGGATGTACACCTCGTTTGTACCGGAAAAGGTGACGCTCCCGGTGGATTTCATCTCCGGCGATTACTCGCCCGCCGACAGCGTGACCACCGCCCGGTTTGAGTCCTATTGCCTGATTAATCAGCCCCAGCCGTGGGACCTGATGGCCTGGGGCTTCAATATCCAGAACGGCTACCACTGCGTCAAGACCCTGGAGCAGCTCTGCCAGGAGGCCGCGGTGGTGATCTCGGTCGGCGGCGGCTTCCAGGTGTACAACCGGCAGTGCGTCGGCACCGTCGAGGAGTGGCCGATACCGATGTGGGCAAAGCTCGCCGAGTTCTGCCGCGCGCGGGAGCCATTCTGCCACAAGGCCCGTCCGGTCCCGCAGGTCGGCATCGTGCACTCGACGAAGGCTTTTTATCATAATAAGAAGAACATGTTCACCGCCTACGGCTGCGAGACGACGAACGACCTGAAGGGCACGCTGTTCGCCGTGCTCGACAACCAGTACTCCGCGGAGGTGCTGATGACGCACCATATCGGGGATAATCTGGGCGATTTTGGGGCTGTGATCGTACCGAATTGCCAGGTGCTTGAAGAGGATCTGAGGGCCGCGCTTCTCGATTACGCGAAAAACGGCGGCACGCTGATCCTCTCCGGGCATAAAACCGCGGAGCTTTTCGCCGGAGAGCTCGGCATGCCGCTCTCGTCCGCGGAGGAAAAAACGCTTCTCCAGATCCCCTCCGGCCCGGAAAGAGCCGATGGCTGCGTAAGCTTCGCCCCGGTAAAGGAGCTCTTTGCGAAGACGAAAGACAAAGACGCGATAATCTACGGATACGAGGGAAACGATAACGAACCCGGCAAAAAATTGCCGCTTGCGGTTAAAAAAGCTTACGGCAGGGGCAAAATTGTCTGCGTTCTGTTCGACGCCGGACTTGCGTATGTAAACTCAAGGTCCTCGGCCCTGCGCGATTTCTGGGGAGAGATACTGAAGAGCTACGAGAACCCGAAGGTCCGGGTGTTCGGCTCGCACCTGGTAGAGGTGGCGCTGATGGAGAAAAACGGTCAGACATGCATAAATCTTCTGAACCTCGCCGGGGAACACGCGAACGAAAAAGTCAGGAGCTTCGACGAAATTCCGCCGCTATACCATCTTACGGTGGAGCTGTCATGCGAAAAACCTCCCGAATCCGTCATGCTCGAGCCCGCGCACGAGCCGCTCCCGTTCAAATACAGAAACGGCAAAGCGGTGATTTACGTTGATAGACTGGATATACATTCTGTGATAACTGTCCGATAGCGAAAGCCTTTGAAGTGCGAAAGCATTTCAAAGGCTTTTATCAAAAAATGATTAAATACCTCTTGACATAGAATACTATGTGTAGTATAGTATTATGCGAAAGGGGGCATTAACGTGGATGCTCAGCTTAAAAGGGGAATGCTGGAGGTTCTGGTTCTCTCCGTATTGGACGGCGAGGACTCCTATGGCTATCAGATTCTGAAGGATGTATCGGGCTGCGTCGAAATTACGGAGTCGACCCTGTATCCGATCCTGAAGCGGCTGGAAATCAGCGGCTGCCTGACGGAATACAGCGTCGAACACAACGGGAGACTGAGAAAATACTACAGGATTACGCAGGCGGGCAGAAATAAAATAGACGAGTTTCTCGGGGAATGGCACGGCGTGATGGATGTTTATAAATTTATCATAGGGAGGAAAAACAGAAATGAACAGAGCTGAGTTTTTGCGCGCGCTCGGGGAGAGACTGAAAACCCTCCCGCAGGGCGAAATCGAAAAGTCGGTAGGATATTATAACGAGATCATCGACGACAAGATCGAGGACGGGATGACGGAGGAGGAAGCCGTGGCCGGGCTTGACAGCGTCGACGTAATCGCGGAAAAGATCATGTACGACACACCCCTGCCGGTGCTGATCAAGGCGAGGAAAAAATCTAGCTGGAGCGCACTGGAGATAGTGCTGCTCGTGCTCGGATTCCCGGTTTGGTTCCCTGTTTTAATAGCGCTGCTTGCGGTTGTGTTTGCGTTTTACGCCGTTGTCTGGTCGGTCTTTATCTCGCTTTATGCGGTGGTGCTCGCGTTCGCCGTATCGGGACTCGCTTCGGCCGTGTTCTCGCCGGTGATCTTCGCGTCAAATGTGCCGGCGGGGCTGTTTTTGCTCGGGTGCGGCTTTATTCTCGCGTCGCTGGCGATTTTTACGTTCCGGCCGGTCACGCTGGCGGCGAAGGAAGTTGTCGGGCTGACCGCGGTCGTTCTTAAGAAGATAAAATCGCTTTTTATCAAAAAGGAGGCGGCATAGATGAAAAAGGGTACAAAAATCACCTACCTTGCGGCGGCGGCTCTGCTTGTAATCGGTATCGCGCTGGCGTTCACAGGGCTCGCGCTTGCCGGCTGGCGTTTTGAGGGGCTTGGGACAAAGCAGACATATGAGGAGAAGACCTTCACGGCAGACGCGGCCGAGTTTTACTTCATATCGATTGAGGACCTCAACCGCCCTATAAAACTCGCGCCTTCTTCCGACGGTTCAATACATGTGACCTACTACGAGAGCGAGCTGGAGGGCTACGATATCAGCTCTGCTGACGGAAAACTGACGTTTACGTTCAGAACGCGTAAAAAATGGTACCAGTACATAGGCTTTAATTTCGACTTCGGCGAAAAGACCGTAAGGCTTGAGGTCCCCGCCGGCTATGACGGGACGATAGAGCTTTCCACGCAGAACGGTTCGATCTCGGCGGAAAACCTTGCGTCCCTTACGGCGCTTAAGCTGAAAACGGTTAATGGGGATATCGAAGGGGTCGAGGTTTCCGTATCGCAGTCGCTCGGAGCGAGCACGACAAACGGCGGGGTAAAGCTGACCGATATCGGCGCGAAAGCGCTGACGGCGAAGACCACCAACGGGAAGATTGCGCTCTCAAGGGTCGATTCGGCCGAGATTGCGCTGAAAAACGTCAACGGGGATATTTCGGGAAGCGTTTGCGGCTCGATGAGCGATTACAGCATTGAAAGCGGTACCGTGAACGGTAAAAACAACCTCCCTTCGGACAAGGAAGACGGTTCAAAGAGCCTAAAGGCTGAAACCGTAAACGGGGACATCAACATACAGTTTATAAAATAGAGATACGCCGCCGGAACTCTGAATCCGGCGGCATTTTTTCATTATACCATTGAAATCGGCATAATACGCCGAAGCCGTTTAGTTAAAATATGCGGCGATCAACGACGCGTCGTCGTTGACTGAGGAGATCAGCACGGCGATCATATAATTTCCGTTCCGGCGGATGTAATAATACTGCTGGAGATTATAGCTCGAGGCCTCGAGCGGGAGGACCGTATAGGTGTTTCCGCAGAGATCGGCCTCGAAGGTCTCGCCGAAATCGGTGTAATATCCGTAGGTGCTAAGCTGGTATACAAGAGAGTCGATGTACTGCGCAAGCGTGTAATCCTCCGCGCCCTCGGCTTCGAGGTTTTCATACATGACCATGACGTTTGAACCGCCGGAGTTGTTGACGGCCATCATGTCGTAGATTGTCGTGAGCGCCAAAATCTCCGGCGAGAAGTTCTCGCCCAGCATCTCGCTGGCCGTGGCACCCATCAGCTCGGCGAGCTGTCCGTCCGTATAAACCATCCAGCCGCTCGGCAGGCTAAAGCTTAAATCGGCGAATGTATTGGTGTAGACGTCTCCGGACCATACGCCCCGCGGGATCTCGCCCGAGACGTCTTCGGCAGTGGTCAAAGCCGCAGTGATGGATATCGTCGTCTGCGCGGCGGTCTGGGTATTATCTCCGCCAGCCGCGGTGCCGCTTTCAATTTTGCCGATTTGTACCGTACAGCCCGCGAGCGCGAGCACCGCGGTAACCGCCAAAGCGAGTAATATAAGTGTTTTTTTCAAATTTACCCCTCCTGTTTCATGTTTTTTATTCTAACACAGATTTACCGAAACTGCAAATTAAATTTATTTTAAAAAAGTAAAATAAATCCCGCCTTTTTACGCGGCGGGAAGAGCTGCGGTTACAGGCCCTAAGCCGGAGGGCAGGGGGCGTCCAGGCAGGGCGGGACGGAGCGTTCGAAGCTGTTGTTTCTAAAGACATTGCCGGCGTAATACCGGACTATATCGGCTCGCCCGCTTACGGCCACGGTATTGTTTTCAACCGTGTTTCCCGTACCGGAAACCACGAGCCCGAAAACTGCGCTTTGTTTTATCTCGTTTGCGCTGACAACGCATTCCGAACCGACGATAACGCCGGTTGCGCTCTGGTAAACCCTGTTGCCGGCAACCCTGTGACCCGCGCCCGAAAGGTTCAGCCCCGTGCGCCGGCACGCGCAGAGCGTGCATTTTTCAACCGACGAACCGTTTCCACCCTGCAAAACAACGCCGTTTTGCGCGCAGCCGTGCAGCTTGCAAAGGCCGAGCGCGAGCTTTGTCCCGTAAGCCTCGATGCCCTGGGGGCAGTCGGTTACGGAGCTCAGGGTCACGGAAACCTCGTTTTCACCGGATGAGAAAAAGAACATACCCCCCTCGCCGCAGCTCTCCTCGATGCACTCGCTGACGCTTCCGCCCACCGAGCGGAAACTCAGCCCGTAGTCGCCGCAGCCGGAACAGAGCGTTTTCGAGACGGAAATCAGCTCGGAGTTCTCGGCATAGACGCCGCTTTCAAGGCAATCGGTTACGCTGCAGTCCGACACCGTTACGCCGGAGCCGCCGTTGACGGCAATGCCGTTTTTTACATAATTTCTTATTTCAAACGACGAGATCTGCACATTGCTGGCGCCGTTGACGTAAAACGCGTAGTCAAGCTCAAAGCCGCCGTCAAGCACGGCTCCGCATTCGCCCTCAATACGGAGCGCGTTGGTTGAAATGATGACGTTTTCGCTGTAGATCCCGGATTCGACAAGCACCGTATCGCCGGGGACGGCGGCGTCCACGGCCTCCTGAATGGTGGTATATTCAGCTTTTACGCTTAAAATAGCCATAAATACATTTCTCCATGTCGAAAAGTGCTAAAAGTTTTCGGTATTTACAGATGGGGGCCGGAGGAATTAATGTCCCTCGGATTGCTCGTGTTGTAGTTGTTGCTCTCGAAACAATTGTCCGGGCGGGCGCGCAGGATATCGTATACCGCGTTCTCCGTAATCTGATTGCCCTCCACCGTGTTTTTTGTCCCGTAAACGGAGAGCCCGTTGTTTTTGTTCCGGTGGATGTTGTTGTCGCGCACGCTGACGCCGGAATTAATAATGATGCCGTCGTTTTCGTTGGAGAGCGCCCTGTTTTTAATGACGGATGCCGACCCGCTTTCGATGAGTATGCCGTTTTTACTGTTCCCGCTGGACGTGTTCTCGATGACCGCGCACTCGACCCCGTTTACTACCGTTATACCGTTCCCGAGGTTGGAGTCGGCCATGTTGCAGACAAGGGCGGTTCCCGGACCCGAGGCGTTTAGGCCTGCGCCGATATTCATGCATAGTTCGTTGTTTCTTATTAAAACCGGGGTCAATCCGGCGGATTCGGAGTATATCCCGCCGGGATAACAGGAGGTTATTCTGTTTTTCTCGATGCGAAGCCCGTCGGCATTGCGCGCGTAAATGCCGTATTCCCCCGCGCCGGATATCTCCGAGCAGTTGATCAGGCTGTTGCCCGCGCCGAGCAGCGCGATTCCGCTTTTCAGACAGTCTGAAATTCTTACGCTCGTGACGATGTTGTCAACACCGCCGTTTATCGTTACGCCGCTCTGTTTGTAGTTCAGGATAATCAGCGATTCAAGGCGAAATCTGTGTGTGCCGTTGAAGGTAAAGGCGCTGTCGAGTGAGAATCCGCCGTTGAGCACCGTATGCCTGCCGCCGACGATGCCGATATTGTCCTTTGTGGTCACGATAGACTCGGTGTAAATGCCGTTTTCCACGCATATGATATCCCCCGGATAAGCCGCGGCGACGGCCTCGGATATTGTAGGATAATCAGTTTTGACTCTGATTGTGGCCATACCTTAAGCTCCCTCCGATTTAAACCCGCCCAAGCGGAAACTGCCGCTTTGTTTTATATATATTCTTGCGGAAACGGATTATAATCGTTATAATATAAAAAAAGGGGGATTGCGGTATACTGATAACGGACGGCGGGGAGCTCCGCGGCTTTTACAAAGAAACAAGGAAGTGGCAGGGCATTCCTGGGGTAGAGCGCAGCCGGAACGGAAGGCTTTTTGTCAGCTTTTACAGCGGGGGCGAGACGGAGCAGCCGGGAAATTATGCTGCGGTGATTAAGAGCGACGACGGGGGAAAAACCTGGAGCGAACCGCTGGTTGTCGCCTACGACGGGGAGGACAAGCGCTGCTACGATCCCTGTTTGTGGACGGATCCCTGCGGCAGGCTTTGGTTTATATGGAACACATCGCCGGAGCAGGCGGTATACTGTGCCATCTGCGATAACCCGGACTCCGATCCTCTTTCCTGGAGCGCGCCCCGCGCGATCGCGGAGGAAGTTATGCTTAATAAGCCGACGGTGCTCTCCGGGGGAGAGTGGCTTTTCCCTGTGGCGGTCTGGAACAGCGGGATATGCGCTGCGGGATTTTCGCGGTCAAAAGCCGAGCCAAAGGGGTCTTTTGTATGGCGCTCCACAGACGCCGGCGCGACGTTTGAAAGGCTCGGCATGGCCGATGTACCAGACCGGGAGTTTGACGAGCATATGGTGCTTGAAAAAAGAGACGGCTCGCTTTTAATGCTTGTGCGGACTTCTTACGGGATAGGCGAAAGCCGTTCATACGACGGCGGAAGGACCTGGACGCCGGGAAAAGACAGCGGGCTCGACGGACCCGGCGCGAGATTTTTCATACGAAGGCTTCGGTCGGGAAACGTGCTTTTGATAAACCATTACCGCTTTCACGGCAGAAACAACCTGACCGCGATGCTCTCGACGGACGATGGGGAGACATATGCTCACTTTTTGCTGTTGGACGGAAGGGATAACGTGTCCTACCCGGACGCGGTCCAGGGCGACGACGGCTATATCTATGCGGTCTACGACAGGGATAGGCGGGGAGACGGAGAAATTTTGCTGGCGAAATTCACCGAAGACGACGTTTTATGTGGTAAAATCAGGTCGCCCGGGGGCTTCCTTGCGCAAAGCGTCTGCAGGCTGAGATGATCGGGCTGCATAACGGGCATGAGTTTTTTTCATATTTTAAACGGTGCCAATCCGGCTGCGGATGGCACCATTTTTATTTAGCGTAAAAAACGGAGGTACCAAGGAGCTTAAAAAAACATATGTTTGCTCCGGGGTAGTCCGATTTTGTAGGATTGTCAAACATATTGGACAGTGAAGGAAGCGATAGCTTCATTGGGAGAGCGCCAGTGAAGAGGACGCATCGGGAGATTGTTGGAACGATTTTGGTGG
>JAPXRI010000031.1:0-35729 GCA_033813635.1 Bacillota bacterium
ATAGATACAAATCCACAGTGCTTGTACTGATTATATCGCAGGTAGCTACTCCTGCCATATAACATTTTGAAGAAAGGAGAAATAATTAAAACCACCCCTTTCGAGATGGTTTTAATTATACGTGATGATATGAACTCTCTGGCGGAAGGATTTTACGAATGCGGCGAGAGCTATGCCGGGGGCTTTTTTGAGTTTCCGGAAAAAAACCGGTTTTTCCGGCACGCGAACGCCATAAAAAAGTACTGGACTGACGCGCCACTTCCCGCGTACCAGGGTGGGGCGCTCTATCCCTGCGGCGTAAAGCCGGGGGCGGGGTATGCGGTCTTCCCGGAGTACTCTTATACCTTCGGCGTCGATTTCGGTCTTCTAAAAAAGAAATTTCCGGAAGGCGAGGCCACTCTGCGCGCCGAAAAAGAGCTTTTATCCACGGAGAGCACGCCGCACACCGTCGGCGGCTGGGGATATACCCACTCGATCCCGAACTACGGCAGGATCGAGCGCGAGGGACTCTCCTCTTACGCCAAGCGCGTATCGAAGCTCCCGGACGGCGATTTCAAGGACGGGCTGTTCGAGGTGCTGTCAGGCATTGAGATTTACCGTTATAGATCGCTTTCTCTGCTCCGCGAGGCCGGCGCGCCGGAAGCCCTGATCTCCGCGCTGTCGCGGGTGCCGTTCGAGCCGGCGCGGGACCTCTACGAAGCGGTTGTCTGCCGGAACTTCATCTACTATATCGACGGCTGCGACAACCCCGGAAGGCTTGACGCGGACCTGATTGATTTTTACCGCGGCGGGGATTTTACTCCGCTTTTCCGTGAGTTTTTCAAAAATGTGGACGACAACAACGGCTGGTCCTCCGCGCTCGGGCCGGACTACAACCCGCTGACTATCCAGTGCCTTAACGCGATCCACGGGCTCCGCAGGCCGAGTCTCGAGCTCCGCGTGACGCCGGACATGCCGGACGCGGTCTGGGACGCGGCGATAGACGCGCTGAAAACCGGCTGCGGCCAGCCCGCGCTCTACAATGAGGACGGATTCCAGAAAGCGATGTCCTTCTATTTCCCCGCGATACCGGAAGCCGACCTTAAACGATTCAACGGCGGGGGCTGCACGGAGACAATGCTGGCCGGGATATCCAACGTTGGCTCGCTGGACGCCGGCATCAACCTTCCGCTGATTTTTTCGGCGTATCTGCGCGAAAACCTCGGCGCGTGCACGGATTTCACCCGCTTTTATAACGGGCTTCTCCTCGAGATAAAAAACGAGACGGTGAAAACTCTTCGCATTTTAAACGACTTCAGGCGCAGGCGCGCGGAGTTCCTGCCCCAGCCGGTAAGAACGCTGCTGATTGACGACTGCGTCGATAACGGGCTCGACTTCAACGCTGGAGGGGCAAGGTATTACTGGAGCGTCATCAACTTTGCCGGGCTTGTCAACGTAATCGACTCTCTTCTGGTGGTCCGGGAGCTGGTGTTTGACAGAAAGGAATACGCTGCGCCGGATTTTCTGTCCGCGCTCGACGCGAACGAGCCGGTCTTCAGAGCAAAAGCCGCAAAATGCCCGAGCTTCGGCAACGACGACGACCGCGCCGACCCGCTAGCGGCGGACTTCGCAGCGAGGGTTTTCGAAACCCTTGAGAGCGAGACCCCGTACCTCGGCGGACGTTTTCTGCCGTCTTCGATCCAGTTCGTCACCTATGTGAATGCCGGCAGGGATGTTCCTGCGACTCCGGACGGAAGGAAATCGGGAGATCCGCTGGCCGACTCGGTGGGCGCGATCGCGGGAAAGGACAAAAGCGGGCCGACCGCACTCTTAAACAGCGTGTCAAAGCTTCCGCTCGGCCTCGCCGCCGGCACGCCGGTTCTCAACCTGAAGCTTCAAAAGCGTTTTCTGGATGATAACCTCAGAAAACTGATTACGGTGTTTTTCTCGCGCGGGGGGATGCAGGCTCAGATTACCTGCACATCCCGCGCCGAGATTGAGGAAGCGATCGCCCACCCGGAAAAGCACGAAAATCTCATCGTGCGCATCGGGGGCTACGCGGAGTATTTCAACCGGCTCAGCCCGGAGCTTAAAAAAACCGTCCTCGACCGGACGGAATACTAAAGCAGCATTACGAAATGTATGCCATGCATTTTACATGGTCAGCATTTCGTAATGCTGTCTTGTTAATTAACGGAATAAACCTCTTTAGCCGAAGGAGTTAAAAATGACAACCGAAACATATAAAACGCTCAAGCTTCGCGGCGAGATCGGAAGGCTCGCGTCAAACGTTTCCAAAAACTGGCTGATCGGTCTCCGGGAAACGAACCCGGCAATCCTTGACATGTTCCGCGAGCGGGACAAAAAGCCCTACCGTGAGCTTCTGCCCTGGTCCGGCGAATTCGCCGGAAAATACATCACCGGCGCGTACTATGTTTACAAGCTGACCGGGGACGCCGAGCTTTACGCCTACATCCGCCGCTTCATCGCCGAGCTGATAGAAACCGTGGACAGCGACGGGTACGCCGGCTGTTATTCGCGGGAGTGCCGCCTGACCGGCGCATTCTCGCAGAAACCCGAAGAAACCGGCAAAACCTGGGACGCCTGGTCGCATTACCACATGATGGTCGGGCTCCTGCTCTGGTCCCGGGAGACAGGGGACGCGGCGATGCGGGAGACTCTTCTGAGGACCGCGGAGCTGTTTATCGGCACGTTCTACCGCGGGAAAAAGAAGCTCTCCGAGATCGGCTGGACAGAGATGAATCTCGCGCCGATTCACGCCTTCTCGCTTTTGTACGAGGAGACGGGCGATAAGAAATACCTGGATTTCGCGCTTGAGATTGAAAAGGATTTGAGTTCCTCAAACGCCGGGGACTATGTCGAGCACGCCCTCGCCGGCGGCGAGTTCTATACCTGCGCAAAGCCGCGCTGGGAGAGCCTGCACGCGGTGATGGGGATCGCCGCGCTTTACCGCTGCACCGGGGATGAAAAGTATCTCCGCGCGGCGAAGCAGATTTTCTACAGCATCCTGAAGACCGACGTGCACAACACCGGCGGCTTCTCGACGCGCGAGCAGGCGATCGGCAACCCGTTCGAAAACGGCCCGATCGAGCTCTGCTGCGTAATCGCCTACAACGCGCTGGCCTGCGACATTCTCGGCCTGACAGGCGACCCGAAAATCGCCGACCACCTTGAACGCTCGCTCTATAACGCTGTTATGGGCTCTTTTTCGCCGACCGGCCGGTGGTCCACCTACAACACGCCGATGGAGGGCAAAAAAGAGGCAAACTACCACACAATCGTATTCCAGAGCCGCTCCGGCTCCCCGGATCTGAACTGCTGCTCCGCAAACGCGGCCAGAGGCATCGGCACGGCATACGCCTGGGCGCTGACGCGCGAGGGCGATACCCTGTTTGTCAACCTTTACGAAAGCCTTCATGCCGTCACCTCGGACGGTCTTGAGATCGATATTTCGGGGGATTACCCGGCGGACCCGCGGGTCAAAATCAGGCTCTCGTCAAAGAACACGAGAAAAATCGCCCTCCGGGTACCGTCGTGGTCGGAAAACACGCGCATCTCGCTTTACGGCGCGGAGCCCCGCCCGGAAGCCGGAAGCTACTACCGTTTCGATAAAGCTCCGGGAGAGACCGAGCTGGATATCCTCTTCGACTTTACGCCGCGCTTTTTAAAGGGCGATCTGGACTGCGCGGGGCAGGAAAGCGTCTTCGTCGGCCCTGTTCTCTACGGCTGCGACCTGGCCCAAAACGAATCGATGCCCGACAGCCTCAGCCGCAGCGAGCTCCTCGTGAGCCTGCCGGATCGGTCGCCCGACGGAGGAATCGTGTTAAAGCTCGGAGGCGGCGCCGTTCTCCGCGATTTTTACCATCTCGGCGCGGGCGGAAGCGTCTATAAAACCTGGTTTAGGATCATATAGCGCCAAAGCGAAAGGGTTGTCCGCTTATAAGACCCCTTGAGGTCGACGCTCCCTTAAAACCGCGACGGTTCACCGCTTAACGCTGTCCGCGAGGGCGTCGCCGAGCGCCGCGGCCTCCGCGAGCGCCGCCGCGTCCGGGCGGAATTTTGTCCTCATTGTTCCCACGACTTTAAATCCGAGGGCTGTCAGGCGCTGCTCTACCGAGGCCACCGCCTCGCCGCTCCAGCCGTATGAGCCGAACGCCGCGGCGGCTTTTCCCCTGACCAGCGGAACCAAAACATGGGCAAGGGCATTCCAGACCGGGGGCAGCGCATCCGCAACCACCGTCGGGCTGCCAATCGCCACCGCATCGGAGCGGTATACGCGCTCCGCGAAATCCGCGGGGTCAATCAGGCTGATATCCTCGGACACCACAACAAATCCCCGCTTTTTTAGGCTTTCGCCGAGGGCGTCGGCGAGGGCTTTGGTATACCCGTAGCAGCTGACATAGCCGATAAACGCGCGTTTTTCCGTTCCGTGCGCGCGCTCGCCGGCCCATTGCTGGTACAGCTCCACGACCTTCATTGGGTCTTTGTCGAGCACCGGGCCGTGGGACGGAAGAATCAGGTCGATTTTGAGGCTTTTTACCGCCGCGACGGCTTTTTGAACAAACGGCGCAAACGGGCTCATAATGCAGTCGTAGTAATAGCGTGCCTGCGAGACCATATCGTAGTCGATTTTGCTCATCAGGATTTCGGGCGCGGAAAAATGGCTCCCGAAGGCGTCGCAGGTGAACAGAGCGGCGGCTTTCTCGTCGTAGGTGAACATCGTGTCCGGCCAGTGGAGATTCGGCGCGAGGATAAAGCGCAGCGTATGTCCTCCGAGGTCGAGCACCTCTCCGTCCTTTACGATTTCGCACGCGACCGGCTCGTTCGCGATTTGCGGGAGATTGGCGGCGGCCGCTCTGGTGCAATAGATCTTAGCGTTCGGCGCGGCTTTGAGAAGCTCGGAAATCGAGCCCGAATGGTCCGGTTCGGTGTGCTGTATGACGATCACGTCTATTTTCGCCGGATCCACGACGCTTTTGATCCTTTCAAGGCTGCCCGCGAAAAAGCCGTCCTTCACCGTGTCGATCAGCGCGGTCTTTTTCTCCCCCTTGACAATATAGGAATTGTAGCTCGAACCGTACTGCGTCTTCATCACTACGTCGAAGCGCCGAAGTCCGGGATCCTGTACACCAACCCAGGTTATTCCGTTCGCGACTGGGACGGAAATTTGTTTCTCCATGAAAAGACATCCTTTCGGTATTCGTATTTTGTTTGACAACTGAATGGATCTATTATAATATAATAAGCGAGGTGAGCTTTTTGGGGGCGGACGCAAAAACCATTTCCGATTACTTTCCGTTCTGGGATAAGCTCTCAAACGATGAGCGGGAGACTATCCTGTCCTACACTTCGGTGGTTAAATTCAGCAGAGGCCAGAACGTACACAGCGGCAGCAACGACTGCGTCGGGGTTATTCTCGTAAAAAGCGGCATGCTCCGTACATATATGCTCTCCGATCAGGGTAAGGAAATCACGCTCTACCGGCTTTTCCCCGGGGATGTGTGCGTTCTCTCCGCGTCATGCATGATAAGCAGCATCACCTTCGATATTTTCATCGACGCAGAGGAGGAGAGCGAGATTCTGCTCGTCGCATCCTCGGCGTTTTCCGAAATCGCAAGCCGCAATATCTATGTAGAGTGCTTTATATACAAGATGACGGCCGCTCGGTTTTCGGACGTGATGTGGGCTATGCAGCAGATCCTCTTTACCAGCTTTGACAGGAGGCTCGCCGTGTTCCTGACCGACGAGCTTTCGAAAACCGGCGGCGACACGGTTAAAATGACGCACGAGCAGGTCGCCAAATACATGGGGAGCGCGAGAGAAGTCGTCACGCGGATGCTGAATTACTTCGCTTCCGAGGGAATCGTCTCGCTCTCCCGCGGGGGCATCACCGTTACCGACAGAAAAAAGCTCAGAAAACTGGCGACGGGATAAAATTTTGCGGGATTTGACCCGTTAAAAGCCAAACCCCGCGGCCCTATCGCAGCTTAAACATTCAGCATTTCAAGTATCGCCGACTTCGGCCTTACGCCGACTGCGGAATTGACTACTTTACCGTTTTTGATGACGACCAGCGTAGGTATACTCATTACATTGAACGAGCCCGCCAGCTCCGGTTCGTCGTCCACGTTTATCTTTCCGATTTTGGCGGCCGTCGTTTCCTCCGCGATCTCGTCGACAACCGGTGAAACCATGCGGCACGGACCGCACCACGGCGCCCAGAAATCGAGCAGAACGGGCTTGTCGGATTCAAGAACCTCCGTTTTGAAATTGTCCTTCGTTATAGTTAAAACTGACATGTTTTGACCGTCCTTTCGTGACAGGGAGCGGGTTTTTAAAACGGGCTCCGTTGCTTTTGTTTAATTGTAACTCTATTATACCCAGCGCCGCCCATTGTTACCGTGACCGGGTCACATTTTAAATATTATTTTCGTGACCCGGTTACGAAGATCCGTTTGTAATAGGATATCATATCGGTAAAAAAAAGACAAGAAGTTGTCTTTTAAAAAATAAACGGAGGGATAATCTATGAAAGACCTGAAGTTCTTCATCTGCAAACATTGCGGGAACCTCATCGAAATGATTTCACCGTCCGGCGTATCGGTTGTCTGCTGCGGCGAACCGATGACCGAGCTGAAGCCCAACACGGTGGAAGCGAGCGTCGAAAAGCACCTCCCCGTCGTCAAAGTAGAAGGCGATACCGTCAGGGCCGAGATCGGCTCCGCGCCGCACCCGATGACCGAGCAGCACTACATCCAGTGGATATCGCTGCTGACGGACGCCGGCACGCAGCGCAAATGGCTGAAGCCCGGCGACGAGCCGAAAGCCGAATTCGCGCTTAGCGGCGAAAAAGCCGTCGCGGTATACGGCTACTGCAACCTCCACGGGCTCTGGAAAACGGAACTGTAAAACACCCGCGCTTCCGCCCTCCCGGCGAAAAACCGGGAGGACGGATTTTTCTGTATCATTTTTTTCCGGGAAGCGGTAAAATAGGATAAAATATCTTTTACGGGGAGCAGTTTTACATGTCAGGTCACAGCGGAATTCACTGCATCGGCAACGGCGGGATACTCGCATATCTCAGGGGCGCGGATATTGTTCAGGTCTTCGGTCCGCCCTACTCCGCACCGTCGGTTCTGTCCTTATCCGTAGAAGGCGGCATAAAAACCGCCGCAAAAAGGGAGCCGGGAACGGCGATATGGAAATACAGCCTCGGCGGGGACGGCGGGATTCGCGGGGAGGCTGTGGATTTTTGCTTTGCCGACATCCCCTGCTTTGTCCGCGCAGCGGATATGACCTCTCCGGTCCGCTTTACGCTCGATTCCAAAGCGGACGAGACGATTGAAAACACGGCGCGTTTTCCCGGCGCTTCCGGGGCTTTCCTTATCAGGACGAACCCCGGGCGTTACATCCTCGCCTCATACCCCTATCCCAGGCAGATCAACACCCAGGTTCTGCTCAAAGGGCCGGTCTCGGTCCGCCGGGACGCGGGAAAAATAGAAATTACGCTTCTGCCCGGGAAAAGCGCGATTTTATTTGTCGGCGGCATTGACTACCCGGAGTGCGTTTTGAACGCGGAAAAAGCGTTTGCCTCCGATCTGCAGGCCGCGCTCGCAAAAACCCGGAGCTTTTGGGCGGATTTTACCTCGAAAAGGACCGATTTCACCTCCGTTTTGCCGGATTTTGCCGGGCGCGAAGCGCTGCTTACAGCGATCGACAGCGTCTCGGTGCTGATTAAGTGCCAGCAGAGCGCCGAGGGCGGGGTCATCGCCGGGTACAACTACCACCTCGCCTACGTCAGGGACCAGTACGGCGTCTCGCGCTGCCTTTTGAAGCTCGGATATCACAGCGAGGCAAAGGCTATACTCTCCTATTATCTCTCCGTCTGGAAGAAATTCGGACATATCAGCAACGCCCAAGCCCCGGGCGCGGACGGAGTCTTCCACATCCACGAAAACGACCGGAGTGAGATTACGGGCTATCTTATCGTCCAGGCCTTCGACTATTACCGGCGCACGGGCGACGACGCGTTTATGGAAGAGCTTTTCCCGATGCTTCTCTGGGCCTTCGACGCGCAAAAGAGCCTGCTCGCGGGCGGAATGCTCCCGTTCAACGGGGACGAGACCTATATCGCGGGCGGCATCCTACCCCGGAGCGCGATCAACGACGGGTCGGCCGAGGCGACGCTTTTGTTCCTGACCGGCGGAAAGCAGCTTTTAAATTACGCCGCGGAGCGGTGGCTTGCAGATCAGGCCCGGCTCAACGAGCTCGCCGCGGCGCTGCGCGCCGCCGAAGACAAATTTTCCGGAAATTTTATCGTGAACGGCCGGCTGATCGCAAACAACCCGGAGAGGGCGCTTCGCGCCCCGCCCCCCCGCTTCAGGCACGGCGTCTGCGAGGCCTGCGGCTGCTTCGGCTGGAATGAGAACAACGGGCACGGCCGGTATGTATGCGCGCGCTGTCACGGAAAGGACGGGCTTTCGCGGGTCAACGAAAAATACGAGATCAAGTCGGTCAGCCTCGTCCCGGCCTACATAGGAGCGGACGCCGTGGGAAACGAGGTCGCGGTGAAAACCGTCGGCGAGATCGCCGCGGATTACCTAAGCTCCGGCAGGCTCCCCTCCGGCCGCGAAGATATCACGGTGGGGTACGACTACGGGCTTTTGCTCTACAACCTCGCGGTGTCCGGACATCCGGGGGCTGAAAAGCTGTTTCGCGACGTGCTCGCGCTCGCCGACGATACCGGCGCGTGGGTCGAGTATTATGAAAACGGCTCCCCCAGAGGCACGCTGTGCCGCCCGTGGGAGAGCGGGATCAATCTCGAGGCGCTGATTGCTTACGCCGAGAGGCTTAAGAAAGATTGAGTTTAATCTAGAAAAGCCCGCTCCGGGAACCGAGAGCGGGCTTTATGCTTTATTCCACCGTGACGGATTTCGCAAGGTTTCTCGGCTTGTCGACGTCGCAGCCCTTCGCGACGGACATGTAATAGCCCAGAAGCTGCATCGGGACGACGAGCAGCGACGGCATCACCATCTCGCTCGCTTTCGGCACCATAATCACCGCGTCCGCGCACTCGCGGAGGTCGCCGCGGTCGAAGGCGGTTACCGCGACCACGTATGCGCCGCGGGCCTTGACCTCCTTGATGTTTGAGATTGTCTTTTCAAGCAGCCTCTCGCAGCCGCAGAGCGCGACCACAAGAGTTCCTTCCTCAATCAGCGAAATCGTGCCGTGCTTCAGCTCGCCGGCGGCGTACGCCTCCGAGTGGACGTAGCTGACCTCCTTTAACTTCAGCGAGGCCTCCAGCGCTACGGCGTAATCGAGGTTTCTGCCTATGTAGTAGGCGTGGTCGATCGACACGAATTTTTCCGCGAGCTTTTTCACGCGGTCCTCGTTGTCCCCGATCGATTTTTTCACCAGCTCCGGCAGCTTTTTAAGCTCCAGGGCAGCCGCCGAAACCGCCTCCTTTTTCATCGTACCCAGCACGGAAGCCATATGGATCGCGATCATGTAGATTACCGAGAGCTGGCAGGAGTAGGCCTTTGTGGTCGCCACGGAAATCTCCGGGCCGGCGATGGTGTAGATCACGTCGTCCGACTCGTTCGCGATCGACGAACCGACGACGTTGACGATCGACAGCACCCGCGCGCCGAGCTCCTTCGCCTCGCGGAGCGCCGCGAGGGTGTCCGCGGTCTCGCCCGACTGGCTGATGATGACAACCAGCGTATCGCTGCCCACAAGCGGCGAGCGGTAGCGGAATTCCGACGCGAGGTCCACGTCCACCGGGATTTTCACAGCGTTTTCGATCACGTATTTGCCGATGATGCCCACATGGTACGCCGAGCCGCAGGCGACAATGTAGATTTTTTTCAGGCCTTCAAGGTATTCCTTTGAGAGCGACAGCCCCTCGAGGCGGATATTGCCCGCATCGTCTATCCGGGTGCAGACCGTATCCTGCAGCGCGCGGGGCTGCTCGTTGATCTCCTTTATCATGAAGTGGGGGTAGCCGTCCTTTTCGGCGGCCTTTACATCCCAGTCGATTGTCTCCGGCTCCTTTGCCACAGGCTTGAGATCGCTTGTATAGACCGCGACCCGGTCCTTTTTCAGCACGACTATCTCTCCGTCGCTTAAGCGGTAGACCTTTCTCGTATAGGAGAGAAACGCCGGGATATCGGAGGCGATGAAGTTCTCACCCTCGCCGAGGCCGACTATCAGCGGGCTCGCCTTGCGGACGGCGATCAGCGTGTCGGGGAAATCCCGGCAGATGATGCCGATCGCGTACGAGCCGGAGAGCTCGGCGACTGTGTCCCTTACGGCCGCGAGAAAATCCCCGCGGTAGTGTATGTCGAGCAGGTGCGCGACGACCTCCGTATCCGTCTCGGACAGGAATTCCACGCCTTCCGCCCCGAGCTTTTCCTTAAGCCTTGTGTAATTCTCGATAATCCCGTTGTGGACAACCGCGAACCTGCCCGAGGCGCTCTTGTGCGGGTGCGAATTCTCGTCGCTGGGCTTGCCGTGCGTCGCCCAGCGGGTATGCCCTATGCCGACGCAGGAGTCAAGCTCCTTGCAGTCGCCGAGGAGCTCGGTCAGCGCGGAGAGCCGCCCCTTCTTCTTCTGTATGTTTATGCCATTATCCGTAATCACCGCGATACCGGACGAGTCGTAGCCCCTGTACACAAGTTTCTTAAGCCCATCGAACAGGATCGGCGCGGCTTTTTCATCGCCGAGATAACCAACTATCCCGCACATCTATATGACCATTCCTTTTTTCTAAATTATATGGTTTCGTTGCTGATGAATGAACCGCTCTTTACAGCTCCTCAAGCTCCCGAAGCCAGAGCGCGCCGGAAGCGTCGGAGGGCATGCGCCAGTCCCCCCTCGGCGAGAGCGAGACGGTGCCGACCTTCGGCCCGTCCGGCAGACAGGAGCGTTTGAACTGCTGGGCGAAAAAACGCCTGTAAAAGGTTTTCAGCCATTTTAAAATCGTTTCGTCGTCATAAATGCCGTTGAACGCGTATCTCGCGAGGCGGTAAACCTTTTTCGGGGGGAACGCCCAGCGGATCGCGTAATAGAGGAAGAAATCGTGCAGCTCGTAGGGGCCGACCAGGTCCTCCGTTTTCTGGCAGATCTCGCCCTCCTTCGGCGGCAGAAGCTCCGGGCTGACCGGGGTGGCCAGGATATCCGCCAGCGTCTCGCCGATTTTGCCGTCTATGCGCTTTGCCTCGTAGTCTATCAGATACCGGACGAGCGTTTTCGGTATCGAGCAGTTCACGCCGTACATCGACATATGGTCGCCGTTGTAGGTCGCCCAGCCGAGCGTGAGCTCGGACAGGTCGCCGGTGCCGACGACGATGCCGTTGGTCTGGTTCGCGATATCCATCAGGACCTGGGTGCGCTCCCGGGCCTGGGCGTTCTCGTAGGTCACGTCGCGCACGGCCTCGTCGTGCCCGATATCGGCAAAGTGCCGCCTGACGGCCTTTGTGATATCAATTTTCTTAAACGTAACCCCGAGATTTTTGCAGAGGGTCTCGGCGTTGGTGCGCGTGCGCTTCGTTGTGCCGAAGCAGGGCATCGTCACCGCGACTATGTCGGTGCGCGGGCGCCCCTGCATATCCATCGCGCGGACGGAAACCAGCAGGGCGAGGGCCGAGTCGAGCCCGCCCGATATGCCCACAACCGCCGTTTTCGCCCCCGAGTGGACCAGGCGCTTTTTAAGCCCGAAGGACTGTATCTTCAGAATATCCTCACAGTTTTTCTCGCGCTCACCGGCGGATTTCGTGATGAACGGGGTCGGGGAAAACGGGCGCGTCAGCGCCGTCTCGGAGAGCGGCATCGAGAACGGGATAACCGTATAGCCCGTCTCGTCCGCGGCCGGAAACGTGGTCATCTTCTTGCGCTCGGACAAAAGGCGCTCAACGTCTATCTCGCTCACCGTGATGCCCCGCGTAAAGCGCGGGCTCTCGGCGAGCACTACCCCGTTTTCGGCGATTAAGTTGTGCGCGGCGAAGACCAGGTCGGTGGTCGACTCGTCCTCGCCGGCGTCTGCGTAGACATATCCGCAGACCAGCCGCCCGGACTGGCCGGCCACAAGGTCGCGCCGGTAGGCCGCCTTGCCGATAATCTCGTTGCTGGCGGAGATATTAATAATTATGCTCGCGCCGGCCGCGGCGTGCGAGACCGACGGCGGCAGAACCGACCACAGGTCCTCGCAGATTTCGGCGGCTATTTTCAGGCCCGGAAGCTCCCGACAGGCGAAAAGCAGCTTCACGCCGAAAGGCACGGGCCTGTCAAAGCCCTCGATCTCCACCGTACCGTTCTCCGCGGGGGCCGGGGTAAACTGCCTTTTCTCGTAAAACTCGTTGTAATTCGGGAGATGGCTCTTCGGCACGACGCCGAGGATTTCGCCTTTGTAGATAAAAACGGCGCAGTTGTAAAGCTTCGTCCCGCGGACGACCGGCGCGCCGACGACAGCCAGCAGGCTATGCTTTTCCGTCGCGGCGCAGATTTTTTTCAGCGCGCCCGACGCGCCGGTTAGAAGCGCCTTCTGGAAAAAAAGATCCCCGCATGAATAGCCTGTCACACAGAGCTCCGGCAGCGCCAGAAGCTTTACACCCAGCTCCGCCGCCTCCTCTATCGCGCCGCAGACGGACGCTGCGTTGAATTCGCAGTCCGCTACGCGTATCTCCGGCGACGCCGCCGCGACCTTTACAAAACCGTCACGCATATAGATAACCCCCGACCCGATTCGGTCTTTAAAAATACCTTAATATTTTAGCACAGAAAAGCGTTATTATCAATAGTTCCGCATATATACCGGCCATATAACAAAAAAACCGGCGCTAAGCCGGTGTTTTTTGTACTATCTATGCTCCGGAATCAATCTTAGGAATCACCATATGCAGGACGTTCGGGCTATCCGGCGCTAGTGTATATCTCTCCTCGCCGCCCGGGACGGATTTGATGTTGTTCATCACGATCAGGCCGGTATGGGAAATGCCCTTCGTCTTTATCGTGTACTGCGCGGTGCAGACTCCCGATTTGAAGACAAATGTCAGGTCTATTTCCGTGATATCCGTGGCGGTCACCTTGGTCTTGCCTATCCACATGACCAGCGTGTCGTCTTCAAACGCGATGTAGATATCCGTATTTTCCGTATCATCCGACGATGTCGGGACAGTAATGGTATCGGTGATATTGTAGCTCGTCGCGGTGACCATGTTCTCCTTGAGCGCGGTCTCGGCGAGCGTTATCTCTCGCTGCTCCCGGGCGGTCTGCGCCGATTTGCCGAAGATGTTGAGGCCGGTTATCATAATCGTCGCGGCCGCGCCAATCACAATCACGGTGATCGCTGCCGTGACGACAAGCTCAGCCAGCGTGAAGCCGCGCTTTTTCTTTGCCGTCATGCCGTCGTCCCACCTTTTACCGCCGCGAACGCGGTGATATACACGAGCTGATTTCCCTCGCTGTCGTTAACCCGGACATAAATTTTATAGCCGCTTATGCCCTTGGCGTCGGTCCCGTATATAAATTTAAATTCCTTTGCGTTCGGGTCTGACGAGAAGTCCGAATTGTCTCGGACATGTTCCGCGCCGGTCAAAGCCTCAAGGTCATCCGGGTCCGTGTTCCCGTTGGAGATCGCGGTCATCACCGCGTCGGCGATGCCCTCGGCCGTCGCAAAGCCGTCGTCCTGAACCTTGTTCTTGCTTATCAGCGAGTTGGCAAAGCCGATAATCGCGATTATCCCGGCGACCATAATAACCATAATAGCCGCGGCGACAATCGCCTCGACCAGCGTCACGCCTTTCTTTGAGTTCCGCATTTTTAACCTACCGGGCATAAATTCCCTCGCCCAACTGGGTCAGTGTCTCCTCGGTGACCGGGACTGTGGCCTCTCCCGTATATTGCGCGAACTTCCAGCCGGTGTTATAGAGGCTCTCGTCAAAAAGATCGATTGTTTCGGTTATCTCGTAGATACCCTTTCTGATTGTCCCGATCAGAGTGTAATTGCTTCCGCTCGGGTTTCGCTTGCGTATCAGAGTATCCTGATTAAACTCTACAAGCGTGGTTTTGCCCTGCGGGACCGCAATAATCAGCTGCGAATCCTTTTCCATACGGTCGATATTATCAAAGTTTTCAAAGCAGATGTAGCTTGTGTTGAAGGTCACGGTCTGTTTTGAATAGCTACCCCCTGATTTTTTCCCGATGTTCAGGTAATAATGACTGGTGCCGTCCATTAAAATATAGGTTCTGATGCGGATTGTTTTCGCGGTGTATGTCAGAGAAGCATAATTGTTCAGCGTGGCTGTGTCGGTGATATACATGAATACCGACTTTCCGGTCTGGTCGCTCTGGCCTCCGTTAATCCTACCCTTCGTCATCCAGCCGGCTTCCTCTCCGGTAATCCAGTTGGCGCGCTGCTCGGCCGTCGACGTGAGAATGTTTCCGTCAAACTTTTTAAGTGCCGCGTTAAGCGCCGAGCCGGACAGCTTCCTGAAGTCGGTATTTGTTTGCAGCGAATTGATGTTAAACAGATCGAGCTTATTCCGGTTCGAACCTTTTTTAGAAACATATTCGTAAACGCCGTCTAAATCAATCGACTGGCTCGCCTTTCCCGGTACCTTTGACACGATTGTCACGTTGTTGAAAAGGATATACACCGAATTTCCTTCAGAGTAATCGTCAGGCACCTGAATCATCAGCTTGGAATCCGTCGCGTTGATTGTGCCGGAGAGGTAGATCACATTCGTCATCAGCTCAAGGTACGCGTGGTCGGCTGCTATCGCGGGCACGCCCATAAAGTAAAGGCTCTTGCCCATCAGCATATAGTAAACGCCTTTCAGGTTCACGGTGTTTTTAAATACGATTGGCATCAGGTTGTATACTCTCGGTGACGTCACGATTCTGTAATCTGCGCCAACACCGAAGATACCGTAATCGTTTCCGTCGAAATATTGATTATAGGTATAGCTGCTGTTTCTCCGCTCAAGCACCAGGTCGTCCCCGATATATTCGCCTATCTGAGCGTAGCCGGTGGGGATCGTCTGCATGACAGTCTTCGTGCCGGGGGTATAGCCGTATAAAAGGTCAAGGCTCGAGCCCTGGCGGTCAAGCCGCGAGGTCGCGGCGTCGATGCGGACCGTATCCTCGGTGACGGTACAGAGCGCGTAATAGCTGTCGGTCGCGGACGGCGTGCCGAGCACATAGTCAAACGCGATAGTGCCGTCGGCGGCCGGCGCGCCGGTCACGTAAAAGGACTGGAGCTTATTGTCTGCCGCAATCTGGCGGTCCATCACAGCCTTGGCGTATTCGATCGCGGACTTAGCGTCGATATAGCTGATTTTGCCGTCCGCGCTGTTGGCGGTCGCCTCCGTCAGGCCGGAGGCGATGGGCAGCAGGGCCGCGGCGAGGAGGAACAGCAGCGTGCCGACGACGAGGACATAGCCGAGGGCGGCGCCCTTTCTGGATCTGACCGTCATAAAATCACCTTTCCTAAAGCGCGCGCGTATCGCGCGCGAAACGCAAATGTCGAATAATGTCGAACGTTGCCGATTTTTCACCTTTTTGCGCTTATACATAAAAATCTCGTGAAAATAAATATTTTCTATTGACATTATATAGTATCTCAAGTATAATTGCAAGTGTAAAATTTTATATTTATAAAGGAGAAAGGGTCTACTTATGAAAAGGACAAACAAGAAGGGCTTTACGCTCGTCGAGCTGGTCGTAGTGATCGCCGTCCTGCTGATCCTCGCGGCCATCGCGATTCCCACGGTGTCGGGAGTTATCGCAAGAGCACACAAATCTGCAGATGAAGCAAACGCAAAGGCCATTGAAACAGCTATAAAATATCAAATAGCACAAAATGAAATAGAAAATGATAAAACTAAAAACAAAATAGGTGATGCATTAGCCACATCAGGAATGTCAACAGACATTTTAGTTTGCGAACAAGATGGTATGGCTTTTGCTTATGATGAAGAAACAAATACAATAACTATAGTAGAAAATGTTACTGCATTATCAGAAAACATTAATATTTATACTGGAGATTAGAAGTAGGTGGAGGAACCGGAGAAACTTAAGGAGAAGGTTAACTAGTAGTAATATATTTAAAAACTACATACAAAAAAGCCCGAAGGCTTGCCTCGGGCTTTTATTCAATCAGACCCCTTACCTATATATAAAAAGGTGGAATGCCGATGAAATACGTTTCCGCTGAGCTGACCGGGAAAAAGCTCTCCTTTACCTTATGCGACACCGCTTCCGGCGCGCCGGGCGAGATCTACACCGTCGCGCTGCCGAAGGCGGCGCAGGGCAGCGCCTTTGCCGCCCCGGAGCAGACGGCGCGCTTTCTCGCGGACAGGCTTAAGGAGAGGCGGCTAAAGCGCTACCCGGTCTCACTGATCCTCGATTCCGAGCAGGTCAACAGCGTCGCCTTTTCCCACTACCCCGCGCCGCCGGAGAAGATGCGGGGGCTCGCCGAGCTCTACTCCGAGTCAGCGCTGCCCGCCTCGTCAGGCTACTACATCGCCTACTCCGCGCGGGACTACGTGCACACCGACGGGCAGAACAGGAGCGTGCTCTACGCCGCGGCGGGCGAGCACGTCAAGCGGCTATACCGCGCGATGAAAAAGGCGGGCGTAAACGTCTACGCGATAGAATCCTCCGGCGCGGCGTTTTCGCGCCTGGTGCTGGAGCGCGCCGTCAAAACCGGCAGCGAGGCCGACATCTACATAGACTTCGGCGAGTCATCCTCCCTGGTCTCCGTCTGCAGGGGCGGGCAGATTGTCTTCGAGCAGTCCTTCACCTCGATTTACCAGGACATCATCGACACATACGCCGACACCACCGGCGGGACGGCCGGTGAGGCCGCCGATTTCATCGGCAAGGCCGGCCTGAACCCCGGCGCCGACGTCTACGGGAAATACCCGGAGCTGTTGCGGAAAATGAACGTGCTCGTGGACGTGACGCTGGACGAGATCTTCCGCACGCTGCGCATCGCGTTCTCCGGCGAGCGCCTCGAGGCAGGCGGGCTTATCATCTCCGGCGATTTCACCGCGATGCCGGGCTTTACCGACAGAGTCGCCGCCGACAGCGCCGGATTAGTGCCGGAGGGGAAAACCTCCGTCAGCAAGGTTTCGCGTCTTCTCGGCGCCCGCGGACCCAAGAAAGAGTCCACCGAAAACCTTTTATACATCTACTACAAAAAGCAGCGCCGGTCGGCGACCACCGCGCTGGTGGCCTGCATAGTCGTTTTGCTCGCCGCGACGATTTTCCCGATTCAGTTTATCTACTACAACATGCAGAAAAGCGAGTACAACGACCTGACCGCGCAGCTCCAGGGCGGGCAGTACGCCGAGATCAAAAGCCTCCTCTCCGGCCGGCAGAGCCTTGAGAGCCTGAAGACCCAGCTGGAGGCGGCGTTTGAGAAAATACCGACGGAAAACCCGTCCCGCGCGGGGGAGATTATCGACACGCTCTATAACCAATTTAAGACCTACGCGCAGGCCGTCTACATCAACATGAACAACCAGACCGGCGCGCTGGAGATCGACTTCACGACGGACAGCCTCCAGAGCTATCTCGACCTGAAGACCGCGCTGGAGAACACCGGGCTATTTACCTCGGCGATCCCGTTCTCCTGCTCGTTCAACGCGGACGGCGCCTGCTCGGGGCATATGAGCCTGGCAATGGCCGATTTCACGCCGTTTGAGCCGGACAAGCCTGCCCCGGCGCAGACGACCGCTGCGGACAACAACGGCTAAAGCTTTAGAAAGAGGGTTTATCGATTATGAGCGATATTAAACACCGCCTGCCCCTGTTCATCTTTCTCGCGCTGCTGGTTCTGGCGGCGGTCTATTACGCCCTTGTATACGTCCCGCTCCAGGAAAAGGTCGCCGACCTGTCGGCCAAGTGCGACGCGCTCAAGCTGGAGATGCAGACCTACGACGCCTACATAAGCAAGGCCGAGGAGATCCGCGCCGCGGTGGACGCGCTGAAGGCCGAGACGGACAATTTCAGGGCCGATGCCTTCCGGGTGGGCGGAAAAAACCTGATCTACGAGATTCAGAACTCGATTCTCGCCTCCGGCGTGATGCCGAGCTCGATCGACATTAACGACCCCGGCGAGATATACAGCTCATCCGGCGTGAGCATCAACGTTTTATCGTTTGATATCAACTTTTCCTGCAACTATGAGCAGCTGCAGAGCTTCCTTGAATTTTACGAGAACTCGCCGGACACATATTTCCACGTTTTGTCCGTCGATACGGGCGATCTGATGACGGACTTCTCGGCGAGGGCCAGCTTTGTGATGTACTACCCGGAAAAAGCCGCAAACAACGCGTAAAAAACAGATGGATTATCTTCTCCTGCTTTTCGCCGCCGCGGCCGCGGCGGGCGGCGTGCTGATTTTCAACAGGCTCCCCGAAAAGTGGTTTGTGGACTACGGCGAGCCGGTCCCCGAGCGGACCGGGGAGCGGCTGAAGCCCGTTCCCTCTATAATCGCCTTCGCCGCGGTGCTGGCGGCGGCGTGGTATTTCGGGCGCATCGTTTTCCCCACCGGGAGAGCGTTTTTCGCGCTGCTATTTACGTTTATCTGCGTCGCGCTCTCGGCGGCGGACCTTACAAGCGGCATTCTGCCGGACCAGTTCGTCGCCGCGCTGGCGGTCTCCGCGGCGCTTTTTTCCGCATTCGATTATAAGCGCTTTTACCTCTACCTGCTCGGCGCCGTTTTGGGCGGCGGGGCGATCTGGCTGATGGGCAGCGCGGGGAAGCTGCTTTTCAAAACGGAGGCGATGGGCTTCGGAGACGTCAAGCTCGCCGGCGCGCTCGGGCTCGCCTGCGGACTCCCCGGCACGGCGTACGCGCTTTTGATATCGATACTCACCGGCGCGCTGGCAGCCGTCCCGCTGCTGTTTGTCTCAAAAGACAAGCGCCGTTCCCTGCCGTTCGCGCCGTTTTTGTGCTTCGGGGCGGTGGCGGCGATCTATTTCAACGCGCAGATCGGCGGCTTTTTCAAATGGTATATCTCGCTTTTTTAATCTAACTTTGAGCCGAAAGGGAAAAAGATATGGCGCTGAAAAACGTAAAACTCGGCCAGGCTCTGATTGAGCTGGGAAAAATTACAGAAAGCCAGCTCGCCGACGCTCTCGCGGAGCAAAAGGTAACAGGAAAAAAGCTCGGCCAGATTTTAACCGAAAAAAACTACATCACCGAAAACACGCTGTTGCAGTCGCTCTCGAGAATTCTCGACATCCCGTTTGTCGATCTCGACACAGTCTCGATTGACACGGGCATGTCGGAGATTATGCCAGAGTCGATGATGGTCACGGGCAGCCTCGTGCCGATAAAGAAAGAGGGCAGCGTTCTCACAATCGCGATTTACGACCCGACCGACCTCGAGACAATCAAGAACGTCGGCATCTATACGAAGCTGAAAATAAGCTGCGTGATCGCCGACAAGGAAAAGATAAACCAGGCGATACGCAAAATCTTCTCGACGACGCAGGCCTTCGCAGTGGCGAAATCCCTGCAGGTGACCGCCGCCGAGGTGGCGGACGACAACGACTCCGCCCAGCCCATCATACGCTTCGTCAACAGCATGCTCGAGCAGGCGGTGGCGCGGAAGGCCTCGGACATCCATATCGAGCCGCTCGAGAACACGATGCGCATCCGGTTCCGCATCTACGGACACCTTCAGATTTACACCGAGACCGGCATCGAGCTCCACGCCTCGGTCGTCTCGCGCATCAAATACATCTGCGGCATGAATATCGCCGAGCACCGCCTGCCCCAGGACGGGCGCATCACGCACCATACGGCGAACCAGGACGTCGACCTGCGTATATCCGTCGTCTCCACCGTCTTCGGTGAGAAGGTCGTGATACGCATTACCACCGCGCTCGACATGGAGCTGAACAAATATTCCATCGGCTTTACGCCGGACAACCTGTCAAAATTTGAGCGTCTGCTGAAAAGCGCCCACGGCGTCGTCCTGCTGACCGGCCCGACCGGGAGCGGCAAGACGACGACGCTATACACCGCGATAAAAGAAATACAGAACGACGAGATCAACATCACAACCGTTGAGAACCCGGTGGAGATGATAATTCCCGGCATCACCCAGATCGAGGTTAACGACAAGGCCGGGCTTACGTTCGCCACAAGCCTCCGCTCGATTCTGCGCCAGGACCCGGACGTGATTATGATAGGCGAGATACGCGACAAAGAGACGGCGGATATCGCGATCAACGCGGCCATCACCGGCCATACCGTGTTTTCAACGCTTCACACCTACGACTCCCCCAGCGCGGTCATACGCTTAATCGAGATGGGAATACCCGCATACCTTCTGGCTTCGGCGATATCGGGCGTCATCTCGCAGCGGCTCGTGCGCAGGATATGCCCCAACTGCAAGGAGGAGTATTTCGCCGAACCGGAGGACCTGGCGGCCGTCGGCATCAGGTCCGACAAGCCGGTCAGACTCTGGCGCGGCAAAGGCTGCCCCGCCTGCAGCGGGACGGGATATATCGGCAGAATAGCGGTTCACGAGATTATGCTCGTGACCTCGGAGATTAAAAAGGCGATCCACGAGGAGCAGAGCACCGACGTCATCCGGAAAATCGCGGTCGAACAGGGCATGGTTACCCTGCTGGAAAACGCGAAGCAGATCCTCCTGGAAGGCGTCACAAGCCTGCCCGAGGTAATCGCCCTGTACGCCGCCGAGCTGTTCGGAGAGTAAAAATAACGCCAACGCCAGAAAGGATTTGAAATTTTGAGTACTCGAGTCGAAAAGCTAATGGAGAACGCGGTTTCCAACGGCGCGTCGGATATTCATTTTTCCACCGGCGGGATGCCGGCCTACCGCCTTTACGGCAACATGTGTTTTTTCAACGAAGCGCCCCTGACAAACGACGAGATTGACCAATTTCTGGCCAAATATATTTCGGCGGAACAGTATGAGACGCTGAAAAGGGACTATGAGATAGACTGCTCGGTGCATTTCCGCAACGACATCCTGCTCCGCGTAAACGCGTTTTCGCAAATCAAGGGACTCGCCGTCTCGATGCGCGTCGTACCGGCGGCGGTGCCGCCGCTGCCGAGGCTCGGCTTTCCGCGGGCGATCAACAATCTTTTCAACTACCGCGACGGGCTGATTCTCGTCACCGGACCGACGGGGAGCGGCAAGTCGACGACCATCGCCTCCGTCATCGAGGAGTTCAACAAGACGGACACTCTCCACATCGTCACGATCGAGGACCCGATTGAGTACAAGTTCGAGTCGAAGAAGTCCCTGATAAACCAGAGGGAAATCGGCCGGAACACGCACAGCTACAACACCGCGCTGCGCTCGGCGCTCCGCGAGGACCCGGATATTATTTTCGTCGGCGAAATGCGCGATATCGAGTCGATATCAATCGCGCTGACCGCCGCGGAGACCGGGCATCTCGTTTTATCGACGCTGCACACGGTGGGAGCTGCGAAGACGATTGACAGGCTGATAGACGTTTTCCCGCCGAACCAGCAGTATCAGATCCGTTCGCAGCTCTCGACCTCGCTGCGCGCCGTGGTCTCCCAGCGCCTTCTTCCGCGCAAGGACAAAAAGGGCCGCGTCGTCGCCTACGAGCTGATGTATATCAACAGCGCCATCTCGAACCTTATTCGCGAAAACAAGATACCGCTGATCAACCAGACGATACAGACCGGCAAAAGCGAGGGCATGATCACGCTGAACATGTGCATCGACAACCTCGTGGCGGAGGGGCTCATCAGCCAGGAAACCGCCGCTGACTATAAAACCAAAACCTAAGGTCTTTAACGCCCTAATTGCGGCCAAAATTGGGAGGTATGCGCTTTGACTTTCAGATACACCGCGGAAAACGCGAAAAAAGCCAGGAAAAAAGGCATCATCGAGGCCGATTCGAAAAACGCGGCTATTTCCCTTCTGATGCAGCAGGGACTTTTTCCGCTCGTCGTCGTCGATGTGCAGCAAGCGGAAGCGGAAAAAAACGAGAGCATCCTGACCCGGGACATCACCTTCGTATCGATTTACAAAAGAAAAGTCAGCAAGAAAAAGCTGATGGTGTTCGCCAACCAGATGGCGATCATGATCAAGTCCGGCGTCCCGCTCTCCACCGTGATGGATGTTCTGACCATTGAGGAGAGCGACAAAACGCTGAAAAAAATACTCGATTCCATCAGGACGGATCTTCAGCTCGGCATCCACCTTTCGGACGCTATGCGGAAATTCAAGGCCTTCCCCGACATTTTCATCAACATGGTCGAGGCCGGCGAGACCGACGGACGGCTCGACATCGCCTTCGAGCGTGTGTCGAGGTCTCTTAGCAAGGAGATCATGCTGACCTCAAGGGTTAAAAGCGCGTCGATATACCCCGCCTTCCTCCTTGTGCTCACCTGCGCGATCGTTATACTGATCAGCACGTTCATTCTCCCGAAATTTGTCTCGGTCTATTCCAACTTTAACTCCCAGCTGCCCGGAATCACGCTGGCGATGATGGGGTTCGCGGATTTTATCACCCACCGCTGGTATGTCCCGATACTGATTATCGCGGCGATTGTCATCATCTGGAAGCTCCTCAGAAGGTATTCCACCTCCTTCCGCCACTCCACGGGAAAACTCGCGATGAATCTGCCGATTATCGGCAAGCTCAGAAGAAGGCTGTACGCCGCCAGGTTCTGCGAGGTTCTCTCCTCGATGTCCCTCGCCGGCATCGATATCATCGAGGGCTTCAGGGTCTCTGTAAACACGATCAAAAACGCCTACATAAAAAAGCAGCTGACCCAGGTTATCGACGATATACGGATCGGCTCCACGATTTCCAACGCGATGGACAAGAGCAACCCGTTCGACAGGCTGCTTCTGTCGATGATTCATACCGGTGAGGAGTCCGGTATGCTGCCCGAAACGCTCGGCAAAATGGCGGAGCTCTATGAGGAGCAGACGTCGGAATCAATCAAGGTGATCAACTCGCTGATGGAACCGCTGATTACTGTCGTTATCGCGGTGATTGTCGGTACAGTCATTATTTCGATGATTCTTCCGATGTTCGGTATTTACAAGCTCCTTTAGCTCCGCGAGGTTTTTTCAGAAAAGACCGGGGTAACCCGGTTTTTGATTTTATCGCCGGTCATGTGCCGAAGGCTATTGCTTTTCATTGGGCAATTGCTTATAATATTACATATTTTACGAGCTATCTAATAGTATTTATTTAATGTAACATTTACCCGGCCCGTTATTTTCAGAATCCGTCCGGACAGATGCGCTATCTCCGTTTTTACGGGCGGCTTTTGATAATAATTCTAATCACGCGGTATAATAATGGTCTGCTCCTTTACCGCATTCCCGAAAGTGAGAACCCAAGATGGCAAATTATAAAAACGGCATCGACACAAGAAACAAGCTCTACTGCAGCGCAAAAAAGCTTTTCTGCGATAACGGCTACAACAACACCACGGTAAACGATATTGTTTCACACGCCAATTCAAAGCTTGGACTTTTTACCTACTACTTTGAGAGCAAGGACTCCGTCGCGGCGGATATATTAAAGGACTATATAAACGACGTGCTGAACGGTCTGCTGACCCACGAAGATATTTGCGCTTCCAACGACGCGCTTTTCACCGACATGGTGGAATACCGCTCATATCTGAAGTGCACGGTTACCAATCCGAACATTTCCCGCTTCTTTACCGAGTTGTCTGCCACGCCCGCTTTCATTAAGCAGTGCGCCGAAATCAGGGGGTTTTACTTCAACCGGCTGATGGACCGCTGCAGATACCTGAGCACCGGCGGAGTCCTCGGCATCGAATGCCCCGATATGGCGGTCTCTCTCTCGACCGGCATGGACGTGCAGCTCAGCAGGGACCTCTGCGAAGGCAATCTGAAAACGCACTTCGAGGAGGCGGTTGACTGCTATTTCAGGCTCTACTACAGGCTGATATGCGACAGCATGGAACTGATAAACAAAGACATCGCCCTCTCGCGAAAGCGGGTTTCATCGCTCAATTTTACCGTCGGCGATAGCTTCAGCGTCATCGTCGAATAGCGGATTGAGTATGCCGCGATTATGTCGGGCTGACGGAAATATATTTCCGCATGAACCGGGCCGGTAAGCGGGTTAACGCGCGTAAGCAATTCATAAAAAGGCCGTTGCGAAATGCTTCGCAACGGCCTTTTGTTCTTAATTTGCGGCTACATTCTGGTTTTTAGTCTTTCCGCCGTTTTAAGCTGCTCTGCGGCCGCGGTCATCGTCGCCTGGGAGTAGTTTTCGCCGCCGTTGATTCGCGCGATTTCACGGACTCTGCCGTCGAAATCCAGTTCGCTCACATAGGTCTGGGTCCTGCCGTCCGCCTGGGCCTTTCTGATCAGGAAATGGGTATCCGCCATCGCCGCGAGCTGCGAAAGGTGGGAGACGCACAGAACCTGTTTTTCGCGCGCGAGGTTCGCAAGCCTGTCCGCCACCCGGGACGCCGCGATTCCGCTGATACCCGCGTCTACCTCGTCAAAGATCAGCGTTTCCGCCTCTCCCCGGTTGGACACGGTGTTTATTGCGAGCATAATCCTCGAAAGCTCCCCGCCCGAGGCGCATTTCGCGAGTGGTCTGGGCTTTTCGCCTTTATTGGCGGCGATATAGAACTCGACGATATCAATCCCGTCCGAGCCGAAAATAACGCGGCCGTCGCGCCGCTTTTCGTTGAAAACAACGCTAAAGCGCGCACCCTCCATGCAGAGATACCTGAGCTCGGCGTTGACCGCCTTTTCAAGCTCGGCGGCCGAGGCCTTTCTTTTTTCGGAGAGCTTTTTGGCCGCGGCGATCGTCTTTTTATACTGGATGTCATACTCCTCCGTCAGCCTTTGCATCAGCTCGTCCGATATTTCGATATCGGATACCTCTTTTTTCGCCTTCTCAAGATATTCGAGCACGCTCTCCAGGCTGCCGCCGTATTTTCTTTTAAGCATATTCAGCTGTGAAAGCCGTTCCTCAATGTCGTCAAGCTCCTTCTCGGAGAAGTCGTACTCAGAAAGCTCGGCGCCGACCGCTTCGGCGTAGTCTTTTACCGCGTAGGACATGTCATAAAGCGCCTTTGACGCGTCGTCGATGCTTTTCCCGCACAGATTGCTGATCTCGGCGAGGGCGCGGGCTGCGTTCTCAAGATTTTCCGCGACAGAGCCGTCCTGCTGCCCGTTCAGCAGGGACAGCGCCGCGTTAAGGTTCTTGACCGTCTTTTCGGCGCTCTGAGCTTTTTTCTTTCGCTTTGTCAGTTCCTCGTCCTCATCCGGTTTTATCGCGGAAGCCTCTATCTCGTTTATCTGGTAGCGGAGCATTTCAAGCCGCCGCTCCTTCTCGCCGGTATCCGTCAGTATTTTCCGCTGGCGGTTCCTGATATCCTTCAGCGACGCGAGAAGCGCCGTGTATTCTTCGAGCAGATCACCGCATCCGGCGTAGGCATCCAGAATGCCGATGTGTTCGGAGGACTCCAGCAGAATTTTTGTGTCGTGCTGCCCATGGGTTCTGACAAGCGCCGAGCCGAGCTCCTTCAGTTCTGCCAACGAAACGAGCCGGCCGTTTATTCGGCAGATATTTCTCCCGTCCGCATAAACCTGGCGGGAAAGCTGGAGAACGCCGCCCTCTTCCGGCTCATGCCCCAGCGACCTTGCTTTCGCGGCGATTTCCGGGCCTATGCCTGAAAACACACCGCTGACCAGCGCGCTTTTCTCACCCGTTCTGATGATGTCGCGCGACGTGCGTTCGCCCATCAGCGCGCAGATGGCGTCAATAATGATCGACTTACCCGCTCCAGTCTCGCCGGTCAATATATTGAACCCACGGCGGAATTCGATATCCGCCGCGGCGATAACGGCTATATTTTCGATATGCAAAAGCCCGAGCATATGTAAAATCAGCCTCCCGTTCGTATACAGGGTTTTACTTAAGCATATTTTTTATATCCTCGCAGAGCTCGGCGGCGTGCTTTTCCTCGCGCATAACGAGAAATATCGTATCGTCACCCGCGAGCGAGCCGACAATGTGCGGCATATTCATCGCGTCGATCGCGATCGCGGCGGCGTTTGCCACGCCGGACAGGGTTTTGATAACCACCATATGCCCGGCGTAATCGACATTGACCACGCTTTCTCTGAAAATGTTTCGGAAGCGCACCGTAAAATCGCTCATCCCGTCCGACGCTGCCGCCGCGTAACGGTATTTGTCGTCGTGGTCGAGGACCTTTACGATCCGGAGCTCCTTGATGTCCCGCGATATCGTAGCCTGCGTGACGTCAAAGCCGGCGGCCTTCAATTTGTCGGAAAGTTCCTTTTGTGTCTCGATGCTCTCATCCTCAATCAGCTTCAGAATCAGGCTCTGTCTTTGAAACTTCATCTTTCTCTCTCCGTTCCGCCCTTCGGCTCAGTTTTCTGTATGGTATCGCGGCCTTATTTTTCGGCCAGCTTGCTTTTTAATTTGTCAAAAAAGCCGCTGTTTTTCAGTTTTATGATTTTAAATTCCCTCTCCGACCTTTTAATCGTGACGACGTCGTCCGTCTCCAAGGTCACGGAATCCACGCCGTCGCAGGAAAGCCTCGCCTCTCTCTGCTCCAGACTGCCGATTTTCACTTTTACCATGCGATTTTTTTCCAGCACAAACGACCTCGCGTAGAACGCGTGCGGGCAAACCGGAGTGATGACGATGCATTCCGCCATGGGGTCCACGATCGGGCCGCCCGCCGAGAGCGAATAAGCCGTGGTGCCCGTGGGTGTCGCGATGACGACGCCGTCGCCGTAGAAGGTCTTTATCTCGCTTTCGTCCGAGTAAAGGCTTAACGGTATGTTTCGCATTTTGGACCCCCGGCCGATGATACAGTCGTTAAGGGCCGACTCGGCGTATATCAGGCTGCTTCCGCGATGTATCTCGATATCAAGCATCATACGCTTTTCCACCCGGTATTCCCCTGCCAGCAGACGCTTTAACAGTACGGTCTCGCCGGGGTCAAGCTCGGTCAGAAATCCCGTGTTGCCCAGATTGACGCCGACCACCGGAAAACCGCCGTATGCCGCCTCTCTCGCCGCCTTTAAAAGCGTTCCGTCGCCGCCGACCGTGATGATCACGTCGGGCGCGCAGGCGCGGATCGCGCAGCCGTAATAGGCCGCTCTCTCGGGCATCTCCGGTCCTTTCGCGTACTCCGGGAGCAGCACCTCCGCGCCGGCCTCGGCTAAGAGCCTTGAAATGTCGATTGTCGCTTTTAAATCCACATCCCTGGACGGATTTGGCGCTATCAGAATTTTCATATGTTCACCTGTTTTCAGTTTTTTATTTTAAGCGCCGCATCGACGACCGCTAAAATGTCCGGCTCAAACGGTAGCCCTCCGCCGGTCCTGCCGAGCCATAATAGATACTCCCGATTGCCGGAACCTCCCAAGATCGGGCTCGGCGCCGCGCCCATCACCCGCATATCCAGGCTTCGGACGAGCGCAAATACGTTTTTAAGCACCGCGATATGCGTTTTTTTATCCCTGACTACCCCGTTTTTGCCCACCGCGCCTTTACCGGCCTCAAACTGGGGCTTTACAAGGGCGACGCACTCTTTATCTCCCGCCAGCGAGAGGGCGTTTTTCAGTACATGGGAAAGCGGGATAAAAGACACGTCGATAGTACAGAAATCCGGTGCGGGATCAAGGGAACTCGGCTTCACGCCCCGAATATCCGTCTTTTCCATATTGACGACCCTTATATCGCCCTTCAGCTTGTCCGAGAGCTGGGACGTGCCGACGTCAACCGCGTACACCTTCGCGGCACCCCGCCGCAGCATGACCTCCGTGAAGCCTCCGGTGGAGGCTCCCACATCGAGGCATACCCTGTCTTTTAAATCGATTTTAAACGCGTCAAGGGCGTATTCAAGCTTATAGGCGCCTCTTCCGACATAGTCCGCCGCGGGCATTACCGTAATCTCCGCGCCCTCGTCCACGCCGGCGGAGGGCTTTTCCACAAGCTTTCCGTCAACGGATACCCTTCCGGCTTCAATCGCCTCCGCGGCTTTTTCCCGGCTGGAGAATAACCCCCGCGCCGTCAGCAGCTTATCCGCTCTGATTCTATTCGCCAATGCAAAACGCCTCCGCACATGAAGCAATACCGGCGGGATCAAGCCCGCAGTAACGCAGTTGCTCTTCCACCGTTCCCTGCGGTATGAATCTGTTCCCGCAGTTTTTCGCCCTTACCTCGATGCCCTTTCCGGACAGTTCGGCGGCAAGCCGCATTCCGACGGAGCCCTCGTTCACCGTTTCTTCGCAGACAAGCACTTTTTTTCCGAGAAGCGGATAGAGCTCATCAGTCGGCACCGGGATTATTCTGTTGAGCTTGACGACGGCGGCGGAATACCCCCGCTTTTCAAGGGTTTCCGCGGCCGCAAGGACGTTGTCAACAAGCCTCCCGGTCACTATAAGCGTAATATCTCCGCCGTCTCTCAATTTGACCGCGCCGTGCGCGGAGGTGTCCTCCCTGAATCCGGATTCCCCGCCCCTCGGGTAGCGTATCGCGCAGGGAGTACTCCTGTCCCGGTAAGCAGCTTCAAGCATGCTGCTGAGCTCCGCGCCGTTCGACGGCATGTAGACCCGCATGCCCGGCACCGCCGCGAGCATAGCCTGGTCGTATATTCCCTGATGGGTCTCTCCGTCTTCCCCGATCAGCCCCGCCCGGTCGACGCAGAATACCACCGGAAGCGACATAATGCCGACATCGTGCATAATCTGGTCAAAGGCGCGCTGCAAAAAAGTCGAGTAAATCGCGACGAAAGGCCTCATCCCGCCGGCAGCCATGCCGGCGGCCATCGTCACGCCGTGCTCCTCGGCTATGCCAACGTCGTAATACCGCTCGGGAAAACGCTTCGCGAATTCGCTCAGGCCCGCGCCGTACTGCATCGCGGCGGTAATCGCCGCGATATCGCCGTGCTTCTCCGCCATCTCGCAGAGCTTTTCCCCGAATATGCCCGCGAAGCTTATGCCTCCGCCGACCCTCTCGCCGGATTCGAGGTTGAAGCCCTCGACGCCGTGGAATTTTTCCGGGCTGCCCTCCGAATAGCAGTACCCCTTGCCCTTCTGCGTGACCACATGGATAAGCACAGGTTTCGTATAGGTTTTCGCCTGTGTCAGAATCTTTATCAGCTCAGCAATGTCGTGTCCGTCCACAGGGCCGACATACTCAAAGCCCATAATTTCAAAAAACGTATCCGGGATCATCATATGCTTCACGCCGTTTTTAACGCTTGTGAACAGCTTGTTCAGCTTAGCTCCCCCGGGGATACGGTCCATCACCTTATGATATCTCTCTTTGGCGCGCCTGTATCTCAGCTTAACGCGGAAGCGCGTCAGAACGCGGGCGAGCGCCCCCACGCTTTTGCTTATCGACATGCCGTTGTCGTTTAGTATCACAATCAGCGGTAGATTCGAGCAGCCCGCGTCGTTTAAGCCCTCGTAGGCCAGTCCCCCGGTCATCGCGCCGTCTCCGACGACCGCTATGCACCGCCGGCGGTCTTCGCTTTTCGGCTTTCGGGACTCCGCCCTTGCCAAGCCCAGCGCGACAGATATCGCGGTCGAGCCGTGACCGGTCACAAACGCGTCGTAGGGGCTTTCCGACGGCTTGGGAAAGCCCGATATGCCGTTGGCCTTCCGGAGCGTATCGAAGTTCCTCAATCTGCCTGTATACAGTTTATGCGTATAGCACTGGTGCCCCACGTCGAACACCAGCCTGTCAAAGCCTATGTCAAAGCAATAATGAATCGCCGTCGTCAGTTCGACGACGCCGAGGTTCGACGCAACATGCCCGCCAAGACCGGACAATTTGATCAAAAGAAAAGAGCGTACTTCTGAGCACAGCCGCCTTAACTGTTCAACACTCAACTTTTTTATGTCCTCGGGCTGCTTTATCGACGATAAAATCAGATAATTGCCGGTTGCGCAACCCGTCTGAAATTCTACAAAATCACTGCCGTCCATTGCTATGCCTCATAGATTTATTTTTATAATCATAGCATATCCCGGGTTAAAAATCAATCGTATTAATGTATGATTATGCATTAACTGTATATGCCGCACCAGGCGATATTACAGATATTACACTTGTAATACGCGTCAAAAAAAGCTATAATAAATTAACGAATATATAAGCGAAAACTGAAAGGTTATGAATCTCCAATGAAGCTTGGTATCGTCGGTCTGCCGAACGTCGGCAAAAGCACGCTTTTCAACGCCATTACCGCCGGCAAGGCGGACGCCGCAAATTATCCGTTTTGCACAATCGACCCCAACGTGGGTGTCGTGCCCGTGCCGGACGCGCGCCTTGACGCGCTCGCCAAAATGTACTCTCCGGAAAAAATCACCCCGGCGGTGGTGGAGTTTGTGGATATCGCCGGGCTCGTCCGCGGTGCGTCAAAGGGCGAGGGACTCGGGAACAGGTTCCTGTCGCATATACGCGAGGTCGACGGGATTGTCCATGTGGTCCGCTGCTTTGAAAACGGTGACATCGTGCATGTCGAGGGCAGCATCGACCCGGTCAGGGACATCGAAACAGTCAACCTTGAGCTGATCCTTTCCGACATCGATATCGTCGAGCGCCGGGCGGACAAGGCTAGAAAGCTCGCCAAGGCCGATAAGAAATATGAAGAGGAAATCCGGTTGTTTGATTCGCTCAAGGCGCATCTGAACGCCGGGTCTCCGGCCTCCTCTTTCGAATGCTCCGAGGAGGAAAAGCGTCTCATCTCCGAGCTCCCCCTTCTGTCCAACAAAAAGGTCCTTTACGCCACGAACATGAGTGAGGGGGATTTTGCCTCCGGCTTTGAGTCGAATCCCCGGTACAGCGCCGTTTTGGAATACGCCTCCGCCCAGGGCGCGGCCGTCATCCCCGTCTGCGCGAGGCTCGAGCAGGAGATATCCGAGCTTGACAAGGACGAGAAGCTGATGTTTCTGGCGGAACTGGGGCTCGAGAGTTCCGGGCTGGACCGGCTGATTTCAGCCTCCTACTCGCTGCTTGGGTTAATCTCGTTTCTTACCGCCGGAAAGCCGGAGGTAAGAGCTTGGACGATTAAAAAGGGGACGAAGGCCCCGGCCGCGGCCGGCGTAATTCACTCCGACTTTGAGCGCGGCTTTATCCGGGCCGAGGTCATTGGCTTCGACGAGCTGATCAGCGCCGGCTCGATGGCGGCCGCGAAGGAAAAGGGGCTGATCCGCAGCGAGGGAAAGGATTATGTGATGCGCGACGGGGATATAGTCCTTTTCCGCTTCAACGTATAAATTATCCTATATGCTTATGCATATATGCTTATACATACGCCCCATTGCGGTGTTACGGAGGGTATATTGGAAAATCCGGAAGTTATAGGCAACAGACAGCTCGGCAAGAGGATTCAGATCATCGACGCGCTGCGCGGAGCCTCCATCATTCTGATGGTGATATATCATTTTTTCGTCGATTTGTATCTGTTCGGATGGTTTCCGTACAAGGTGCTTTACAACAACGCCGTCACTTTCCTACAGGTGTTTTTCGCCTGCGTCTTTATCGTCACCTCCGGGGTCTCCTGTCGTTTTTCCAAGAACAACTTAAAACGCGGGCTCCTCATCTTCGCCGCCGGCATGGCTATCACCGCCGCAACCGAAATCTATTCGGCGTTAACACATTCCGACCTTGTCGTGAGATTCGGAATACTCCACTTTCTGGGCTGCGCCGCCATCCTCTACGCGCTTATCGGGAAACCGCTCGAAAAGCTACTGCCCGGCTTTCTGATGCCGGTGGTCTGCATTACCCTCGCCGTTCTGACATGGAATCTGCAGTATCACAGCTTCAACGTCGGGTTTCTCTGGATGTTCGGAATAACAAACCGCGATTTTTCCTCGGCCGATTATTTTCCTCTTATGCCATTCTTTTTTGTCTATCTTTTCGGCGCATGGCTGGGAAAATACATCGCGGACGGAAAATTCCCGCGCTGGTTTTATCGGTTTAAAAGCTCGGTGCTCTCCAATGTTGGGCGCAAGACGCTCTGGATCTACCTTCTGCATCAGCCGGTCTTCTTCGCGATATTGTACGTTTTCAGTTTTTTTAAGAGGTGAAAAGAATGCCGTTATTTAAGGACACCCACACCGAGGGCAAAAACAAGGTAAAGAAAACCGTATTCCTGAAAGACAACGACATGGCGCTGATTATCTGCTCTTTTTCGGCGATATTCGGCATACTGAACTACCGGTATCTGAACACTCCTGTCCCGTCGTCCCCCCTCTACCTTACGCTGAGCGTCATATTCGTGCTTTTTTGGCTCGGTATGGCTTTTTCCGGCGGCCGGCGGTATGCCAAGGGCTTCTACATCCCCGCATCCATTATCTGGGGCGTTTCTCTTATCTACCTTTTCTTCAAATATCTGACGTTCAGAGGTTTTAGCCTAGCCGCGGGCAGCGTGTTTAAGACAATCGTAGCCTACGCCGCGTTTTTTATGCTGGCCTTCCCCATCGCCACGGTATTTCCGCTCTGCCCGGGGCTTGCGGCGCTGGGGCTGCTTCCCAATGCGGAAACGGTGCAGGACAACGCAATGTTCGCCGAAGCGCTCTCCCTTGAATTTCTGATTATCTGCGCGGCTTCCATAGTCCTGCTGGCCGCCGCATTTTTTCTGGGGAGGTTCTATGAAAAGAAAATCTGGCGCAAAGGCCTCGGGAAATCCCGGCATACAAGCCTGCCCGTCCCGGATCTGCAGGACGAGCAACAAAAATAGGCAAAGATACCAAACGGGCGTGCCCTTCATTTAAGCACGCCCGTTTATTTTGTGATTTTACTCGCTTATAATCCTGACTGCGCACACAAACCTTGTGGAATAGAAGTCCGAATCAAGTCTTGTCACGCAGACCGTTTTGCCGGGTGACGGCGCGTGGATGAACTGGCCGTCGCCTATGTACATACCGACGTGGCTGATGCCTGAGCCCTGGGTGTTGAAAAACACAAGGTCGCCGGGTTTCAGGTTTGCCTTTTCAACTCTTACCCCTTCGGTATACTGGCTGATACGGTTTATGTTATAGCCGAAATGCTTGTACACATACTGCGTTAACCCCGAGCAGTCAAAGCCCGTGGTCGGCGAACTCCCGCCGTAGACATACGGTACGCCGATAAACTGCATCGCGTATTCGCATATCTGCTCTCCGAGGGACTTCTGCGAGCCGGCGGACGAATCCCCCGCGACGACATAGTCGCTGCTCATAAAGCCTGTGATGTTATTGTATTTTATCTGATACCAGCCGCTGTCCACATAGCCTGTTATCGTAAGCGCGGTGCCCTTCAGCAGAGTCGCCACAACGTCCGAGCTCGTGGTCGGATACTTTCTTACGTTGGTATAGGAGCCGACTACCGTCCCTGCTTTATCCATTGCCGTCACTGTGTAGCTGGGCGCCGTCTCCGAAGAATCCCCGCCCGATACGCTGACATATGCGGTCGAAACATAGCCCGTTGCCGAATTTGAAGTTTTTACCTGATACCAGTCGCCGGACTGCCCGAGAACTGTCACCGAGTCGCCGTTTTTAAGCTGGGCTACAATTGAATAGGATGTGCCCGCTCCGGACCTCAGATTGACGACGCTGCCGGTCACTGTTCCGGTTTTCGTAACGGAGGCAACGCTCAGGTAGGTCGCACTGATATAGGCCTTCGTCCCGTTGAAATCGACGACATACCAGCCGTTCGTCTCGCCGTACACATCAAAAACACGTTCCCTCAATACCTGGCCGACGATTGAGTAATTTGTCCCGGGGCCGGCCCTCAGGTTGACAACCGCGCCTGTCACCGTTCCCTTTCCGGTAACTGACGAGTAGTCGGAGGTCCCCCCGGACGCGTTCCCGGCGTCCGAGCCGACGCTGCCGGCCGCAACAAAGTAATCCCCAGTTATGTACGCCTCAGAGCCCTGATAACTCACCTTGTACCATCCGTCGGTTTTTCCGAGGATCGTTAGCACGTCGCCCGAAACGGCCTTGCCGACGACGCCGTAGGTCGTGCCGGGACCGCTGCGCAGATTGACTACGCTGCCGGTCACTTTTCCCGTCTGTCCGGAAGACGGGGTCTGTTCCGCCTCGACGTAGGCAGAGGAAATATACCCGGTCAGCCCGCCGGCGCTTATTTTATACCAGCCGCTGAGGGTCTCCAGAATCTGAACGCTGTCTCCCTTTACCACGGTTCCTATGCGGCTATAGCTTGTCCCCGCGCCGGAGCGAATGTTGACGACGGTGCCCGTCACCCTGCCCGGAACACCGGTAACGGCGCTCACATAGGTTTTCGACATATAGCCGCTGAGTCCGTTTACCGATACATTGTACCAGTTCCCGCTCTCGCCCAGAATGGAGACGTTAGTGCCGGACGCGCACCCGCCTATGATGGAATAGGTGGTGTCCGGCCCGGATCTGACGTTGACATAACTGCCGGTCACAGTTCCCGTTCCTGCCGCCACAGCCGGTACGATTAAAAATGCTCCTATTAAAATCGAAGATATAGTTCTCTTTAATCCGAACAAATCATTACCTCCCAACCCTGAAAAAGTAGATTTATCGATATGCCCGCAGGCTTACATTTTTTCAGCCAAAGCCCTCTCAAGCCATACCGCGCCGACGTCCAGTGCCTCATAGAGCCCGTTTTTTTCGGTTTTTCTGATGATTCTGTCCTTCGCCCTGATATTCGGCGAAGTCTGCTGCAGAAATACCGCTACTTTGGTTGATTTATTCAGCCCGGCGATCTCCTTTGATTCCATAATCTGGAGCATAATGATGTATTTTTCCGCCATGCTCCCGTAATACAGTGTTTTATCCTTCCTGAGCAACGGTTTCCCTTTATACACAAGACCTTCCTTTATGTCTGTTTTTTCGTTTTTCGTCACGTTTTTGCCTCCGTAATATTACTTTTATCCATTTATCCCAATATCATATTAATATACATTTTCAGTATACCACATTTCAACCAAAAATGTCAAATTCTTTTTCGCGCAAATATGTTAGCTTTTGCATATAAAAAACGGCAAAGGACAGTCCTGCCGCCCTTGCCGCGTTTCACAATGGTCAGAGCTATTCGCTTAAGTAGTTTTTGACAAGCGCCTGCAGAAGCTCGTCGCGGTCGATATGCCGTATCATGCTTCGCGCGTTTTTGTGGTTTGTGATATATCCAGGGTCCTCTGTAAGGATATAACCTACGATCTGACTTATCGGGTCATACCCCTTTTCCTTAAGCGCATCATAAACAGCCGTAAGAAGAATTTTCATCTCTCTCTCGCTGTCAGCAGGTATTTTGAATTTTCTTGTATCTCCTCCAAGCATGTCATGACCCCTTTCCCTGGCCCAGGCAGATTGATGCAGTCCGGACAATTACGCCGCTCCTCGTAATAATACTTAAATACTTATATCAGATTGCGCAGAACATAATTGCCTCTATATAGAATATACTAAATCGAAAAACAAAGCAATAGTTTTTTAAAATTTATTCCTGAAAAATATGTAGGATTGTCAAACATATTGGACAGTGAAGGAAGCGATAGCTTCATTGGGAGAGCGCCAGTGAAGAGGACGCATCGGGAGATTGTTGGAACGATTTTGGTGGGCAGCTAGCTGCCCACCAAAATCGGCAAGCGAGTAAAACCGATGTGTATTGAAAAAGCGCTTTTGATCTTCACGGTGACTGCGTTCCACCTTGCCGTTGTGACGGGGTGTGTAAGGC
>JAPXRI010000032.1:0-35477 GCA_033813635.1 Bacillota bacterium
CAGGCGTTGAACGAGCTGAACGTCTTTCCGGTGCCGGACGGAGACACCGGCACGAACATGTCGATGACGATTAACTACGCGATCGGTGAGATCAGGAATTTTGACAGCGAGTTAATCTCAAAAATGTCGGAGAAAATAAAGCAGGGGCTGACGAGGGGCTCCCACGGAAACTCGGGCGTCATCACCTCGCTTTTGTTCAACGGCATGTCCAAATACTTTGAGGACCATGATTCCGCGGACCCCATTACGTTCGCATACGCGATGAAGGCCGGCGCCGATAAGGCCTACAGCGTCGTAAACAAGCCCACGGAGGGTACGATACTGACGGTGGCGAGAAAGGCCGCCGAGCGGGCGATCGAGCTCGCGGCGACCGGGTGCGATTTCAACGAGATGCTCTCGCAGTCTCTAGAGGCGGCTTACACGGCGCTCGCGCTGACGCCGACCCAGAATCCGGTGCTCGCCAAGGCGGGCGTCGTAGACGCGGGAGCGAAGGGCTACTGCTACATCCTCGAGGGGATGCTGGCGTCCGTAAGGGGAATCAAACTGTCCTCGGAGCAGGCGGAAGGCGGCGCGACACAGAAGAAGTCGGTTTTCAGCGAATACAGAACGGAAGATATTAAATACACTTACTGCACCGAGTTTATTATCCTGCGCGGCAAAAACAGGGCGGACGCAATCGCGCTGCGGGCTTTCCTCGGATCAAAGGGAGACAGCCTCGTGATGGCCGAGGACGACGATATCATTAAAATCCATGTCCATACCAACAACCCCGGCCTGGTCCTTGAGGAGGCGCTGAAATACGGCTCGCTCACCGCGATCAAAATCGAGAACATGCGCGAGCAGCATACCGAAAAACTAAATCTCAGCGAGGCGGCGGCCAAAACGGCGGGACAGCCGAAAATCGCGCCGCCCGAGAATAAATTCGGGTTCGTATCTGTCGCGGCGGGCGAAGGCATTAAAAACGTCTTTAAGGACCTAGGCGCCGACAACATCGTCGAGGGCGGGCAGACGATGAACCCGTCGACGGAGGATATTCTGCGCGCGATAAACGGAACGCCGGCCGAGACCGTATTCGTGTTCCCGAACAATAAAAACATCATCATGGCGGCAGAGCAGGCGGCCGGGCTGACCGAGAAGAAGGTTGTCGTTATCCCGACAAGGACAATTCCCGAGGGGATTACCGCGATGCTCGCCTACGACCCGGAGTCCTCGGCGGAGGACAACGCCGAAATGATGAAAAACAGGATATCCGGGGTGCGTACGGCTCATATCACTTATGCGGCCCGCGACTCGGTATTTGACGGGACGACGATAAAAGCGGGCGATTACCTCGTGCTGGCCGGAGGAAAGCTTAAAACCGGGAGCAGTTTTGAGGAAGTCGCATCCGATATGGCGGACAGCCTGAGATTGAACGAGGCGGAATTTGTCACGTTTTTCCGCGGGGCGGATGCTTCCGACGAGATAAGCGACCTGCTTATGAACAAGCTGAAAGAGAAGGCCGGCCCGAACACGGAATTCAATGTAATCGACGGCGGGCAGCCGGTCTACTACTTCATCATAGGCGTCGAGTAGATAAAGGGGCCGTCCGGAGCGGGAATACCGTTCGGGCGGCTTTTTTAAACGCGGCCCGGAAGGAGCGTGAGCTTTAAGCTTGGGAAGCGACATCCTGGATAGGGACATACGCTATGTGAAAGGCGTGGGCGAAAAGCGCGCCCAGGCTTTTCGCAAGCTGAAAATAAACACACTAAGCGATCTTTTGACGTTTTATCCGAGGGCTTACGAGGACAGGCGCAAAATCTGTAAAATCGCGGAGCTTGTGCCAGGGGAGTTCTGCTCGTTTGCGGCGATGGTCGCGTCGCCAGTTAAAAACGCGCGGGTCAGAAGCGGCATGACGCTGTCGAAGCTCAGGGCTGTGGACGAGACAGGCAGCATCAACATCACGTTTTTCAATCAGCCCTATGTGAAGGACAGCCTTATCCAGGGGGAGCGCTATCTTTTTTACGGCAAAATCCAGAGCGAGGGCTTCGGCTTCGAAACGGTTTCCCCGGAAGTGTCGAGACTCGGGGGCGACGAGGAGCCGGCGGGTGAAATCGTACCGGTCTACCACCTCTCGGCCGGTCTCAGCCGGAAGGCTGTGATGTCCGCGGTGGACGCTGCGCTCTCCGCCTGCGAGGGAAAGCTGACGGATGCTCTGCCGGAAAAAATCAGGAGTCAATATAAGCTTGCGGGGCTGGAATTTGCCCTCTCGTGCATACACCGCCCGTTCTCCGAGGAAGCGCTGGAGCTCGCGAGGCGAAGGCTTGTGTTCGAGGAGCTTCTGACCCTTTCCGCCGGGCTGTTTCTGCTGAAAAACAGACACGCGGGCAAGGCGGGTATTAGATTTCAAAAGGTGTCGGACAGCGAGTTCATCGAAAAGCTGCCCTTCCGGCTCACCGGTGCGCAGTTGAGGGCTTATCGGGAATGCGCGGAGGACATAGCCTCCGGAAAGCTGATGAACCGGCTGATTCAGGGTGACGTCGGTTCGGGGAAGACGATCGTTGCGGCCGCTGTCGCCTATCAGGTGCTGAGAAACGGAGCTCAGGCAGCGCTGATGGCGCCAACCGAGGTGCTGGCCTCCCAGCATTACGCGACGCTGGCGCCGCTTTTTGAAAAAATCGGCGTGAAAACGGCGCTGCTTCTCGGGAAAATGACCGCGAAGGCTAAGAAAGAAGCGCTTGAAAGCATCCGCTCCGGGGACGCAGGCTTTATCGTAGGGACGCACGCGGTGATATCGGAAAACGTGGTCTATAAAAACCTCGCCCTCGTAATCTGCGACGAGCAGCAGCGCTTCGGCGTCGAACAGCGCGCCGCGCTCGCGGCGAAGGGGAGCAATCCCCATATGCTTGTGCTCTCGGCGACCCCTATCCCGAGAACCCTCGGCCTGATTATGTACGGAGATCTAGATTTGTCGATTATCGACGAGCTACCGCCGGGGAGACAGGTTATCGATACCTATATCGTCGGCGAGGACATGCGGAGCCGGATAGAGGCCTTCGTCCGGAAACAGATCAGACAGTCCCACCAAGTTTACATTATCTGCCCGCTGATCGACGAGGACGACAGCGCCGAGACAAAATCCGTTATGGAATACGCCAACTCGCTGCGCGAAAAGGTCTACGGCGACCTGCGCGTCGGGCTGCTGCACGGAAAAATGAAATCCTCCGAAAAAGAAAAGGTGATGGCGTCGTTCAAGGCCGGCGAGACGGATATTCTTGTTTCGACGACCGTTATCGAGGTAGGCGTCGACAACCCAAACGCGACGCTGATGGTGATTGAAAACGCGGAGAGGTTCGGGCTCTCCCAGCTCCACCAGCTGCGCGGCAGAGTCGGCAGGGGCAGCGCGAAATCCTATTGCGTGCTGTTCTGCGCCGGCGGTGAAAAGAGTTTTGAACGGATGAAAATACTCGCCGAGACGAACGACGGCTTCAGGATAGCGGAGAGGGACCTTGAGATTAGGGGACCGGGCAATTTCTTCGGAAACCGGCAGCACGGCCTGCCCGGACTGAGGCTCGCGAGCCTTGTGGCGGATATGAAAGTGCTTAAGGAGGCGCAGGTCGCTGCTGAGGAGCTTTTGAAAAGCGACCCGAGGCTTGAGAAGCCGGAGAATAAAGCGTTCGGAGAAAAAATATACGCGATGTTTGACAGGGAAAACGGGAACATATTCAACTAAAATTGTAGGGGAGAAAAATCGATGATTAAGCTTGTCAACGTGAGTAAAAGCTACGCCAACGGAAAAGTAAAGGCTGTGGACGATTTTTCACTTGAGGTCAAACGCGGCGAGATCTTCGGATTTATAGGCCCGAACGGCGCGGGCAAGACGACGACGCTGAAAATGATCACCGGCATACTCAAACCGGACAGCGGTACGATCCTCGTGGACGGGATTGACATCTCTAAAAAGCCGGTGACCGCAAAACGCAGGATCGGCTATGTGCCGGACAGCCAGGACGTCTACGACAGGCTTACCGGTCTGGAGTACCTGAATTTTATCGCCGATGTGTACGGCGTGGATAAACCGGCGCGCCAGGCGGCGATGGAGAAATATCTGGCGATGTTCGGGCTCCAGAACGCGATCGGCGAGCAGATAAAGACCTACTCCCACGGCATGAAGCAAAAGCTGCTGGTGACCGCGGCGCTGCTTCCGAATCCGCCGCTCTGGCTGCTTGACGAGCCGCTGGTCGGGCTCGATCCCCGGGCGGCGCACCAGCTGAAGGAAAACATGCGCGCCCACTGCGCCCAGGGGAACACGGTATTCTTCTCCACACACGTCCTCGAGGTCGCGGAAAAGCTCTGCGACAGGATCGCGATAATCGACAACGGGAAGCTTGTCGCGGTGGGGAGCGTCGAGGAGCTAAAGGCGAAGTACCAGGGCAGCTCAGCCGGCACGTCGCTTGAAAGCATCTTCCTATCCCTCACGGAGCTGGAAGGGGAGGATGAAAAATGAGTGAGGCATGGCTTTTGTTCCGCGTCCAGCTCCGCTCCCGCTTTTCGCTTAAGGAGCTTTCGGGGATAAACGGCTCGGGCTCGAAGGCCTCGGCCAAGCGCGCCGGAATGCTGCTGCTGATTTTGATCGGATTCGGCTCCATCCTTCTGATGTACTGCATGATTCTTATCGGCATGATGCGGGCAGCGATCGATTTCGGTTATCCCGAGCTTGTGATGGATCTGGTGGTGCTGGTTTCGATGGCGATGTGCGCGGTGTTCGGCATCTTTATTGTGATGTCGAATATCTACCTCGCGAAGGACACCGCGCTGTTATACTCTCTGCCGGTCAGGAGCAAGAGCATTTTTATTTCAAAGTTTATGCTCGTCTACCTGTCTGAATTACTGGTCAACCTGTCATTTATGCTCCCGGCGGTGATCATCTATGGGAGCATGGCCGGCGGGAGCGCCGCCTTTTACCTCCGCGCGCTCTACGTGGCGCTGCTGATGCCCGTGATCCCGCTGCTCGCCGCGCTGCTGCTGGACTCGATTCTGATGCTTGTGGTAGGCAGGCTGCGCAAAAGGGAGCTTATTACGACGGTCGGGTCCTTTGTCATATTGGCGGCGATCCTCGTAGGGCAGTTTGTCCTGAATTCGACCCTTGCTTCTTCGGAATCCTCCGGCGAGGACTTTTTTGCGAACCTGTTCAATACAAGCTGGACTAAGCTGCAGACGCTGTCCGTCCCGCCGGTATCCTGGGCTTCCAAGGGGATCGTCGGAGGGGGATACACCTCGCTTTTCACACTGGTTTTATTTACGATCACCGCGTTGATTTTCTATATCATCGTTTATTACGCCGCGGGTGCGATCTACAGAAGAGCGGCGGTGTACCACCTCGAAGCGGCGAAGAGGTATAAAAAAACCGCGGTGACGGAGTTTTCCGGTCAGTCGCAGGGCGCGGTCAGGGCGATGTATAAAAAGGAGTGGAAGATCCTGCTCAGAAGCTCGATCTACGCGACGAACAGCCTTACCGGCGCGGTCATCGCCGTAATAGCGGTGCTCTTTCCGGTGTTCTCAGGCGACGGCGGGCTGATTTCGATGTTGCCGGAGATCGACGCGTGGACCGCCTCGCTGATCCTCGCCTGCGCGATAGGGTTATTCTCTTCGCTGAATCCCGGCGCCACAACAGCGGTCTCGCGGGAGGGGAAGGCGTTTTGGCTGGTCAAAGCCCTTCCGGTCTCATACCGCCGTCAGACGCTCGCCAAGCTGGTATTCGGGAGCGTAATACCGGTCCTGTGGGCTCTGCCGCTGGCCGTCGCGGTTATCTTTATCTTCCGCGCACCGATTGCCGCCGCGATCTTCGGATTTCTTCTCGGCATGGCGGTCAGCGTGGCGATAACGGCCCTCGGAATGGTTTTTGATTTTATAAAGCCGAAGCTTTCCTGGACAAACGAGGCGGAGGCGATAAAACAGAACATGAACGCTCTGATCGGGATGGTGGTCGGAGCGGCGGAGGTCTGTATTCTGGGGTTTGCAGGGTATCTGCTGATAACGAAGACGGGGCTCGCGATGTGGGCCGCGTGCGTTCTGATAGCGGCGGCAACCGTAGCTTTAGCCGCGGTGTCCGTCTGGATGCTTTTACGGGTCGGCGAAAAAGCGCTCGACAGGCTTGAAGCGTAGCGGGTTTTGAAGGGAGAAAGCAAAATGTCCTCGCAGAATGAAAAATATCAAAAGGCGGTTGAGGCGATTTCCGAACTCAACCGCCTCGGTTCGAAACTCGGGCTGGAGAGTATAAAAGAGCTTCTGAACCGGCTCGGGAACCCGGAGAAAAAGCTGAAGTTTGTCCATGTGGCGGGAACAAACGGGAAGGGCAGTACGGTCTCGATGATCGCCGCCGCGCTCGCGTCGGCGGGATATAAAACCGGAATGTATGTTTCACCGTCCGTGGTAGATTTCTCGGAGAGGATCCAGATAAACGGAGAATACACCGATAAAGCGGATTTCTTAAACGCCTACGAGGCGGTCGGCCGCGTATGTGACGGTATGTGCGCAGACGGGCTTTCAAGGCCCACCGAGTTTGAGACGGTGACCGCGATCGCACTCAAGATTTATGCGGACACCGGATGCGATATCGCCGTGCTTGAGACCGGGCTCGGTGGCCGCTTTGACGCGACAAACGCGATCCCCGCTCCGGAGGTGGCGGTGATCACCTCGATATCCCGGGACCATATGAAGCTGCTCGGCGATACCCTCGGAAAAATCGCGTTTGAGAAGTGCGGCATTATCAAGGACGGCTGCCCGGTGGTCACGTACTCGGAACAGCCGGAGGAGGCGCTTGAAGAGATAAAAAAGCAGTGCGCCCTGAAAGACAGCCCGTTGATCGTCCCGGATATAGGAGCCCTTGAGATATCAGGCGTCGGCGTGGAGGGGACGGAGTTTTCCTATTCGGGCAGGACTTATGTGACCCCGCTGGTGGGCGACCATTTCGCGAAGAACGCGCTGACTGCGATCGAAGCCCTCGGCGTTCTGCGCCGGAAGGGCTATCGGATAAGCGAAAAAGACATCGCCTCCGGCCTCGCGGCGCGCCCGTTCACCGCGCGGATGGAGATCGTCTCGCGCTCGCCATATATTGTTTTGGACGGCGCCCATAACATCGACGCGGTCGACAAGCTCTGCAAAACGCTCGACGGGGTTTTTCCGGGCAGGCGGATTATCACGGTAATGGGGATGTTTTCCGACAAGGAGTACGACAAGTGCATACCGAAAATCGCGGAGAAAAGCGAAATCTTCATCGCGACTGAGCCGGAGAACAGCCGCGCGCTCAGCGCGTACGAGACAGCGTCGTTTGCGAGGGGGAGGGCAAAGTACATAGCCGTGTCTAGGCTTCCCGGGAGGGCTCTCAGAGCGGCGCGGAGCTTTGCCGGGAAGGACGACGTCATCCTCTGCTGCGGCTCGTTTTCGTTCCTCGGGGAGATCAAAGAGGCGCTTGGCGGGATTTCAAGATAAACCTTTTTATAAACAGAATATAACATATTGTGACAGATATAATAGTATAAAATCAATGTGCGGACTTAAATTTCGTACATTGATTTTTTATTATATTACAGAGGAGGCGAAAATATGACACTGGATTACGAGAGCGGAGAATTCGGGGGCAGGATTACCATCGCGGGCGAGATAGACCATCACGCGGCGGTCGGCGCTATTGAAAAAATAGACAGGCTGCTGGACGAATACCAGCCGGGCGTCGTCTCGTTTGACCTTGGCGGCGTGACGTTTATGGACAGCTCCGGAATCGCGCTTATTTTATTTGCCGACAAAAGGCAGAGGCAGATCGGCGGAAGCCTTTATATCGTTAATGTCCCGCCGCAGCCACTGCGCGTTCTGTCGTCGGCGGGGATAAATAAAATGATTAAAACTGAGAAAAGAGGGACGGGTAATGAAAAAATCAGGCAAAACAAAGCTTGAAATGCCGGCGGAATCGATCAACGAGGGCTTTGCGAGAGTGTTCGCCGCGGCGTATGCGGCAAGGCTGGACCCGACTATGGAAGAGGTCGCGGACATCAAAACGGTTATCAGCGAAGCCGTAACGAACGTCATCGTCCACGCCTACCCCGAGAGGACCGGGAACATCTACATAACCGCGAGAGTCATCGGCGGGGACACGCTTGAATACGTGATCAAGGACAAGGGCGTCGGCATACCGGACATTAAAAAAGCGCTGGAGCCGATGTATACCACCGGAGGGGACGAGCGGTCCGGCATGGGCTTTACCATTATGAAAAATTTCAGCGACAAGATGGCGGTAACTTCCAGACCGGGAAAGGGAACGACCGTTAAGCTGGTCAAAAAGATTTCCGACAGACGCCGGAGGTTTTAACCATGGCTGCGGCGGAGAACGGCACGCTGGCCGTGCGGGAACCGTCTGCGGACATGCATGCAAGGCTTATCACGGCCGTTCAAAACGGCGATAAAAAGGCGGAGGCCGAGCTGCTGGATAAAAACAGCGGACTCATCTGGAGCATCGTCAGGCGGTTCGCACCGCGCGCTGCGCCGCGGGGGATCGAGACGGACGACTTATACCAACTCGGCTCGATCGGTTTTATCAAAGCGGTCAGGAATTTCGACCTTACGAAGGGTACCGCGCTGTCGACATACGCTGTGCCGAAAATCATCGGGGAAATAAGACGGTTCCTGCGCGACGACGGACTGATAAAAGTAAGCCGCTCCGCAAAGGAAGCGGCTAACAAACTAACGGCTGCAAGGGATAAATTTATATATACAAACGGTTCGGAGCCCACGCTTACAGAGCTCTCGGAGATCACCGGGATATCCCCGGAGGACATCGCCGCGGCGGACGAAGCCCTGACAGCGTTTGACTCGCTTTTAAGCGGCGGTCCGGCGGACGCCGAGCACGGCATCGAGGATATCGGCTCAGGAGAGGCGATGGAATACGGAATTGTCGAGAAAATCGCCCTAACGGAGGCGATATCCCGGCTTGACCCAAAGGAGAGAGCGGTGATCTCCCTGCGCTACCGGCGCTCGTTCACTCAACAGAAGACCGCAGAACTGCTGGGCATATCGCAGGTTCAGGTCTCGCGGATAGAGAGCAGAACTCTTGCGCGCCTAAAGCAAATCATGGAGGAAATATAACAAAAAAGCGCTTGGGTCCGCGGCAAAGCGCGCGATTAAGCGTTTTGCCGCGGACCCCTCGTTTTAGACAGGATTATTCGCCGTAGAGCTTGTTTTCAAGGTCCGTTAAGCGGTAGCAGAGCGTTGTCAGCGAGTCCGAAATATGCACGTTCTCCACAAGAATATTCGCCGCTTCGATCAGCGGGAGGTCTTCGTTGGTGAAGTTCCAGATCGCTTTGACGCCGCAGTCCTTAAGATATGAAGCGCCTTCCTGCGCCTTGTCCCTCGGCACGGTGAGGACGCCGATATCCGGCTTGTTAGCCGGCGTGATGACCGTCCCGATATCCTTGACGTCGTATATCGGAACGCCGTTAACGGCGGTGCCGATAAGCGCCTGATCGACGTCGAAGGCGGCGATCAGGTTAAAGCCCCTTCTCTCGAACCCAAAGTTATCGATGAGCGCGCGGCCCATTCTGCCGGCTCCCATTATGACGATCCGATACCCGGCGTCCAGCCCGAGTATTTTGGTGATTTCTCTGTTCAAAGCCTCAACGTCATAGCCGCAACCCTGCTGTCCGAAATCGCCGAAGCAGTTAAAGTCCTGCCGTACCTGCGAAGCGGTCAGCTCCATGCAGTCCGCAAGGTCGCGGGAGGAGATTTGCTTAACGCCGTTTAAGTACATCTCGTTTAGATAACGGTAATACCTCGGAAGCCTGCGAATCACAGCCATGGATATAAACCCGTTTCTGCTCAATTTAAGCAACCCCTTTTTGAATCATACATGTATCGTATTACAAACGCTTACTTCAGATCGGCCATCGTCTCCATCATGTAGTCGGCAAACTCCGCGCCGGTGGCTCCGCCAGGCCGGCCGGTAATTTTCATTTTGGCGTTTTCGCCGGAGCAGATGTCGAGCGCGTCGGACAGCAGCTTCGCCCTGTCGCCGTAGCCGATATGCTCAAGCAGCAAAACGCACGCTCTGAGTACGGAGCTCGGGTCGGCATATGCAGCCCGGCCCTCCTCGACCATCCGCGGTGCGGAGCCGTGGATCGCCTCGAACATCGCGTATTTTTTGCCGATGTTCGCGCTGCCCGCCGTACCTACCCCGCCCTGAATCTCCGCCGCCTCGTCCGTAAGAATATCGCCGTAGAGGTTCGGGAGGACGATGACTGAAAAATCGCGGCGGCGCTTTTCGTCGAGCAGCTTTGCGCTCATGATGTCGACAAACCAGTTGTCGTGCTCAATGTCCGGGTATTCGGCGGCGATTTCCTCAAATATTCTTAAGAACTTCCCGTCCGTCGTCTTGATAATGTTTGCCTTGGTGACGGCGTCAACCCTTTTGCGCCCGGTCTTCTTCGCGTATTCAAACGCGAGCCGGATAATCCGCTCAGTGCCCTGGGTGGTGGTGACGCAGAAGTCCACCGCAAGATCGTCGTTGATATTGATGCCGAGGCTGCCGACGGCGTATGAGCCCTCGGTGTTCTCTCTGAAAAAGACCCAGTCTATCCCCGCGGCGGGAATCTTGACGGGGCGGACGTTCGCAAAAAGGTCAAGCTCCTTGCGCATAGCGACGTTCGCGCTCTCGATATTCGGCCACTTGTCCCCGGCTTTGGGCGTCGTCGTCGGCCCTTTGAGTATCACGTCGCAGGTCTTCAGTTCGGCAAGCACGTCGTCCGGAATCGCTTTGCGGCACTCCGCCCGTTTTTCGATCGTAAGGCCGTCAACTTTTTTAAATTTGATCTTACCGCTCTCCGTCTCTTTCGCAAGAAGATTCCGGAGAACTCTTTCGCCCTCCGCGGTAATCGCGGGGCCGATTCCGTCCCCTCCGCAGATCCCGATGACGATTTCTGGAAGGGATGCGTAGTCCGTAAAACCGCCTTCGCTTTTCATCTTCCTGATTCTTTCCAGCTGACCGGTAATGATTTTTTCAAAATGTTCAGACGGGCTTACAGACATATTTAATCCTCCGATATCAATTCATAACGAAAAAAGATAATTATGCTTTTATTATACATTTTTGTACCGAGGTTGTCAACAAGGGGCTTTACAATGAGTTATCCACGTTATCCACATGGTTTTCCACAATGTGTAAATGCTATTTTCCCTAAGGGAAATCGCGAAATTCGACAAAATTCCACATAATCCGAAAAGCCATTTTTATATTGGACCGGAGCCGGCGGTCCATAAAAATCTCGTTTTGCATATCCGCAAAATAACCAAAAATAAATTATTTTTTCGTGGATAATAACGGATTTCAGGGGCCGGTGTAAAGCGGAAATTACTGAAAGTAATATCGATTAAAAAGAAAGATCCGGCGACATCGTCGCGAAGGCGTTTTGGGAAAGGGGAGCACGGGCGCCGCCGAGAAACGCGTAATAGCCGGCGCAGCCTACCATCGCGGCGTTGTCTCCGCAGAGGGATTGGGGCGGGATGAACGGCTTAAAGCCGTTCTCCGCGCAGAGGCGCTTAAGCTCGCCGCGGAGGAACGAGTTCGCGGCGACGCCTCCGGCGAGGGCGATCTTGGTGCGGTTTTTCAGCTTGGCCGCGGTAATCGCGCGCTGAGCCAGCATTTCGGCGACGGCGACCGCGGTGCTCTTGGCGAGCACCGCCCTGTCCAGCAGCGCGAAGGCGTCGCCGCTTTTATCCTTTTGGGCCGTGCTGTTCACCATATTAATCACAGCCGTTTTAAGGCCGGAGAACGAGCAGTCCAGCGGCGCGTCCTGAAAAGAGGGCCTCGGGAGCGCATACAGTGGGACATCGTCCGGAACCGTGCGGGCCAAGGCGTCGAGCTCCTTCCCGCCGGGGTAGGGGAAGCCGAGAACCCGCGCCACCTTGTCGAAGGCTTCTCCGGCCGCGTCGTCCCGGGTGGAGCCGAGGACGCTTATCATGTCATAGTCGGTGACGTCGATAAACATCGTGTGCCCGCCCGAGGCGACAAGGCAGGTAAAGGGCGGAACCAGCTCGGGAAACGCAATGTAATTGGCGGCAATATGCCCCTTGATATGGTGGACCGGGATTAGCGGGATACCGAGAGCGTAGGCCGCGGCCTTCGCGAAGCCGAGTCCGGTGAGCAGAGCCCCGATCAGTCCGGGCGCGGTTGTGACCGCGACGGCGTCAAGTTCGGTCTTGGCGATGCCGGCTTTGGAGACCGCATCGGAGACGGTCTGCGCGATGGTCTCGATATGCTTTCTCGACGCGATTTCGGGCACCACGCCGCCGTATACGGCGTGCAGGGCGATCTGCGAATAGACCTCCGAGGATAAAACCTCGCGGCCGTCCCGCGTGACGGCCGCTGCGGTCTCGTCGCACGAGGTTTCTATCGATAAAATCAGCATTATTTTTCACCAGGGATTTTTTAGCAGTTTTTCAGATTCAGCGCCATAATCAGCGCGTCCTCGGCCGGATTTTTGTAATATGCCGGCCTTTTTGCGATTGTCCGGAAGCCGGCGCTCTCGTAGAGAGCGCCGGCCGGCAAGTTGCTCTCCCTGACCTCCAGAGTGATTTCATTTAAGCAGAGTTCTCGGGCGTTTTCGACGATTTTGTTCAAAAGCATGCGGCCGATGCCCTTTCTCCGGTAATTGTCCGCGACGGCAATCCGTGTAATCTCGCCCACGTCGCAGATCGCGAGGTAGCCGCCGTACCCGCATACCGTAAGGCCGTCCATCACGGTATAGTAATGAGCCAGCGGGTTGTTGCACTCGCCGTCGAGCATCGCCTCGCTCCAGGGGTCCGAAAAGCATCTGCGCTCAAGCTCCGCGCAGAGGTCCACGTGGTAGGGAGTCATCTCCATCAGTACGAACGGCATCAGCCATTTCCTCCGATTTCCGCAAGGATTTGGACGACTGCTTTTTTCAGCGCGGCGGCGCAGCGCCTGTAATCCTCAGGCCCGCCGCCGTATGGGTCCGGTATAGGCGGCTCGAGGGCAAAAACTTTCTCTTTGGCCTCTGGGAACGCCAGGCGGACGGCGGCTGCGTGTCTCTCCGACATGCAGAAAATCCTGTCGGCCCAGTGACAGAGCTCTTTTGTGATGAGGCACGAACAGTGGCCGCTGATATCGGCTCCGAGCTCCCTGGCGGCCTCGATCGCGTACTTGCTCGCCCCCTCGCCGGAAAAGGCCGAGATGCCGCAGGAGGAGGCCCGGTGGGGGAGGTTGCTTTTTCCGCAGAGGAAGTTGAAAATCCCCTCGGCCATCGGACTCCGGCAGGTGTTGCCCGTACATACAAAAAGAATGTTCATCAGGCGCGCTTAGCCTCCGCCCAGGATTTTCCCGCTCCGCTGTCGGCCGTCAGTTTCACCGAGAGCTGCGCCGCGTATTCCATCTCATAGGATAAAAGCGCTTTGACCCGCTCGGTCTCGTCTGCGGGGGCCTCGACAATCAGCTCGTCGTGGACCTGCAGGATCAGCTTGGCGCGCAGGCCCTCGTTTTTCATGCGCCTTGCGACGTTGACCATGGCCCGCTTGATAATGTCCGCGGCAGTGCCCTGAATCGGCGTGTTCAGCGCGACGCGCTCGGCGGCGGTGCGGATATTGTGGTTGGTCGACCGGATGTCCGGGAGGTAACGGCGGCGGCCGTCAAGCGTGGAGACATAGCCGTCTTCCTTAGCCTGCGCGATCACCCTGTCCATATATTTTTTCACGCCGGAGTATTTTGTCAGATATTTTTCGATAATCCACTTAGCCTCCGAGCGGGAAGTGCCGATGTCGTCCGCCAGCGAGAAATCGGAGATGCCGTAGACAATTCCGAAATTGACGGCCTTGGAAAAGCTCCTCTGCTTCGCTGTTACCTGCTCCGGCGGCACGTCGAACACCTGCGAGGCGGTGATGCGGTGGATATCCTCTCCGTTTTCAAACGCCTTTTTCATGATCTCGTCGTTGGCCGTGTGTGCTAGAATGCGGAGCTCGATCTGCGAGTAGTCCGCGTCGACGAGTAAATACCCCTCCCTTGCGACAAACATGTCGCGGAAGCGGCTGCCGGGTTCGCTTCTGACCGGGATGTTCTGGAGATTCGGCTCGGACGAGCTCAGCCTTCCCGTGACCGTCCCGGTCTGGTTGAACGTGGTGTGGATCCGCCCGTCTGCGGAGACAACCTTTAAAAGCCCGTCCACATAGGTGGATTTGAGCTTTGAAAGATTCCGGTATTCCAAAATTTTCGGGATGATCTCGTGGTAGGGCGCGAGGTGTTTGAGCACGTCGTAGTTTGTTGAATAACCGGTCTTTGTCTTTTTTCCCGAGGGCAGGCGGAGCTTTTCGAACAGCACCTCGCTGAGCTGCTTCGGGGAGGCGATGTTGAAGCGCTCGCCGGCCAGCGCGAAAATCTCCTTTTCAAGATTTCCGACGCTTTTGTCGAGCTCGACGCCGAAATCGGTCAGAGCGTCGGTGTCCACCAGGAACCCCTCGTTTTCCATGTCCGCGAGCACAGCGCAGAGCGGGAGCTCGACGTCGTAATAGAGTCTCTCGACGTTGATTTCCCGGAGCTTTTCGGCGAGGACGGGGCGAAGGCGGTATGCAGCCCCGCTCTCCGAAGCGGCGTCCGCGAAGCCCTCAAGCGGGGACTGGGACCCGTCATCGCCGGTGTCGATGCAGTAGCCAAGCTCTTTTTCGCAGAGCGCGCCGATTTCCATCGGCTCGCTTAAAAGATATGCCGCGAGCATCGTATCAAAGCAGATATCGGGGGAGGGCAGGCCGTTTGAAAGGCAAAAGCGGAAGATGGGCTTGGCGTTGTGGCAGATCAGCCGCACATCGGATGAAAACAGCACCGACAAAAGGGCTTTTGTGTTCTCGTCGGACTCCGGCGTAAAAAGAAGCGTGTTTTCCCCGAAGGAGACGGCGAAGGAGGAGGCCCCGTCGATGGCGAAGCCGACCTCCCCCCGTAGACCGGAAACGGCGGATTTCGCCTTTTCAAAATCGGAGATTTCCTCTTTAACGGAGGCTTTTCTCTCGGATACGGATATAACCTCCGTTTTTTGAGGCGGCTTCAGCCCGAGCCGCGCGATGATGCTCCGCATCTCAAGCTTGTCGAGCAGGGCGTAGAGCCTGTCGTTGTCAAAGGCTGAAAAGGAAAAGCACTCCCGGGTACAGCTGATCGGCGCGTCCCTGTCGATGGTCGCGAGACTCCGGCTCATATAGGCGGATTCTTTCCCGGCGATCAGCTTTTCCCTCACGGCGGGCTTGATGTCGGGGGAGTCAATATTCTGATAGACCCCGTCGAGCGTTGAAAACCTGATAATAAGGTCGAACGCGGTTTTTTCGCCAATTCCCCGAACGCCGGGAATGTTGTCGGAGGCGTCCCCCATAAGGGCCTTGACATCGATGAACTGCTCGGGCTCAATGCCGTAATCGAGATTGATCGTCAGCGCGTCGTAGAGCTTCGATTCCGTATGCCCGGCGCGGGTGGAGACATATTTCAAAACCGTGCCGCCGCCGACCAGCTGAAGGCTGTCTCTGTCGCCGGTTACGAGGACGCACTCGTCCCCGTAACCGGTGATTTTTTTGCTTAAGGTGCCCAGCAGATCGTCGGCCTCGTAGCCCGGGAGCTCGTAGCGCCGGATGTTCATCGCGTCCAGCAGCTCCTTTAAAAGGGGAACCTGCATCGCCAGCTCTTCCGGCATCGGCTTGCGCTGTGCTTTGTAGCCGTCGAAGCTCTTGTGCCGGAACGTCGGCTCCTTTAGGTCGAAGCATACCGCGAGGCCGTCCGGGTTGTCCTCTTCCCTCAGCTTCAGCAGAATGTTCAGAAAGCCGAGCAGCGCGTTTGTATATACGCCGTCGCCGGTCGAGAGCAGCCGAATCCCGTAAAACGCCCTGTTAATGATGCTGTTGCCGTCAATCAGCATGATCTTGCCCATTTTCACACTTCCTTTCGGCTGTTCTCCGCCGAAGAAAAAAATCAGAAAACGACCTTTATCGTTTTTATCTCAAACGGGCGGAATGTGAGGCTGACGTTTTCCGAAGCCGGCAGTTCCTCAAGCTCCTCCTCGAGCATGTTTGTCAGCTTCAGAGCTTTCGGGGCTACGCCGAGCTTCAGCGTCGTGCGGGTTCTGCCGCCCTCTGCCTCGTAAAGCCTCAGGATGAACGCCCTTTCGTTGTTTTCAAGCGCGTCCTCGCAGGGCTTGATTGTCTCGACTATCACGTTTTCATCGGAGGTCTGCGCAAGGCTTTCGATTTTCGCTTCGCCCGGGAGGATTACGGGCTTGTAATTGAGGGCGTAGGCCGGGCGTACAACGCTGGCCGCGCTAAAGCCGCAGTTGTGCGGAAGGAACGAGTATTCGCAGTAGTGCTTCCCGTGGTCGCCGGTGTAGTCCGGACGGCAACCGCCCTTGTGGAGCGTGAGCCTGAGCTGCCCGCCATAGGCGGAGATCGCGTACTTGCAGTCGTTTAAAATCGAGACGCCGTAATTTGGCTCGGAAAGATCGGTGTATTTGTGGTTTAAAACCTCGAATTTCGCCTGCTCGACAGACGTGTTCCGCGTGGTGGGGCGCTTTAAATAGCCAAATTGGATCTCCTGGCGGACAAAATCCGAGAAAACGCCAGTGTCAAACGCCGCTTTCAGCAGACGGTGGTCGTCGTTCCAGTCCATCAGGGTCTCGAAACGCACCTCCGGCGTAAAGGCGGAGAAGACCATATCCTGCGTAAGGCTCGATTTTTCGGTCAGTTGGTATTTTCTGCGGATGCGGAACTCTACCGCGCCGTCAGAGACCACTTCCTCGGACAGGAGCTCCGAGCAGTCGTTAAACTTCAAAAGGATATCCGCGTCGATATCCCAGTTGTCCCACTGGGCGGGGACGTCCTCCGCGATGAGGAACGTGTTGAGCGGGAAGCCCTCACCGCGCAGCTCGCGATCGGCCGGCTTGTCCACAAAGGACAAAATCGTGCCGTTGGCGGCGAATTTAACCGTGGCGAACGGCGTGTTGAGGGTGCGGTTCTCGTATCTGAACGGGGAAACCGGCTCCGGCGCGCCGTTTTCAAGGCTGAAGACCTCGCTTGCGTACGGGGCGATGCAGACGCCGGCCACGGCGAGCTTTTTCGTCCCGTCAAGCTTTTCCACGCACTGCTGCGCTTTGACGCCGGAGAGGATTTTGTCCGGGATAAAGTCGAAGTAGAGGGTATCCGAGCGCTCGAAGGACATCGGGTTGTACACCGTGACCCTGGCCGGGGCCGCGGCCGGCGAGAGCTCGGCTTGCGTCAGCGAGGCGGCGTCGGCGATGAGCTCGGGCATTTCGCGCTTGCACTGGGCGTTGGCCCGCGGAATGCAGGTGCCGGGCAGGATGTCGTGGAACTGATTGACCAGCAGACGGTTCTCCAGGTGGTTGAACTTCACGTCCGACGGGACTCTGCCGTCGATGACGGCCCCGGCGACCGTCGCGGCTTCGAGGTTGTGGAGCGCGATTTCGGCGAGGCGGTTGTTCCTCTTAATCTCGTGCTGGTTGGTCAGCGTGCCCCTGTGGAGCTCGAGGTAGAGCTCTCCGGCGTAGGTCGCCGGGTCCTTGACCTCGTTTTCGAGGCGGTGCATGAATTTCGAGACGGTGGTGAACTCGTATTTCGGGCAACCCTCAAGATCACGGCAGCGCCGCGCGATCTCGATCTGGTCCCACTGGGGTCCGCCGCCGCCGTCGCCGTAGCCGAACGAGACCAGCTTGCTCTCGGAGACGTTCTTTTGCCTCAGCGCGTCGGCGTTGTTTTGATCGTAGAACAGCGGCATTATCTCTTCGGGCGAGGTGCCGATATGGGTCTTGTTGAAATGGGCGAACACCTTTGTGCCGTCGATACCCTGCCAGTAGAAGGTGTCGTACGGGAAGGGGTTGGTGTCGTTCCAGGCGATTTTTGTCGTCAGGAAATAATCAACGCCGCAGCCCTTCATAATCTGCGGGATGGCCGCGGAGTACCCGAAGGTGTCCGGCAGCCAGAAGCAGTCGGATTTGTAGTTGAAGTATTTCTTTGTGAAGCGCTGGCCCCATACAAACTGCCTTATCATCGACTCGCCGGATGTGATATTGCAGTCGCACTCCACCCATACTCCGCCGTTGGGCTCATAACGCCCGGCGGCGACTTTTTCACGTATGCGCTCAAAGAGCTCGGGGTAGTGCTTGCGGATCATCTCGCTGTGGTAGGATGAGCTCTGGACAAAGGTGTACTCGGGGTACTGAGCCATCAGGTTCATCTGGTTTGAATAGGTGCGGGCGCATTTTTTTATCGTCTCGTCGATGTGCCAGAGCCACGCGGTATCCATGTGCGAATGGCCGATCACACCGCAGTAGGGGATGACCGATGTGCCGTTGCCCTTGGCCAGCGCGGGGGCCATGATTTCAAGCCCTTTTTCCAGCCCCCTGTCGAACTCCTCCCGCGAGACGTCATACGGGGAGTAATAGACGGCTTTATGCAGCTGGACGAGGGTGTTTTCGATTTCGGCCTTACGGAACGAGCGGTCGTCAAGCGCTTTATAAAGAGAAAGGAGGGTTTTCAGGTCCAGCATGAAGCGGGAAACGAGCTCGTTTCTGACGCAAATGTCGATACTGTCGAACTCAAAGCGGAAATCCGGGTGCGGGCGGGTCTGGAACGGCAGCTCGCCCATAATGTAGTGGCCGGCGTAAAACTCCACCGCGAGATCGATATACTGCCCGGCCTGCGCGGACTTCGTGATCATGTCGCAGTAGTGATTGCCGTGCCCGGTCATCACTATCTTTGTCGCGAAGGTGCCCATCGCCTTTCCATCCACCCAGAGGAGAGCCTCATACCCGCCGACGTTGGGACGAAGGAACAGCGGCCGCCCGGCGTACTCCTTCGGCACGGTGTAGCCGGTTTTAAACCAGCAGTAGGTGCCCTCTCCTCCCCATTTGTCGCCTTTTTCGATGGGGGTATACTCAACACCCTCAGGAATCTCGTGGTACTGCTTGTCCGTGATAAAGGCCTCGCAGGGAAGCGAGCAGACCTTTTCGAAGATCATCGAGTCAAGCATCTCGTCAAGCCTTTCGAGCTTTAAAAGACAGCGGCTTATCTGTTTTGAGTTCAGCATTTGATCCATTTCCCCTTAGCCAATATTAAAATACATATGCTATCCTATTATAACCGAAAAATGGCAAAAAGAAAAGGGGCTAAGACGCCCCGATTTAATCCGATAAACTTAAGCGGTTAAGCCTCGTTCCACATTTTTTTGACCGCGTAGATGAAATGCGAAAAGACGATCCCGGGCTCCTCCAGCTCGGTGTTCCAGCGCTTTGTCCACTCAAGGGATATGCAGCCGTCGTATCCGTTTGATTTCAGTATCGAAAATGCCTCCCTGAGCGGGAGATCTCCGTAGCCGAGCATTTTATACGCAAGTTTTCCGTTCTCCGGCTTCGAGTCCTTCACATGGACATGGCGGACGTATGTTCCGATGTTGCCGTAGGTTTCCGCCGGGGTCTCGCTTCCGTATCTGACGGGGTGGTTGATATCCCAGAGCGCGGCCGCGAACGGGCTCGCGATCTTATCCAGCAGTTCTTTCAGCAGAGCCGTGTTTGAAAACACGCCGTTGCTCTCGATAAGCAGCGTTACACCGGCTTTCTCCGCGTAGGGTATAAGACTTTTAAGGTTTTTCTCGACCAGCGCCGCGTCGACATTCTCGCCGGGCCAGGGATTTGTGTCTCCGAGCAGGCGGATGTAAGGCGAGCCGAATTTCTCCGCGAGGTCGATATAGGCGCGTGCCTGAGGGATAATCTCCGGATTCTCCTTCTGGAGCTCGCATTCCGTGGAGATGCACGTGATATATAACCCCTTTCGCTTGAGCTCGGCTTTCACGTTTTCGGCGTTCGAGCTCTGGAAGATGCGGGAGTTCGGAAGACAGATGTCCTCCCCGAGACCGCGGAGCTCGATTCCGTCGTAACCGAGGTCCTTGGCGGTTGAAAGGATTTCGGCGAGCGGCCAGTTGGGGCAGCCCAGTGTCGAAAAGCTTGTTTTCATAGTGATGACCATCCTTTTCCAAGCGGTTAAGCTTTGTCTGTCGGCGGGTAAACCTTTTTAGTAATCGATGTTCGCGCTGTAGTTCGGCGCTTCCTTAGTAATAAATATATCATGCGGATGGCTTTCTCTCAAGCCGGCGCTGCTGATTCTGATAAATCTCGCGTTCTTCTGAAGGCTCGGGATGTCGGCCGCGCCGCAGTAGCCCATGCCGGAGCGCAGGCCGCCGATCAGCTGGAAGATTGTATCCGAGAGCGGGCCTTTATGGGGTACGCGGCCCTCGACTCCCTCCGGCACCAGCTTTTTCTGGTTTTCCTGGAAATACCTGTCGCTGCTGCCCCTGTTCATCGCGCCGAGCGAGCCCATACCCCTGTAGACCTTGTACTGCCGCCCCTGGTATATCTCGCTTTCGCCCGGGCTCTCCTCGCAGCCGGCGAGCAGGCTGCCGAGCATCACCACGTCGCCGCCCGCGGCGAGCGCTTTGACAAGATCGCCCGAGTACTTGATGCCGCCGTCGGCGATGATCGGGATTCCGTAGCCCGTGGCGACGCACGCGGCGTCGTAAATCGCGGTGATCTGGGGTACGCCGATTCCGGCTACGACGCGGGTTGTGCATATCGAACCGGGACCTATGCCGACCTTGACGGCGTCCGCTCCGGCGTCGATCAGCGCCTTCGCGCCCTCGGCCGTCGCTACGTTGCCAGCGATGACCTGCGCGTCCGGGTATTTGGCCTTCAGCCTGGCGACGCATTTTCCGATGCTGACATTGTGCCCGTGGGCCGAATCAAGGACCAAGACGTCCACATGGGCCTCGAGCAGTGCGGCCGCGCGCTCCATCATGTCGGCGGAATCGCCTATGGCCGCGCCCACCCGGAGCCTTCCGTCCGAATCACGGGCAGAATTCGGGTACTGCATCGCTTTTTCTATGTCCTTTATCGTAATAAGCCCTTTCAGTGCGAAATTTTCATCGACAAGGGGGAGCTTTTCGATCTTATGCTTTCTGAGAATCGACTTTGCCTGCTCCAGCGTCGTCCCGACGGGAGCGGTGATCAGGTTATCCTTTGTCATCACGTCGCGGATCTTCTGCGTCATATCGTCTTCGAATTTTAAATCCCGGTTTGTGATGATGCCGATGAGCATGCCGTTCTCGCAGATGGGAACGCCGGAAATTCGGAATTTCGCCATCAGTTCGTTGGCGTCCGCGAGTGTTTTGTCCGGGCCCAGGGAGAACGGGTTGGTAATGACGCCGTTTTCGGAGCGCTTCACGAGGTCGACCTGTTCTGCCTGGGCCTCTATGCTCATATTCTTATGAATAATGCCAATGCCGCCCTCTCGCGCAATCGAAATCGCCATACGCGACTCGGTTACGGTATCCATGGCGGCACTCATAATCGGGATGTTCAGATTGATTTTCTTGGTCAGTCGCGTCGAGACGTTTACGTTTCTCGGCAAGACGTTGCTTTCGGCTGGAATCAAAAGCACATCGTCGAACGTAACGCCGTCTTTTGCGAACTTGACCGCAGCGTCGGTGTTAACCATTTCGCATCGCTCCTAATTGCTATAGAAATCTATATTTAATATATTATATCCTTCCTATTATATGTTGTCAAGCTCTAAATAAAACGGCAGTCGGAATTCACCACGAACTTTGACAAACCTACATAAATAAAACGGCAGTCGGAATCTTCCGCGTTACCATATGCTGTGAACGACTTATTCCGGTTTGCTTCAAGCTCCGAGCCGCGGCTGCCAACGGATCTGATCCGCATCGGCGCGGTGATGCTCCCTGTTTTTCCGAGGTGTGGGCAGTTAACATTATCCTGTTATCCTCTAAAAAAATAGGCGCGGGGAAAAATTTCTCCCTGCGCTGATATATGGCCACCATGCGGAATGTTTTCAGCTCGTTTTAGCTTTTACGGCCTGTATTTCTCGAGTGTGGCAAGGACTCTTTCGCGCTTTTGCGACAGGGCGTTGAGAAAGAGCGCTTCGTCTTCGAAGTGCCATCCCTCGAGCAGGGCTCTCTGAATTGACTCCTCGTCCTTAATTCTAATGTTGGTTACTTTGATTTCCGTCTGTAAATACCAAATACATCGTTTTTTAAAAATGCTTATCAAACGGCGGTCGGACGCTTTAACCGACCCTGCCGTATTTTGGAAAATCATTTCTGATATACCTAAATGAAGGTTGTATTGCCGGACGCGCTGTGATAAAATAATAATTACTAATAATGGGTATTTATGGCATACGCCGTGTCTGAAAGGCGCGTGCCCGCGGCGGCTGGAAAAGCGCCGCGGCCGGTATATTACAAAACGGAGGATTGCAAGATGAAAAAGATTATTGCAGATTACCCTGCGGTAGGCATTCGTCCCATAATCGACGCCCGTATGAACGGCGTCCGCGAGGGGCTCGAGTGTCAGGTTATGACCATGGCGAAAAACGTCGCGGCGCTGATCTCCAAAAGCCTGAAGTACCCGGACGGCTCGCCGGTCAAATGCGTGATCGCGGACTCGACGATCGGCCGCGTGGCCGAAGCCGCGGCCTGCGAAAAAAAATTCCTTGAGAACAACGTCGGCGTATCCATTTCCGTAACTCCCTGCTGGTGCTACGGTACCGAGACGATAGACATGCATCCGACCCGCCCGAAGGCCATCTTCGGCCTGAACGCGACGGAGCGCCCCGGCGCGGTCTACCTCGCCGCCGCTCTCGCCGGGCACAACCAGAAGGGGCTGCCCGCGTTCTCGATCTACGGGCACGACGTGCAGGACGCGACGGCCATCGGCATTACGCCAGATGTGGAGGAGAAAATCATCCGCTTTACGCGCGCCGGACTCGCTGCAGCCATTATGCAGGGCAGGAGCTATCTCTCGATGGGCAACGTGGCGATGGGCATCGCCGGCTCCGTCGTTAACGCCGACTTTTTCTACGATTATCTCGGCATGAGAAACGAATATGTCGACATGAGCGAGTTCACTCGCCGCATGGAGCTCGGGATATACGACCATGAGGAGTATGAGAAGGCGCTCGCCTGGACAAAGGCCAACTGCCCGGAGGGCAAGGACTGGAACGCACCAGAAAAGATTCATTCCCGCGAGCAGAAGGACAAAGAGTGGGAAGACTGCGTCAAGATGGCGCTGATAGCCAAGGACCTGATGGAGGGTAATCCGAAGCTCGCCGAAATGGGATGGAGCGAGGAGAGCCTCGGCCATAACGCGATTCTCGCGGGCTTCCAGGGCCAGCGCCAGTGGACCGACTACAAGGTCAACGGCGACTTCATGGAGGCGATGCTGAACACCAGCTTTGACTGGAACGGAAGGCGCGCGCCGTATATCGTAGCGACGGAGAACGACAGCCTGAACGGCGTCGCGATGCTGTTCGGCTACCTGCTGACCAACACCGCGCAGATCTTCTGCGATGTCAGGACCTACTGGAGCCCGGACGCCGTCAAGCGCTGCACGGGCAAGAAGCTCACGGGCCTTGCCGAAAACGGAATCATCCATATGATCAACTCCGGCGCGGCCGCGCTGGACGGTACGGGCGAATGCACCGACGAAAACGGCAACCCCACAATTAAGCCGTTCTGGGAGATCACGGACGATGAGGTTAAGAAATGCCTTAAGGCCACCACATGGGGACCGGCGAGCCTCGGTTATTTCAGAGGCGGCGGTTTCTCTTCCAGGTTCCTGACAAAGGGCGGAATGCCGATGACGATGGTCCGCGTCAACATCATAAAAGGTCTCGGCCCGATTCTCCAGATCGCCGAGGGCTACAGCTGCGACCTGGACCCCGAAGTCACGAAGATTATCTGGGAACGTACCGACCCCACATGGCCGACGACCTGGTTCGCCCCGCGCATCGACGGGAGCAACCCGGCGTTCAAGGATGTGTACAGTGTGATGGCGAATTGGGGCGCGAACCACTGCTCGCTCTGCCGCGGACATGTCGGCGCCGACCTGATTACCCTCGCCTCTATACTGCGCATACCGGTCGCGATGCACAACGTACCCGAAGATAAGCTGTTCCGCCCGAGCATGTGGGGCGCATACGGCACTAAGGACGCCGAGGGTGCGGACTTCCGCGCCTGCAAGGCTCTCGGACCACTTTACAGATAAAACTAATGACGGGAGGATGCGGCGGGCCGTCCTTCAAAGGCGGCCCGCCGGGATACCGCTATGAAATACGCGATAGGAATTGACTTCGGCACCCTGAGCGGGCGCGCTTTGCTGGTGGATGTGAAAACCGGCAGAGAGCTTGCGACCGCAGTGAAAAACTACACGCATGCGGTGATGGACGAGTATATGCCGGACGAAAAGACGAAGCTCCCGCCCGACTGGGCTCTGCAGGACCCGGCGGATTACCTCGAGGTCTTAAAGGAAACCGTCCCGGCAGTTCTGAATAAAGCCGGCGTGTCGGCGGAGGATGTCATAGGCGTCAGCGTCGACTTTACGGCGTGCACAATGCTTCCGATTCTCTCGGACGGCACGCCGCTCTGCTTTCTCGACGAGTATAAAAACGTCCCTCACGCCTATGTGAAGCTCTGGAAGCACCACGCCGCGCAGGCGCAGGCAGACAGGATAAACGAGCTGGCAAGAAGGGAAGACCCGAAACGGCTTGCGCGCTACGGCGGAAAGGTCTCTTCCGAGTGGATGTTCGCAAAAGCGCTGCAGCTCCTCGAAGAGGCGCCCGATATCTATCGGAGAGCGGATAAGCTTATCGAGGCGGGAGACTGGATTGTGATGCAGCTGACCGGTCTTGAGCGAAGGAACGCCTGCGCGGCCGGGTACAAGTCGATGTGGCATAAGGCAGAAGGGTATCCGTCGAACGATTTCTTTAAAAAGCTCGACCCGCGCTTTGAGCGCATCGTCGACGAAAAGCTCTCCCGCGACATCTATCCACTCGGCGGAAAGGCCGGCGAAATCACGGAAAAGGGCGCCGCGCTCTGCGGCCTGAAGCCCGGCACGGCGGTGGGCATCGCGAATATCGACGCGCACGTGGCGGTGCCGGCGGCCGGGATTACCACTCCGGGCAGAATGCTGATGATTATGGGGACATCCACCTGCCATATGACCCTCGGCGAGCGCGAGAGCGTCGTTCCGGGCATGTGCGGCGTCGTGGAGGACGGCATCATCGCCGGCTATTACGGCTACGAAGCGGGGCAGTCCTGCGTGGGCGACCATTTCGACTGGTTTGTTAAGAACCTTGTTCCGGCATCCTATACCGAGGAGGCCGCGAAGAAGGGCGTTTCGATTCATAAGCTTCTGAGAGAAAAGGTGGCTTCCCAGAAGCCCGGCGAGAGCGGCGTCCTCGCGCTCGACTGGTGGAACGGGAACCGCTCGGTGCTCGTGGACGCAGACCTGTCCGGGCTCTTCATCGGCATGACGCTGACGACGAAGCCCGAGGAGCTTTACCGCGCCCTGATCGAGGCTACAGCCTACGGCACGAGGATGATTATAGACACGTTCGAGGAGTACGGCGTCCCCGTGAACGAGCTGATCGCCGCCGGCGGCATCGCGGAAAAAGACGAGATGATGATGCAGATTTACGCGGATGTCACGAAACGCGAGATCCGCATCTCGGGCAGCGCTCAGGCCTGCGCGCTGGGTTCGGCGATGTTCGGCGCCGTGGCTGCCGGGAAGGCGAAGGGCGGCTATGACACAATAGGCGAGGCGGCGGAGCATATGGCGAGCCTCAAGGATCTGGTTTATAAGCCGAATCCGGAGAACTCCGCGGTTTACGACAGGCTCTATACGGAGTATAAGCAGCTGCACGACTATTTCGGGCGGGGCGGCAACGACGTGATGAAGCGTCTGCGCGCGATAAAAAGGGAAATGCAGTCCAAGTAGAAAAGCTGTCCCGCTTTGAGTATACGATATAGAACGGAGTGAATTGAAATGAGCACCTATTTACCATTCAAGGTTGATCTGTCCAATAAAGTCGCGGTGGTGACCGGCGGGGGCGGTGTTCTCTGTTCCGGTTTTTGCAAAGCTCTCGCGGCGTGCGGCGCAAAGGTCGCCGTCCTTAACCGCAGCGCCGAATCGGCGAACAGAGTCGCCGGCGAAATTAAGGCGGAGGGCGGGACCGCGATCGGCATCTCAGCAAACGTGCTTTACAAGGAGTCGATGGAAGCCGCGCGCGAGATAATCAACGAAAAGCTCGGCACCTGCGATATCCTGATTAACGGTGCGGGCGGCAACCACCCGAACGGCACAACCACCAAGGAATACCTTTTCCCCGAGGACCTGAAGGAAAAGTCGGAACAGGTGAAGACCTTTTTCGACCTTGATATCGCTGATATCCGCTCCGTTTTTGATTTGAATTTTATCGGCGCTCTGCTTACTACGCAGGTTTTCGCCGCAGATATGGCGAAAAAACCCGGTTCGGTCATCATCAACGTCTCGTCGATGAACTCGTTCAGACCGCTGACCAAGATTCCGGCGTATTCCGCCGCGAAGGCCGCGGTTTCGAACTTTACCCAGTGGCTCGCGGTGCATTTCGCGCCGGTCGGCATCCGCGTCAACGCGATTGCCCCGGGGTTCTTTATCACAAAACAGAACCGTTCGATGCTGATGAACCCGGACGGAAGCCTTACCCCCCGTTCGCAGAAGATACTCTCCCATACCCCGCAGAACCGCTTCGGGACGCCGGATGACCTCACCGGCACGCTTTTATGGCTGGCGGACAGCGGCGCCTCCGGCTTCGTCAACGGCGTCGTCGTCCCGGTGGACGGCGGTTTCGCGGCTTACTCCGGAGTATAAGCTGAAGCGATGCTTCAGGTATTGGGAAAAAGGCTCGCCGGCCGTCCCGGCCCGGCGTTCCCCGGTGGGGAACCGCCTTTTTAATAACCTGAATGCAGGGGCTGGCTAAAAGACAAAGTCACGGAAAGGGAATTAATATGAAGACGGAGCTTAGGAAAAACTGCAAATATGCGATGATCGTCCCGACCAGCATGGGCGTCCGGATTACCCCCACAATGCGTCAGCCGGTGCATGTGAGCGATACATTCACAATGCAGGCCACGAGCGCGGAATCGAACGTGCTTTCGATTTCATCCTCCCTCGACCTGCCCTGCAAAGTGCTGACCGCGTTTGTTAAGGACAGCCCGATCGCGCTGTTCATAAAAAACGAACTCTCCAAAAGACATATCGATTACGAGGGAAGGGACGTTCCCCAGGGCGGGCCATGGGGGTACCGTCACCAGTTCAACATAGCCGACTGCGGCTACGGCGTCAGGGGCCCGAGGGTCCAGAACGACCGTGCGGGCGAAGTGGGCAGAACAATTTCCACCAAGGATTTCGACCTTGACCGAATCTTCGGCACGGACGGCGCGCAGATTCTCCATATGTCCGGCCTTTTCGCCGCTCTTTCGCCGGAGACGGGCAAGTTCTGCGTAGAGTGCGCGAGGTATGCGAAAAAATACGGAACGGTTATTTCTTTCGACCTAAATTACCGTGCGTCCTTCTGGGTAAACCGCGAAGAGGAACTCCGGGGAATTTTCTCGGAGATCGCCTCCGTTGCAGATATCCTGATCGGTAACGAGGAAGATTTCCAGCTGGCGCTCGGAATCCAGGGACCGGAGTCCGGCGGGAAGGATATCGCCGGAAAGATTGACAGCTTCAAAGCGATGATTTTAAACGTTAAGGCCGCTTACCCGAATGCCACGACTTACGCGACGACGCTGCGGCAGGTAATATCCTCGAACTGCCACCTCTGGGGCGCGATTATGCTCGATGAGGACAAATGGTATACGGTTGAGCCGCGCGAGATTCAGGTGCTTGACCGTATCGGCGGCGGAGACGGCTTTGTCGGCGGCATGCTCTACGGGATCCTCCGCGGGTGGCCCGCGGAAAAGTGGATCGAGTTCGGCTGGGCCTCCGGAGCGCTCGTCACGACGCTCTTAACGGATTACGGCCAGCCGGCAGACGAGGAAATGATCTGGAGCATATACCAGGGCAACGCAAGAGTCAAGAGATAATGCATTGGAGGATTTAAAGATGAAAAAAGCCGACATAGGCCTTATCGGTCTCGCCGTAATGGGTGAAAACCTTGTGATGAACATGGAGTCCAAGGGCTTTACGGTCGCGGTTTACAACCGCACCACAGCCAAGGTGGAAGCGTTTGTCGAAGGCAGGGCGAAGGGTAAAAATATAATCGGGACGCACTCCCTTGCCGAGCTCGCCGAGAACCTTGAGCGTCCGCGCAAGGTTATGCTTATGGTGAAGGCGGGCAGCCCTGTAGACGATATGATTGAGCAGCTCCTACCCTACCTGGAACCGGGCGATATCGTCATTGACGGCGGCAACTCCCATTTCCCCGATACGATCAGAAGGACGAAGTACGCGGAGTCCAAGGGACTCCTATATATCGGGACGGGCGTTTCCGGCGGCGAGGAAGGTGCGCTGAACGGCCCGTCTATGATGCCCGGCGGCTCGCCGGCGGCGTGGCCGTATGTCAAACCGATATTCCAGGCGATCTGCGCCCATGTGGAGGGCGGGGCGCCCTGCTGCGATTGGGTAGGCGAAAACGGAGCCGGGCACTTTGTAAAAATGGTGCACAACGGGATCGAATACGGCGATATGCAGCTGATCTGCGAGGCGTATCAGCTGATGCGCGACCTGCTGGGGATGAGCGCGGACGAAATGCACGAGGTCTTCGCCGAGTGGAACAAAACCGAGCTTGACAGCTACCTGATCGGCATAACCCGCGACATTCTGTCCTACAAGGATACGGACGGCAAGCCGATTGTCGACAAGATACTCGACACGGCAGGACAGAAGGGCACCGGCAAATGGACGGCCATCGCCGCGCTCGACGAGGGTATTCCGCTGACGCTGATAGGCGAAGCGGTTTTCGCGCGCTGCCTGTCCGCGATGAAGGAGGAGCGCGTTGCCGCGTCGAAGGCCTTCGGCTCGCGCAAGGTTAAATTCGAAGGCGATAAGAAGGCGTTCATTGAAGACATCAGAAAGGCGCTCTTCGCCTCTAAAATCATCTCGTATGCCCAGGGCTTCACGCTGATGCGCGCTGCGGCGAAAACCTACGGCTGGAACCTGAACTACGGAGCCATCGCGCTGATGTGGCGGGGCGGCTGCATTATCCGCTCGGTATTCCTCGGCAAAATCAAGGAAGCGTTCGACAATAACCCCGGGCTTACAAACCTCCTGCTAGACCCCTATTTCAAGAAGATGATGGAAGGCCTCACCGAGAGCTGGAGAAGGGTCGTATCCACGGCCGTATTGAACGGCGTCCCGGCCCCGGCGTTCTCCGCGGCGCTCTCATATTTCGACGGCTACACAAGCGAATTCCTGCCGGCAAACCTTTTGCAGGCGCAGCGCGACTACTTCGGCGCGCACACCTACGAGCGGCTCGACGCGCCGAGAGGTGAGTTCTTCCATACGAACTGGACCGGACACGGCGGCACGACGTCGGCTTCGACCTACGTGGTATAACAAAATATCCTCTCCGGGGGCTGTCCGAAAACGGACGGCCTCTTTGTTTGTGCGCCAATTCTTGCGTTGAAGCAATAAAATGTATTTAAAAATGGAAAAGTGTAGTTGACATCCTCTGTTTGTTGTGCTATACTCTGGGCGTTGGTCGCGATTTTGATCGCGGATTATTATGTAAAGGAGGTGCCGGAATGAACGCAGTCAAAAGAATTTTAGTCGCGAGCAGCGGGTTTATACTCGTTTCAAGGGACAATCACGCCCTTTTTGGGGTATTTGCGCGCAATCTGGCTGGCATTGCGTCATTTTCGGCTCATCAAACGCCTCCGGAACATATCATGATGTCTTGATGCGGTATTACGCTTAAAAAGTGTTATGCCCGGGCGGTTGTTAAGCCGTCCGGGCATATTTTTTTATACAAGTTTTATAAAGGTGGAAAGACAAAAAGGGGGAGAAAGGATGGACAAATCCGGTACGCTGCCGCGCGAGATTCTTGAGTTCATGGAGGCGGAAGGAATCTCCACGGACGGGTTTCTTTACTCGGTTACGGGTGATATGGACGGCGAGGGCAATTTCATCACATCGTGGCTCGCCTTTGACAAAAAGGGCATCTATATCGCCGAAGGCACCGAAGAACTTGTCAAAGTAAAAAAGCACAGGGCGCTTAAGGCAAAATACAGTGTTTCGAAGCTCAGGTGCTTACCGTTTGAGGACTTTGACAAGCTGAAAATCGAAAAAAACATTGCGACGGCCCGGCTGATCGGCGTGAAGGACGGGGAGGACACCCCGATCACCGTTTTCTCAATCGGAAAAAACGCCGAATTCGACGATTTTGTCAAGGCGTTCAACACGGTCAAGGAGGGCGGCGAGCTGGAGGAGGTCAAAAAGACCTTCCACGAGTCGCCGTTCTGCCCGAAATGCGGGATGCGCTACCCGGACCCGAAGCGAAAGGTCTGCCCGAAATGCATCGACAAGCGCTCGACAATCAAACGCCTGTTTTCGTATTTCGGAGGGTATAAGAGCAAGGTCGCGCTGATTATAGGCGCGATGCTGCTGGGAACGCTTATCAGCGTTTTCATACCGCAGGTCAGCACTAAGACGCTTTACGACAAAGTGCTGAACACGGGGAACCTTAAACCCGTAAGCGAGCTTATAGTTTCGCTCGGTTATGTGGTGCTGACAATCGTCGGTATAAGGCTTTTAAACCTTTTGTTCTCGATTATTTACCAGTACGTGCTCTCGAGCATTCTGCCCTGGGTCGTCTACGATATCAAGCTGAAGATATTTAAGGCGATGCAGCGGCTCGGGGTGGGCTTCTACACCGCTAAGCAGACCGGTTCGCTGATGGAGCGCGTGACGAGCGATGCGAACAATATCTACTGGTTTTTTATCGACGGCCTGCCATATGTAATCGTCAACACCTTGACGATTGCCGGCGTTCTGATTGTAATGGCAATCATGAACTGGCAGCTTACGATGATCTCGATAGTCACCGTGCCGATAATAGTGGTGGTGTTTCGCGTGCTGGACAAAATATGGCGCAGGCTTCACCATAAAAACTGGGCTTACAACGCAAACCTCACAAGCATGGTCAGCGACAACATCAACGGCGCCCGCGTAATCAAGGCTTTTTCAAGGGAGGACGAAGAAAACCGGCGCTTTGAGAATCTGAGCGGAAAGCTCCGCAACGCGCAGATCAAGCTTAACAATACGGAGATGACAGCTTACCCGCTGATCTACCTTTTTATGTACGCCGTCACCACAGTGATCTTCGGCGTCGGCGGCGTCATGGTGGTCAAGGGAAAGATGAGCCTCGGAACGCTGATGACCTTCACGATCTATATGGATATGATACACGGCCCGCTAGACTTCCTGTCCTGGGTTTCGAACTGGTGGGCCAGGTGCCTTGACTCCGCGCAGCGGGTATTTGAGATTATCGATACCGAGCCGGATATCGTGGAAAAAGCGGACGCGGTCGAGCTTCCGGATTTCAGGGGTTCAATTGAGATTAAGGAGCTTGAGTTCGAGTACGAACCGGCGAGGCCCATAATCAAGAAGCTCGATCTGAAGGTCGAAGCCGGGCAGATGCTCGGCATTGTCGGCAAGACCGGCGCCGGCAAAACGACGATAGCCAACCTTATCGCGAGGCTCTACGACGCAAAGGCCGGGGTCATAAAAATCGACGGTGTGGACGTTGGAGATCTGAAGCTATCCCAGCTCCGCGAGAACATCGGCCTTGTCTCGCAGGATATCTACCTCTTCATGGGGACGATCGCGGACAACATCAGGTATGCTAAGCCCGACGCCACGATAGAAGAGGTTATCGCCGCGGCGAAGGCAGCGAGCGCACATGATTTTATCATGAAGCTGCCAGACACCTACGAGACGCGGATCGGCGCGGGCGGGCAGGACCTGTCCGGCGGCGAGCGCCAGAGGATTTCGATCGCCCGCACGATAATCCAGAACCCCAAAATTCTGATTCTGGACGAGGCGACTGCGGCGATGGACACGGAAACCGAACGGAACATCCAGGAGGCGCTGTCAAAGCTCAAATCCGGCAGAACGACGCTGGCAATCGCCCACAGGCTCTCGACGCTAAGGGACGCGGATTATCTTGCGGTCATCGACGACGGAAAGGTCGTCGAATACGGGACATTTCAGGAGCTTATGCGGAAAAAGGGCGAGTACTTCAAGCTCTATCAGATACAGGCCGAAGCCCTCAAATACGTCGGCATAGGTCAGGAATAAAAGGAGGCAAGCAAATATGGAAACCAGGGTAAACACCGAACCGCAAAGCGCGGAGAGCGTGATGGACATCGGTATCCTCGACCCGAAAACGCTTTTGTTTTACATCAACCCGAAGGGCTTCATCGCGCTTAAAACCGGGGAGCAGGATTATAAAAGGGTAAAACTCTCCAGAATTCTGCCGTTTACGGACCCTTTCAGATATATCGCGGTAGCAGATATGGACAACAAGGAGATAGGCATTATCAGAGACATCGCGGAGCTACCGGAGGAGCAGCAGGCTCTGATTAAAAAAGAGCTTGAGAGCCGTTATTACTGCCCGACGCTTACACAGATAGAGACGATCAGGGAAAAAATGGGGTATTTCTACTTCGACGTTGTAATCGGGGACTTCAAGAAGGTGTTCGCCGTTAAGGACATCAGCCGCAGCATCAAACAGCTTGACGAGCAGCGCATCATCATCACCGATGTCGACGGGAACAGATACCTTATCCCGGACATCTGGTCGATCGACGCAAAGAGCAGGAGAAAGCTTGAGCCTTACATGTATTAATTAAAAATAGAAAAAAAGGAGGCGATGCCCGTTGCGGGAAACTTTGACGGCGGAGAATAAAATAGGCTTCGACCTGACCGAAGAGGGTCTGCCCTGTAACGGCGAGCTCAGGTTTGAAGACGGCGTTCTCATCGCGGAGATAGACGGGCGCGAGGTTTTCAGGCGCGGGGTCGACGACACCGCGGAGCTGAAGCAGTTTACCGACATAGGCTGCGGCTTTCTGGAGCTGACGCTGAAAAAAAGCGCCGGCGAGAACGGAGGGACCGAAGCCCTGCCGGACGATGAAAATATCAGAGTCTGCCGTTTCACGATGGCTCAGGTCAACGAGGCGGCGGAGCTCTGCAAGGTGGTAAATTATTATATCGAGACCGGCGCGGTCGGCCAGATCATGCGTAAGGAGAGGACCCGGTGCGAAAAGTGCGGCCGCCCGCTGATGAGCGATATCGACGTCTGCATGTTCTGCGTCGACAAAAAATACGTGTTCAGGCGTTCGCTTTCGCTGATGAAGGGGTTCTGGAAGCAGGTCGCCGTTTCCGGGTTGATTTTGACGGTGTCGAACGCGCTCTATGCGTTAATGCCTATTTTAAGCCGGTTGATGACGGATAACTACCTCTCGCCGGGCGAGACGGCGGCCCCGTTTTTTTCGGACCCGGCAACCGGCGTGCTGGTGCTTACCGGGCTGATGATCCTGACGCGCGCCTTCGGCGAGACACTTTTCATTATCTCCTCGCGGATTTCCAATGTCGTCGGGAGCAAATTCACGGATTATCTGAGAAACATGCTCTATGAAAAGATGCAGAAACTCTCGCTCTCGTCAATGTCGAAAAAGACCAGCGGCGACATGCTTAAGCGTATCACCCGGGACACCACGCAGATCAAGGACTTTCTGTCGGATCAGGGGCGCTTCGCTCTGGAGCAGACCATAATGCTGCTGGTGGTGACAGGGGTTCTGCTGGCTACAAATCCGCTGCTTACTCTACTGGTGTTATGCCCGGTGCCGCTGGTAATCGTTATCATATCCCAGTTCTGGAAATACATCCGGGTCAGATATGAAAAGCAGTGGCGCTGCGATTCCCGCTCGAACTCGATCCTCCACGATATCATCAAGGGTATCAGAGTTGTCAAGACCTTCGGAAACGAGGAGCGGGAAATCAAGAAATTCGGCGATTCCTGCAAGAGTCTCGCGGAAATTTCCTGCTCAAACGAGCGGCTCTGGTCGAGAACCTTTCCGATTATCAACTTCATCGTCGGGATAGGCGAGTTCTTCGTCCTCTATTTCGGCAGCCGGCTGGTACTTAAAAGAGAGCTTACCCTCGGGGAACTGATCCAGTTCACGCTCTACCTCTCGTATATCTACCAGCCGCTGCGCTGGATGGCGTCGCTGCCGAGATGGCTCGCCAACGCGATGACGAGCATGGTCAAGATTTTCGAGATCCTGGACGAAAAGCTCGATATCTGCGACGCGAAAAATCCGGTTTTGCCGGAGGTAAAGGGCGGCATCGCGTTTAAAAACGTCAAATTCGGGTATAAATCATACGAACCGGTGCTGAAAAATGTCAGCATAGATATAAAGCCCGGCGAGATGATCGGCCTTGTAGGCCCCTCCGGCGCCGGAAAGTCCACAATCATCAACCTTATGATGCGGCTGTACGACCCGAACTCGGGCGCGATATACCTTGACGGGACGGATCTGAGGGATATGGCTCAGAAGGACCTGCACGACAATATGGGAGTTGTGTTTCAGGAGACGTTCCTGTTCGCGGGCAGCGTTTACGACAATATCGCCTACGCCCGGGCGGACGCGACGCGCGAGGAGGTCATCGCCGCGGCGAAAGCCGCGAACGCGCACGATTTCATCGTCAATCTGCCGGACGGCTACAACACCGTGCTGGGCGAGAACGGGCACACGCTTTCCGGCGGCGAGCGGCAGCGGATCGCCATTGCCCGCGCGGTCCTGAAAAATCCGAAGATACTGATCCTGGACGAGGCGACGAGCTCCCTCGACCCGGAAACGGAGAGCAAGATTCAGGAGGCGCTGGGCAGACTCGTTAAAAACAGGACGACGATCGCCATCGCTCACAGGCTGTCGACGTTGCGCCACGCAGACAGGCTCGTCGTGATAGACAAGGGCTGTATCGCCGAGGTGGGAACACATACGGAGCTTCTGGAGAAAAAGGGCATTTATTACAGGCTCGTACTCGCCCAGAGGCAGACGGCGAAGCTTAAGAAATAAAGATCAGCTGTATAGTAAAAAGGCGGTATACCGGTTCCACGGTGTATCGCCTTTTTCGTGCGTTAAAACCGACATGGATTGAGTTCTGCGGGCCGGGATTTTTTTCTATGCTAATCCGGAGTGCCGCCGAATATGATTATTTGGGCGGGCGCAATATTGACAAATTATTAACGAAGTATTATACTGATTTTAATAACAATGGAGGAGGGACACAGCCGGAGTAAGGCAGTTCTGAATCAAAAGTAAAAAAGGAGGAAAAGACCGATGATGAAAAGAATTTTCGCAATTGTTCTTTCCTGCGTGCTGTTGTCGGCTCTGTTTGCCGGGTGCAGCGAAACGAAAGACCCCGAAGAGACGAAGGGCGGGACATCGGCGTCGGGAGACGCGACGTACACCGACATCGATGTATCAAAGCTGAATTTCGGCGGAAGAACGGTGACAATCGGTTCGGCATGGATCTAAAGTGCTCCCCCAATATTGGACAACGTGAGAT
>JAPXRI010000033.1:0-31965 GCA_033813635.1 Bacillota bacterium
TGAATTCACCAATCGGTTTTCTGCCAGCAAAAAAGACATTCCAACGCGGTTTGAAAAGACAGCGGCCAGGCTGGGCATCCGCCATAAATTAATCCGGCCTTACACACCCCGTCACAACGGCAAGGTGGAACGCAGTCACCGTGAAGATCAAAAGCGCTTTTTCAATACACATCGGTTTTACTCGCTCGCCGATTTTGGTGGGCAGCTAGCTGCCCACCAAAATCGTTCCAACAATCTCCCGATGCGTCCTCTTCACTGGCGCTCTCCCAATGAAGCTATCGCTTCCTTCACTGTCCAATATGTTTGACAATCCTACATTATTATGAACGCCAAATGTCTGAAATATCTGCCCGTCCGCAATAAATATTCATACGGTTTTCATAGATTGCTGCTTGACAGCGGCGCGATAATATGATATAAAATATGTTCAAAATGGGTAAATGGCAATCGGTCAGTTGCCAGGGCCGCACACCTGTTTGATTAAATATTATTAAAAGAGGGTCAAGGTTATTTTTCATGTGTTGCCGCATGGAAAGATACAGGTAAAATGAGGAAAAAGATATGTGTTTTAGGCGCCGGAAATGTGGGCGCGACAATTGCGTACACCCTTTCAGTCAAAGGGTTGTGCTCGGAAATCGTTTTGATTGACATCAACAAACAAAAAAGCATCGGAGAGGCACTTGACATTGTACAGGGCTCGCCTTTCTGCAACCCGGTAAAAATATACTCGGGCGAATATTCCGACGCGGTCAACTCCGACATCGTAATCGTAACGCTCGGAATCGCAAGGAAGCCCGGACAATCCCGTCTTGACTTGGCGCAGACAAACATAAACATAGTAAAGTCGGTTATTCCCGGCGTGGCGAGATACGCGCCGAACGCGGTATACCTCGTTGTCAGCAATCCGGTGGATATAATTACGTATACACTGATTAAGAGCTGCGGATTGTCGCCAAAGCAGGTGGTCGGCTCGGGCACGATTCTCGACACCGCAAGGCTGCGCTCGCTGCTGGGCGATCGTCTCCATCTGAATTACAAGAATATCCACGCGTACGTCTTCGGCGAGCACGGGGATTCGTCGATGATTCCCTGGTCGCTGACATCCGCGATCGGCCTTGAGATCGACAAGGGATACGAATATATTTCTGATCTTCAAGGTGAGAATAAACGCATAGACCGTGAAGAAATCGAGAAAGAGGTCAAGAGCGCGGGAGCGAAGGTCATCGCTTACAAGGGAGCGACCTATTACGCGATCGCTCTGTCGGTGGCGCAGCTTGTGGAGTGCATCAACCAGGATCTGAATACTTGCGTCACCGTCTCCAGCATGATCAACAACCGTTACGGCATCAACGATGTATGCTTAAGTCTTCCGTTCGTTCTCGGCTTGAGCGGCATAAGGCGCGAGATTACTCCGGCGCTCAGACCCGAAGAAGAGGAAAAGCTCAGGGCAAGCGCTCAGGTCCTCAAGGATCTTATCAAAAACCTCGATATATAGGATATATAGATTAAGAAAGAAAGGCAGAATTCATATGGATTACGCTTCGGAATCACTGAAAAAGCACTATGAGTGGAGGGGAAAGATCGAGATGGTGTGCCGGGCACCCCTTAACACAAGAGAGGATCTTTCTCTTGCCTATACCCCCGGCGTAGCCCAGCCCTGCCTCGAGATACAGAAGGATGTCAATAAAAGCTATGATCTGACACGGCGCTCCAATCTCGTCGCGGTTGTCACCGACGGCACGGCGGTGCTGGGTCTCGGGGACATCGGACCGGAGGCCGGCATGCCCGTTATGGAGGGAAAATGCACGCTGTTCAAGGCGTTCGGCGATGTCGACGCGATACCGCTGTGCATACGCTCCAAGAACGTCGACGACATCGTGAACACCGTAAGGCTTCTCGCGGGAAGCTTCGGCGGGATAAACCTTGAGGATATTTCCGCGCCCAGATGCTTCGAGATTGAAAAGAGGCTGAAAGAGTGCTGCGATATCCCGATATTCCACGACGACCAGCACGGGACCGCCGTCGTCACGCTGGCCGCAATGATTAACGCCCTGAAACTTACGGGTAAGAAAATCAACGAGATAAAAGTTGTTACCAGCGGCGCCGGCGCGGCCGGAATAGCGATTATCAGGCTGCTGATCTCGATGGGGCTTAAGGATGTCATTCTCTGCGACAGAAAAGGCGCTATCTATGAAGGCAGGGGCGACCTCAATCCGGAAAAGGAAGAGATGGCCAAAATCACCAACCCGGAGAAGAGAAAGGGCTCCCTTGCGGACGTTCTCGCCGGCGCGGACGTGTTTATCGGCGTCTCCGTGCCAAACTGCGTAACCCCGGAGATGGTCAAAAGCATGGCCCCGAACCCGATTCTGTTCCCGATGGCGAACCCGGTTCCGGAGATTATGCCGGACCTCGCGAAGGCTGCGGGAGCCGCCGTGGTCGGTACGGGCAGGAGCGATTTCCCGAACCAGATCAACAACGTCCTCGCGTTCCCGGGCATTTTCAGGGGCGCTCTCGACGTCAGGGCAAGCGACATAAACGACGAAATGAAGATAGCCGCGGCATACGCCATTGCCTCGTTTGTGACGGACGATAAGCTCTCGCCGGACTATATCATCCCCAGCGCGCTGGATAAGAGCGTTGCGTCCGCCGTCGCGAAGGCGGTCTCCGCCGCCGCGATCAAAACGGGAGTCGCCAGAATAAAAAATAAATAATATCGATCGTAATAACGTAAAACCGGGTAAGCAAGCGCGAAAAGAGCTTGTTTGCCCGGCTTTTATTTCAAGCCGCGACGATATCACCGCGGATACGCGGCGTTTCGCTTAGGCAGCCGTTCACCGCGTTCCCCGCGAAACGGACCCGCTATCACTTATCACAAACCATTTCGCGCATTCGGCGGTTTATTCAGACGATTTAGCTCTTGCCTTATCCGCGCGAAAATAGTAGAATTGTGTCATATTTATTGAACGCGGCTTTAGGCCGGGCGAAAATAATATGGTTTGGAGTGTGGATGCCTTGGAGATATTGGAGCGCCGGATTTGCAAGGACGGTAAGGTACTGCCCGGCGGCGTTCTCAATGTGGACAGCTTTTTAAATCACCAGATGGACCCCGCTCTTTTTATGGAAATGGCGAAGGAGTTTTACCGCCTTTACCGGAATGACAGCGTGAATAAAATTATAACGATTGAAACGTCGGGCATCGGCATTGCCTGCATCACGGGCTTGGTTTTCGGATGCCCCGTTTTATTTGCGCGAAAACACAGAGCCAGCAACATGAGCGGCGAATATTTCACCAAAGAAGTTAAATCGTTTACCCACGGCGACGTTTCGACCATATATCTGTCCAAGAAGTATCTGACCCCGGAGGACAGGGTTTTGATTGTCGATGATTTTCTGGCGAACGGCGCGGCGCTCGACGCTCTGATATCCCTAGTGGAGCAGGCGGGCGCGACGGTCGTCGGCGCGGGCATCGCTATAGAAAAAAACTTTCAGCCCGGCGGCGAGATGATACGCGCCCGGGGCTGCCGGGTGGAATCCCTCGCGCGGATTAAATCGATGGGCGAGGACGGCTCGCTGGAGTTCTGCCGATAAAATAAAGATAAAAAAATACATATACGCGTTGATATATGTCAGATAATACGGATTTGACGTTTCTACCCGGCCGCCGTAAACAGCCGGACTATCAATGCTTCGCGGGCAGAGCCGGGAAGGCTTTGGCATGCGTTGCATTGCGGGAACCGAAAACCGGTTCCCGCGTTTATTTTTGATTGGGAGTCGCAGAGGCGATTTCTCGATAGATGCCAACAAACATGTTATGGAGGAGAATTTATGAAGAAACTTACCGCACTCTTGCTCGCAGTCGTCATGATCATGGGCCTTGCGGCTTGCGGGACATCAAAAGAGAATTCCGACGTAAAGATCGGAATCATTCTTATCGGCGACGAAAACGTCGGCTATGACAGCGCGCATATCGCGGGTATAAAAGCCGCCGCGTCAAAGCTCGGCATCAAGGACAGCCAGTTAATCTGGAAATACAACATCGAAGAGGACGAGACCTGCTACGATACGGCGACCGACCTGGTCGAGCAGGGCTGCACCTACATCTTCTCGGACAGCTACGGACATCAGAGCTATATACAGCAGACCGCCAGCGAGAACCCCGACGTGACGTTTGTCTCGATGACCGGCGATACCGCGGCGACCTCTGGTCTCTCGAATCTGAAGAACGCCTTCAACGATACTTACCAGTCCCGTTACGTTTCGGGTGTCGTCGCCGGCATGAAGCTCAAGGAGCTCATCGAAGATGGCAAGATTACCGACGCCAACAAGAACGCGGACGGAACGATAAAAATCGGCTATGTGGGCGCGTTCCCCTATGCCGAGGTCGTTTCGGGCTATACGGCCTTCTACCTCGGTGTCAAATCTATAGTAAGCAACGTACAGATGGACGTTTCCTACACCAACTCCTGGTTTGATCCTACCGCCGAGGCCGAAGCTGCGAACGCGCTTATGTCCTCCGGCTGCGTCATCATCAGCCAGCACGCCGACTCCACCGGCGCGCCTTCCGCCTGCCAGGCCGCCTATGAGTCCGGCACCACAGTGTTCTGCGTCGGCTACAACGTCGACATGCTCAGCGTAGCGCCCGACGCCGCGCTGACCAGCGCGCAGAACGACTGGAGCGTTTACTACACCTACGCGTTCGGCTGCATTCTGAACGGCGAAGAAATCAAGACCGACTGGGCCGAAGGCTACTCGTCCGGCGCCGTTATGATTTCCAAGCTGGGCAACAACTGCGCAGAGGGCACCGCGGAAAAGGTCGCGGAAGTGGAAGCCGCGCTCAAGGACGGCACGCTCAATGTTTTTGACTGCTCTGCCTTTACGGTGAAAGGTGAGCACCTCACCTCTTACACCGGAGCCTACGGCTTGAACGGCGCCGAGGTCATCAAGGACGGCGTGTTTGAGGAGTCCGTTATCCGCAGCGCACCTTACTTCGATCTCCGCATCGACGGCATCACCGAACTGAACTAATCCGCAAAAAATAAACACGGAAAAGCCGCCCTTACGAGCGGCTTTTCCTGATTTGTTACCGGTGAAAGCCCGTTTTGCTAAACCTTTTTTGTCTTATTCTTTAAGGGAGGAATCCTTGTGGACTACACTGAAGCCGCGGTCCAAATGAGAGATATCACCAAAACCTTCGGTTCGGTGGTGGCTAACGACAGGGTCTGGCTGGATATCAGGCGCGGCGAGATACTCGCGCTCCTCGGCGAAAACGGCAGCGGAAAAACGACGCTGATGAATATACTCTCGGGCATTTATTTTCCGGACGCGGGGCACATTTTCGTTGACGGACGGGAAGTTGCGATACGCAGCCCGAAAGACGCATACGCCCTCGGGATCGGCATGATTCACCAGCACTTCAAGCTTGTGGATGTGTTTACCGCCGCGGAAAACATCATCCTCGGCCTTTCCGGCAAAGGGCGCTTTGACATGAGAGCCGTCGGCGAGAAAGTAAAGAAAATATCCTCGCAATACGGGTTTGAAATCGACCCCTGGCAAAAGGTCTACGACATGTCCGTTTCTCAGAAGCAGACGGTGGAGATCATCAAGGTCTTATACCGCGGCGCGGATATTCTCATTCTTGACGAGCCCACCGCCGTTCTTACGCCTCAGGAGACGGACAAGCTCTTCGCCGTTCTCAGAAATATGCGAAACGACGGCAAGGCGGTCGTCATCATCACCCATAAGCTCCACGAGGTGGAGGAGATATCCGATCGGGTGGCCATTCTGCGCCGCGGCCAGTTCGTGGGCGATATGCCCACCGCGGCGACAAATCCCGGAGAAATGACCAATATGATGGTCGGACACCCGGTTTCCCTTAATATCGAGCGGGACGAGCCTGTAAACACAAGTCCGCGCCTGGCGGTGGAGAACCTTACGGTGCGGGATATCGACGGGATATTAAAACTGGACGGCGTTTCGTTTACGGCGTACAGCGGCGAGGTCCTCGGAATCGCCGGGATATCCGGCTGCGGACAGAAGGAGCTTCTCGAATCGATAGCCGGGCTGCAGAAGGTGGAGACGGGCAGCATCACCTATATCGAGCCCGGGAGCGGCAAACCCGAGCAGCTAATCGGCAAAGACCCGCGTCTCATCTCCGCTATGGGCGTCGCACTCTCTTTCGTGCCGGAGGACAGACTCGGCATGGGGCTGGTGGGCAGCATGGACCTGACGGACAACATGATGCTCAGAAGCTTTAGGAACGGGAAATCATTCTTAACCGACAGGAAATCGCCCCGCGGCCTCGCCGAAAAGGTGGTAAATGAACTGGAGGTCATTACGCCGGGTCTTTCGACCCCTGTAAGAAAGCTTTCGGGCGGCAACGTCCAGAAGGTTCTGGTTGGGCGCGAGATATCCTCACAGCCCACCGTTCTGATGACCGCCTACGCCGTCAGGGGGCTGGATATCAACTCGTCGTACACGATATATAACCTTGTCAACGAACAGAAGAAAAAGGGCGTCGCGGTTATATACGTCGGGGAGGACCTCGACGTCTTGCTGGAGCTCTGCGACCGCATATTGGTGCTGTGCGGCGGCCGCGTCAGCGGCATCGTCGACGCGAGAAAAACCGACAAACGCGAAATCGGACTGATGATGACCGGTATTAAGGGGGAAGCTAAAAAATGACAGCTGCAAAACACGCGGCGGGAGAACCGCTGGTGCGCATATCAAAACGAGACGCCATCCCCGTCTGGAAAGCATGGGTAATCAGGCTGATTTCGATCGTAATCGCGCTTGTAGTCTGCGCCGTTGTAATTTTTGCCATTGTAAGGCTGAATCCCATTAAGGTCTACGTCGCCATGTGGGACGGCGCTTTCGGTACGTCAAGGCGCGTATGGATAACGGCGCGGGATGCCGCGATGCTGCTGTGCATCGGCGTAGGGCTAGCGCCAGCCTTTAAAATGCGTTTCTGGAATATCGGAGCGGAAGGCCAGGTGCTCGCGGGCGGGATAGCGACTGCCGCCTGCATGCTCTACCTCGGCGGCGCGCTTCCGACATGGCTGTTATTGATTGTAATGCTCGCTGCCAGCGCCGCAGCCGGGGCTGTCTGGGGGGTAATACCGGCAGTCTTTAAATCCCGCTTTAACACAAACGAGACGCTGTTCACGCTGATGATGAACTACGTCGCCATCCAGCTCACGTCCTATTTCGTCGCGAAGTGGGAAAATCCGTACGGCTCAAACACCGTCGGCATCATCAATCAGTCGACCCAGGCCGGCTGGTTTCCCAGCGTGCTCGGACAGAAGTATCTGCTCAATATTATCATCGTTGCGTTGCTCACGGTGGGGATGTATATCTATCTCCGTTTGGCCAAGCACGGCTATGAGATCGCCGTGGTCGGAGAGAGCGAGCGCACGGCGAAATACATCGGTATTAACGTGGGAAAGGTCATGTTCAGGACAATGATGCTCTCCGGCGCTATCTGCGGAGTGGCGGGCTTTATCTCGGTTGGGGGGGCTTCGCACACGATTAGCACAAGCACCGCCGGAGGGCAGGGTTTTACAGCCATTATCGTGGCCTGGCTCGCCAAGTTCAACACCCTTGTGATGATTCTGGTGTCAGTGCTTCTGGTTTTCCTTGAAAAGGGCGCGATACAGATCGCCTCCCAGTACAACCTTAACGACTACGCCTCGCAGATGATTACGGGCATCATTTTATTCTTTATACTCGGAAGCGAGTTTTTCATCAATTACAAGATGATATTCCGCGGAAAAAAGGAGGGCAAATAATATGGTGCAGATGCTGTCGCTTCTGCAGGCGGCCATCGTCTTCGGCACTGTTATCCTCTACGGCGCGATGGGCGAGATCCTGACGGAGAAGTCCGGCAACCTCAATTTAGGCGTGCCCGGTATCATGTACTTAGGCGGCATATCCGGTCTCGCGGGCGCGTTTCTCTACGAATCCTCGTGCCAAAACCCCGCCCCGGTGATCGGCCTTCTGATTTCGTTTGTCTGCGCGATTGCGGCCTCCGTACTCGGCGGGCTCATCTACAGCTTTCTGACGATTACGCTGCGCGCAAACCAGAACGTGACCGGCCTGACGCTCACGATCTTCGGCTCTGGGGTCGCGAATCTCTTCGGAGGCGTGATGAATAAAATGGCGGGCGGCGTAGGACAGATATCGGTCGCCACCACGAGCGGGGCCTACAGGGCGACACTTCCTTTTTTATCCGGTGTCGGCGTGTTTTCCGGGCTCGGCTTCATGGCATATCTGGCGATCATCCTTGCTGTTCTGTTGAGCCGGTTTTTAAACGGTTCCCGCAGGGGGCTGAACCTTCGGGCGGTGGGCGAAAACCCGGGAACGGCGGACGCCGCCGGGATCAACGTCACCGGATATAAATATCTCGCCACCTGTGTCGGGGCGGCTGTCACCGGCATGGGCGGACTCTTCTACGTGATGAATTATATCAAGGGGACCTGGGCAAACGACGGAGGCATCGAAAAGCTCGGCTGGCTCGCGGTGGCGCTCGTCATCTTCGCGCGCTGGAAGCCGAACCACGCGATCTGGGGCTCCTACCTGTTCGGCATGCTGTTCTGGCTCTACTTCTACATTCCGAACCTGACCCGCTCCTCCCAGGAGCTGTTCAAAATGCTCCCGTACCTCGTCACAATCGCGGTGTTGATAACCGTCTCATTGAAAAAAAGCCGCGAAAACGAACCTCCGGCAAACCTGGGGCTTGCGTATTTCAGAGAGGAACGCTGAAAAAATCAGGACTTCTTCTGATAATAACGAAAGCAACCCGAAATCATGAAAATAAGCGGCGAGCTTAATTTGTCTCACCGCTTATTTTATTGGCAGCGAAGTAAAAACAGGATTAGCCCGGAAATAACATCAATCGCGGGTTTTCAAGTTTCCCGCCGTATTTGCATTTAGCCTATTCCGCCTTGAGTTGTCCCGCGATCTCCACGGTCGTCGACTGGTATGCAAAAATCAAGCGAAAACGACACCGAGAGGAAAAGCGCGCAGAAAAGTAAAATAACGGCGGAATACGGGCTTATATAGACCGTCCATAACTCGTCGTAGAAGTACTCGTGAGCCGCAACCAGTAAGGGTTTGGGTTTGCCCCAACAACTACAGTCCTTATGTATATACACCGCTCCGTGTGGAGCGGTTCATTTTTTATGCATACATATATGTCGAATTCTTATTTGCATCTTGTCGAGATATAACTTAAGGGGACAAGAATTATGGAACGATTTCTCGAAGCCAATACAAAAAAGGAAGGCTCGTCAGCCTTCCTTTTTTCTCACTTGGATAGTGTTATATTAGCTATAACCCAATCCGGAAGCGAGGATAATAATGGCGGAGAAGAAGGGATTCGAACCCTTGCTAGAGCATAACCCTACTAACGGTTTAGCAAACCGTCCCCTTCACCACTTGGGTACTTCTCCGTGTCAGTGAAATAATTAAAGCAATATTCGGTTTCGGGGGATGTGGCGGAGAGAGTGGGATTCGAACCCACGGCTCTTTCGAGTCACTGGTTTTCAAGACCAGCTCCATAAACCGCTCGGACATCTCTCCGTATCGTCTAAGCTGTTTCGACCAGTGAGAGCAATTATAGCATGATTATATTTATTTGTCAACTGTTTGTCAGCCGTTTTAAGCGTTAGTAAAACGTTTGGGAAGAATTGCTTTTACGCTTTGGGTATATTTACATATATATGGGACTGTGCTATAATCCGGAAAGAATGCGGTTTTCTTATATTAATATTGAAGGAAGGCGTGCGCGATGGAAAAACTGGCGCTGCTGGGCGGTGAAAAGGCTGTTTTCGACGTACCGGAGGAGCTTTTCGCCTGGCCTATCGTGACAAAGGAAGACGAGGACGCCGTGCTCGGGGTATTGCGCAGGGGCGCGATGTCCGGCACGGACGTGACGGTTAAGTTTGAGGAGGAGTTCGCGGAATGGCAGGGGACGGCATACGCGCTTGCGTTCTGCAACGGTACAATGTCCCTCCAGGCGGCGATGTTCGCCGTCGGTCTCGGGGAGGGCGACGAGCTGATCTGCCCGAGCAAGACCTATTGGGCCTCCTGTATCCAGGCGTTCAATCTCGGAGCGACGGTGGTTTTCTGCGACATCGACGAGAACACGCTCTGCCTTGACCCGGACGACCTCGAGCGCTGCATAAGCCCGAGGACGAAGGCGATTATGGCGGTGCACTACCTGGCGCACCCGGCGCCGATGGACGCGGTGATGGAGATTGCGAACAGACACGGCATCAAAGTCATCGAGGATGTGTCCCACGCGCAGGGCGGGCTCTGCAAAGGAAGAAAGCTCGGCACCTTCGGCCATGTAGCCGCGATGTCGCTGATGTCGGGCAAGTCGTTTGCAATCGGCGAGGGCGGTATGCTTGTGACCGACGACAAGGAGATCTACGACCGGGCGCTGGCATACGCCCACTATGAGAGAAACAATGAAAAATATATCTCCACCCCAGAGCTTTTGAAATATGCTAATCTGCCGCTCGGCGGCATGAAGGGCAGGCTGAACCAGACCTGTTCGGCAATGGGGCGGGTCCAGCTTAAATATTACGACGCGCGCTGCGCGGAAATCCGGAAGGCGATGAATTACTTCTGGGACAGTCTCGAGGGGTTGCCGGGGATCCGGGCGCACAGGGTAAACGAGGCCGAGGGCTCGAACATGGCCGGCTGGTACGCCGCGCATGGAATTTACAAGCCTGAAGAACTGAATGGTCTGTCCGTCACGCGGTTCTGCGAGGCGCTGAAGGCCGAGGGTGTGGGCACATACCCCTACGGGAACTACCCGCTGCACACTCACCGGGTTTTCTACGACTTTAATCTGGCACACACCGAAAAGCCGACGAGGATCGCGCACACGGACAGGGACGTGAGGCTGCTGGACAGGGATCTCCCGGTGACCGAGCGCGTGCAGATTTTCGCGGTGCCGTGGTTTAAGAAGTTCATGCCGGAGCATATCGACAAGTATGTTCACGCGTTTAAAAAGGTGGTTTTGAACTCCAAAGCCCTGCTCGAAGGTGCCGCGCCGGAGGAGAAAACCGGCGGCAGATGGTATTTCTATTCAGACGACAAATAGGGGGCGGCTCTTATGATCATCGATGCGCATAACCATGCCGACTGGCATGGATATCAGTTTGAGGATTTTATCGCGAACATGGATAAATACGGGATCGACAAGACCTGGCTTTTATCCTGGGAGTCGCCGGAGAGCGAATACAGCCCGGATACAAACGCCGTCATCCCCTACGCGGTCTCCGGGCGGGGAGAGTCCTTTAGCGGGCCGATTCCGTTTGCGCTGGGGCTTGCGTATAAGCAGAAGGCGCCGGACAGGTTTATATTGGGCTACGCGCCAGACCCGAGACGGCCGGAGGCTCTGGACACGCTGAAAAGCGCGGTCAGAATCTACGGCGTGCAGGTCTACGGCGAGGTCAAGCTACGCATGATGTACGATAACCCGGACGCGGTGCGGCTTTTCCGCTGGTGCGGCGAGGCGGGTCTGCCCGTGACGCTGCACTTCGATTACGATTCCGCGACGGAGACCGGGAGAACCTACCCGAGGGCGAGCTGGTGGTACGGCGGCGGGATCGACACCCTTGAGCGGCTTCTAAAACTCTGCCCGGAGACGAACTTTCTCGGGCATGCGCCGGGCTTCTGGTGCCATATATCAAGGGACAATCTCGGTCTAAAAACACCGTACCCGAAGGGGCCGGTGATCCCCGGCGGAGAGATAGAGCGGCTTCTGGATACCTACCCGAATCTTTACTGCGACTGCTCGGCGGGCTCCTGCCACAACGCGCTCTCGCGGGATTTGGAATACACAAAACGTTTCATCCTCCGCTATCAGGACAGAATGCTCTACGCCCGCGACTACTTTGACAATATCCACCAAACGCTTTTCAATTCGCTGGACCTGCCAGCGGAGGTGCTCGAGAAGCTCTACCACAAAAACGCGGAGAGACTTGCGGGGCCGGAGAAGAAAACACCCGCTCTGTAGACGGAAAGGAAGGTCGGCAAAATGAAACGAATAGGCATACTCGGTACGGAAAACTCCCACGCTAAAGCATTCACGCGGATTTTCAACCTGCCGGACGGGAACGGAAATTACCGCTACCCGGATTTTAGGGTCACGACGCTCTACGCGCTTGAAAGAAAGCCGAGCGATGATATTATCGCCGATGTCGGCGGGGACATTGAAATAGTCGAAAGCCCGGAGAAGATGGCGGCGAAGGTCGACTGCGCGATGATCACAGCCCGGCACGGAAAATACCACGCGGCATTCGCCCTGCCGTTTATCGAAAGAGGAATGCCCGTATTTATCGACAAGCCGTTCACGGTGGACGCAAACGAAGCCAGAGCGCTTCTTGAAAAGGCCGCGCTCAGCGGCGCGCCGGTCAGCGGCGGTTCGGGCTGCAAGTATTCCCGGGAGCTTTTAGAGCTGAAAAACGACCTTCAAAGCGGTAAGGCCGGAAGGGTGCTGTCCGCGGTGATCAATTTTCCGGCGGACATGGAGAGCGTGTACGGCGGCTTTTACTTCTACGCCTCCCACCTGATCGAGATGACGACCGAGCTCTTCGGGGACGGGATTATAAGCGTTACCGCATTCGACAACGGCGGAAAGCTTTTATCCGTGGCGAGCTACGACGACCTTGACGTAGTGATGAATTTCGCGAAGTGCAAAAGCTACCGGGCGGTAGTCTACGGCGAGGAGGGCATTATCGTCAAAGAGCTGACGACCGATAAAATCTACGAGGCGGAGGCGGACGTTTTCGCACGTATGGCGAGGAGCGGGCGCGCGCCCTACCCGGACAAAAAGCTTCTTACGCCGGTTCTCGTGATGAACGCGATAGAAAAATCGCTGAAGGGGAAAAGGCGGGTCTACTTAAACGAACTGTAGAATTTGAAAACGGCATCCGCCGCGGGATGCCGTTTTTGTCAAATGAAAGAATTATCGCAGGGGACGCTGGGCTTTGCGGGGGTTATCGCTGGTCGCATGATCAGCTTTCATCAACGCGCGGGGGAGGGTGCGATTTTATCCTTATTAAAGTAGATATAAAGGGCGATGATCAGCTGGCCGAAGCCCTGGACGGCGACGAGGAGCTGGACATTTGTATAGCTTATCCCGAGGATCGTAAACGAGAGCGTCTCGGTCGCGGAGATAAACCAGGTGGAAAACGTCAGGCCGAGGAACCCGGCGAGGTTAATGAGCAGGGTGTAGAAGACGAGGTAATTCGATTGGTCCTCTTTCGGCAGGTTAAGAAAAGGGAAGTTGGCGTAGGCGAGGTTCATGCCGACACCGATTAGGTGCTGCGAGAGCCTGACGACGAGCATGACCCAGACATAATTTGACTTTGAAACCGTCGAGTAGAGCATCATCAGCGGAAAATTCATGAAAACGGTGATCGCGAAGGTCTTCAGCCAGGACCATTTGCGGAGAATGGTTTTCCACCAGTGTGAAAAGAAGATCAGAAAAAGCGCGTAGGCCGCGTCAATCGTGTTGATAAACGTGTATTTAATGCCGACATCGTCGAGAAGATAGTAGTTCAGGCTTGAGGCGGTGAGATATGTGACAAAGGTCCACGAGGCCATGACAAGCATCGTAAGCAGGAATTTTTTATTTGAGAATGGCAGCGTGAAGACGTTTTTCACGCTGATTTTTTTAACCTTTGACAGGTATGGATACTCCTTTGGCAAAAGGAGAAATACCATTTCTGCAAGAGCCAGAGCGAAAGCCGCGATGCGAATGACAATAAGCACGGTCATCTGATTGGGTGTGCCCGCGAGTGAATCGGCAATCACAGATGAGAAAAGGAGGACGGCGCTCGAGATCGCCGTCGATATTATTTGCTGGTATGAGAAATACTCGGCTCTGGTTTCATCGGGTATAAAATTCAGGTGCCATATCGAATAGCCGCCGGCGAAGAGCGCGTTTATCAGGTTTGATACGAATACGATAACGCCGAACCAAAACACCTTATCGCCTTTATCCGAGACAAAGAACGGGAGAAACGTGATGCCGAGAATATTGATCGCAAAGTAAGAGATTCTCGCCAGCGCGAGGGGTACGCGGCGCTTTTTAAACCGCTCGAGAATCAGCGGGGCGAAAACGGAAAAACAGTTGGCAATCAGCGGCAGAAAGCTGATAACGCCCACGTTAACGATATCGATGTCGTTTAAAATCAGAAAGCTCGTGTAGAATACGCCGGAGGTCATGTATGAGATGCAGGCGGAAATTATCGCCGACGTCAACATGACGCATCTTCCGCGCGCGTATTCGTCGCGCAGGTTAAAGACGCGGAAAAATGATAAATTGGAGAGAACTGCGCCAACGCGCTTCATATGAATATCCAAACCTTTAAGGTAAAAAATTGGGGAGATGCCAATACAGAATTCTATCATATGGGTAATTTGAAGTCAACATAAAAACACCCGGAACCTCCGCAGATCCTGCGGCGCCGATGGGTCCTATGACAAAAATAGCGCTTTAAATGACTTGCTACGGGCAGACATTGGGAGTATAATATATCTGTGGGATAATTTAGATACTGATAGGGGAGTTTATATATGGATCCTGTATCAAAAATCAGAAGAATAGGAGTGCTTACGAGCGGAGGAGACGCGCCGGGCATGAATGCCGCCATCCGTTCGGTCGTAAGGACCTGCAAACAATACGGCATAACGCCGGTAGGAGTACATAGAGGGTATAACGGGCTTTTGAAATCGGATATTATGGAGATGAACGCCAGAAGCGTCGACGGCATTAACTCCAAAGGCGGTACTATGCTCTATACGGCGCGCTGTCCGGAGTTTGCCACCCCCGAGGGCGTCAAGCGGGCGGCCGACAACTGCAAGTATCTGGGCATCAACGGGCTCATTGCGATCGGCGGCGACGGCACGCTGCGCGGCGCGAGAGACCTTGCGGCCGCCGGTATAAACACGGTGGGCATTCCCGGCACAATCGACAACGACATAGGCTGCTCGCACTACTCGATAGGCTTTGACACCGCGGCCAACACCGCCATTGAGGCGATTGACAAGCTGGCGGACACGATGCAGTCGCACGAACGCTGCTCCGTAGTAGAGGTGATGGGGCGGGGCGCTGGGCATCTTGCGCTGTATGTCGGTCTGGCGGTGGGTGCCTCTGCGATTCTCGTGCCGGAGCAGCCGTTCGATTTTGAAAGAGACATCATCGAAAAGATCAGACAAAATCAGTGCAATAACAGACGGCATTTCCTTGTTATAGTCGCCGAGGGCGTGGGCCATACGACTGAGATCGCGGATCGGATCAAGGAGCAGACGGGAATGGAAACCCGCGTCACGATTATCGGCCATATCCAGAGAGGGGGAAGCCCGACGGCCCGCGACAGGGTAATGGCGAGCAGAATGGGGCATTACGCGGTTATGCGGCTGATTGAGGGGATGTCGGACATCGTCGTGGCGTACCGGGATTCCCAGATTTGCCATATTCCGATAGACAAAGCGCTTGAGATGAAAAAGGAACTGGACGTGTATATGTATAAAGTTTCGAGGGATATCGGTATATAAGCCGGGACAAAGCCGGAAATCCTCCCGAGAGCATAGCGGGAAGAAAATAAAAGGAGATTTAGTGCGCATGCTGCGGATTGAAGAAGTTAAGACAAAAAAGCAGAACAAGGAGTTTTTAAGTTTTTCCGAAAGGCTGTACCGGGACAATCCCTATTATGTCCCGGACCTGTACAAAGAGGAGAGCGATTATTTTAATCCGGACATTAACCCCGCTTACGAGTACTGCGAGGTGAAACGGTTTTTGGCGTATGACGGCGACAGGGTCGTCGGCAGGGTTGCCGCGATACAGAACAAAAAATACAATGAAAAGACCGGCGAGAAACGCATGCGTTTCTCTCGTTTCGACGTCGAAGACAACCTTGAGGCGGCGAAGATGCTCCTGAAAGCCGTCGAAGACTACGCCGGGGAAAAGGGAATGGAAATCGTCCACGGCCCGATCGGTTTTTCCGATCTCGACAAACAGGGCATGCTTGTCGAGGGCTTTGACCTGCCGGACACCTCGATTACTATATATAACGCCCCGTATTACCCGAAGCTTCTTGAGGCGTGCGGCTATGAAAAAGAAGCCGACTGGGTCGAGTTCCGTATAAAACCGAGCGAGGAAACGACGAAAAAATTGGCTAAGATATCCGCATTCGTAAAGAAAATGTACGGCGTTTCGATTGTCCCAGCGAAAAATCTGAAGGATATCGCCCCATACGTCGACGATGTTTTCAATCTGGTCAACGAGGCCTATTCCAAGCTCTACGGAGTGACTCCGATTTCCAAAAAAATGCAGGAGTATTACTACAACGAATACTTCAAACTTGTAAACTTCGACTATGTCGCGCTCTGCGTGGACAAGAATGGCAAGCTGGCGGGTTTCGCACTGGCATTCCCGTCGATCGCGGAGGCCCTGAAGAAGTCGCACGGAAAACTGCTGCCGTTCGGCTTCGCGCGGATACTGTACGCGCTGAAGCACTCCAAGGTGCTCGAATTCGCTCTGATCGGTGTCCGCGAAGACTTTGTCGGCACCGGCGTCAACGCGGTGATGATCGATTATGTCAACCAGAACGTTATCAAAAACGGCATCATTTCCTGTGAGACCGGGCCGAACCTGGAGACGAACACGAAAATCCAGAGCCAGTGGAAGAAAATCTGCACCGACGTCGTCCAGCATAAGCGCCGCCGCTGCTATGCCAAACGCCTGAGTTAATATGGGCGCGTTCAGAAATATCGTACATAATGCCGATTTCTGCGTCATAGGCGGGGGCATGGCTGGGCTCTGCGCCGCCGTAGCCGCTGCGCGGAAGGGGCTTAAAGTCGTGTTGATGCACGAGCGTCCCATGCTCGGTGGAAATGCCTCGAGCGAGATACGCATGTGGATCTGCGGCGCGGGCGGTGAAAACAACCGGGAGACCGGAATTTTGGAAGAAATCGCGCTGGAAAACCTCAGGATAAATCCCGGAAAGCAGTACCCGCTGTGGGACGCGGTGCTTTTTGGTATCGTCAAAGCCGAAAAAAACATCACCCTGCTTTTAAACTGCTCGTGCATGGACGGGAAATGCTGCGACGGGAGGATTTTAAGCGTCACCGGCTGGCAGATGACGACCCAGGAGTTTCACACGGTGGAGGCGGAGCTTTTCGCCGACTGCTCGGGCGACAGTGTTTTAGCCCCGATCTCGGGCGCGGAATTTCGTTACGGCCGGGAAGCGGCGGGGGAGTTCGGCGAGAGCCTCGGAGTCGACAGAGCGGACGAAAAGACGATGGGCGCCAGTTGCCTTTTGCAGGCCAGGGAGACGGAGCGGGCGTGCCGCTATATTCCGCCGGCCTTTGCGGAAAAATTCGACGTTATGCCTGCGGAGAGCAGAAACCCGGACCCAAAGAGTTACTTTGAAAATTATTGGTATATCGAGCTTGGCGGGGACAGAAAGATTGAAGACACCGAAGAGATCCGCGACAAGCTTTTGAAAATCACCTACGGACTGTGGGATTTTGTTAAAAACAAAAAGAAGGGTTATGAAAATTTTACGCTTGACTGGGTCGGCTACCTCCCGGGCAAGCGCGAGTCGCGGCGTTACGTCGGCGACGTTATAATAACGCAAAAAGACCTTGAGGGAAACGGGAACGTTTACCCCGATACCGTTGCCTACGGCGGCTGGCCGATGGACGACCACCCGCCCGAGGGGTTTTATTCAAAGAAGCCGGCGTGCCGCCAAATTAAAACCGCGGCTCCCTACGGCATACCCTATAGGGCTCTTTACTCGAAAAACGTTAAAAATCTGCTGTTCGCGGGGAGGAACATCAGCGCCTCTCACGTCGCGCTCTCTTCGACCAGGGTGATGGCAACCTGCGCGGTGATGGGGCAGGCCGTCGGCACCGCCGCATGGGTCGCCGTCAAAGACGGACTCACGCCCAGAGGCATATATGAAAACAGAATGCATGAGCTGATACAGACGCTGATGTACGACGATTGCTATATCCCTTTTGCGAGAATGGATGTCGGAGCGCTCACGGCCGGGGCGTCGCTCACCGGCTCGCCGGCAGCGGACATTGAAAACCTCAGAAACGGGTTCGACAGGCCTGTCGACGGAAAGGATAACGGCTGGTACTGCGGGAAAGGCGGATATTTTGAATACACCTTCGACAAGCCGGAATATGTCGAGGAAATAAGGCTCGTTTTCGACAGCGACTTAAACCGCGGAATGGAGATCGAAAGGGTGAAAACGGAGGAGGACGAGTATGATCGAGACGTGATGGCGTCTCCCGAGTTTCTGCGTCCGACGAAGAGCAACACGCTGCTGTCGGAAAAGGAGGTTTTCCTGCCGGGCACGCTCGTCTCCGGTTTTACCGTAGAGTGCTTCGGCGATAGCGGGGAGCATGTCTGCCGTAAGTTGGTCGAGGGGAATTCCAAAAGACTTTCTGTTTTAAAACTGCAGGTGAAAGCAAAGAAGATCCGGGTGACAATCGATAAAACCTACGGTTTTTATCCCACGCATATCTTTTCGGCAACTGTGAGATAGTATGAAAAACGGGGCTAAAATACAGCCCCTGTTTTTAAAATCGGGATAGCAAAATACCCCTTCCCATTGACATACGGGAAGGGGTGCCGGCGCAGAAGAGCTTATTCTTCGGGTTCGAAGTTCTCTTTTCCTACCGAGCAGACGGGGCAGACCCAGTCCTCGGGGAGGTCTTCGAAAGCCGTTCCGGGGGCGATTCCGTTATCGGGGTCGCCGACCTCGGGGTCATAAACATATCCGCAGACTGAGCATACGTATTTTTTCATATTAAAGCCTCCTAAGCTAATAATATACTGTATTTGGCCGCGCCGCAAAGCTCAAAGCTCGTCGAGGGTTAAGCTGTAGGACGGGAGTATTTTCTCCGTAAAGTATGAGAGTTCCTCCATGCCCGCGGCCATTTCACCAATTACGCGCCGGATCGATTCCGCGGCGGGCTTGAATTCAAGATTGCCGGATTTCAGCTCGGTGACGCATTTGATATATGCCGAGAGCTTGTCCGCAGCCCTGACATAGGCGTAAAGCTCCGGGTTTTCTTCCTCGAGATACAGGTATTTTTGATAGCTCTGCCTGACAGCGTCGGGAAGCGTGCCGAAAAGCCTGTCTTTCGCGCTCTTTTCAGCTCCTTTATACGCGCCCGTAAGGAGCTTGTTCTGGTATTTCACCGGGGTCGGCATATCGCCGGTGATAATCTCGGAGCAATCGTGGTAGAGGGCGGCGCAGGCGATAAAATCCGGGTCGATTTTTTTGCCGTAAATATCCCTTCCGATGACCGCAAGGGCATGGGCGAGAACGGAGACCTGCATGCTGTGCTCCTGAACGTTTTCCGGAACCGTGCTGCGCATTAACCCCCAGCGCCTGATATATTTCATCCGGTCAAGAAACGCAAAAAAACTGCCGGCAGCCATAATAATCCCCTTACCGCTGTTTATGTAATCATACGACAACATTGATTGTGTTTTAATTATACACTACCAACCGGGCTGTGCGCAATATTTTATTTTTATTGTTTATTTGTTTCAAAATGCCACGAGCTGGAATATTCAATTAACATGACGATTACATCAATAACCCGCGATAACGGTGCATATTTGATTGACAACAAAATATATAAGTGTTAGAATATTTATACTGTGGATACTATAAATTACAACGTTTTTTTAATAGCAGAGGGATGGCGGGGAGCTAATATAATGAGATTGAAAAACAAGGAGTTATACTTGCGTCTTGTTAATGTAGCATTCGATGTGTTATTTGCCAATTTTGCGGTTTTATGCGCGTTGTTTTTATTTTACGGCATGAAGGTATCGGAGACGCCTTTTACATATGTGTATAATCTGAAATGGTATCTCCCGGTTTACACGGTTGTTTCGATTTCTGTTTTTTATTGCTTTCGTCTATATCACAGCATAAAGAAATACGTGAGCCTTACGGAGGCCGTGTTGTCGGCGCTGTCGTGCATCGTTATCACGGCGTTTTTTTGGGTGCTTACCGCTTTGCTGGCCATTGAGCTTCCCGCCGCCGTTTATTTTCTTTCATTTTTCATATTGCTCAGCATGACTCTATTAAGCAGATTTGCATACCGACTTTTGCATATTCTCTCGGCAAATTACAGCCATCTCAATGGAATCCGGAAATCATACAACATTATGATTATCGGCGCCGGCAAAGCGGGCAATATGCTGATCAGAGAAATGAAAAATTCAAATGAGAGATATAAAAAAATCGTCTGCGTGATTGACGACGATCCAGACAAAATAGGGAAGTACATCCAGGGAGTAAAGATTGTCGGCAACAGGGACTATATCCTAAAAGCGGTTGAAAAATACTCCGTAAAAGAAATCATCTATACGATCCCGTATTCGGTGCCGAATGTGCGAGCGGAAATCCTAAATATATGCAAGCGGACGGGCTGTCTTCTGAAGACCATTCCGAACCTTATGGAGCAGATAACGGATGACCTTTCGCTGCAGCAGGTCAGACAAGTCAATATTGAGGATCTTCTTGGAAGAGCGCCCATCCGTATCGACCTTGACAGTATTATGGGTTATATCAGGGGAAAGGTCGTTATGGTCACGGGCGGAGGAGGGTCGATAGGCAGCGAGCTTTGCCGGCAGCTGGCGAAACATAAACCAAAGCAGCTGATTATTTTCGTCATCTATGAAAACAACGCTTACGAGCTGCAAATGGAGCTTAGCAGAAAGTATCCCGAACTGAATCTGGTTACGCTTATCGGTTCCGTAAGGGATGTAAACCGCATAGACTCGGTATTTAAGACCTACCGCCCGGAAATCGTATACCACGCTGCGGCGCACAAGCATGTGCCCCTTATGGAGAGCAGCTCCAACGAGGCGATAAAAAACAACGTGTTCGGAACACTCCATGTGGCGCAGGCGGCCGACAGGTACGGGGCAGAGAAATTTATTCTTATTTCAACAGACAAAGCCGTCAACCCGACGAATATCATGGGCGCCTCGAAACGGATCTGCGAGATGATCGTTCAATCATTCAGCAAGCATTCGAACACGATTTTTTCCTCCGTCCGTTTCGGAAACGTACTCGGCAGCAACGGGAGCGTTATCCCGCTGTTTAAGAAACAGATTGAGGAGGGCGGCCCGGTCTGCGTAACCCATCCGGACATGATGCGGTATTTTATGACGATATCGGAAGCCGTATCGCTTGTGCTGCAGGCCGGCGCCTATGCCCGCGGCGGCGAAATATTCATTCTGGATATGGGCGAGCCGGTCAGGATCCTCGAGCTTGCCGAGAACCTGATACGCCTGTCCGGATACGAGCCGTATAAGGATATTAATATTAAGTTTACAGGCCTTCGGCCGGGCGAGAAGCTGTATGAAGAATTGCTTCTCAACCAGGAGGTTGCGACGAAGACGGCGAATGATCAGATTTTTATCGGAAAGCCCCTCGATTATGACGAAGAAAAGTTTTTTTCCGATCTGGAAATACTGAACACGGCGATTTCAAGCGAAGCATCGGATATTAAATCGATTATCAAGCAAATCGTACCCTCATACCAGCCTGTTCAGAAGCTCCCAGCAATAGGCAGCGACAAAAAACACATCCCAGTAAAGGCGTGATAGTATGGATTCGGTTCAGCTCGAGGATCTATTTTATATATTGAAGAAGAAGTTATTATGGATTATCTGTATTGCGATTATTTGCGCGGGAGGCGCGTACACGGTATCGCGGTTTGTTATAAGTCCGAAATACATGTCGTCGGTCTCATTGTATGTTTTCAACAACGCGATAACAAATTCTGAAAACGTCAATTTAAACGATATCAGCGCAGCTCAAAAGCTTGTTAACACCTATATTGTAATCCTTGAAAACAACCAGATTTTATCGGAGGTAGGTGATTCGCTGAGCGTTCATATGACCGCAAAGGAACTGAAAAATTCGCTTACAATGGAGTCGGAAAACAACACCGAGGTGTTGAAAATCACGGCGAAGACCACCAACCCGGAGCTCTCCGCCGAGATATGCAATAAGATCGCGGAGGTGGCGCCGGACGTGCTGAAGCGGGTCGTCAAAGCCGGTGCCGTCGAGGTAATCAACATTGCAAGAGCAGCCGATATGCCGTCGTCACCTGATATCAAAAAAAACACAGTCATAGGCGGATTTTTCGGTATTGTCGTCTCCTATCTTGTTTTTCTTATGTATTACGTGCTTGACAATACGATAAAAGGCGAGGAAGACCTTAAAAAGCACATTGATGTACCGGTAATCGGCGAGATTCCGAATTTTGATAAATACATACATAAAGGAAAAAAATAAAATGAACAGCAGCGGGTATAAGTCAAAAAGCGGAGAAACAAGAATATATGAGGCCTATAAGCAGGTGCGCGTAAACCTGCTCTACGCGCTGGCGACGTCCAACAGCAACATCATTGTCATCACAAGCCCTTCCCCGGCCGAGGGAAAATCGACTACCGCGACGAATCTGGCTACGGTTATCTCACAGACCCATGCCAGGGTTCTTCTGATTGACGCGGATATGCGCAAGCCGATACTGCACAAATACCTACATACGCCGAACAAGGTCGGTCTATCCCTGGTCCTAAGCAACATGTGCAAGCTTGAGGAAGCGATCGTTCAAGTGCATCCTCCATATATGGATCTGCTGACTGCCGGGTATATCCCGCCGAACCCGGCGGAGCTTCTGAGCTCCGATAAGATGGCGGAAGTGCTCCGGGTGCTGTCCGCGAAATATGATTATGTGGTTATAGATACCCCGCCAGTAAACCTCCTGTCGGACGGACTTGCCCTTGTAAATAAGACCGCGGGTGTCGTGATGGTGGTGAGGCAGAAAAAAACGAAGTATAACGATCTGAAGCATGCAATCGATCTGATTACAAATATCAACGGCAAAATTTTAGGTGTAATGATTAACGATGTCAAAGATGATTTTAAATCTTATAATTACCAGAAATATAATTATTATTATAAATAGCTGCTATGATAAAGGATATAGATCGTAAAAAAATATGGACCGACTTCCACTGCCATTGCCTGCCGGGAATAGACGACGGCGCGAAGAATCCGGAAATCGCGTCGGAGATGCTTAAACGGCTGAAGAAGCAGGGGATTGACAAAGTCGTAGCGACGCCCCATTACTACCCGTTCGAAGAGAGCATCTCGAGTTTTCTGGAAAGGCGGCAAAGGGCGTACGAAACGCTCCGGCGCGCGCTGACGGACGAGATGCCCGAAATCGTCCTTGGGGCGGAGGTTTTGCTTAAAAACGACATTTCATCCGAAGACCTCTTGCCGCTGTGCATCGAAGGAACTAGCATTATCATGGCCGAGCTCCCTTGGCCGCGCAGTACATATTGGCTGGCCGGCGAGCTCGAGACAATTTTATACAGCCGGCGACTGATTCCGATGATCGCGCATATCGACCGCTATGTCCTTTCATATACAAAGGAGAGCCTTGATGATATACTGTCTCTCGAAAACATCATGCTGCAGGTCAACAACGCGGCGTTTTCAAATATGAAAATAAGAAGGTTTCTTCTTGACCTCGGAAAAGAAGGGTTTGAGTTTTATCCCGGCAGTGATTCCCATAATCTCACGGACAGGGCTCCTGATTTTGACAGACTAAAAAGAGCTGTAAAAAGGAAAAAATACAGCGCTATATTGGCAGGAGGTTTCGATGGAGAAAAAACTTAAAAAAGGCAGGCTGAAGCTGCTGTTGATTATCCTCGGCGCTATATTGCTGACAGTAATCGTAACGGGGATTACCATATACCTCCTGATATATGGCCGGATCTATACGGGGGACGTGCCGATTGTGACGCGAGAAGGGACATATACGCTGCCCGCGTACCCCACAGATATTACCGACGAGAGCGATGCCGAAGCGACATATCCGGAGGAGACGACTAATGAAACATCGCCCTCGGAGACCTCACCGATTTATTCCGTCGATCCTAAGGATCAAAACATAATTAATATCCTGGTGATCGGCTGCGATTCCCGCAACCCCGAATATGACAGGGGTCGCTCGGATACGATGCTGGTTTTGTCGTATAATACGGTTACGAAACAGGTTTCGATCATATCGCTCCTGCGCGACTGCCTTGTTCCGATCGAGGGTTACGGCTGGAACAGGCTGAACGCTGCGTACGCTTTCGGAGGAACCGGGCTCTGCATAAATACGATTAATCAGGTGTTCGACCTTGATATACAAAACTATATTAAAATTGATTTCAATGGCTTCGTGAAAGTAATCGACGAAATCGACGGGATCGAGATCAACCTTACGCAGGCCGAAGCGGATTACTATAACGAAAAATACGGCTGGGGCGTCTCCGCCGGCAAAATGAAAATGAACGGTGAGCAGGCGCTGTTGTATGCCAGAAACAGAACGGTCGGCGGCAGCGACTTCGCAAGGACGGAGCGCCAGAGAAATGTTATTATCGCCGTTATGAACAAGGCTTTATCCGGCAATATCAACAACACCATATCCCTGATCGACAAGGGGTTGGAATATGTTGAGACCAATCTCTCGATTAAAAACATCAACAGCCTTGCGTACAATGTGTTGCTCAAAGGCGTAGGCGATGTCAAAACGGGGTATGTACCCAACGGCGGCACTTACTCCAACGCCTGGTATAAGGGAATGCTGATTCTTAAAATCGATATCAAGAAGAACGCGGAATACGTCAACGCTCTGATTTATGGATAAGGGAAAAAAGGCTTTGGCGCCTGTGATTATCATTCTTATCATCACATTTCTGTGGACCGGCTTTATATTCAGCAACTCCCTTAAGGACGGGGAGAGCTCGCTGAGACAGAGCGGTCTGGTACGTGAAACCGTCGAGCGTCTTCTTGACTCATCCGGGATTTCATATGACAGCTCAAGGCTTGAACATATTATACGTAAAGCGGCACATGTGTTTGAGTACGCCGTGCAGGCGGCGCTGTCCGTCTGCGTTACAAAATCGCTTAAGCGGAAAATGAGACAAGGCGCCGTCCATATCTTTTTTTTCAGCCTTGCGACAGCCGTTTTCGACGAGTATTTACAGCTGTTCTCCGGCGGGCGGGGAAGCTCGGTATCCGACGTGCTCCTTGATTTTTGCGGTGCCGTCGCCGGGTTTCTGGTGATTAACGGTATCTGGAGCCTGGTAGCGACGATAAAAAGCAAAAGCGCCGTGAAAAGCGCCGCGGTAAAATAAAAGTACAATAAGAATGCCCCCGGCAAAACCTTTCCTTTATAGGACAGGCAAATTGCCGGGGGTTTTGCCATATATTATCTTTACAGACCTTTTTCTTTTTGGAAACGGAGTGAGAGCGGCCTTGTTTGTCTATTTTATGTCGCTTCTATACAAGCTGATATTCCTATCGCTTAAGCTGAGCGGCACCGGGTCGTTTCCGCGCCCCCTGACCGCCGCCGAGGAAAAAGATTATCTTGAGCGCTCGACCGCGGGAGACATCAGGGCGAGAAATATTCTGATCGAGCGCAACCTGCGCCTCGTGGCGCATGTGATAAAAAAATATTACTCGGCTTCAAACGATCAGGATGATCTTATCTCGATTGGCATAATCGGACTGATTAAAGCGATAAAGACCTTCGACTGCACGAAGAACACCCGCCTCGCGACCTACGCGGCGAAATGCGTTGAAAACGAAATCTTTATGCATTTTCGCACGCTTCGGAGACAGAACTGCGAGATTTCGCTCTCCGAGCCGATCGACACGGACGCGGAGGGAAACACCCTCGAGCTGATGGATATCCTGTGCTTTGAGGACGACATGCTCGACAACCTGATGCGCTCAGACAGGGAAATTCTTTTAAAGCACTGCATAGACAAGGCGCTTGACGGCCGGGAAAAGGAAATCATCAGGCAGCGCTACGGACTCGGCGACACGAAGCCGAAAACGCAGCGGGAGGTCGCCCAGGCGCTCGGTATTTCGCGGTCCTATGTCTCGAGAATCGAGAAAAAAGCACTTGAAAAGCTTCGGGCGGCGTTTCAGAACTGCGGAAACGAAGGGGAGGGAAACGAAAAAGAAGCGCCGCAATAGACAAACCGCCTGCGTGTGAGGCGCGAAAAACAGAGTTTGCTTGTAATTATCGGCCGATTATGGTATGATAAGTACCATAATTGAGAGGACGTGCATGTCTTTGAGCAAAGAGGACAGGGCGGGTGTAGCCGCGGGTGCAACCGTTTTAATCGGATCCAATTTTATCGTAAAGATAATTGGGCTTATCTATAAAATACCGCTTGTCAACATTATCGGCCGCGAGGGCATGGGTTATTTCAGCTCTGCGCTGGAGATATATACGCTGATTCTCACGATCTTCGTCTCAGGCGGTTCGGTGGCTGTGTCAAAAATGATTGCGGAGAGCTATGCTCTCGGGCGATATAGGGAAGTCCGCAAGGTCATGCTTCTGATGACGGCGATGTTCCTTTTCATCGGGGCCGCCGGTACATATGTGATGTATTTCGGAAGCAGACAGTTCGCCGTATCGGTCGGGAACGAACTGGCGACGCTGAGCGTTATCGCACTCTCCCCGGCTATCTTTTTTCTCGCGCTGTCGACCGTTTTAAGGGGATATTTTCAGGGCCTCGGCAACATGCGCCCGACAGGAGTATCGCAGGTTGTGGAGGCGCTGTTCAAGCTGCTGGTGGGCATCGGGGCGGCTCTTATTCTCAAGAAATTCGCGTATTCGAGCGATATTGTTTCAGCCGGCGCGATCTCCGGTACGACCGTGAGCACGATCATCGGCGCGCTGATAATGATGTTTTTCTACTTTTCCTCAAGGAGAAGAAAGGAGCTGAACGCGCTCGCCGCGCAGGGAGGGGAGTGCGATACCACAAAAAAGCTGCTCTCTTCTTTTTTGAAGATTGTAATACCGCTCACGCTCAGCTCAGTCGTCGTAAATCTGACAGGCGTTCTGGACCTCTTTTTGATATTCAACAGGCTCAAGTCCATCGGGCTCGACGAAAAAGCGGCGAATATCGCATACGGGGGGTACAAAGGCTACGCGCAGACACTCTTTAACCTTCCCCCGTCAATCATATCCTCCATCAACATAAGCATCATACCGGCGATTTCAGCCGCATTTGTCGTAAAAAACTTCAAACGGACCAGATATGTCGTGAACAGGTCGGTTAAGATAGTCGTCATTATGGCCCTGCCGTGCGCGGTCGGGCTTATGGTGCTCGCCGGGCCGATTCAGAGGCTGCTGTTTACGGCGAGCCAGGAGGAAATCAACAGCGTAACGCCCTTGCTGATCGTATTGGGTTTCGCCTCGTTCTGTACAAGCCTGTCCACCCTTACGACGGCGATACTTCAGTCTTCCGGGAAAATGAATTACCCGGTCATCTCGCTCATTGTCGGCGGAGCCGTCAAGCTGGCTACAAATTATGTTCTGGTGGGAATAAAAAGCATCGGTATCATGGGCGCTCCCATCGGGACGACGCTCTGCTATGCGGTGATGACGGCGATGAACTTTGCCTATATGAGAAAAGTGCTGCCGTTTAAGGTCCCACTTATCAGGCTTACAATCAAGCCGCTCTTCGCCGGGTTGGCGATGGGGTTTTTCGCCTACTACAGCCAGATGATGCTTGCATCGGTGCTCGGAGACAGGTTGGCTACGATACTGTCCATTATTCTGGCGGCGGGGGTCTACGGTCTGGTGCTCCTCCTGGTCGGCGGGATTAAGGAAAGCGACGTCATGCTTCTCCCGAAGGGCGCGACGATCGTCCGCATTCTGAAAAAACTGCATCTGATAGCGGCAAACGCCTGAATTTCAATAACCGCTCATTATCTTTAGATCAGCGCAAAGACACGCCCGCGGCTAAAAACCGCGGGCGTAGTTCTTATGCATGGAGCTGAACTTATTTGTTTTTAACGGCGGCCTGCGCGGCGGCGAGCCTTGCAATCGGCACGCGGTAAGGCGAGCAGGAGACATAGTTCAGGCCGACCTGATGGCAGAACTCGACAGACGACGGGTCTCCGCCGTGCTCTCCGCAGATGCCGAGCTTGATGTCCGGGCGGACGGACCTGCCGAGCTCGGCGGCCATTTTAACGAGCTTGCCGACACCGACAGTGTCCAGCTTCGCGAACGGGTCGTTCTCGAAGATTTTCTTCTCGTAGTAGCTCTTGAGGAATTTTCCGGCATCGTCGCGGGAGAAGCCGAAGGTCATCTGAGTCAAATCGTTTGTGCCGAAGGAGAAGAACTCGGCTTCCTTCGCGATCTCGTCGGCTGTAAGCGTGGCTCGGGGGACCTCGATCATCGTGCCGACTTTATATTTCAGATTGACGCCGGATGTCGCGATAATGCCGTCGGCGGTCGTAGTAATCGTATTCTTGACAAACTTCAGCTCGTTTATATCGCCGACGAGCGGGATCATGATCTCGGGAATCACGGTCTGACCGCTGCGTTTGCTGACGTTGATTGCGGCCTCGATAATCGCGCGCGTCTGCATCTCCGCGATTTCGGGGTAGGTCACCGCGAGACGGCAGCCCCTGTGGCCGAACATCGGGTTGGCTTCGTGCAGCGAAGAAACCGTCTCCTTCAGCTCGCTGAACTCGACACGCATCTCTTTTGCGAGGGCGAGAATATCCTCGTCCGTCTGCGGCAGGAATTCATGTAGCGGCGGGTCCAGAAGGCGGATCGTCACGGGAAGGCCCTGCATCACCGTGAACAGAGCTTCAAAATCGCTGCGCTGCATCGGGAGCAGCTTGTCGAGCGCGGCCTTGCGCTGCTCGACGGTTTTGGAGATGATCATCTCTCTGATGGCCGGGATCCTGTCGGCCTCGAAGAACATGTGCTCGGTGCGGCAGAGGCCGATGCCCTCGGCGCCGAATTTTCTCGCCGCCTTAGCATCGCGCGGCGTGTCGGCGTTCGTACGGACCCTAAGCTTGCGAATCTCGTCCGCCCAGCCCATGAAGGTGGTGAAATCGCTTGTCATGACCGTGTCCACCATCGGGAGTATGCTCAGGTACACATTGCCGGTGGAGCCGTCAATCGAAATGCCGTCGCCCTCGTTGATTCTGATTCCGTGGACGGTTAAATACTTTTCATCCTCATTGATGGTGATGTCTCCGCAGCCGGCGACGCAGCAGCGGCCCATGCCTCTGGCGACCACCGCCGCGTGGGAGGTCATGCCGCCCCTGACGGTGAGAATGCCCTGCGCGGCAGCCATGCCCTCGATATCCTCGGGCGAGGTTTCAAGCCTGACCAGGACGACCTTCTTGCCGGCGTTCGCGGCATCGACCGCGTCCTTGGCTGTGAAACAGACTCCGCCGCTGGCGGCGCCGGGGGAGGCCGGCAGGCCTGTCGCCACTGGGGTGTCCTCTTTCAGTGCGATCGGGTCGAACTGCGGGTGTAGAAGGGAGTCAAGCTGCTTGGGCTCAACCTTCAGCATCGCCTCTTCTTTTGTGATCATACCCTCGGCGACGAGGTTGACGGCTATTTTCAGCGCGGCAGCCGCGGTGCGTTTGCCGTTCCTCGTCTGGAGCATATAGAGCTTGCCCTTTTCGATTGTGAACTCCATGTCCTGCATGTCGCGGTAATGCGCCTCAAGGCGGCCGCAGATATCAACGAACTGCTTGTAGATATCGGGCATTACAACGCTCAGCTGCTCAATCGACTGGGGCGTTCTGACGCCGGCGACAACGTCCTCACCCTGGGCGTTCATTAAAAACTCACCGTACAGCTTTTTCTCGCCGGTGGATGGGTTGCGCGTGAACGCTACGCCGGTGCCGCTGTCCTCGCCCATGTTGCCGAAGACCATCGACTGCACGTTGACCGCCGTACCCCAGGACGACGGGATATCGTTCATCCTGCGGTAATAAATGGCTCTGGGGTTATTCCAGGAGCGGAAAACCGCCTTGACGGCTTCCATAAGCTGGACCTTCGGGTCCTCGGGGAACAGGAAGCCCTTTTGGCGGACAAAGTGCTCTTTGAAAGAGGCGACAAGCTTTTTCATATCCCCCGCGTCAAGCTCGTTGTCGTAGGATACGCCTTTTTTATGTTTGACCTCATCGATAATTTTCTCAAATGAGGACTTGGGAATCTCGATAACGACGTCCGAGAACATCTGTATAAATCTGCGGTATGAGTCGTACGCGAAACGCTCGTTGTTAGTAAGCCTGGCAAGCCCTTCGACAACACTGTCGTTCAAACCGAGGTTCAGGATCGTGTCCATCATTCCCGGCATTGACGCGCGCGCTCCGGAGCGTACGCTGACCAGCAGCGGATTTTCGGGGTCGCCGAACTTTTTGCCGCTTTCTTTTTCAAGCCGTTCAAGGTATTCATAGATAGCGGCTTCTATTTCGGGTCTGATCTGTTCACCGTTTTCGTAATAATCAATGCAGGCCTCGGTCGTAATCGTGAAGCCGTTGGGGACGGGCATACCGAGATTTGTCATCTCAGCGAGATTCGCGCCCTTTCCGCCGAGCAGCTCGCGCATGCTTCCGGAACCTTCACAGAACATGTAGATAAATTTCTTTGCCATTTTCGCGTACATCCTTTCATGTTTGAGTTGAGTTCGGCTGTTTTCGCCGCCGCGCTCGCGGCGGGCAAATTCCCGATAAACGCGGGATTTGCAAAACAATGCCCATTGTAAAAAAATTCCTCTTAACTAAAATAATATACCATAACGGTATAATAAAATCAAGTATCAGTACATCAGAATAAAAACATTCCGTCGAATTTTATAATAAAAGAACTAATTGGATGGGTTTGCGCTTAAGATGAGTGTTGACAGAATCAGCCGGAAACACTATACTTAATTGTTATTCTGAGCTTATATCGAACGGATATGCGACACTTATGAAGAATTGTTCTGATTTTAAAATAGGGGATATCGTCATAGACGGGTTTTTCGGGCTTGCGCCGATGGCGGGAGTGGGCGACGCGGCCTTCCGAAGCGTGTGCAGGCGGTTTGGCGCGGCGTACACCGTGTCGGAAATGATCAGCGCGAAGGCGATCTGCTACGGGGATAAAAAGACGAAAGCGCTCCTGTCCCTCGGGGAGAGTCCGGATGCGGTCCAGATCTTCGGGAACGAGCCGGGAACCATGGCAGAGGCCGCTCAGACCGCGCTGGAGTTGTCCGGCGCAAAAATCGTTGATCTGAACATGGGCTGTCCTGCGAACAAGATCATATCCGCGGGCGACGGAGCGGCGCTTATGAAAGACGCCGCGCTGGCCGCCGACGTCATCGGCGCCGTCAGAAGAGCGGTGAAAAGCCCGGTCACGGTCAAATTCCGCTCCGGCTGGGATGACGAGCATATCAACGCGCCGGAGTTCGCGAAGATGGCGGAGGAGGCCGGCTGCGACGCCCTATGCATCCATGGAAGAACGGCGAAGCAGCAGTACTCCGGCAGAGCGGACATCGCTTTGATGGAAAAGGTGGTCTCGGCGGTGAAAATTCCGGTGATGGTGAACGGGGACGTCACGGACGCTGAGAGCGGGATGCGTCTTTTAAACGAGACGGGCGCGCGCTTTGCGCTTATCGGACGGGGCGCGCTGGGAAATCCGTGGATATTTCGCGAGTGCGACGCAGCGGCGCGGGGAGAAAGCATTCCGCTAAAACCGACGCTTAGGGAGAGGCTTGGCGTGTTTATCTGCCAGACAGAGCTTGCGACGTCGCTTAAAGGGGAGAAAATCGCCTGCGCCGAGGCCAGAACCCATTTCTGCCATTATCTCAAGGGGTTTAAAAACGCCGCGAAATACAGAAACGAGGCGACAAATATTGTCACCCTCGCCGAAATCAGGAAACTGGCAGAGAAAATTTTATCCGATTCGGAGAAGAATTAATAATGTGTAGGATTGTCAAACATATTGGACAGTGAAGGAAGCGATAGCTTCATTGGGAGAGCGCCAGTGAAGAGGACGCATCGGGAGATTGTTGGAACGATTTTGGTG
>JAPXRI010000034.1:0-31128 GCA_033813635.1 Bacillota bacterium
CTGTAATTCCTAACGATAGTATAGCAAACACATATGAAGAATTATCCGAGGAGTTCACTACGAATTCCCCGGATTTTTCTATGATTCTGGGGAGAAAGGAGGATAACTTTATTTATGGGATATTGATAATTTCGGCTAAAAAATCGGAATAGGTGGCGGAAAGGAATTCAAAAAAGCCCTTTCTGACATAAACCAGTCATTCGAGGTACTCGACTCGGAAATGAAACTGGTCGAGTACGAGTTCGGCAAAAACGAAAATAGCGTCGAAGTTCTCACCGCCAAGAACGAGATTCTGACAAAAAAGATTGACTCGCAGAAGGATACGATTGAAACCCTCCGAAAAGCGCTCTAAAATACTTCCAATTCCTTGGGCGAGAACGCCCGCTGCACACAGTAATGGGGCGTACAGCTTAATAATGCCCAATCTATTCTAATAGGAGTATAGACAAGAGAAATTTCCGGTCGCATCGCGTTCCGAAAGAGCGAGTGGAAAAGAGCGGAATGGAATTCAACAGCATGTCACTTTACCGATTATTGTTAGATCAGCTCGGGTAGGATAATGACCAGTCATATGGATGCCGGGAGAAACTTACCACAGCAGCAGATTGCGGTGTTCGACCTAAACTGCTGCAGAACTTATTTAAAGATGAAATACTTTACTGTGGATACCGGAACATAAAGGCCGTTCTCATTACGTCGCAGACATTCGAAGCGCTGATCTCGCAGCCCTCGGCACGCAGATGAAGCCGGGTCGGTGTACCTTTTTACTCTTCTTTCTATGGTTTTGTACCTTTTAACACGGCTTACACAAAAAGAGAGCAGGTCTTTGGCCTGCTCTCTTTTTGACTCCCTTTTCTCTTGTTCCATCAGCCGACCCAGTGTTTCGGCATTCGCATCGCGGCTGTGTGCATACTGTTCCGCAGAGGACGCCTGTTTCAACCCACAGTGTACACAGACTGTCAGCCGAATCAACGAAAGCATATAATAAAAACGATTGCATCCCTATTAATATAAAAAAGAATAGGAGACATAACCTGTGGGCGAGAACAGCAAAAACAACGAAAAGCCGTTTTGCGGGGAAAAACAAGCCTTAAAATACTGGTGGTGTTGCTATTGTCCAAGCCGTGTAATCCCTCAGTACATTCCATACATAATCGGGTATAAAGGGCCGACGGGCGAAAAAGAGCCCGCGGGCGATCAGGGACCGCCGGGGCCGGCGGGATCCGCCGCGCAGGACGGCTGCGCTTTGCAGATGAGACATGTGCTCGCGCAGCTAATCGCGAAATACCCCTGCAATAAGTTTAAAGTAATTTTGGAAAACGGGAAAACGGTGACGGACCGGCCGGTGAAGCTGTACCCGCCGCGGGACGGCGGTCCGTACACAGGCTTTTTGCAAATGAGAACAAAGCAGATTAATGTTGCAAAATCGGAGCCGTTGCGGTAATGGGCGCCGCATACGACGATAAGATTGACTATCTGACGACGCCCGGCGCCCCCGTGAAGAGCTGCGGCGACATAATTCGTCCGCGTCTCCGCATAGGTGATACCGCAGAAATATGCGTCGGCGGCATGAAAACCTTTATAGGCATAGTGCGTAAAATCGAATACGGGATGATTGTGCTGGCGGGGAACGACGGCCTTAACCCTGTCTTTATATCTGCCTGTAAAATCCTGACCATTTCGCGGCCGAGAGAGAAATTCTGCGTCTTCGAAAAAATTAAGAAACCCAAGCGCTCCGTTTCCGGAACCCGGCGTTCGCGGTATGCGACAATAACCGAATAAAAATATCCTAAGCTGCCCGGCTCGGGCTGTGGGAGCTATTGACATTAACATATTAAGATATTATAATATAATAATGTAAGACGGAATAAAAAGAGGGACGTTATGGATATGGAAAAACTCGCCGACAGAGCCCGGCTGTTAAAGGTTTTATCTCACCCGTACAGACTCTGCATAGTACGGGGCTTAAGCAAAAATAAGTGCAACGTGACAAAAATGCAAGAGTGTCTCGGAATCAGCCAGAGCGCGATATCGCAGCACCTCGCAAAGCTCCGGGAGTGCGGGGTGATAATGGGCGTCCGGAACGGGAAGGAAGTCTGCTACGAGGTTGTCAACCCTCTCGCGGCGGAGATCGCGCAGACGCTGACTGCGGATATCGAAATCCATGACATCTAAATAAACCGAAAGGGGAAAGCGAAGATGAAAAAGATTCTAATTGTCGGCGGCGTCGCCGGAGGCGCGACGGCCGCTGCCCGCCTGCGGCGCAAGGACGAGAGCGCGCATATTATCCTGTTCGAGCGCGGCGAGTACATCTCCTTTGCTAACTGCGGGCTGCCGTATTACATCGGCGGCGTGATTAAGGAAAGGGATAAGCTGTTTGTCCAGACCGTAGAGGGCATGAGGGAGCGCTTTAATATCGACGTCAGGAATCTGACCGAGGTCCTGTCGGTCAACAGGGAAAGGAAAACGGTCACGGCTTTCTCCATGCAGAAAAACGAGACATATGAGGAGAGCTACGACGTCTTGGTACTCTCGCCGGGGGCAAAGCCTATTAAGCCGCCGATTCCGGGCATTGAAGACGCGAAAAATCTGTTCGTTCTCCGCAGCATACCGGACACAGACAATATTAAGAGCTTCATCGCGGAAAATAAGCCGAAAAGCGCGGTGGTTGTCGGCGGCGGGTTTATCGGGCTTGAAATGGCCGAAAACCTGACGGAGCTCGGGATAAAGGTGACAATCGCCGAGAAGCTCCCCCAGGTCATGCGCACCCTCGATTTCGAGATGGCGCAGTTTGTACATCAGGAGCTGAATGCCCGCGGCGTAGACCTGGTCCTCGGCGACGGCATCTCCGGCTTCGAGGACGGCGGCGCGACGGTCCGCCTCGAGAGCGGAAGGGCGCTGAAGGCCGATATGGTCATCTTGTCGATCGGCGTAGCGCCGGAAAACACCCTCGCGAAGAGCGCCGGGCTCGCCCTCGGCTCGAGGGGACATATCAGGACCAACGAGCACCTGCAGACGCTGGACGCGAAAACCGGCGAGGTCGTACCCGACATCTACGCGATAGGTGACGCAATCGAGGTTAAGGACGCGGTGACCCTCGACCCGACGGCGATACCGCTGGCGTGGCCCGCGAACCGTCAGGGAAGGCTCGTGGCCGACCACATATGCGGGCTCGACGCCGCCTACAAGGGGACGCTCGGCACCTCGGTCGCCAAGGTCTTCGGCCTGACCGCGGCCTCCACCGGAAACAACGAGGCCCAGCTGAGGGCGAAGGGTATTCCGTTCCTCGCGGTCCACGCCCACAGGACGAACCACGCCTCCTACTATCCCGGCGCGCATAACATCGCGCTGAAGCTTTTATTCTCACCGGACGGAAAGAAGATTTACGGCGCGCAGGCGGTCGGCAGGGAGGGGACGGAGAAGCGCATCGACGTAATCGCTGCCGCGATGCGCCTCGGCGCGTCTGTCTACGACCTGCAGGACCTTGAGCTGGCGTACGCGCCGCCCTATTCGTCGGCGAAGGACCCGGTAAACATCCTCGGCTATGTCGCCGCAAACGCGGTGGACGGCCCTTACCGCTTCGTGCACGGCGAAAAAATCGACGAGCTGATCAGAGACGGCGGCTTTTTGCTCGATGTCCGAACTCCTGTCGAGTTCTCCGCCGGCCATATCGAGGGCGCGGTAAACATCCCGCTGGACGAACTGCGCGAAAGGCTCTCCGAGCTCCCGCAGGATAAGGAAAAACCGATCTACGCCACCTGCCAGGTGGGTCTGCGGGCGCACGTGGCGCTGATGCTGCTCGCGGGGAAGGGCTATAAAAACCTCTATAACCTGTCGGGAGGGTATCTCACGTATAAGACGGCGCATTACAGCCCGGACTCGGACAGCGCTCCGAAGCCGGCGAGCGTCGCGGTGGATACGGACAATCAGAGAGTCGGGGTCAAGAACGCCGCCGAGGTGGACGCGCGCGGCCTCTGCTGCCCCGGCCCGCTGATGGCCACCTATAACGCGCTGAAAAACGCGTCGGAGGGCGACCGGATCAGGGTCAGAGCGACCGATTTCGGCTTCACGAAGGATATAGAGAACTGGTGCGCGGCGAACGGGCACAGGCTCGTCTCGCTGGACACGGAGAACGGCGAGTTTACGGCGACGGTGGAAAAGGGCAAAAAGGCGGAGAAAACGGCCTGCGCTCCGAGCCAGGAAAACGCGTCTATCGTCGTGTTCAGCGGAGATCTCGACAAAGCGCTGGCGTCGATGATTATCGCGCAGGGGGCCGCGGCCGAGGGCAAAAAGGTCACGGTGTTCTTTACGTTCTGGGGGCTCAACGCGATCCGTAAACCCGGCAAGGTGAAGGTGAAGAAAAACTTCATCGAAAAAATGTTTGGCGCGATGATGCCAAGGGGCGCGGCCAGGCTTCCGCTCTCCAGCATGAACATGCTCGGCATCGGCCCGAGAATGATCAGGCGCATAATGAAAGAGCACAATGTGGACGATGTAGAGACGATGATTAAAAAAGCGATGGCCGAGGGCGTGCGCTTTGTGGCCTGCACGATGAGCATGGACCTGATGGGCATCAAAAAGGAAGAGCTGATCGAAGGCGTCGAGCTCGGCGGTGTCGCCACCTACATCGCGAGCAACGAAAACGCCGGAACCACGCTGTTTATCTGAAAAGCAAATACCTACTGCGGCGGAGTTTGGGGTAAAAACAAAACTCCGCCGTTTTTTTATTTCTGCCAACCGGCAAAAAGGGACCGCCACTTGGAGACGGTCCTTTTTTGCAAATAAAATTTACTGAAAATATGAAAAAACACTTGACAATAAAACAATGTTATGTTACGCTTATAGCGTAACAATGTTATGTTGGCAAACCATTCCTGCTTTATATGAGGGTGAGAGAGATGTTTATATCAAAAAAAGACCTGCTGAACGAGACCGGCATCTCGTACGGGCAGCTCTACAGGTGGAAGAGGGAGGGGCTGATACCGGAGAGCTGGTTTATAAAGCAGCCCGTTTTCACCGGGCAGGAGACATTTTTCCCGAGGGATAAAATCCTCGCTAGGATCAGGGCTATCAACGTCCTCAAGGACAGGTATTCCCTTGAGGAGCTCGCGAAAATCCTGTCGCCGGAGATATCCGAGAGGTATTTCACCTTCGACGATCTCAGGGTGATCGAGGAGATCGATAAAGGGCTGATCACGCTGTTTTTCAAGGTGTTTTCAAAGGAGAGCTTTTCGTATATCGAGGTGCTGATACTGATTTCAATCTGCGGCTTTAAAAAGGACCACGGCCTGTCGGTGAAGGACGTAGAGACGTTGCTTGAAGGCCTGAAGGGGAGCGCTTCCGGGCTGAAACAGACGGATTATCTGATTACGCTTTACGAGCTGGACGGTCTGCTTTTTACCGCGCTTTGGCCGGAGCAGGCGGAGGTTTTCGTGGACAAAAGGGCCAGGTTGATCGGAAGCGCCCGGCTGAACGATGTCTCCTCGAGGATGAAGGTAAAGTACAAAAAGAGATTCAATTTTACCTTCGATGACGACAGGCTCGAGGACGGCGGAGAAAGCGGCCTCAGTTTGATTGCTGAGAGAGGAGTATAGGAGTTGCTGTAAAATACATTTTCGGCAGTTCCGGATAAACCTTTTGCTCGTCATTATTGTGGAGCGCGTTTTACGCGCCGCGCTTTTTCCGGCCCGGCATTTTGCATTGATTTCTTTTTTAATCGCTATTGGGGGTCATAAAATGGGAAGAAACATCCTTTCGCTCGGAGAGCGTTCGCTTGCGGGGGAGTACGGGCGCGTCACGGTGCTCGGCGAGGTCGAAGCCGCGGACAGCAGCATTAACAGGCTCCGCGTCCTCGGCCACACCCACATCAGGCGTTCGCATATCAAAAAACTCCGCGTTCTCGGCGAGGCAGACGGGCGCGACTGCGAGTTCGGCGCCGCGAGAATATTCGGCCAGGCAGACCTGAAGGGCGTCTGCAAGGCCGGCAGGTTTACGGTTTCCGGCAGGCTGAGCGCCGAATACCTCGAATGCGACAAGCTGCAAAACTGCGATGAGAAAACAAACAAATGGAAAAAAAACAGCGACAACAGCTGCGAGTGGGGCGGCTATTTCAAGGCGAGGACGTTCGTGAACAAACATAAGCTTGACATCGGCTTCGACTTCGACTTTGAAAAGATCATCTCTGTCGCGCAGCTACGCTCCGAAAAGGAGATCCCCTGCGAAAGCTTCTACGGCTTTTGCCGGGTCACCGCGAAAGGCGTCAACGCCGGTCTTATCCTGATAGTGCCTTACGCCGGGACGGAAATCGACAGCCTCGCGGGCGGTGAAATCACAGTCTGCCGCGCCTATGCGCCGGACAGAAAGCTGAGAGCAGAGGTGGGTTTTAAGCGCCGGAATAAAATCGAGTCGGACGGCTCGATTGTGAGAGTATCGCAGATCGAGGGCGACCGCGTATCCGTCGAGAGCGTAAATTCCGACCTGATCTCGGGGGATGATGTGACGATCGGCGACCTCTGCATAGTCAAACGCGTCGAGTACAGGAAAAGCCTCAGGATTTCGGAGAAGGCAGTTGTAGGCGAAACGGTTAAAATCTGACTCAAGCGTAGCTTGAATAAGCATTAATTTTGAAATCAACCGCTGCTATATAGATAAAACGGGGAAATATTGGTATCATTTCGGCATGGAGGGATAGAAAAATGCGAAACGAGAAGATTGAGGGCATCGGCTCGGTGTATGGCGGGGAATACGACGTAGTCGCAGTCGAGGGCGTAGGCAAGCTAAAGGGCGAGGTCACGGCGAATAAGATCGCGGTTGAGGGGCTTTTAAAGGCGAAAAAGCCTTTGAAGACCGGAAAGCTGAACGTCGAGGGCGCCGGGCGCTTTTTCGGGGACGTTAAAGCGGAAGAAGCCAAAATCGAGGGGCTTATGAAGCTCCGCGGGGCGTCGCTCTACGCGCGGGAGATCAGCTGCGAGGGTTTGCTCGTCTGCACAAAAGAGGTCAGCGCGGATAAAATCACAGTCGACGGGATCTGCTCGGTAAAACGGCTTTTCGGCGACGTCGTCGACATCAGGTCGGAACAGGGAGCGGTGGAGCAGATCAAGGGCATCAATCTGATAAAGTTCTGTTCGGGGATGTATTTCGGCAGAAGGGTGAGCACCCGCAGGTCGATCTGCGATACGCTGGAGTGCACGGCGCTGTCGGCGCGGCGCCTTGAGGCGGAAATTGTCAGGGCGAACAGCGTGCGCCTGAGCGACGAGTGTAAAATCGGCAAGCTTTACTGCGACGGTGATATCTGCTACGACGATACCTGTGAAATCGGCGAGATTATATCAAAAAACGAAAAAATAAAAAATAATAAGGATAAGGAAGGTCTTCTTATGGCGGACGCGACCCTTGTAAAGATACTCGAAATGTACAAAGCGGGAAAAATCGGCGCGGACGAGGCGGAAAAAATGCTGTCCTCAGCGGGCTTTGCCGGCGCAGGCGCTGCACCGAAAAGAGAGGCTATCACCGGAAAGACCGGCGATATCGACTGGGAGGACGACGGCAAGCTCCGCATCGTCGCGTTCATCGGGAGAAAGCTGCTAAAGAAGGGTGCGGAGGAGAGCAAAAAGCTTGAGGTCAGCTACGACGGGCCGGCGCTCGACGTGGTCAGCCATTTGTCGCTCACCTGCGGCGATATCCGGGGCAACGCGACCGCCGGCAGCCATATCAAATGCGCCAACATCAGCGGAAACGTCACCGCGGGCTCCAGCGTCGAGTGCGGCGACGTGGGCGCGAGCATAACCGCCGGCTCAAGCATCCGTGCGAAATGCGTAAAGGGGAATATCAGAGCCGGTTCGAGCGTGACGATAGAGAAATAACAGGGTGGGCTATATGAAAGCGCTGATTGAAACAGGCAAAACCTACAAAATATGGGATTTTCTCGTGATACCCTTCGCTGTAACTCCTGTGTACACGTCGTTTCGGATTTTGAACAGGGTTGTGGGCTCGCTGATCCCGTCGGTCAACGTGCTGGTAACGGCGAAGTTTGTGGACACCGCGACGGCGATATTCAACGGCGCCGAGCCGAAATCGGCGATTTATCTGCCGCTGGCTCTGATTACCGCGATTGTAGTCTACAACACGCTGAACTCCGCGCTGATGAAGCTTGCCAACCTGAAATTCGATATGAAAATGGCGGAGCGCTACCGCTCAGAAGTGGTGGATAAGCGCGCCCGGCTCGACTACGCGCATATAGAGAATAACGACACCTGGGACCTGATCAAGCGCACCTGCGGGAACGCCGAGGGGAGGATATCCGGCGGTTTTGACAATCTCATGAACATCGCGGGCATTGCTATACAGGTCGGCTCACTTCTGGCGATAATCATGGCGCAGGTTTGGTGGGCGGGGCTCGCGATCGTCGGGATGTCCGTCCCGCTGTTTTTCCTGGCGTTCAAGGGCGGAAAAGAGACCTATAAGGCGAACAAGGAGGCCGAGAAGGTCAGGCGTCGCGCGGATTATCTGAAAAGGGTGCTCTCCGACCGGGAAAACGTAGAGGAGCGGGCGCTGTTCGGATATACCGACAGTCTGAACGAAAAGTGGTACGAAAGGTACGAGACCGCGAGGCGGATAAACCTCAAGGTTCAGCTGAAATACTTTGTTAGAATGAAGGGCTCGAGCCTGATCACCGTGCTGCTCTCGGTGCTGATCATCGGCGTGCTGATCTTCCCGCTCCGGCAGGGGGATCTCACGGTGGGTATGTTTATGGGCCTGGTTACGGGGACGTTCAACCTCGTCCAGATGATGTCCTGGGGGCTGGCGTCGACGACGCAGCAGCTCGCCGAGGGTAAGGAGTACTTAAAGGACCTTACGGCGTTCTGCGCCCTATCGGAGACCGCCGGAGCCCTTGACAAACCGGTGGAGCCGGATAAGGTTTCGCTTGAGAGCGTCGAGTTTAAAAACGTGAGCTTTGCCTACCCGGGCACGGACAAAATGATTCTAAAGGATTTTTCCCTTCGTATGGAGAAGAACCTGCACTACGCGTTTGTGGGCGTCAACGGGGCCGGAAAGACAACGGTCACAAAGCTGCTGACCGGCATGTACGACAATTTCGAGGGCGAGATCCTGATCAACGGCAAGAGCATAAGGGAATACAGCCTCGCCGAACTCAAGCGCCTTTTCTCCGTGGTCTACCAGGACTTCGCGAGATACCAGATCCGCGCGAGGGACGCGATTGCCATCGGCGACGTGCTTGCGGACGACGAGGAGAGGCTTCAGGCCGCGATCGACACGATCGGGCTGCGGGAGGCTATCGACAAGCTCCCGCAGAAGCTTGACAGCTATCTCGGGAAGGTCAAGGAGGGCGCGGTCGATCTCTCTGGCGGCGAATGGCAGCGGCTCGCGATCGCGAGAACCTTTTACGGCAACGCGGGCATGCGCATTCTGGACGAACCGACCGCGGCGCTGGACCCCGTCGCCGAGAGCAACATCTATCAGATGTTCGGCCGCGTCAGCACGGGAAAATCCACGCTGTTCATCACGCACCGCCTCGGGGCGGCCAGGCTCGCGGACGTGATTGTGGTGATAGACGGCGGCCGCGTCGCCGAGCAGGGCAGCCACGCCGAGCTGATGGCGAAAAAAGGCATCTACGCGGAGATGTTCGAGAGCCAAAGGAGCTGGTATCAATGAGCAAACAGAAAAACGATGAGAAGAAAAAGGTCAGCGTAGTGCGCGCGTTTCTGCGCCTCGCGCCGATTGTCTTTAAAAGCGCTCCCGCCCAGTACTCCGCCTACGCTGTAATCAGCATCGCCCACGGCGTTTTCTGGGGCGTTATCACGGTGTTCCAACAGAAATTTTTCGATAAAGCGACCCTGTTCGCCGCTGGCAAGGCCGGGCTCGCCGCAGTATTGGTATCCCTCGGGCTGTTCGGTCTGGTACACGTAATCGCGCAGGTGCTGAACGGCGTATCGAATTTTCTCCCGGGCGTGCTGGTGGCGAAAGTCAGCGCGATTCTCACGATGAAGATCAATAAAAAAATCGCGGCGCTCCCGCCCGAGGTTTTCGAGGACACGAATAAGCTCGATGATATCAACAAGGCCGAGCAGGGCAAGGAAAACGCGATCTGGTTTGTTTTTCTGTTCGGCATCATCTTTGTCTTCTATATCCCGTATTTTGCGTTTATGTCCTGGTACCTTTTCAGCCTGAAGCCGATCCTCGCGCTGTCGATAGTGGTGGTTTTCATCCCGACCGCGCTGACGCAGATCATACGCACTAAAGTTTTCGCGAAGCTCGAGGATAAGACCGCGCCGGTCAGGCGCGAGTACGAGTACTACGAAAAATGCATCGTCGACCGGACTCATTTTAAGGAGACAAGGCTGCTTGGCGCGTTTTTCGTATTCAAGAAAATGTACCTCGACGCGCTGAAGCTGATGCAGGCGCTGAAGTTCAAGGCCACGGCAAAGACTGAAGCCTACGAATTTTTGATGAGTGTATTGACCACCGGCGGGTATATCGGCATCCTCTATATGCTTTTCGACGCGCTGATGAAGCGGCAGATCACCGTCGGGGCCTTCGCGGCGGTGTATACGTCGATCGGCTTGCTGTTCGGGCTGATGGAAGAGGTCGTTTGCCGGCATATCGGGAACATCGCCCAGAACCTCGGCACGGTTAAAAACTACATCGCGTTCCTGGACCTGCCCGAGCGCCCCGGCGCCGCCGTCAACGTGCCGGACGGGGATATAACCCTTGAAAACGCGAGCTTTGCTTATCCCGGCGCGGAAAAAAGCGCGGTAAAGGACGTCTGCCTCAATATCAGGATGGGAGAGACCCTCGCCGTTGTCGGTGAAAACGGCTCGGGCAAGACCACGCTGATCCGCCTGATAACCGGCCTCTACCGGCCCACGGCGGGCGACGTCCTGCGCGGCGGCGTGAACACGAAGGACGCCTCGATGCCGTCGCTTTTCGCGGACGCCTCGGCGGTGTTCCAGAAGTACCAGCGCTACCAGATGACGCTCCGCGAAAACATCGGCATCAGCAAAACGGATAAAAAAGCGGAGGATGAAGCCTGCGACACCGCCTGCGAAATGGCCGGGCTTGACAGGGAGGATGCGTCTTTCAAGGACGGCTACGACACGATGCTCTCCCGCGAGTTCGACGGGGTGGACCTGTCCGGCGGGCAGTGGCAGCGCGTCGCGATAGCCCGCGGGTATTACAGGGACAACGGCCTCATCATCCTCGACGAGCCCACCGCCGCGATAGACCCCCTTGAGGAGACGCGGATCTACAACCGCTTCGCGGAGCTGGCGAAGGGGAAAACCGCGATCATAGTCACCCACCGCCTGGGCTCCGTCAGGCTCGCCGACAGGATTCTCGTGATGAAGGACGGCGAAGCCGTCGAGCTGGGCACCCATGAGGACCTGATGGCGAAAAACGGCGAGTACGCCCGCCTCTACACCGCGCAGCAGCAGTGGTACACGGAGGAATCGGGCGCACAGGCGGTGTAAAACTTAATTTTTAAGCAATAAACAGGCGGGGCAAGGACCCCGCCTGTTGGCGTGTTGACAAAGTCAGCGCGCGAAGCAACAATGCGTTGCTTTATTTTTAATAACTATTTATGTATAATTAACCCATAAGGAGTGGGATTGCCGTGTTTGACACAAGAAAGTTTGGCGCGTACCTGGCGCGTATGCGCAAAAAGGCGGATATGACCCAGTCCGAGCTCGCCGAAAGGCTCAGCCTGACTAGACAGGCGGTATCGAAATACGAGCTCGGGGACAGCTTTCCGGACATCTCGATACTGGTGCTGATCGCCGACGCGCTCGGCGTCCCGATAGACGAGCTGATCAACTCCGGCGAGCCCTCCCGCGGAGAGGCGCTGATTCTCGGCTGCGCGGCGACCGGGGACGAGAACATCGTGGCGCAGAGCGTGGCCGACATTGTCAACCTCGCGCCGCTGCTGAAGCCGAGCCTGCTGTCGAAGCTGGCCTCCGGCCTTGAAAAGCAGGGCCTCGATATCTCAAGCGTCGTTACCCTCGCCGAGTATCTAAACGACGAGAGCGTGCTTAAATTGCTCCAAAACGCGTCATTTGACCGTATCGACGAGGGGCTGCTTGAAAAGCTGATGCCGTTTCTCGACGAAAAATCAAAAGCTGCGGTGTTTGACAAAATCCTGAAGGGCGAGCTGGACTGGCGCATGCTTAAAACGCTGCTGCCCTACGCGGAGTACATAGTGAGCCAGGTCGAGGCGGCGGTGATGGAGGGCGCGCTGCCCTGGGCGGCGCTGAAGCTGATGCGCGAGGTGATGCGGGAGCTGCATGAAAAGAGAAAGGACGAGTAAGGGTAACCTATGACGGAAAACTTCATACTTTTGAGTTTTAACGATATCGGTTTTATCCCCGCGCGTTTTCTATCAGCGCGAGCACGGCCAGCCTGTAGCCCTCGAAGCCGAGCCCGGCGAAGGTCTTGATGCAGGCCGCGGAGACATAGGATTTATGCCGGAACTCCTCTCTTTTCGAGATATCCGACAGGTGCACCTCGACCGCGGGGATGCCGACGGCCTTAAGCGCGTCAAGGATCGCGATGCTTGTGTGGGTGTAGGCCGCCGGGTTGATCACGATGCCGTCGAAGCGGCCGTAGGCCTCCTGGATTTTGTCAACGATCGCGCCCTCGTGGTTTGACTGAAAAAACTCAACCCCCACGCCGTTTTCCGCGCAGACCGCGCGCACGTAGTTAATCAGGCTCTCGTAGGTTTCCGCTCCGTAGATGTCCTTTTCCCTTATCCCGAGCATATTGATGTTCGGCCCGTTAATAACCAGTATCTTCACAAAAACTCTCCCTTTATCTGAAATAGCTTGCGATTTTCTCCGCCGCGGCCTCAACGGTCGAGGCGTTTTTTATCGTCTTGTCGGCAAAGCGAAGGTAGAGCGGCAGCCGCCTCGCGTACATGTCCTCGACGCCGCCGGCTAAAGACAGCGGCCTTCCCGAGACTTCGAGAAGCGAAAGCGGGCGCTCGATGAAAAATACCGTGCCGTTTTGCTTCAGCGGCCGGTAGTTTTCGGGTCTTGTAACGGCGCCGCCGCCCGTCGCTATCACCGCGCCGGAGCGCTTCCCGGCCTCCCGGACGGCCTCGGACTCGAGCCGGCGAAACGCCTCCTCGCCGTCCGCGGCGAATATTTCAGGGATCGGCCTTCCGGCCTTCTTTTCGATCTCGGCGTCGGTGTCGATAAACACCCGGCCGAGCTTTTCCGCGAGCCTTTTCCCGATGCGCGTTTTCCCGCAGCCCGGCATGCCGACAAGCACAGCGTTTGACATATCGCGCTCAAGCCTTAAAAGCACCCGCCCGGCGTCCGCCTCCGAAAGCTTCGTGCCCAAAAAGAGCTCATGGGCGTATTTTGCCTGCCAGACAAGCATTGAAAGCCCGTTGGTATGGGGAATGCCCAGGTCTTCCGCGTCAAACAGCAGACCCGTCCGGAGGGGGTTGTAGATCACGTCGATAACGCCTTTGAGCGATGTAAAGTCACGGAGCTTTACAAGGCATTTCCCGTTTTCGGGGAACATACCCACCGGAGTTGTGTTTATCAGTATGTCCCAATCCGAAAAATTGCCGAGGTTAGCATAGTTAATCCTGCCGCTTCGCGAAACGACGGCAATCTCCTTTGCCCCCTCCGCCGCCGCGACAGCCCGGGCGGTGAGGGAGGTGCCGCCGCTGCCGAGAATCAGAATCCGCGCGCCGTGAAAGATTATCCCTGCTCGCCGCGCCATCTCGGAAAAACCGGCGTAGTCGGTGTTGTGGCCGATCAGCCTGCCGTTTTCAACAACAAGGGTGTTGACGCAGCCCACGGCCCTGGCCGTGTTGGAGAGCTCGTCGCAGTAGGGGATCACGGTCTTTTTATACGGGATCGTCACGTTGAGCCCGAGAAAATCCCGGGAGCTAAGGAGCCTGTCAAGGCCGCCGGCGTCTACGCTTAAAAGCTCGTATTCGCTGTTTCCGAACAGGTTGTGGATGATTTTCGAGTAACTGTGGGAGAGCCTTTCCCCCAGCAGGCCGTACTTGAAGCTTTTCATATTTCCGTGTAGCTTCCGAGGAAGACGAACTGCTCGGGGGAGTTGTCAAGCTCCGAGAGCAGCGCGATGACCTCTTTGGAGTAGATCGAGGCCTGCATGTCGAAATAGAACATAAACTCAAAGTCCCGCCCGGCGATGGGACGGCTCTCAAGCTTGGTCAGGTTCAGCCCGAGCGCCGAAAACTTAGCGATCATGCCGTACAGCGAGCCCGGCCGGTGGGGCAGCGTGAACATCAGGCTGGTCTTGTCCGCGCCCGGGTAGATCTCGAGCTTTTTCGAGATGCAGATGAAGCGTGTGTAGTTGTTGTCGCTGTTCTGAATGCGCTCGAGAATCGGCGTAAGCCCGTAGAGCTCCGCGCAGCTCCGTGACGAGATCGCGGCGACGTCGTCCCTTGGGGAGTCGGCCACGAGCTTTGCCGCCATCGCCGTGTTGTCGCATACGGTGACCTTGACGCCGGAGAGCTTTGACAGAAATTCGCTGCACTGGCCTAGGGCCTGCTCGTGGGAGAAAATCTCCTTAATCTGCGAGATGTCCGTCTTTTTCTTCGCCAGCAGCGCGTGGTTTATCTGGAGCCTGATCGCCCGGGCTATATGAAAACGGTATTTCTTCATCAGGTCGTAGACCTCGTTGAGCGAGCCGTACAGGCTGTTTTCGATCGGCAGCACGCCGTACCGGCAGAGGTTTTTGTCCACGGCCTGAAAAACCCCCTGAAAGCTGTTCAGATACATAATCGACGGGCGCGAAAACAGCTTGTCGCAGGCGATCTGCGAGTAGGCCCCTTCTATGCCCTGGCAGGCCACCGTCGCGCTCTGGGGAAAGCACTCGGGGGTTTCGGCCAGCGCCCGGGCGATATCCGCCGCGAGCGGGCTCTCGGGCAGGATGCGCCGGGTCTGGTAGGAGCGGCTTAAATCAAAAAGCGTCGTAAACAGCACCTTGGTGTAGCCGGCGAGCTCGTCGTCCATGCCATCGGTCAGCCTTCCGATGATCTCCCGCTCCCGAGTTCTGTCGGCGACGGGGAGCGAGTTTTTCCGCTTGAACTCCGCAATTTCACCGGCGAGCCCCATCCTTTGTGTAAAAAGGTTCAGTATATTGTCGTCAATTTCGTCGATTTTTGCCCGAAGTTTCTCAATTTCCATATGTGAAGGCTCCTTTACAGATTTATATCAGCATGTCGAGCAGCGCCGCGGCGCAGGCCGCCTCGACGCAGGGCACCGCCCGGGGGACTATGCAGGGGTCGTGCCGGCCCCGTATCGCGAGCTCCGTGTTTTCGCTCTTTGAGAGGGAGACCGAGTGCTGGCTTGCGCCGATGGAGGGCGTCGGCTTAACCGCGGCGCGGAAGATAAGCGGCATGCCGGTGGTAAGCCCGCCGAGAATGCCCCCGGAGTTGTTGCTCAAGGTTCTGACCGCGCCGTTTTCATAGACATAGGGGTCGTTGTTTTCGCTGCCGTACAGGCGCGAGCCGAAAAAGCCGGAGCCGAACTCAAGCCCCTTGACCGCCGGGATGCCGAACACCGCGGCCGAGATTCTGTTTTCCACTCCGTCGAACATCGGCTCGCCGATTCCGGCGGGAAGGCCGAGGGCGCAGCACTCTATCACGCCGCCCACCGAATCGAGCCTCGCCGCGGCGAAGGCGATTTCCTCACGCATCGCGTTGCCGGCGAAGTCGCTGATCACCGGGAACTCCTTGGCGGACACCTCGGCGAGAAGCTCCGCGCTGACGCGGACGGGGTCGAAGGAGGCGTCCTTCGCCTCGCCGACGCTCAGTATGTGCGCGCCCACCGTGACGCCGCGGCGCTTTAGAATCTGGGCGCAGACCGCGCCGGCAAAGCAGAGCGGGGCGGTGAGCCGTCCGGAGAAATGTCCTCCGCCGCGGACGTCGTTTGCGCCGCCGTACTTGACGTATGCAGGGTAGTCGGCGTGGGACGGGCGGGGGACATCCGCTATTTCGGCGTAGTCCGCGCTTTTCACGTCGGTGTTTTCAATGACCGCGCAGAGGGGCGCACCGCAGGTCTTTCCGTTTACAAGGCCGGAGAGAATTTTCGGCGCGTCGGCCTCCCGCCGGAGCGTAGAATAGGCGTTTTTCCCCGGGGCGCGGCGGGCCATAAAGGCGCTTATCTCCTGCAGCGAGATCTCCTCCCCCGCGGGCAGCCCGTCTATCACCGCTCCGATCGCCTCGGAGTGCGACTGGCCGAACAGGGTCACCCTGAGGTTTTTTCCGAATTCAGACGACATCAAATTTCCCTCCAAGCTTTTTAAAATCCTCGAAAAACGAGGGGTAGGACTTTGAAACGGCCTCCGCGCCGCTGATAGTGACCGGTCCGGCGCAGAGCGCAGAGAAGACCGCGAAGGCCATAACAATCCTGTGGTCGTTAAAGCCCGAAACCGCGCCGCCGGTCAGCGGCTTCCCGCCGCGGATGACAAGCCCGTCCTCAGTTTCGCGGACTTCCGCGCCCAGTTCCCGGAGGTTTCGCGCCAGGGCGCACAAGCGGTCGCTCTCCTTTATCCGGAGCCGCGCGGCGTTTTTAATCACCGTTTCTCCCTCCGCCGCCGCGCCGAGCACCGCGAGCACCGGCACAAGGTCCGGGATCTGCGCGGCGTCGATCGCTGTTCCGGACAGGGTATTGCGGGAGACGGTTACGCGGGAGTTCCCGGCCGAGACTCTCGCGCCGAACGCTCCGAGAAGCTCCGCGATCGCCCGGTCTCCCTGGAGCGAGGCAGCGTTCAGGCCGTCTACCGCCACATCGCCGGATATCGCCCCGGCGGCGAGCCAGAACGCGGCGTTGGACCAGTCGCCCTCCGCCTCGGTTTCGCCGGGGGAGAGATAGCGCTGCCTGTCGGGAATTGTAAAGATGTTGTCTTTACAATTAATCACTATGCCGAAGCTCTCCAGCACGGAGAGGGTCATGCGGACGTAACCGGCCGATTCCAGCGGCGAGGTGAGGATAATCCGGCTCTCGCCCGGCAGCAGCGGGAGCGCGAACAAGAGCCCGGAGATAAACTGGGAGCTGACGTCACCCGGGAGCGTAAACGCTCCCGGACAAAGCCTGCCGGATACGGAGAAAGGAAGGCTCTCGCCGGAAAATGCGCAGCCGTTTTCCCGCATAGCCCTGATCAGCGGGGAAAAGGGCCTCTCGGGCAGGCGGCCCCTTCCGGTCATTCTAAACCCGTCCGTGACCGCCGCGGCGACAGGCAGCATAAACCGCGCCGTGGTTCCGCTCTCCCCGCAGTCGAGAGACGGGAGCCGCGAGTGTAAAGCGATATTATTTACAGGGAATACCGTTACCGACCTGGCGCGTTTTTCCGTTTTTCCGCCGAGAGCGGCCACGCAGGCAAGGGTCGCGTCCAGGTCTTCGCAGAGGCTTTCTACTTTTATAACGGTCGGCCTGTCGGCCAGCGCCGCGGCGATAACGCGCCTGTGGGCGTCTGACTTCGACGAGATCGCTTTTATTGTTCCGGACAGCCCGGAGGGCGTGATGACGACGGTCATATTGCTTCCCCCGTTCCGAGCGCCGCCAGCCGTGGGAGCTCGGAGACTGGGAACTCCTTTACGGAGCACTTTCCGAGCCTCTCGATGAGTACGAGCACGATTCTGCCGCCCTCCCTTTTCTTGTCGGACAGCGCCGCGAGCGCGAGCTCGGCGGCCGTGTAGGGACATGCCGTTGGCAGGCCGTATTTCTCAAGGGCCGAAGCGATTGGCTTTAAACAGGGCTCCTTAGCGTACCCCGTCTTTTCGGAGATCGCCGCGGCGATACAGAGCCCGGCCGCTACGGCGCGGCCGTGTGAGACGCGATAGCCGCTTAAAAGCTCGATGCCGTGGGCGAACGTGTGCCCGAGATTCAAAAGCCTGCGAAGCCCGGTGTCGCGCTCGTCCTTTTCGACGATGTCCCGCTTCACCGCTACGCACGCGGCGATCGCTTCTTCAAGGCGATCCTTTATCCCGCCGTTTTTAACAATCTCAAACAGCTCACCGCCGCTTATCACGCCGTATTTGACCGCCTCCGCGGCACCGTCGGCGAAGGTCTCAGAGGGGAGTGTATCAAAAACCTCCGGGTCGCAGAGCACCAGCGACGGCTGCCAGAACGCCCCGGCCAGGTTTTTCCCGGCCCTGAGGTCGATTCCCGTTTTTCCTCCGACGGAGGAATCGATCGCGGCCAGAAAGGTCGTCGGGAGCTGGACAAAGGCCGTCCCCCTGAGGAAGGTCGCCGCCGCGAAGCCCGCCAGGTCCCCGGTCACGCCGCCGCCCAGCGCGACGACCAGGTCGGAGCGGGTGATGCGGCTCTCCGCGAGAAACTCCAGTATGCGGATATAATTCTCGGCGTTTTTCGACCGTTCTCCGTGGGGAAAGGTGTGGACAAAGGTTTTGTACCCGCTTTTTTCAAGGGAGGAGACTACCGTGCCTCCGTAAAGGGAAAACACGGCGTCGTCCGCCACCACCGCCGCGGCGCAGGGGGGGATTGCCTCCGAGATGAGCTCCCCGGCGCTCCGCAAAAGCCCGTTTCCGATCAGCACATTGTAGCTTTTTGACACGTTGACTCTGATCTTTTTCATGTAAGTCACGCCTTTCGTTGTTGTTCGCAGGCAATCTTGCGCTCTTTTCCGTCTTTTAAAAGCGAGATCAGCCTGCCGCGGTCCCCCTCCGAGATCGCTTCCCTGTATTCCAGCAGGCGGGCGACAAGGGTGTCGAGCTCGGAGAGCAGGTTATCCGGGTTGTCAAGAATAAGCTCGCCCCACATCTCTTCGTTCAGAAAAGCGACTCTGGTCATGTCCCTGAAACTGCCGGCGGAAAAGCCCGATTGCCGGGCTGCCGTCGGGCTCTTTATATACGCGCCCGAGACGATGTGCGCAAGCTGCGAGGTGTAGGCTATGATCCTGTCGTGCTCCTCAGGCGTCGCTAGGGTTATGCCGGAAAAGCCGAGGTTTTTGAAAAAATCGCTGAGCAGCTCGAGCTTTTCGGGGGGGACGGACGGGTCCGGCGTCAGAATCATCGAGGCGTTTTTGTAAAGCTCTCTGGTTGACGCGGCGTAGCCGGAGCGCTCGAGCCCGGCCATCGGGTGGCCGCCCACAAACGTGAAGCCCTGCTCCCGGGCGGCGGGCATAACCCTCTCGCAGACCCGCCTTTTTACGCCGCAGCAGTCCACAACCACCGCGCGCTTTGAAAAGAATCTCGCGTTATTCAGAATAAAATCCACCGCGTCCCCGGGGCGGAGCGCCACGAGGACGATGTCGGCGCTTCCGAGGTTTTCCAGCAGGCTGCCGTCAACCGCGCCCTCCGCCTCGGCGGCGGCCTGCGTGGCGGGATCGGCGTCAAACCCTAAGACATCATGCAAAGTAAAAGCTTTTACAGCCTTGGCAAACGAGCCGCCGATCAGCCCGAGCCCGGCGATTCCTATTATCATGGCATTATCCTCGCAGCTACCGGCAGGCGTAGGGCTTGATCGCGAAAACGCGCTTTGCAACCTCGTCAAACATCTCGGGGGTCAGCGACTGCTGGCCGTCGCAGAGGGCGTGGGGCGGGTCGTTGTGGACCTCGATAATCAGCCCGTCGGCCCCGGCGGCGGTGGCGGCGAGGGACATCGGCAGCACCAGCTTCGCGCTTCCGGTGGCATGGCTCGGGTCTACGAAAATCGGGAGGTGGGTCATACCGCGCAGAATCGGAATCGCGGAGAGATCCAGCGTGTTTCGCGCGGAGGTCTCGAAGGTCCGGATGCCCCTTTCGCAGAGGATTACCCGCTCGTTTCCGCCGGACATGATGTACTCGGCGCTGAGCACAAGCTCCGAGAGGGTGCAGGAGAGGCCGCGCTTCAGCAGCACCGGCTTGTCGATTCTGCCGAGCTCCTTTAATAGCTCGTAATTCTGCATGTTTCTCGCGCCCACCTGCACCACGTCCACGTTTTCGAACAGCTTCAGCTGGGACAGGTCCATGATCTCGCTGACTATCGGCAGACCGGTTTCCCTCTTCGCCTCCAAGAGCAGCTCGATGCCGTCCTCCCTGAGGCCCTGGAACGTATAGGGGGAGGTGCGCGGCTTGAACGCACCGCCCCGCAGAAGCTTTGCGCCGGATTTTTTCACGCTCTCCGCGACGAAGCAGATCTGCTCCCGCGACTCCACGGAGCAGGGCCCGGCGATCAGCGTTATGCCGCCGTCGCCGATGCGAGCGTCACCGACTTTGATCACCGTGTCGAGGGGGTGGAATTTCCGGTTGGCTTTTTTATACGGCTCCTGAATTCTTTTAACGTCCTCTACGATGTCCAGCGCCTTCAGCATGTCGATGTCTACCGCCGTCGTGTCGCCGATAAGCCCCATAATCGTCTGGTTTATCCCCTGACTCATCTGCACCTTGAGCTGCTGCTCCTTGAGCCAGGCGATCAGGTTTTCAAGCTGCAGAGGGTCTGCGTTTTCCTTTAGAATGATAACCATAATCTGCCTCCCGATAAGATTGATATGATAAAACGCCCGCAGTGAGTTTCACCGCGGGCGTCAGAGTCCTTTTTTAGGTTGTCTTTTAGAGAAACCTTTTTTGACTCACAGTGAAACCGGAAAAAGCCTTACCCCCGAAATAATAGGTAAAGCTAAAGTAAAAGCCGAAATTGACTTTTCCGGTCGCAACCGTAAGCCTGCCGTCCATTTGTTTCTCCTAAAAAATACTTTTTAATATTATACGTTTTTATTGGTTTGATTGCTATATCGAATTCGTCCAAACATACCGGGGTGAAGGGCTGTATTTATTGTGCGCATCCTCCATAAAAATTATTATTTAGGCGGCGCTCCGAAACCGCTTTACTTTTATAATGTTTATGTTAAAATTAGTTAGGCAAGTCAATCCAAAACGAGGTGGCGCTATATGCCGGACAATACCAGCGGCGAAAAGAAAAACGCGTTTGTTTCAAAAAACGTTAAGCTCGGAAAGACCGTGATACTGGCGGTCGCATTTATCATACTCGGCGTGCTGTTCACGGTTTTAAACAACAACGGCGTAACGATTTACCGCTTCGGCGAGGGCAAGAACACAAGCGTGATGTTTTACCTGGCGTTTGTCTGCTACTGCGGCATCGGCTACTGCCTGATGACCCTCGCCACGTTCGCGCGGATCAAACTCAGCAGGGGGACGGACAGCGAGGTCTCGATGCTCGCGACGCTGTTCCGGATCTCGGCGGTCATCGCCGGGATTATCGGCATCGCGGTGGTGCTGGGCAAGTTTTCGCAGTTTACCGCCGCGCTCTCGGCGTTCGCCGGAATGATGCTCGGCTGGTCGCTGCAGGCGCCGGTCAGCGGCATCGCGGCGTGGATCATGGTCACGCTTATCCGCCCGTACAAAATCGGCGACCGCATTCAGCTCCCGAACTACGGCCTGATGGGCGACATCATCAAGTTTTCGCCGATGTATCTGACGCTTAACCAGGTTGGCGGCACGGTGGGCAGCGAGGAGCCCTCCGGGCGAATCCTGCACGTCCCCAACGCGACGCTGTTCAGCGCGATGATCATCAACACCACCTACCAGCAAAAGAAGTCCGCCCAGTCCTACATACTCGACGAGGTTGTGTTCCGCGTCACGCTGGACTCGGACTGGGACACGGCGGAATCCATCATTTTGAACGCCGCGCGCACCGCGACGGCGGACATTATCCAGGCCACCGGCATCGAGCCCTATGTCCGCGCGGAGACCTGGGATTACGGCACGATTTTCCGCGTCCGCTACATGACCGACGCCACGGACCGTCCGAAATTCATGCACCAGATCGTTAAGATCGCGACGAAGGAGTTCCAGACCAACAAGAACGTCGACCTGACGATCCCCTATCTGTACTCGTTCAAGCGCGGCGTCACCGCCTCGGCGACTAAGGCGGATCAGGCCCCGCAGATCGAGCGCATTCCGATCGACAAGATCACCGGGGGCGAATTCGACCTCGGCGAAATCCACCTGAAAAGCCAGCAGGAAATCGACGAGATCGCAAAATCGATCCTTAAAAAAGGCCTGCTGCAGCCGATCGTCGTCGCCCGGAACATAGAAAACGACGGCTACATCGTACTGTTCGGCGAAAAGCGCCTGCTGGCCTGCAAGCAGCTGGGCTGGGACAAGGTGCCCTGCATCGTCAACAACCCCATCGGCGCGGAAATCAGTGTCCCGCCGGTCTCCGCGCAAAACAACGCAAGCTACGGGACGGAAGTCAAGTAAAAATAAACCGGCGTGATGCCCCTTATCCGGCGCTTATACGCCGCCTTCCCCCCGAGGGAAAGCGAAATTGCGCGGTTATCTGGGCGGGCATATATTAGTAATTAACCGAAAACCGCGGAGCAAATTAAAGCTGCTCCGCGGTTTTTTCATAGGCTCTCCTTATGGGGGAAGGCTTATACCCGCAGGTTTTTGTGGAGGTTTGATTTTGTCAGCCGAGCGTGACGCCGCCGGTACCGCAGTTGGTGCAGTGCCAGAAGCCGCCTGCGGCGTCGTAATCGAGGCGGATTTCACGGCCGAGATAGAGCCAGTTTTTCAGCTCGCTTTCGGGTATCGCGTTGAAGCCAGAGTTTTTTAGGTAGTCGCCGGTGACGGTGTTGCCGGCCCACCAATATGTATTCTCAAAGTCCGCGGGTTTTACGACAAAGGTGAGATTGAACGTAAATTTTGTTTTATCGTTAGCATCGGTGAGAGATACCGCGCAGTTGGTCATTTTGCAGTCGGTTATCCGGTACACGCTGCCCGGCGATAGGCCGGTAATATTTTTCAGGTATTCCCGGGCGAACGCTTCGGCGATTTTCTGAAAATCAGAGCCTGTGTTATACACTTTTATTTTGTCCAGCGCGTCTTTTGCCTCCAGATTGTCAAACTCAGTCCGCATCGCGCCAAACAATGCACTGCCGTTGACGGCTTTCACCTCGTACCAGCGGGTATTGGCGTTGGAAGCGCAGAGGGCAAAATTGCTCCCGCTGAAAAACGTCAGACTCTGCCTTCCGTCGGAGGAGGAAACCGTGAGGACAAGGTCGGAGGCGCGTTTTAAACTGTCGATATCGGGGTCGCTCCGGGATTTTACCCAGCTATAGTCGTCCATTAACGCGTTGAAGCGCTCCGCGTACCATCTGTCGGCGACGGCAACCTCCGAGCGGTAAGCGCCGTCTCCGGATGACAGCGTTGTCTTCATGCAGCCGCTTTTATCAAAAATCAGATAAACTAAATCCCACCGGTCGGGCATCAGCAAATCCTTCAGATAGGCTTCGCCGCCGCCCGCTTTGTCGATCGTATCCGTGTCGGCGCAGAAATCGCAGGCGATCACGTTCTGGAACACGGTGATTGACAGTTCAAAAAAGACAATAGGGCTGTACCCAACCGAAAAAATCGGTTTTGAATCGATCGTCAGCATCTGCCCCGCGACGCGCCTCAACACGCTTATCACCGATTGGGACGCCTCCGAAGAAGACCTCGGCGAGTTTGACGCGCTTGGGATTGAAATTGTGATCGCGGAGAGGGAAGAATAATTTAAAGGAGCCGCCTGGGGCGTAGGCGGCTCCTTTAAGTTTATGCGGATCATATTGCAATTAGTTTTTGCACATACCCATTATGCACAGGTAGTGGTTTGCCTCGCGCAGCACGTGGTCTCCCAGCAGCGGTATTATTATCGACTGAATCTTGCACTCCAGTATGCCCTTCGTGCCGGCCGCCTTGAAGTCCCGCAGCTTTTCGGTTTCCTGACGGCTTTCCGCCGTGACGCCCGCCGCCTCCATCGTCTGTCTGGTAGCCTGTTCGGCTTCGGCGGTCAGCGTGTCGAACTCCTTGCCGAACACCCGCGCCGTCTCGATAAGTGCCTCTTCCGACGGGTCCAGCAGTCCGGCGATGAACTTTGCGTGTTCTGCCATCTGCCGGTTCCAGAACAGAACCTGGTCCAAAAGGTCCTCCGGCCTGTTTACGCTCTCCCTGCGCAGAAGCGACGTGAGCATGTTCATAAAGTGCCTCGCTTCCCTGAGTATATGCTCTATCAGCAGCGGGTAATTCACCGTAAACATCCTGCAGGACCGGACGCTTCTCAGCAGCTGCTCTTTAAACGTGGCCAGCTCCTCGGTAGCCTGGTAGGCTCTGCGGTCAAGGCTTTCCACGGCCCTTTCAAGCCGCGTTCCCTGCGTCCCGTAGCCGGCGGGCTGCAGCATCTCCTCGCGCCTCGTCAACTCCAGGTTGAACGGTATTCCGGTGTAGAAGTTTGTAAGCCTCTCGGCCTCCAATGTATATTGCGTAGTCACCTGACGGGAGCTCAGCGCGTTTGCGCTCACATTGCCGTTTGCGAGGGCCGTGGCCTCGGATAGCAGCCTTTCGAATCTTTGCCTGAACATTCCGGCCCTTTCTCCCATATTTTTGTCTTTCGGCATAAACCCTATTTCAAGAAAAAAAGAGTGCTCTTTCATTATTCTTAAAAAAAATAGATTCAAATCAAGCGACATGGTTATGAATTCTTTTTGGGATATCATTTATCCACCTCCTGATACCACATAATATGCGTAAATCCGTATTGTTGATAGCAAATTTCCGCGCTTTGTATATCACTCCCGGGGCGAAATAATCGGGTTTTTCGAATATTACGGTCAACACTCCGACGGATTTTCGGATTTATTCTAACATAGAAGCAAAAAATTGCCGGCCGCGGAGAAAAACGGACTCCTGCAGCCGGCGTTTTGTTTATATTATTTTTCCCCGCTTAAAACCCCTCTATCTCCAGCAGCTCCGCGGCGCGGAGGTCGGAGACTGTTTTTTCAAACGGGTAGGGGGCTTTGCCGGAGAGGTAGTGGTTTTTAAACGTTTCGCCTGAATCCGTCCACTCGATCCGGTAGAAGCGGTAGGCGTCGCCGGAGTAGGGGATTTTGCCGAGGGCGGCGGTGCTGTTGGCCTTTATCGTGGCTTTGCCGGAGAGGAAGAGCTCTTCCCCGGAGGCGTTGGCGATTTTGTAGGAGACCTCTTTATCCTCGAGGTATTCGTTCGCGCCGTAGAGCGTCAGCTCGCCGCCCTCCGGCTCGCCGAGCATCAGGCAGAGCGGGGCGGTTACCCGCTTTACGGTGTGGAAGGCGAGCTTTTTCCCGTAGTAGTAGTCCACCACCGCGTCGGAGAACTGGGGCCAGCCGTCCAGCAGGTTCCACCAGAGGATGCCGGTGCGGCGCCATTTCGAGATGCGGAAGCGCTCGATGAAGAATTTCAGCGCCTCGGACTGGGATATCTGGCTGGCGAGGGCGAACGGCGAAAGCCCGTCCGGGATGTCGCCGAACAGCACTCTGACCTGGCTCGCCATCAGCGGGATTCGGTAGGCGTACGCGCCGTCAAAGCTTTTCTCCATGCTGCTGGCGTGGACCAGCCACTCGGTGTTGTCCTTCCAGGGCCAGAGGCGGTCCTTTGAGATGAACTTCTCGATTGAGGCCGGGGAGGGGCAGCCGTGGTAGCCGGTCTCGCTGGCGAAATGGGCGATCGCGTCCTTATAGAAGCTCCCCTTGTAGTAGTCCCTCGGTCCCCAGAGGTGGTTTTCCGGCGTGTCGTCGCGCCCGGAGGCGAAGGCCTCGGCGTCGATATAGGGCGAGCTCGGCAGGTACGGGCGGAACGGGTCGTGCCTCTCCAGAACCGCGGGGATCACGGAGCGGGTCAGAAGGTTTTTGTTCGGGTCCCGCCTTAGCGGACCCCACAGCGCGTAGGTCGAGTCGCACTCGTTGTCGCCCGCCCAGAGAAAGATCGAGGCGTGCTGCCGCAGCGCCTTGACGACGGCGACAACCTCCGTCTCGAACGCCCGGCGAAAGGCCTCGTCCTGGGGGTATATCGCGCAGCCCATGCAGAAATCCTGCCATACGGCGATGCCGTGCTCGTCGCAGAAATCGTAAAACGCGCCGTCCTCGTAAGCATTCCCGCCCCAGAGACGCACCATGTTGCAGTTTGCCTCGTACAGAAGCGAGAGGGCTTTTGGCAGCCGCTCCGGGTTCCGGGAGGGGAACGCGTCCAGCGGAACCCAGTTAGTGCCCCGGGCAAACAGCTTCTCGCCGTTGACGTCGAAGCGGAACTCACCGCTGCCGTCGTTGTCGGTCAGGCTCGTGCGGACAAGCCGGACGCTCCTGACTCCGAAGCGAACGCTCTTTTCGGCGATTTTTTCGTCCCCGCGGTAAAGCTCAGTCCTTATATCGTAGAGGTCGGGGTCGCCCATATCCCGCGGCCACCAGAGGCGCGGGTTTTCGATATGAAAGCCCAGTGTGCCTTCGGTGTGCCAGAGGTCGAAGATGTGGGTAAAGGAAGAGTCTTTACACACTCCGGAGACTTTCAGCCTGTAGTCCCGGATGAAATCGCCGGTAACGGCCAGCTTGTAGTAGAACCTTATGCCGGCGCCTTTTCGGCTGACGTCGCTTGAGTAGAAATAGAGCTCGTCGATCCGCTCGGCTGAGCGCTTTTCGACGCGGACGCTCTTCCATATCCCGCCGGAGACGGCCCTGGGCATAATGTCCCACCCGAACATGTAGGGGGCCTTCCTGACCGGAAGCGAGCCGTAGTTGTACGGGAGACCGCTGCTGGAGTTCGCGCCCAGGGGGTGTTTCCGGGCCTCGAGGGCGGTGGGGAGGATGTGGACAAGCAGCTCGTTCCTGCCTTTTTTAAGCGAGTGGGCCGGGAACTCGTGGGGGATCAGCATATTGTCGGCGCTCCCGATTTTCCCGCCGTTCAGGAAGACCTCGGCGAAGGTGTCTATGCCGTCGAAGACCAAAAAGACGTCGTCCCCTCCGGAAAAATCCGAGGCGAATTCGCGGCAGTACCAGAGGTGGCGGTTTTCAAGCTTTTGCGCCAGCAGGATGTTCTCGCCGAAGAAGAGGTCCGGCAAAAGCCCGGCGCGCTCCATGTCCGGCTCGAAATTACCCGGCACGGAGCCGTCGATCGGGCGTAGCCCCGCGCTGATCAGCTCGGCCTCCGACGAGGCACTAATGAGCGCGGGGGAGAGGTTTTTATTTTCTTCAATGTAGAGCTGCCAGGTCCCGTCGAGGGGGATAATCTTTGCTATTTCCATTGCGGCCTCCGGGGTTTAATCGACTGTGACGAAAACGCCCTCGCCGGCGGGAAGGGTAAAGCTTACGTACCCGTCGGAGTCCGGCGTGAGTGCGAGGGGCTCGCCGGCGTAATAGGCGGTCGCGAGGCCGTCAATCTGGAGCTTGGCCTCCAGCGGTGCCGGCGCGGCCGGGTCGGTCATGTTGACCAGCGTGAACGCGTAGCCCGGGCCGTCTTTTTTCTCAAAACAGCCGACCAGCATCGGCTTTTCACACCTGATGTCGGCAATCGGCGCAAAGCCTTGCATCGGCTCGAACATCTCAAGATAGGGCGTGTCGTTAGTGCAGTTGACGTTGAACGCGCCCACGTTCCGGTAGGATACGTAGAGGTCGGAAATCTTCTTAACCTCGGAGGCGATCCGCTTTGAGACGTACCAGAGCTCGGTCTTTTCGCCGTCGGGGCCGAAGGGCGTGCCCACATGGTTCGGGCGGGAGGCGAAGACGTAGTATAAAAGGTTGGTCGCTCCGAACGAGAGCATCGTGAAGATCTGCCAGCGGAAATCCGCCTCATCCGGCACGCGGACGCTTTTGTCCCAGCTGCAGGACTGGACGCAGACCCAGAACTCCCTGCCGGAGTTCCGGCAGGCGTCCGCCGTAAGCTCTATCGCCTTGACATAGTCGCGGTAGGTGGTCTTCTTCCCGTCCCGGGTGTGGCAGGGGTAAATGTCGACGCAGATATAGTCGGTTTTTACGCATTCGACGTATTTTTTCAGATACTCCCGGAAGTCGTTTTTCGAGGTGTCGTAGTAATCGATTTTGTCCATCCACGCGCCGCCGGTCAGCTGGGCGTTGTTGGCGTACATCGGCAGCAGATTGATATATGGGACCTTTCCGGGAAAGGCGCGCTTGTAGTCCTCGACGGTCCGGCCGAGCTTTTCAAAGTGCAAAATCCCGGGCTCGTCCACAAAGGAGTTCCCCGCAAAGGCCGGCCAGTCCCGGTAGGCATCCGCCGCGGCGGCCTTGGCCTTGTCGAACATCCAGGCGCCGCTGTTGCCCAGAACCTCCACCGGAGACATGATGCGCGGGTCGTAGAAAATCCCCTCGATGCCGTATTTTTCGTACATTTCAAACAGCCAGCGCTGTTTTCCAATGGGCAGCGATGTAAAGTCGTCAAACCCGACGATCGAGAAGTCGATGCCGGCCTCGGCGAGCGCCTGAATCTGCGCCTCGTCGAGCTTTGAGTAGACATGGGGGGTATAGGCTCCGAACCTGATCCTGTTTTTCTTTGGCATAAAATCATCCCCTTGAATATCAGTATGGTGTGACGCCTCTATTATAGCATAAAAAACCTGGACTTGCGTTGCGGGATGATAAAATATATGCTATGATTAGGGTGAAAATATTTCGCAAAGAGGGATGATGACGTTGAACGGGGACACCCTTGATCTTACAGGCTGCGAGCCCATATTTTTCGATGATTTCGAGGGCGATGCTCTCGACGATACTGCCTGGGCCTACCGCATAAACGGGGAGGGCCCTTACGCAGGCGGGTTCTGGACGCCGGACAATCTGATAGTGAAGGACGGAAACCTGATTATCAGGACCACGAAGCGGGAAAACGGGGTCTATTACTCCTCCGCGGTGTCGACGCTGGGCAAGCGCGACTGGCTGTACGGGTATTTCGAGGTCAGGGCCATCCTGCCGGACGCCCAGGGGCTTTCGGCCTCGTTCTGGATGCTGCCCACCCGCGGCTTTTCCGGCAACACCGAGGGCGGCCGTGCCGGGGCGGAGATTGACATCATGGAGTCCAGCGTCCACTATACCGACCCCGCGCGCTATGACGACATTTCGCAGAACATCCATGTGGACGGGTACGGGAAGGAGCTCAAGAGCTGCCGCGTCGCGGATGTGCCCGGCGTAGAGCCCTATTCCCGATACAACACCTACGGGCTCCTGTGGACGCCGCGGGAGTACGTCTTCTACGTCAACCGTGTCGAGACGGCCCGCAGCCGCTTCCACAGCGGGGTCTCGACGGTGCCGGAGTTCCTGCTGATGCAGGTGGCGGTGAACGGAAAAAACGGCGTGCACGAGCCGGGCTGGACCGGGGATATCACGAAAAACCCCGAGAGCGCGTTCCCGGCGGACTATGTGATCGACTACGTCAAGGTGTTCGACATAAGCTCGCTTCCTGAAAAAGGCGAACAATCAAGCGGCGGAGAGCGGACGTTTTTTTAAAGAGTTTGTGAAATTGACATGGCGCGCCTGATAGATTATCCTTAATACGAAAGCCAAAGCCCTGAAATTAAAAGCTTGGGAGGCATATCAAACGGAAAACCACGACAAACCCCGCGAGGAGTGCGGAGTGTTCGGCATAATCGGAACCGGAGTCCCGGAGGCGGTGTCGGCCGCATATTTCGCGCTCTACGCGCTCCAGCACAGGGGACAGGAGAGCTGCGGCATCGCGGTGAACCGCGGCGGCTATATCTACGGGCATAAGGACACCGGCCTTGTCAACGAGGTGTTCACGCGGCAGGTGCTCGACGAGCTCTGCGACACCGTCGCGGCGCGCTCGCCCCAAAACCCGGACGCCATGTGCGCCGCTGTCGGCCATGTCCGCTACGGGACGACCGGCGGGAGCTCCCGCGCCAACGCGCAGCCGATGGTGGTCTACCATATGAACGGCGGAATGGCTCTCGCGCACAACGGCAACCTGACCAACGCCGCGGAGCTTCGAAGGGAGCTTGAGCTCAACGGCGCGATCTTTCACTCCACCAGCGACACCGAGGTCATCTCGTATATAATCACCCGGGAGCGGGCGAAGACCTCCGGGTTCGCGGACGCGGTACTCGCGGCGGTCGACCGGATCCGGGGCGCTTACTCGCTGGTAATCACCTCCGGCGAGGAGCTGGTCGGCGTGCGCGACGTCCACGGATTCCGCCCGCTCTGCGTCGGAAAGCTCTGCGGCGGCTACGTATTCGCGTCGGAGTCATGCGCGCTGGACACTGTGGGCGCGGAGTTTGTACGGGACGTATTGCCGGGGGAAGTGGTCGTCGCCGGCAGGGACGGGCTCCGCTCGATTAAGGACCGCTGCGGCGCGGCGCCCCACACCCTCTGCGTGTTTGAGTTTATCTATTTCGCCCGGCCGGACTCGGTAGTCGAGGGCGCCTCGATACATCTAGCCAGGCGAAGGCTCGGGGAGTACCTCGCCTGCGCCCACGGCGTGGAGGCGGACGTGGTTATCGGGGTTCCGGACTCCGGGCTCGACGGCGCGATGGGCTACGCCAAGGCCTCGGGCATACCCTACGAGATGGGCTTCATCAAGAACAAATACATCGGCAGGTCGTTTATCCGGCCCACACAGGCCCAGCGCGCAAACGATGTGCGCATTAAGCTGAACCCTGTCACCGCGGTGGTCAGCGGCAAGCGCGTGGTTATGGTGGACGACTCGATCGTCCGGGGCACAACCTGCGCCCGCATCGTAAAGCTGCTGCGGGACGCGGGGGCGACGGAGGTGCATATGCGGGTTACGGCCCCGCCGTTTGTCAACGCCTGCTATTTCGGCACAGACATCGACTCGCCGGAGAGCCTGATAGCGGCAAACCGGGAACCGGACGAAATCGCGAAGCTGATCGGCGCGGACTCGCTGGGATACCTCGGGCTCGACTGCGTAAAAAAGCTCGGCGACGAGCTGGGCATCGGCTTTTGCGACGCCTGCTTTTCCGGGAATTACCCGATAAAGCCCCTCTCCCCGGACAGGAAGTCAAAGTTTGAGAGAAAAATAGCGGAATAAAATTAACGAAAACAGCCCGCGGCAAAACGGTTTTTCCGTTTTGCCGCGCGTTTTTTGTTTTAGGGTCTTTTATTCGATTTTCATCATCAGCGAATCGCAGTATGATCGCTAAAAGCCGCTTTCAAGACGATATGAAAAAGGGGGGCGGAGAACTCGGGTTTTCAAGGGCATCTATACGGGCAAAATGCGGAAACTAAAATCCATATTGATTGCGAGGCGTTGTCGCGGCCTCACTCCGTTTGAAATTCGGAGCAAGGCCGCGTGATTCAGCGTTATTTCGTTATTTACTATGGGGCTTTATATCTTTGGTGCTAAAT
>JAPXRI010000035.1:0-30207 GCA_033813635.1 Bacillota bacterium
GCAGAAAATATAACAACTTTCCTATGCGTCCCTTAAAATGGCAGTCACCCAAAAAGGTGCTCCTTGATTTTTTGTCCCTCGGTGTAACATATCATTGACAAACCTACAGGACGGGAATCACGGATTGCCGGGGGGGCGGACGTAGGCGTAAATGCGGCACTTGATTTTTCGACAAAATATGATATACTTAAATATGATAGATATCCCGAGACGCGGCTGCCGCCTTCTCAGTCTGTGGCTTTTTTCCCGTGGTATGAATAGAATAACACGGGGGTAATGCCGGGGAAACGGAAGCCTGACAAACGCTAATAATTGAATCACCATGTTTAAAAGCCTCCGTTTTTAGGAACAATAATTATGTATACCGGAATAATAGTGTCCGGTCGGAACTATGTCCGGTGTACATAATGATTACCGGCGGAGCGTGAGTTGATGTGGAACTGACTGTAAAGAGAGGAGATATCTATTACGCCGACCTGAGTCCGGTGGTCGGCAGCGAGCAGGGCGGAATTCGTCCCGTTTTGATAGTTCAGAACGACGTGGGAAACAAGCACAGTCCGACAGTGATCGCGGCGGCGATTACGTCGCAGATTAACAAAGCGAGACTCCCTACTCATATCGAGCTGTCCGGGCAGACATACGGTTTGTCGAAGGACAGCGTAGTATTGCTCGAACAAATCCGGACGATCGACAAAAAACGTTTAAAGGAAAGAATGGGCAGGCTTGACGACGATTTGATGAGCCGCATAGACAACGCGCTCGCCGTCAGCTTCGGCCTGCAGAACGATTAGTCAAAGCGTTTCATACAAAGGAGGGTGATCCGATTGTGAGAAGGAGAATGCTGCTGTTTACCGGCGCCTTGGTACTGACGGCCCTGCTTTCGGGCGGACTGTTCATCGCGCTGGCCGCGCAGGGCGGCACCGCGGACGACCCGCTGATAACGAAAAGCTATATCGACAGCGTGTTTAAGCCGCAGATAATGGGCCTGATAGACGAAGCGGTTTCGGAAGCGGCGAATACGGAGTCCGCGAATCTGCAGGCGCTGATAACGGACTACGAGAATCGGATTAATAATAAAATAAACGAGTTTAAAACCTCGACGGGAAACGTCGTGGACAACGCGGAGTATATCAGGCTTTTAAAAGAGGCGATCAGGGAGAAGCTGCTGTCCATCACCGTGACGCCCTCCGACGACGCCCAGACCTTTATGCTGGTGTCGGTTAAAAGCGGGCAGAAGCTGACCTGCAAGGTCGGCTGCGAGCTCATCCTGAGGACGGGCAGCGCGGTCTGCGTCGGCGGGCTGCTGGATGTCACGTCGTCGTCCGACCTTTCAAACAACTCCGCGCTGACGCAAAACACCCTCTATATTGCTGGCGCGGACGGAAACGGCCTCTCCGCCACCGCGGACGCAACCCTCCTTGTACGCGGAGACTATTCAATCGATTAAGCTTTAAAGATCAGGCGGCCGGCGCATTGATAAGCGCCGGCCGCTTCGTTGTATGCCAAAAGGCGTTTTTGGTTTTTACAGCTTTGCGAGGTTTTCGAGGGCTTTTATGAATACTTTCACCGAAGTTTCCAGGTGCTCGTATTTCCAGTACTCGTCCCGCTGATGGGCGCCGCCCCTGCCCGGTCCGAGCAGGTCGTTTTCTCCCGGCAGCGCCGCACCGAAGGCCACGGTGTTCGGGAACGCCCGGGCGTAGGTCCCGCCGCCCATCACATAGGGCGCGGCGTCAAGACCGGTGACCTCGCTGTAGGCGTCGGTCAGGGCCCTGATTTCGGGTTTGTCCGGTGAGAAGAAGTAGCCCTTCGAGTGGGACTCGATCGAGGCCGTAAAGCCGTATTCCGCGGCCCGGTTCACGATACGGAGGAAGAGCTCGTCGATATCGCAGGAGACGGGGTAGCGGATATTGTAGTTCGCGGTGATTGCGCCGTTATCCTCAAACACCTTTCCGCATATGCAGGTGAGCTTTCCGGTGGAGGCGTCGGAGGCGGAGATGTTGAGTCCCGCGCCGTAGTTGTCGGCCATGCTGTCGGTCAAAAAGCGCATCATAGCGTCCGCGCCGGGGTCTTTAAGGATTCTGTTACCGGTCAGGAACGCCGAGATCAGACGGATCGCGTTAACGGAGTGCTCCGGCATCGCCGCGTGGGCGGATTTGCCCACCGACGTCAGGCGGATGCCGCCGGAAACCTTTTTGGCGGTTACGCCCTCCGGCAGCTTCTCCTTTAAAAGCCGCTGATACGCCGGGGAGAGCGTTAGCTCAGCCCTATCTGCCACGGCGTTGGAGACGGTTCCGCCGGCAAAGGAGAGGATGTCGCCCCCGGCGGGGATCAGCCTTATGTTGACGGAGGCAATCCCTTTTTCGCCGTTGCACACCGGGAACTCGCTGTCCGGAGTGAATGAGAAGCGGGGTGCGCTGTTTTTCTCAAGAAAATGGGGCAGGTCCTCCATGCCGAGCTCCTCGTCGCAGCCCATCAACAGCCTGACGGAGAACGGGAGGGTTTTTCCCGCGGTCTTGAAATAGGTCATCGCGGCCAGCGCGGCGACGGCCGGGCCCTTGTCGTCATGCACGCCCCGGCCGATCAGCAGTCCGTCCTTTTCGGTCAGCTTAAACGGCGGAAAGCTCCAGCCCTCCACCGCGGGCACGACGTCCAGGTGCGTGACGATGCCGATCTCGCCGGCGGAGCTGTCGGAGCCCTCCATCACGATGCTTCCGCAGTAGTAGCCGTGGTTTTCTGTGCGAAAGCCGAGCTCGCGCCCGATCTCCAGCGCCGTGTCCAGCGCCTTCGCGCACTCCCTGCCGAAAGCATACCCGCCTTCGCCGGGGTTCGCCACGCTCCGCACGGCCACCAGGCGCGACAGCGCGTCTATGATCATTTTTTTCGTCTTTTTATCGGATATATAGCCATCGATTTGATCCGGCATTGAAGTTACATCTCCCAATAGGTGATTACAGAACCTTTTTGCACCGGAACTCGTTGATCCTGTCGAGGGTTCTGTCCATCTCGTCGATGATAAACGGATCGGGCACGCCCTTTTCGTCCGGGAAGGGGAGGTATACGTTGTCGATGATGCCTCTCCTTTTAAGCATGTATTTTAGGAAATAGCGGTTCGCGTGAGAGAAGAAATAGAGGTAGGGCATAATCGTCATATGGTAGAGCATATCCGCCTTCTTTTCGTCGCCGGCGAAATAAGCCTGTATCACATCGTTGTGCACGTCGGTGCACTCCGTGCCGGTCATGAACGCGGTGACGCCGAGGCGCAGCAGCGTCGGCATCGCGTAGCCGCCGTTGCCGCCTATTATCTGGACGCGGTCGCCGATGTCGGCGATCAGCTTTTTAGCCTTCGGCAGGCAGTTGATGCCCTCGGACTTGACGTACCCGAGGGTCGGGACGCGCTCGCAGGCTTCCTCGATGAAGTCCGCGCTGTAGAGTCCGGAGGACGCGCCGGTATCCTGGAGGATCATCGGCAGAGACGAGGCCTTGCCGACGTCTTCGTAGTACTTCATAAGGTCGTCGCGGCTCATCGCGCCGGTGATCGGCGAACAGACCATGATCAGGCTGGCGCCCTGCGCCTCGGCCTGCTCCGCCTGCTTAAGCGCCGTCTTACGCGCTACGTCCGTTGTCCCGATAAAAACCGGGACGCGGCCGGCCACCTGTTCTGTCAGCGAACGGATAATCGTGTCCCTGTCGTATTCGCTCACCTTGTAATACTCTGACGCGCCGGCCATATGTCCGATCGCGACCGCGCCGCATGAGAGCACATACTCGACGATTCTGCCCTGGGCCTTGAGATCCGGGTCGCCGTTTTCATCGATTACGGTGGGCAGGATCGGGGTCATGCCTTTGAAGAACGGGTACCTTTTTGCCATATAAATTCCTCCTTTTATTTTTAACCGTAGAGCTTGCCGATTATCTTTTCGGAAAAGCCCTCCGGCAGCGCCCTTTTCAGCGCGTCAACCGCTTTGTAGGAAAAGCCGACGGTTATCCGGGGCTTCATCCTCCGGGAGAACGCCGCCCGGCACACGTCCCGGGCAACCTTTTCGGGGGAAGCACCGTGCTGCTCGTCGTACTCCATACGGGAGAGAGAGCGGCGGTACCGCTCTGCGTATGGGCTGCCCTCTACGATTACCGGGGCTTTTCTGCCGGCGGTAAACCCTGTCTTTGTATCACCCGGGTCGATCTCGCAGACCTCGATTCCGAACGGGGCTACCTCAAGCCTGAGTCCGGCGGTAAGCGAGCGGATCGAGGCCTTCGCTGCGGAGTAGATGATCTGGTAGGGGATGGAAATGCCTGCCGCGACGGAGCCGATGTTAATTATCCTGCCGCCGCCGTTTTTGCGCATATAGGGGAGCACCTCCCTGATTAGGCGCAGGCATCCGAAAAAGCACACCTCCAGCTGGAAGCGGATGTCCTCGAAGGGCATCTCCTCGATCGGGCCGGAGACGCCCGAACCCGCGTTGTTGACGAGCAGGTCGATTTTACCCTCCCGCTCGAGGACCAGGCTCACCGCGCTTTTAACGGAATCGTCGTCGGCCACGTCGAGCCGGACCATCGCAATACTGTTTTGCTCCTCCACCGTCCCGGTGGGGATTTTCCGGGAGGTTCCGTATACAATCAATCCGCGCTCGGCGAGAGCGCGGGCGCAGGCAAGCCCGATGCCGGAGGTGGCGCCGGTAACAAGGCAGACATCGCCTTTTTTCAGCTTCATTTTCAGTATATGCCTGTCCTTTCGGAGTAATCAGGACCGAAGTCGGTGCCTTTAAAAATTTCAGATATAATAATACTATTTTTGGTGGAAAAATGCAAACGGAAATGCTATAATAATTTAAGATTGAATTACCGGAGGGTTATCAGTGAGCATATTTGATAAATGCTATGAGTTTAACGATCCGCAGCCGTATATAGACGCCGGCGTGTACCCCTATTTCCACGCGCTCGAGTCCGGACAGGACACAGAGGTGATCATGGACGGGAGAAAGACCATCATGATCGGCTCGAACAACTATCTCGGCCTGACGTCGGACACGCGTACGATAGCGGCCGCGCGGGTGGCGCTGGACAAATACGGGACAGGCTGTTCGGGCTCGCGTTTCCTAAACGGAACGCTTGATCTGCATGTAACACTGGAAAAGGAGCTGGCCGAGTTTTTCCACAAGGACGGCGCTGTGACCTTTTCGACCGGTTTTCAGACAAACCTCGGCGCGATTTCGGCGGTAGCCGGCATGCACGACTATATCGTATCCGACAGGGAAAACCACGCCAGCATCGTGGACGGCTGCAAGCTGAGCTACGCCAAGCGGGTGCTTAAATATAACCACAGCGATATGGACGACCTGGAGCGGGTGCTCAAGGCGATACCGGAGAAGAACGGAAAGCTGATCGTCACGGACGGCGTGTTCTCGATGGGCGGCGACATCGCGAAGCTGCCGGATATCGTCGAGCTTGCCGAGAAGTACGACGCTGGCATCCTCGTCGACGACGCCCACGGCGTCGGCATGATCGGCGAGGGCGGAAGGGGAACCGCCAGCTATTACGGGCTTGAGGACAAGGTGGACATCATCATGACCACGTTCTCAAAATCCCTGGCGTCGCTGGGCGGCTGCGTCGCCGCGAACGGGAAAATCATCAACTTCATACGGCATAAATCGCGCCCGTTCATCTTCAGCGCGTCGCTCCCGCCGGCTAACGCCGCGTCCGCCCTCGAGGCGCTCAGGATACTTAAAAGCGAGCCCGAGCGGGTCGAAAACCTGATGAAGATAGCGGATTATATGCGCTCGCGCCTCAAGGAGGCCGACATTCCGTTCGGCAACAGCACCACCGCGATAATTCCGATAATGACCTACGACGTGATGCGGACGCTGAAGATCACCCGCATCCTCCTCGAACGCGGCGTGTATGTCAACCCCGTGCTCCCACCGGCCGTCGCCGAGGGCCAGTGCCTGCTCCGCACCAGCTACACCGCGACCCACAAAAAGGAGCAGATCGACCGCGCGGCGGACATCATAATCGACGTCATCAGGAACAATTAACATTCAGGAAACGGAAAACACTCCGCATACAATCAATACGGATTTGAGGTGTGATATTTGGACATATCCGCGACAATCGAACTGCACGACTCGCTCCCGGGGAAGGGGCGGCTGCCGGCGGAAGAGGCGATTGGGTTTTTAGCCCGCGCAGGGTTCAAGGTGCTGGATTTCAGCTTCGGCGCATATCCGCCGGAAAACGGCGGAAGCGTAAAGGAGGTCTGCGCCGCCGCGGAGACCGCCGCGAAATGCGGCGCGGAATTCCGCTACGCGCACCTGCCATATAATTTCCCGAAGGATTTTACCGGCGAAAACGTCAGCGCGTTCAATAAGCGTGTATTTGCCGCAATCGACGCGGCCGCGGCGATACATATCCGGCACGCGGTCATCCACGCCTGCACCGGTCTGGTCCCGGCAGCCGAGTTTTGCGAGGAGGCCGAGATGGTAAAGGCCGTTGCGACGCTTGCCCCGGTCTTTGAATACGCCGACCGGGCGGGGCTCGACGTGGTTATCGAGAACATGCGCGACCCGGTGCCGGGCGCGGGAAAGCGGAGATACCTTACCGATATCGGGGAGCTGATCCGCCTCTGCGACGCGCTCGGGGGCAGGGGGATCTGTTTTGACACCGGCCATGCCCACACGGTAAAACAGGACGTGCCTGAGAGCTTTGTTAAAATGGGCGGCAGGCTGAAAATGCTGCACGTAAACGACAATTTCGCCGCGGGGGACGACCATCTTCCGCCGTTCCACGGCACCATCGACTGGTACGGCATTATGGACGGGCTGAGGCTCGCAGACTACAAAGGCGATTTCAACTACGAGGTCAACATCTCCCGGGTTCCGGAGGAGCTCCGAGAGGACAGCCTGGCATATCTTCTTAAAGCGGCAAAACACCTAATCAGTTATAAAGAAAATGCGGCAAAACGCGAATAAAGCGTTTTACCACATTTCCGCTTGGAATGTAATCTTAACATTTATTTATTAGAGCGTCCGAAAACGGAACCGGGACCCGCCTGGAAAAGGCGGGCCCCGGGTTTTTTACTTTTTGCTGTCAGCGTTTCTGATTTCGTTTCGCTTGATCTTTCCGGAGATTGTTTTCGGAAGCTCCGGCACGAACTCGATGATTCTCGGGTATTTATAGGGTGCGGTGTGGGATTTGACGTAGTCCTGGATGTCCTTTTTCAGAGCCTCGTCCGGCGTGTAGCCCTTCGCGGGGACGATGGTGGCCTTGACCACCTGTCCGCGGACCGGGTCCGGCGCGGCGGTCACCGCGCACTCGAGCACGGCGGGGTGTTCCATAATCACGCTCTCCACCTCGAAGGGCCCTATGCGGTAGCCGGAGGATTTAATCACGTCGTCGGTGCGGCCGACATACCAGAAGTACCCGTCCTCGTCGCGCCACGCCGTGTCGCCGGTGTGGTAGTAGCCGTCGTGCCATACGGAGTCGGTCAGCTCTTTGTCCCTGTAATAGCCCATGAACAGGCCGGTGGGCTTGCCGCGCTCCGGCAGCCTGAGGACGATTTCGCCGGTGACGCCGGGGATTGTGGGCGTACCGCTCTCGTCGACTATATCCACGTCGTACGCCGGGGATGGCCTGCCCATCGAGCCGGGACAGGGCGTCATCCAATAGGAGTTCAGCACCGTGAGGGTCGTCTCCGTCTGGCCGTAGCCCTCGTAGAGCGTGCAGCCGGTGGCCCGGCGGAACTGTTCGTAAACCTCAGGGTTAAGCGCCTCGCCTGCGATCGTCACATGCTGGAGGGAGGAGAAATCGTATTTGGAAAGGTCCTCCTTGATGAAGAAGCGGAACATCGTCGGCGGCGCGCAGAACGTGGTTATCCGGTATTTGCCGAACATCGGAAGCAGAATCTCGGGGTCGAACCTCTCGAAATCGAAGACAAATATCCCGGCCTCCATGAACCACTGTCCGTAGAGCTTGCCCCATACGGATTTTGCCCAGCCGGTTTCGGATATCGTCAGGTGCAGCCCGTCCGGGTCGACCTTATGCCAGTATTTCGCGGTGACGATGTGCCCTATCGGGTAGGTGAAGTCGTGAACGACCATTTTGGGCATGCCCGTGGTGCCGGAGGTAAAGTAGAGGAGCATCGCGTCCTCGTTTCGCGGCAGGTCCTCCTCCGCGGGCTTTATAAACGCCGGCGCCCTCTCGATCTCGTCGGCGTAGCTGAGCCAGCCATCTTTATTGCCGTGTACGACGAATTTTATCAGCTTTTTGCCGTAATCCTTTTCCGCGCCGTCCACATGGGCTGTAAAGCCCCCGTCGTCCGTGCAGACCACCGCGGCGACGGAGGCGGCGTTGAGCCGGTAAAGAATATCCTTTGCCGCGAGCTGGTTGGTGGCCGGTATGGCCACCGCGCCGATTTTATGGCAGGCGAGCACGGCGGGCCAGAACTCGAAGTGCCGCTTCAGGACAAGCATAACCTTGTCGCCCTTTTTAATCCCGTGCGCCAGCAGCATCGCGGCCGCGCGGTCGCTCTCCCGGGAGATGTCGCTGAAGGTGTAGGTGCGCTCGTCGCCGTCGTTGCTGACCCAGAGCATCGCGCGCCTGTCCGGCGTCTCTTTACCGAGTTTGTCGACCACGTCGTAGGCGAAGTTGAAGCGCTCCGGCACGTTGAACGTTACGCGGACGGGGTTTCCGCGCTCGTCGAGGGTTTCGTTGAGATACTGTTTATGTAAATTGAGTAAACACATGATTTAAAATGACCTAACCTTTCTTTTCTTCTCCCGCATTGGAGATCACCGCCAGGAAAACGCAGTCTTCGCCGTCGACCGCGATCATCCCGTGCCTGTTGTTTGCGTCGTAATACACCGCGTCGCCGGGGTTCAGCACCATTACATGGTCCTCAATCTGGATCTTGAGCCTGCCCGACAGAATGTAGTCGAACTCCTGTCCGGCGTGAGAGGAGAGCGCGATCGGTGCGGAGACCAGAGCTTCGTCGTAGTGCGCCACCACGCGAAACGGCTCCGAAATTCTGTTCTTAAAAAGATAGGCCATATGCTGATAGGAAAAGCCCCTGCGCCGCTCAATGGGCATGCCTTCGCCGGCGCGTATCAGTGAAAAACGGGAGAGCTTCGGCATATCGCCGGTAATCAGCTCGGTGATGTCCACACCAAGCTTGCGAGCTATCTCAAAGAGAAGCGAAAAAGAAAAGTCCCTGGAGCCGGATTCATATTCGATGTACTCATCGTACGAAATCTTAAGCGTCCGGCTCATCTCCTCCGCGGAAATGCCAAGCATCTCGCGGAGCCCCTTAATTCGTTCCGCGATTTCCATAATTTTACGGTTCATAGTAATCTCCATTCTGCGAAAAATTTTGGATTTCAGTGTAAAATGCGGCGCGCTTTGTCTGCCGATCCGACGCTTACCCGGCTCCGGCCGGTGTTTTTAGCCCTGCGTTCATATTTATGACGGGATTTTGTCCGCAAGACCGTATTAATATTATTTTATCGCAGTAAAGCGGAGATGTCAACGGGACGATTCGGATATCCGTATACGATTTTTATTTCCGGGCAAAAATAGAAGGGATTGGGAGAGTGAGTTATGCGAAACAGCGATAATAAGGATGAGTGCGAAAAGAAAGAGGAGACGCCGACCCCCGAGCAGATCGACCAGATCAAGGATTTCGGCGCGATAACCGAGCAGGGCGACAAGCACAGAATCCACTGCCTCGCGGTAATAGGGCAGATTGAGGGCCACCACGTGCTCTCCTCCCGGGACAAGACCACGAAGTACGAGCATGTGCTACCGCAGCTCGCGGCGATTGAGGAGAGCCCGGAGATCGACGGGCTTTTGATAATGCTCAACACGATGGGCGGGGACGTGGAGGCCGGGCTTGCGATAGCGGAGCTGATATCCAGCATGAATAAGTCGACCGTGTCCCTCGTGCTCGGCGGGGGACACTCGATCGGCGTCCCGCTGGCGGTCGCCGCGAAACACTCGTTCATCGCGCCCTCGGCGGCGATGACGATTCACCCGGTGCGGATGAACGGGCAGATCGTCGGCGTGCCTCAGACCTATTACTATTTTGAAAAGATCCAGGAGCGCGTGGTCAAATTCGTCGCCCGCAACTCGAAAATTTCGCCGGAGAAATATAAGGAGCTGATGCTCAGGACCGGCGAACTGGCCACGGACGTCGGGAGCCTCATCTACGGCGAGGACGCGGTCTCGCTGGGTCTGATAGACTCGGTCGGTGGCCTGTCAGACGCGCTCGCAAAGCTCCACGCTATGATCGACGAGGAGAAAAAGAAAACCGAGGAAAGCGGGAACATGCCTCAGAGCTGAAAGCTGGCGGCAACCGCGGACCTTCGGCATTTGCGATACGTTGAAAAACCGCTGCGGAATGCCGCAGCGGTTTATTTAAACTAAGCTTTTATTTTGACGGCGTGTAGGCGAGCACGGCCTGGTCCCTTACCGGGCTTGAGCGGGTGCCTAGGCCGGGGTAGCGGTGGTCAAACGCGGCAAAGGAGATCTCGATGTCCTCCCGCGCCTCCGCCTCGCTCGAGACGCCGACGGTGACCATGTCGCATTCGCGGAGCGCGTTCCAGTTGAAGGTCAGCCCGACGTAGGGCGTGGTGCGACCGGCGGCGAAGGGCTTGATGGTCATCACCGGTTTTTTCGCGTTGTGGATGATTCGGGCGACGGTTTCGATCTCGATCTGCATCAGAAAGCCGAGGCAGTTGAAAATTTGTATGTAGGTCTCCACGTCGTATCCGTTGCTGTCGCAGTACAGTATGATTTCCGGCATGTGGGCCGAAAGCCCGGGAATCAGCCCGTTATCGCGCTTCATCGCGAGGTAGTCCGGCAGGCGTTCAATCGTCCCTTTGTTTTTGTTGACCAGCTGCTCCACCCTCGAGTGGTGCATCAGGCAGAAGGTCGAGCCGATTTCCGCGCTGTGTTTGATCGTCTGTTCCGCCTCGCGCCTGGCGTCGGCGCTGTCGTCCACGTTGATGTGTGGTGTGTCGATCAGGATGAACTTTTTTCCGAGCTTATCCTCGGCGTAGCGGATTGCGTTAAGTATCCGCTCGTCCTGGCTGATGCAGCCCATAACCGCGTCTATCCCGTGCTCGGCAAACGCGCTAAGTATCGGGAAAAACGCCTCCGGCGAGGAAAACCGCTCGCAGATCAGCCTATCGGCCGCGGGCGTCCTGTGGCTGTAGCCCAGCAGCCAGTTTGTCCCGATCAGCATCCGCGGGAGGGAGATCCCGGCGACGGTGGTGCGGGGAAACTGTCTTTTTTGTTCCATATCAATCTCCTCCAAATATTATTAGCTTCAGGAGCGTATGATCAGGCTTTTGCCGGTCATCTCGTCAGGGCGGGAAAGCCCCATCATGTCGAGAATCGTCGGGGCGACGTCCGAGAGCTTCCCGGGGGACAGGCCGGCGGCGGCGCCCACGGCGATGAACGGGAGCGGCAGGCTTTCGTCTCCGGCGGCGTAGGGCGAGGCGATAAACGCGATTCCGCCGTACTGTTTGGTGAGTGCGACGATTCTTCCTATACACGCGCTGGCCTCCTCCGCGGCTTTCGCGGCGTCGTCTGCGTCCCCGTTTTTATAGGCGGCTCCGCAGGTGGGGACGCAGACGATTACGATGTCGCTTTTTCCCTCGTCGATGGTCTTTTCGGCGGCCTCCGCGATTTCTGAACCGATGTCGAACAGCATATCCCGGGGCGGCTCGTCAGCGGGCGGCGTCACCGAAATCCGGGTCTCACCGGGAAAGAGCTCTTCGTTTTTCCCGCTGAAAAAATATGTCGGAGCGGTGCCGCCGATGCTGCCGTAAATCCGCGTCTGAGTGAGGCCGAGAGATGAGAGATACTCGCCCAGAGTGTTTTCAAGGCGGTAGGAGAGCTCCGCGGGCAGGGTCCTGCCGGCGCCTATCGCAAGATAACCCGCCTCGGCGGCGTTGAGTTCCCCGGCCAAAAGCCCTTCGCGGACGGGAGCTAACAGCGATGTATGCGGATTTTCGTTGTACAGCGCGCAAAGCTCGGGCGAGCCGTATCCGGGCAGGCCGACCGACTGGCCGCTGAGCCCGAAGCCGTCGGCTATAATCAGGGAAATCACGTTTTTCATCAGAAACCGGCCTTTCAACGGGAAGTCTGGTAAGGAAAAGAGAGCTGCCACAACCGATGCGTTCAAGCCGGTTATAACAGCTCTCTGTTGATGACTGCGACATAACCGCCGTTTGCGAAAAGAAAGCCTTGCGCGAGAAAATCGCGGAAAGTTCCGATACAAATATCCGCAAAACCGCTGGGTTATCGGATATAAGCATTATTTATGCACGCCGGCGGTTTATAGTCAGTAGCTTTAGTTCTGGTTTGCCGCGTCGACTATCGCCTTAAAGGATTCGGGCTTCAGCGAAGCGCCGCCGATCAGGCCGCCGTCGATATTGAGCTGGGAGAGCAGGCCCGCGGCGTTCTCCTCGTTCATTGACCCGCCGTATTGAATCGTAATCGAGCGAGCAGCGCGGGCGCCGAACAGCGAGCGGACGGTGTCGCGGATCAGCGTGCAGACCTCGTTGGCCTGGGCTACCGTGGCCGTTTTACCCGTTCCGATCGCCCAGATCGGCTCGTAGGCGATGACGATCTTGCGGATGTTCTCGCCCCTGACGCCGCGGAGAGCGATCTTGACCTGGAGCTTGATGCGCTCCTCGGTGACGCCCTGTTCGCGCTCGGCGAGGGTTTCGCCTACGCATACGATGGGCTTAAGGCCGGCGGCCAGGGCCGCGAGCACCTTTTTATTGACTATCTCGTCGGTCTCGCCAAAATACTGCCTGCGCTCGCTGTGGCCGACGATGACATACTTAACACCCATTTCGACAAGCATCTGAGCTGAAATCTCGCCTGTGTAGGGGCCGAGGGGCTCGTAGTGCATGTTCTGCGCGCCGACTGCTATCTTCGTGCCGCGCGTAGCCTTCAGAGCGGCGCTCAGGTCGACGAACGGGACGCAAAGAACCGTAGTGCACCATTTTGCCTTCGCGATCATCGGGCGAAGCGTATCGACAAGCGCGCGCGCTTCCTTGGGGGTTTTGTTCATCTTCCAGTTACCCGCTATGATGGTTTTGCGATATCTTCTGTTCATGGCTATTCTCCTTGGATATATATTATTTGTGCTTTTATTAAGAATTATTTATCCTGCAGGCAGGCGATACCCGGGAGAACAAGCCCCTCGAGGAACTCAAGGGAAGCGCCGCCGCCCGTCGAGATATGCGTCATCTTTTCGGCGTATCCCAGCTTTTCGACCGCCGCCGCGGAATCGCCGCCGCCGATTATGCTGACCGCATCGCTCTCCGCGATGGCCTTGGCGATGGCTTTTGTGCCAACCGCGAATTTATCCATCTCAAATACGCCCATCGGACCGTTCCATACGACCGTTCCGGCGCCCTTAAGCACTTCGGAGAACATCGCGATTGTCTTCTCGCCGATGTCGAGGCCCATCCAGTTGTCCGGAATCTCCTTGGTGGGGACGGTCTTGCTGTTTGCGTCTGCCGCGAATTTGTCGGCGACCACGGTATCCTCGGGCAGGAGCAGGTTTACGCCCCTGGCCTTCGCTTTATCGAGCATTTCGGAAGCGTAGCCGAGCTTGTCGTCCTCGCACAGCGAGGTGCCGATTTTGCCGCCCTGGGCTTTAACGAACGTATAGGCCATGCCGCCGCCGATAATCAGCGTGTCGACCTTTTCAAGCAGGTTGTTGATGACTCCGATCTTGTCGGAAACCTTCGCGCCGCCGAGAACCGCGACGAACGGGCGCTTCGGATCGTTCAGGGCTTTGCCCATTACGCTGATTTCTTTCTGGATAAGGTATCCGCAGACTGCCGGCAGATAGTCGGTGACGCCGGCGGTGGAGGCGTGCGCGCGGTGCGCGGTGCCGAACGCGTCGTTTACGTAAACGTCGGCAAAGGAGGCCAGCGCTTTGGAGAAAGCGGGGTCGTTTTTCTCTTCTTCGGCGTGGAAACGGACATTTTCAAGGAGCAGGACCTGTCCGTCCTTCAGCTCGGCGGCTTTGGCCTTCGCGTCTTCGCCGATGACGTCTTTAGCCATCGCGACCGGAATGCCGAGGAGCTCGGAGAGCCTTTTGGCTACGGGCGCGAGCGAGTATTTCGCGTTGAATTGTCCCTTCGGCCTGCCGAGGTGGGAGCAGAGAACGACCTTGGCCTTATGGTCTACCAGGTATTTGATTGTGGGAAGCGATTCGCGGATTCTCTTGTCGTCGGTTATGTTCAAATCCGCATCCTGCGGGACATTAAAGTCGCAGCGGACAAGCACGCGTTTTCCCGTTACAGCAATGTCTTCAACACTTTTCTTGTTGTACATCATTGAATATTACTCCTTTCAAAATACCGTACCCGGTAATTATAGAACATTTTTATCCTTATTGCAACAATTTGTTTCGAATTTGCGAGAAAAGACGGCGTTTTTTAGTAATACGACAGAATTAGGCGGCGGCACTAACGGTATTTTGTGTATTTTGTCATGGCAATATAACCGCAAAATAATATTTCTTCCGGCATATGGCTTTTTTAATGCTTTTGCTGTATAATTATAAGCGCATTTTTTTACAAAACGGAGGAAACATGGCTGATGCTCAATCTAGTACTGGTCGAGCCGGAGATCCCTCAGAACACGGGAAACATCGCGCGGACGTGCGCGGTCACGGGGAGCAGGCTGCACCTCGTCGGGCCGCTGGGTTTTAGGATAGACGACAAAAAGCTGAAGCGCGCCGGGCTGGACTACTGGCATTTTCTGGACATTACCTATTACGACAATCTCTCGGATTACCTCGAGAGAAACGAAAACGCGGTCATGAGACTTGCGACGACCCACGGCGGCCTGTGCTACACGGACGCTTCGTACCCGGAAGGCTGCCACATTCTTTTCGGCAGGGAGACGGCCGGGCTGCCCCACGAGTTCATTCTCGAGAACTTTGAAAACACGATCCACATCCCGCAGCTGGGCGAGACGAGGAGCTTAAACCTCTCGAACGCGGCGGCGGTCATCGCCTACGAGGCGCTGCGCCAGCAGGGCTTCCCGGGTCTTAGGCTGACGGGGGACAGGCCGGTTTTATAACCGATCATATAAAGGAGGGCTTCTATGAATAAAAAAGATAAGGATATCCTTCGCGAGCTTGCGAAGCAGTACGCCGAAATAGCGAATCTGCCGGTACAAAAGGAAAAGGTGAGGCTCTACGAGGCGGTGAATGATTTAAAGCCGGTGCGCCCGGTTGTGCTGATGGACGAGCTGCCCTGGCACGAGCTCAATTCGGACGGGGAGCTGACGCTTCTGTGCGAGGACCAGCTCTGCCGGAGCTACGAGGACAGGCTCAGGAAATCGCTCTACAAATGGCGGCACATGCGGGCCGATATGGTGATGCCGAACTACTTCGGCGTCCGCAAGCATGCGGACATCGGTTCAAACGGCATCCGAATCGAAGAGCGCACGCTGTCGAAAAACGACGGGAACCACATCGTCTCCCATTCGTTTCAGGATACGCTGAAGACGGATGAGGATATCGACGCCGTCCATATGCCGACGATTACGCCCCGCCCGGACCTTGACGCGGCCGAGCTTGAAAAGGCAAATGAGCTCTTTGCCGGAATACTGCCGGTGAAGCTCGTCGGCGGGTATTTTTCGTGGGCGCCCTGGGATATGATCTCCTATGCCCGGGGAGTGACGCCGCTGTTGACGGACCTCTACGACGAGCCGGAGCGCATGCACCGCCTGATGAAAAAGCTCCTCGACATCGCAAACGAGACGGCGGATAAAATGGAGGAGTACAACCTGTTCGGTGCGCCCTCGCCCTACGTGCACTGCACCGCCGGGTACTCAAGCGAGCTCCCGTCGGAGGAAAACGCGCCGGAACGGGTCAAAGCGAGCCAGGTGTGGGGCAGGGGAACCGCGCAGATCTTCGCCCATGTCTCGCCGGAGATGCACGAGGAGTTCGACATCAACTATCAAAAGCAGCTGATGGGCCGCTTCGGGCTTGTCTATTACGGCTGCTGCGAGCCGCTGCACAATAAAATCGAAATTGTATCGAAAATCCCCCGTTTGAGAAAAATATCGATAACGCCCTGGGCGGACGTCGACATAGCGGCGGAGAAAATCGGGAGCAGGTACGTGCTGGCCTCGAAGCCGAACCCCGCGTTCGTCGCCGTGAACAGCTTCGACCCGGAGCCGGTGAGAAAGGAGATCACCCGCGTGCTTGACGCATGCAAGCGCAACGGTACGCCCTGCGAGTTTGTTTTGAAAGACATCAGCACAGCAAACTTCAAACCGGAAAACCTTGTGCAGTGGGAAAAAACCGCGATGGAGACCGTTTTGAATTACGTCTGATTTTTTCGTATTATAAATCCGTATGCCGGCAAATATGTGGATTTATTGTAAAATTTGCCGGAGAAATGAGTTTTTTATGAGTTATAGACTGTGTTCGCCCGTTTTGCTCGGGCTCGAGGGGATATGCGCGGACGAGCTGAAGAGAAAGGGTTTTGAAAACGTCGCCGCTGAAAACGGGAGGGTCCTGTTTTCGGGGGACATCTACGAGGCGGCGAGGGCAAACCTCTGGCTGCGCACCGGCGAGCGGGTGCTGATCCTCGTCGCGGAGTTCGAGGCGAGAAATTTCGACGCGCTGTTCGAGGGCGTAAAGGCCGCGCCCTGGGAGGAGTTCATCCCGCGCACCGGCGCTTTCCCGGTGAAGGGTCACAGCGTCCGCTCGGCGCTATCCAGTATCCCGGACTGCCAGACGATCATCAAAAAAGCGGTGGCGGTACGGCTCGGACAGAAATACGGGCTTGAGATACTGCCAGAGACCGGGGGGAAATACCAGATCTCGTTCAATATCCTTAACAACATATGCTCGGTCTATATCGACACCACCGGCGAGAGCCTCCACAAAAGGGGCTACCGGGCGGAGTCAAACCTGGCCCCGATCCGCGAAACCCTCGCCGCGGCGATGGTCTACCTTAGCGGGAGGCGGGGCGACAGGCCGCTCTGCGACCCGATGTGCGGCTCCGGCACGATCCTGATCGAGGCGGCGCTGACGGCGTCGAACACCGCGCCCGGCCTTTACCGGAGCTTTGCCCTCGAGAGCTTCGCGGGCTTCGATAAAAAAAGGCTCGCCGGCCTTAGGGAACAGGCCAGAGCGGAGATTAGGCCCTTCGAAGGTCCGATTACCGGCAGCGATATCGACGAGAACGCGATTAAAATCGCGGTTTCCAACGCGAAAAAAGCCGGCGTGGGGGATAAGATTAGCTTTATCCGGGCCCCGCTCGCGGAGGCGGAGATTCCGGACATCGGCGTCGTGATCACCAACCCGCCCTACGGCGAACGGATGGGCGACGTCAAAGCCGCGCGCGAGCTCTACAGGCTGCTGGGCGAGCGCACCCATAAAAAAACGCTCGGCGCCTATGTGATATCCCCGGACGAGGAGTTCGAGCGCTATTTCGGCCGCCGCGCGGATAAGAAAAGAAAGCTCTACAACGGCATGATCAAGTGCGATCTGTTTATGTACAGGTAAAAAAAGCCCGTTCGGACATCAGCGTCCGAACGGGCTTTCTGCTGCATTTTATTGTGATGACTGATGTCCGCATTTTGTACATTTTACGATATAGGGGTTGTAAGATATCACGACGTATTGGCAGCTTTCTATATAATAACCCTGACATTGGATACATCTTTTTATGTGCGTATTATTGGCGTTATATGAATAAGTAAACCATGAAGCATTGGGATGGGTATGAACGTGAGTGACAAGAAGCATACCGCGTTTATCTGTGGATAATATAGCCATACTAGATGTTAATCCGTCTTTCATTATGCTATAAGAACCACCAGAGTATGTTGCACAGTGTGCTAAACCATAAACATGGCCGATTTCGTGCGCTATCGCTTTAGTACGTATGGTGTCATTACTACACAGATTCATCCCGGAGATTCGATACACCAATTTGTAACTTCCTTTGTAGTTGAATTCGCGGTGTAAGTTGCAACATAACCAACGACGTTATTATTAGAACCAGATTGTTTAATAATAAAGGAATTGAATGAAGAAGACGAATAGGTCATATTGATATAATCAAAGTCTTCCTCATTCCACATCGCTATGGCGTCATTTATAAGTTGGTTGTATACATCGTTCGAGGGGTATTTAAAAGTTGTGCTCCTCGTTCCCATGTGGTAATAGGGATACGGCGAACCATGCAGATTCCAACCGCTTAGCGAATCAGAGTGTAATCCATCTAATAACGTTGCATAAGATGAAATATTCAGAAGAATTACGAATAATAGGAGGATAAAAGATAATTTAAAGAGTTTTCTCATTTGTGACCTCACATTCTTAGTCGAAAATCGAATTAACAGCTTCTCTTACTCTGTCAAGCGTCATAACAGTGTCGGAAACCTTAAAAATATCCTGCGCGAAAATGTCCGTCAGAATATAACCCTTTTCAGTTTTTATGATTGTCGAAAATGTCGGGGCATCTAGAAAATACGGGTCTCCGAGCGATAAAAACCCCTCGTATTTTGAGCCTGCTTTCATCAGTTCATATCGTGAAAGGGCGGACAATAAAAAAAACACGCACTCGTCACCTTCTTTAATCGCAGGTGCTTCCTCGGAGAATTTTCTTGAGCTATAAGGCCAAATAATTTTCACTGTATCGCCGGCCTTGACATATCCCGCTCTGTCGTAGAGGACATCAGAGACATTATACTCAATAAGCGTGAAGTTGGCGGTTGAGACTAATTCACTGTTGCTGACGTCGACTGTATAATCAAACTGTGCCTCGCGATACGAAGTCACCGTGCCCTGCACGACGGCTTCCGTGGAATTTTTCATAAGGTCGATCGTCGGCGGTACGATCGATTCCATGGCTTCCTGAGGGGTGTCAAGCGGTTCGACGAATCTGACACTGTTCTTTCCGGAAGAAGCGCAGGCCGGTAAAAACAGGGCGAAAAGGATTGAAATGACGGCCGGGATGATCGACAGATATGCTTTTCTTCGCATAAAAACCTCTCCTTTTTTAATTAATGTTTATACAGTCCGAACCACAGCCTAAACCACAGGAATTTGGGATAACAATGTGATTACACATTCATACGCATCAACTCATTATATAAAAACAAAACTGTTAGAATTAATTTTCGATTTATAATATAATATTTCTGTTATCACCTATATAAATTATATGAAAATAAAATGATTTTGTCAACACTTTTTAAAAAAATATATACAAAAAAATCGACATAAAAGTTATAATAGATTTATGATAGAAAATTTGCTATATTGAATAACACAAACCAAGCCGCGGTTCACCGCGGCTTGGTTTGCTGTATTTGATTTTATCCCCGGGAGCGCGCGCAGCCGCAGCCGGACGCGTGGGGGCATTCACCCGTGTGTTCACGTGCCGGGCAGTTGGCGCCGCTTTCGCAGCCGCCGCCCTTGACGGAGACGGAAAAGCCCTCGAAGATCCGGTCGAGCTCGTTTGCGCCGCAGCCGGGGCAGACGACGCTGCCGCTGTCCTTCTCGGCGATGGAGCAGCGGACCTCAAATTTTTCTCCGCAGGAATTACAGACAAAGGTGTAAAATGGCATATATACCTCCGTTTTACTTACTGGCGGCCTTTTTGCGCGAGGCGGCGACAGCGCGGGCCGCATGGTCCAGAATCCTTTTCCTCAGGCGGAGCGACTTCGGCGTGACCTCGAGCAGTTCGTCCTCGTTTAAGAACTCAAGGCACTGTTCAAGGCTCATTATGCGCGGCGGGATGAGTCTCAGCGCCTCGTCGCTCCCTGCCGCCCGGATATTGGTGACGTGCTTTTTCTTGCACACGTTGACGACGATGTCCTCGCCCTTCGGCGACTCGCCGACGATCATGCCGGCGTAGACCGGCACGTTCGGCCCGATAAACAGCATGCCCCGCTCCTGCGCGTTGTAGAGCCCGTATATCACGGACTCGCCGGTCTCGTACGCGATAAGCGCACCGTAGGCTCTGCCGCTCATCTCGCCCTTGGCGGGTAAATAGCCGTGGAAAATAGTGTTCATAATGCCCTCGCCCCGGGTGTCGGTCAGAAATTCGCTCCGGTAGCCGAACAGCCCGCGGGACGGTACGATAAAATCAAGGCGCATCCGCGAGCCGAGCTGGGTCATCTTGACAAGCTCGCCCTTTCTGCTGCCGAGCTTTTCCATTACGGTTCCGACGGAGCTCTCGGGCACGTCGGCCACGAGATCTTCGAAAGGCTCGAGCAGCGTGCCGTTTTCGTCCCTGTGCATCAGCACCTTGGGCGCGCCGACCTGGAACTCGTAGCCCTCGCGGCGCATCGTCTCAATTAGTATCGAGAGGTGCATCTCGCCGCGGCCGAGCACGCGGAACGCGTCCGTCGAATCGGTTTCCTCCACGCGGAGCGAAACGTCCTTCAAAAGCTCGCGGAAAAGCCTGTCCCGCAGGTTGCGGCTCGTCACGAACTTGCCCTCCCTGCCCGCCATCGGGCTGTCGTTTACCGAGAACGACATCTCCACGGTTGGCTCGGAAATTTTGACAAAGGGCAGCGGGTTGGGGTAGTTGACGTCGCAGACCGTGTCGCCGATGTTTACGCTCTCCAGTCCGGACAGCGCGACGATGTCGCCGGGGTAAATCTCGGTGGCGGGCACTTTTTTGAGCCCGTCGAACGTATAGAGGCTGACGGCCTTGGCCTTCACCGGCTCGCGGAGCTTATGGTAGTCGGTCAGGATGATGTCCATGCCCTGCCTTAAAACGCCGTTCTCGACGCGGCCTATCGCGATGCGGCCCACGTAGTCGTTGTAATCGATCGATGAGACCAGCATCTGGAGCGGCGCGTTCTCGTCCCCGCCGGGAGCGGGGATGTGGGCGAGAATCGTGTCCAGCAGCGGGGTCATGTCCGACCCGTGCTCGTAGCAGGACAGCGAGGCGTAGCCTTCCCGCGCCGAGGCGAATATCACGGGGGAGTCGAGCTGCTCGTCCGTCGCGTTCAGGTCCAGCAGAAGCTCCAAAATCTCGTCGACAACCGCTTCGGGCCTTGCGTCCGGGCGGTCGATCTTGTTGACGACGATTACCACCTTCAGCCCGAGCTCAAGCGCGCGCTGAAGCACGAATCGCGTCTGGGGCATCGGCCCCTCGTAGGCGTCCACCAGCAGCAGAACGCCGTTTACCATTTTCAGTATGCGCTCGACCTCGCCGCCGAAGTCGGCGTGTCCCGGCGTGTCGACGATGTTGAGCTTAACGCCCTTGTATTTCACGGCGGTGTTTTTGGAAAGAATCGTGATGCCCCTCTCCCGTTCAAGGTCGCCGGAGTCCATTACGCGCTCGGCGACTGCCTGGTTCTGCCTGAACGCGCCGCACTGCTTTAAAAGATCGTCCACAAGCGTCGTCTTGCCGTGGTCGACGTGCGCGATAATTGCTATATTTCTGAGGTCATTGCGGATCAAACAAGTCAAGTCCCTTCGTAGTTTATCTATGTGTATTTTTGTCCCGCTTATCCTGTTCGATAAGCAGTTTCAGAGCTTCAACCGCGGTTTTTATCGCGTTTTTCGGATCGTGGCAGTCCGGATCCTCCAGACCGGCGGCTTTCCGCTCCTGGTTCCACACGACCGAGAATACGCTGCCGCAGCGCACGCCCAGCGCCGCCGCGCAGCAGAACAGCGCCGCGGACTCCATCTCGCTGGCGAGCACGCCGGCCCGCTTCCAGGCCTCCCATTTATACAAAAGCTCGGCCGCGACGGGCATGCGCCCGGGGTCGTGCTGGCCGTAAAACGAGTCCTTGCACTGGACGACGCCCGCGTGGTAGCGGCGGCCGAGGGTCTTTGCCGCCGAGACCAGCGCCGCGACCACGTTGAAATCCGGCACCGCGGGGTATTCGATCGGCAGATACTCGCGGCTCGTGCCCTCGTGGCGCACCGCGCCGGTGGCGATGACGATATCCGACGAGGCAACCTCCGTAGCGATCCCTCCGCAGGTGCCGACGCGGATAAAGGTCTTTACGCCGACTGACGAAAGCTCCTCCATCGCAATCGCGGCGGACGGGCCCCCGATGCCTGTGGAGGTGACGCAGACCGGCACACCGCAAAGCGTTCCGGCGATGGTCTTGAATTCTCGGTTGTAGGCGAGCGCGGCGGGGTTTTCAAAATACTCTGCGATGAGCTCGCAGCGCCCGGGGTCTCCCGGCAAAATAGCGTATTCGCCGACGTCGCCCTTTTTCAGTCCGATATGATAGGTTTCCATATTTTTATCCGACCCCATTTCCGAGCGGTTGCCGAAAATCCTTTTTGTCGCCGCATTCAAACCTTCGAAAGCTGTCACTACAATATTTAATTATATCATATCCTGCATAACATTTACAATATCCGAGACCCGTCGGAATTAACGAAAAATACACATAAGCAAAGACGAAAAAGCGCAAAATTATGTCAGATATTGCGAAAAACAAAATCGATTCCCCGGTTATCCCTGCAAAGCTCGTGAGAACCCGTAAAAAGATTCAATTTCAGCTTGTTCTCCGCGCCGAAAGCCCGGTAAAACGCCCTAAGCCTTTCAAACTCCTTTTCGGCGGGCTCCGGGGCGAAGAGATAGTCGTTTTTGGCCACCTCGACGCACAGGGCCCTCGGGCAGATCAGCGCGCCGACCTCGGCGTCAAGAAATTTCGACGCGGCGTCGAACCAGGTCCAGTCCGGCCAGGCGTAGGCGTACCGGTTGTTGAAAAAGCATGAGGAGTAGGCCGCTTTTATCCTTTTATCGCAGGCCGCGGTGAAAAGGGTGTAAAAACCGCCGTAGGAGAGGCCCACCATGCCGATTCGCTCCGCGTCGACGTAGGGCTGAGAGGCGAGATAGTCAAGGCTCCGCATGATGCAACGGATTTCCAGCGCGGTAATCGAGCCGCCCAGCTGCTTGAGCGCCGCGTCGAGGGCCGTCCTGTCGAATTTGGAACCGAACCTGCCCGCGTCCCACAGCAGAAGCTGCGGTGCGAAGACGACGGCCCCTCTTCGCAGAATGCGCCTCGTCATGTCATTGTAATTGGTCTGCTGGAAAAACTCGCTACAGAGCTCCGGCGTGCCGCCGCCTCCGTGCTGGGCGATAATCAGAGGGAGCTTTTCTTCGGAATCCGGCCTGAACAGCAGTCCGTAAAACCGGAGCCCCTTTAGCGTCTCAATCCTCATACGGTAGATTGAGCCGAGCGAATCCCTCGCGACAAAGACCGTCTCCGCCTGGGGGGGCTCCGTTTCGGCGGGCGAGATCAGAGGCCAGCCGAGCATTTTTTTGAAATCCTCTCTGAAGCTCTCGGGATCGGTCTTCAGCGCCTCGGGACGAAAGTATTCCGCCCTTTTACGGTCGGCATCGGCTCTTTTTTCCGAAATAAGCTTTTGTATGCCTTCGAGATATGCGTCGCGGTACGCGTTCCCCGCGCCGGGGGCTTCCGAATACAGGTCCATATCCAACCTCCGTTAAGAATTGTAAAATCGAACCACAATGCTATTATACCGCCGAAACGCCGCCGCGGCAATCGTGAAATTTACTACCGGGGTATTGACAAAACTGCGTCGGTATTTTATAATTATCCCGTTGCCTTAAAAGGACCTTTAGCTCAGTTGGTTAGAGCAACCGGCTCATAACCGGTCGGTCCGGGGTTCGAGTCCCTGAAGGTCCACCAAATAAGAACGTCAGTATTGATACAATACCGGCGTTTTTATTTTGCACACGGTAGCCGCCGGAAAGTCTTGTTATCAAGGCTTTCCGGCGGCTTTTTCGCTTTCTGCCGTTTGTAGAGTGTAATGAAAAAACCTTGTTTAAGGAGCATCATTACGATTTGTGCCTTGCACTCGTCAAACGGAAACTCGGGGGTGTGCATAGGGTGTGCACTCGACAAACGGGAGTATTGAGGGTTCGAGCAGTGACTTATCTACTAAAGTAAAAATAGACATTTCCTATGATTTTTTCAAAACCGGATGGTGGTTATGTAGCTTCTTCACACATCATCATGTTATAGTGTTGCTCCTGCTGCAGGGCTTCAAAAATCAACTTGAATACATCCATATGTAGCGAAATATCTGTGCAGTCGTCGAAATAATTCAGACCGTCGCTGAAACCCACTGAGTTGGCATTGATATAAGATATCAGTATATCATAAGTTAGTTACCCATTCAATACGACGAAGAACCCAGTCTTTTTTATAAGGTCAGTCGATCATATAGACCGCCTTGTTCCGCTTTATTAAGTTAATGTGTCTCTATCATTTTACTTGCCACTTTCCAGAATAAGCGCTCAAATTTGCTTTTATTTCAAAAAATTCGGCAGATTCGCGGATTCTGTCAAATACATTGTCGTCAAGCTTTTTCAAAAGCCGTGCGGCATCATTATCAGACGAACCGCCAGACCAACTACCCCAATCGTTTCCTCTGAAAACAAGTGAAGTCATTATATTGTCGTTTCTTGAATTTACAAATCCGATAGCGTGTTCCGCTGCCAGTTTAAGATGTGAAACAGCTTTTGTATTTTCTCCTATTTTCGCATAATATTTTGACAATTCGGTGTGTGTGTCGCAAAGATGACAATGATAAAAGCCGAAATCTCCATTTTCGAAAAACAGGTGAAGAAACGCAATACGTTTATCTCTAAGAATTGCAAGTTCTTCTTCGGTATAAGCGTACTCGCCCGAATCCAATTTTGTCTGTATCCCGAAAAGACAGCTCGAAAGAGACTGCATTAAGGTGGCTGCTTCCCGCTGTTTTGCCCTATACCCTTCATCTCCGCTGCAGATGCCACTTAACAAACTCTCGCTTGAAATAGCAATGCATGGCAGTGACTCTGCCAGCTTGATGGCTTCATCTTTCCTGCCGGCATCACGATAGGAATAACAGAGAATTTGTTTTGCTCCATCCCGCAAGCTATCATCGGTGCTCTTTTCAAGGATTGCTTCGCCATAACGAATTGCTTCATCAAGATAAGTTGTTTTTTCTTGCTTGGCATTATACTGCCAAAAAGAAAGATACATGAGGTCATTCATTAAAGCGTAGCTGTCCGGGTATTCGCGAATACCTGCTTCAAGAATCTCACGTGCTTCTTCAGAATAACCTCTACTGGAATATTTATCTGCATCTTGACGGATTGATTCAATTTTCTCCTTTTTCTTTGCAAGATCAATACCGAGCAGCATGTCAGCCGAGACATTGAAGTAATTACACAATATTGGCAATAATGCAATGTCCGGCATGGCAGCGTCCGTCTCCCAACGGCTGACCGCTTGCGGCGAAATTGACAGCGTTTCCGCAAGTTCTTCCTGTGTCAAATCACGCTCACGGCGCAGCTTCTTTATTATTGTACCAAAACTCATATATCATATCTCCTGTTCAAGGCAATTATTCTTTATTGCCTTTATACTCATCGGCGCCTGACTGTGATTACAGTATACAGGATAAATAATATATCATCCACTCCTCGTTAATTGAGAATTATTCTATTTTGAATTGAGCTTTAGCACCTGATTTTAAATGACCGATTAAAAATGAACCCGGCTAATAATTATTGCATCGAAGACATTAACAGAATGTGAAACATTCACATATGATTTGAATAGCAAAGAAGCTTGAAAAGAGGGTGTGCACAAAACAAACGGAACAAACGGGAACAAGGTTACCGGGTGCATTTTGTATCAAACTCGTGGCCCTCTCCAGATAAAAACCCCGACTTGATACAGCCGTATCGAAGTCGGAGTTTTTTTATTCTTAGCCGTCATCTTTAAATATCTACTTGACAAACACGGACTATTATGATAGTCTAGACTATAGCAATAGGCCGGAGGTAACAAATGAAGGATAAACTGTATGACAGCGAGGCTAAGGTTATGGAGATAATCTGGGATAAGGGCCCCCTGTCCGCAAAAGAAATCAGCCTTATAGCCGCCGATTCCATCGGGTGGAATAAAAACACCACCTACACGGTTATAAAGAAGCTTGAGGCGAAGGGCTTTATACGCCGCGATGAGCCCGGATTTATCTGCACCGCGTTGGTTTTAAAATCGGAAATGCAGAAAAAGGAAGCGGAAGCGTTTCTGAAAAAAGTGTTCGGCGGGTCCCGCAAGGCGCTGTTCTCCGCGCTGCTGGAGGATGAGGATTTGTCAGAAAGCGAGATCGACGAACTCAGGAAGCTCATTGACAACAGGTGATTATAATGCTGGGAGAGCTCTTTTACTGGGTCTTCAACATGAGCATTGTCGCCTCTTTTATGGGGCTACTCGTGCTGATAATACGGGCGATACGGGCGATACCCCGCAGAATCTCGGTATTTCTCTGGGTTGTCCCCTTTATCCGCATGTGTATCCCCTTCGGATTAAACAGCCCGTACAGCCTGATGTCGCTGATATCCCGTTTTACCACCAGGACAATAACCGTGTATCAGCCGGCGGAGGATATAGCGTTCTCGGTCACCAACAGCGTTATGGCGGCAAACAGCTATTTTCCGATCACATACAAGGTCAGTATTCTCGATAAGGTGTTTGAGCTGTCTTCCCTGGTCTGGATCGTCATCGCGCTGGCAATTGTCATAGCCTTGGGAATACTGTACGCCGCGACGCTTTATGAAATTAAAGATGCTAAGCGTTTGAGCGGAAATGTCTACCTGTCGGACAAGGTTCAGAGTCCCGCAGTATACGGCATCATAAAACCGAGAGTCGTTCTGCCTTTCTCCTATGGGGGCAGGGATATCCGTTATATCCTGAAGCACGAGACGACGCATATTCGCCGGGCAGACAATCTGTGGAGATTATTCGCTTTTCTGGCGGCCGCGATCCACTGGTTTAATCCCTTTTCATGGCTGTTTCTAAGGCTGTTTCTTTCGGATATCGAATTGGCCTGCGACGAGGCTGCCGCTGCGGGATACGGCGGGGAAGAACGAAAAGAATACGCCAGGTCCCTGCTGGCCTGCGCCGAAAGCAAAAACCTGTTTGCGTCTGCTTTCGGGGGAGCGAAGATTAGGACGCGGATCGAGAATGTACTGTCTTATAAACGGATGACCGGTATTTCCGCGGTCAGTTTTACTTTTCTGTTTGCATCGATAATATATGTATTGATCACAAACGCGGGCTAAAGCCGGGACGGATGATTAACAAAGTAAGTTTGGCTCCCGATTCGCGCGGTTAAGCACAGCCGTGCGCAACCTAAATAAATCAGAGAGGCGGCAGGGTGATGAACAGCAAACACTATCGAAGATTTTACTTGCTCTCATTGGCGGGCGTCGTAGCGGCGTCTTTTTATCCGATTTACATGGGGATACGGGTCCTGACGGATATGCTGCAAAACGGCGCCGTTCCCATTGAAAACTATCCGAAGTATGTAATTCCGTATACGCCGATCGCTATTGCGCTGATACTGGGTGTTTCGCTGCTCCCGCTCTTTCAAAAGCTGTCTCCCAGGCTGGATCTGCTCTGGGGCGGCGTCTTTTCCGCGGCGTTTTTTTTCGTCGCCGAGCGGTTTATGGAGACGGAGATTCTGGTGCAGACCCGGGAGCTGGTGCCGCTGGAGAGCTGGCAGATGTCGCTGTGCTATGTGCCGCCCGAGCAGTACAGGACCAGAACATGGGAAGCGGTTGACGTGCTTTTGGGAGGCTACAGCCCAGCCTTTAAGCTCCATTTTTACATGATTTCCATCGTGATAATCTTAGCGCTTCTGAATTGCTTTTACGGTTTCGCCAAGATGATCCGCGCTGGTGACTACGGCAGAAAAAAGACGCTTACCGTTCAGGCGGTTTTGAGCCTCGCTTTTCTCGGAATGTGTATCTGGGCGTGCTTCACCGCCTTTTACCGCACCGGGGAAATCATCGTTTCGGCCGTATCGGCGCTGTTGATGGCCGGTTTCTTTGTCCTCATCGGGGTTACGACGGGGGTTTTTGCCGGCTCCTATACTCTCGGAAAGCAAAGGGTGTTGTCAATCGCGCTCCCGGCCGTCACAGCGGCGCTGGTCACGCTTGTCATGTACATCGGCGAAATGATCCTGCTGAGCGGAAATCTGTACAGATTCGGAAACGGGTTCCTGTTTGACGGGCTGGGCGGTCTCGTGCTCGCTCCGGTCGATTTGTTGATTATTATCATTTCGGGCAGCGTTACCGCTCTGATATGCTTGGCTGTAAATCGCCGCAAACCAGTTTAAAAACAGCGGTAAATCCTTTGGCTCACCGCCTTTGTGAGCGGGAGAGATAAGGCTTGACAGATTTAGCTGTCGGGATATATAATTTATCTGCATAGACGCCTGATTTACGCATAAAAAAACTCTGTCACGGGTTGGGGAAAGATATTTTGGGCACAGGGGGTTACATAACCGTAAGTTTATAATTTCCGAAACGCCCACCTGCGGAGAGGATGTGCCGATTTAGGCGGATCCGGGAGGATGGGCGTCGGGAGAGAATAAAGGAGATGGAACGGATGAAAAAGGTACTTTATATCAAAGCGAACGCAAAAGCGGAAGGTGAGTCGAGGACCTTCAAAATATCCGACAGCTTCATAGAGACATACAAAAAGTATAACCCGGGTGACGAGATAATCACGCTGGATCTGTACAAAGAGGGCATTGATTTTCTGCCGGTCGGGCAGCTTGACGAACTCCACAGACCCGCTCCCGGAGAGGGCAGGGACCACCCGATACTAAAGTATGCCTTTCAGTTTCTGGAAGCCGACAAGTATGTCATAGCGGAGCCCTTTTGGAACTTAGGCATACCGGCAATACTTAAGGCGTATATCGACTATGTTACAGTCACGGGAATTACCTTTAAATACACGGCCGAGGGCGCCGTCGGGCTGTGCACGGGCAAAAAAGCGGTAAACATCGTCGCGAGAGGCGGGGAATACAATACTGAGCCGGCGGCCTCCTTCGAGATGGGAGACAGGTATCTGAGGACAATATTCGGTTTTCTGGGTATTACAGATTTCACGACCATCTCCGCCGACGGGCTGGACATAATCGGAAACGACGTGGACGCTATCGTCGGAAACGCAATCGCGAAAGCCAGAGAAATAGCGAAGACATTTTAAACCAAAAGCCTCGCTGCTATAACCGCAGCGAGGCTTTATTCCATTAGCTAAAAGATCGCCCGGTGTTAGGCCGATGTCATCGCGCCGTCGACGACAAGGGTCGTGCCGCAGACATAGGATGCCTCTTCGCTGGCAAGGAAAGCGGCGACAGTACCGATTTCTTTCGGTTCGCCGCCCCGGCCCATCGGGATCCTCGCCAATGTGGCTTTCGTGAACTCGCCGTCCCGGGGCATCATCTCCGAGAAGATCGTGCCCGGGAGGATGGCGTTTGTCCGTATCCCCTTCGGCGCCAATTCCACGCCGCAGGTCTTGGTCAGCGAGATAACCGCAGCCTTCGACGCGCCGTAGGACGCCAGCATCGGACAGCCGGCCAGACCGCCGATTGACGCGATATTGATAATGGAGCTGCCCGGCCCCATCAGTTTCGCGGCATACTGTGACGCCACAAAATAGCTTCTCAGGTTGAGATTGATAACCGAATCCCAGTCTTTTTCCACATCCATCTCGGTCATCGGCGACATTTTCATTATGCCGGCGTTGTTGACAAGAATATCGACCTTTCCGTATGTTTTGACTGCCGTGTCAAAAAGGTTTTTGATATTATCGTCCCTGGTCATATCCGCTTTTACAAATGTTGCGTCGTAGCCCCTGGCGCGCAGATCGGCTTCGATTGACTTGCCCTTTTCATCGCGGCGACCGCAGAAAACAACTTTTACGCCCTCAGTGACGAAAACCTCGACAATGCCGAGGCCGATACCGGCAGTAGCGCCTGTGACAATGGCGATTTTGTTTTGTAGTTTACCCGTAATAATACCTCCGAAATATCGTATTGTAATAACAAAATACCCCTGCGACAGGATATATCGTTCCACCCGGCAAGTGAAATATGTAGGCATTAAGCTGGGTCAACGTTTGATCTGCCGCCAAAAATCACCGCCAAACAATAATTGTAATACCGGTTGCGGGCGTTGTCAAGGTTTAAAACGCCGCCGGCAGCTTATCGGTGTAGCGCTACAATACATATTGGACAGTGGAAAAAAATAGTGCGAGAATGGGACACATCGGTTAAGATTGAGTTACCACACAACAATCAGCCGAAAGGAAGTGTCCATTCCCGCATGAACAGTGTAACACAAAACATGAAGTACAGACAATCCCTAA
>JAPXRI010000036.1:0-28024 GCA_033813635.1 Bacillota bacterium
CAGCGCTACGCCCCAGATATCCGGCATGCCGTCGCCGTTGGTATCCTTCGTGCACTTCGTGGCAATTTCGATCATCTTGTCATAGGTCCATTCATACTTATAGACCATCTGGTACATCTGTTCGGCGGTGTAGCCCGCGTCGGCCACGATCTTCTTGTTGAACGCGTAGGTGTGGCCGAATGCCATACGGTCGTATTTGCCGGACATGTCGACGCCCCAGGTGTGCTCCACACCGTCGACCGTGAAGTCGGTGAGGTGCGTGTACTGCTGGGCAAAGCAGTCGCTGTCGTTCACGTCAAGACCCGCCTCGACCATCGCGTCGCCGTCAAGCGGACGGAGCGCGTGGTTGACCGCGAGCGGAATCCATGTGGACTGACGGATTCTGACAAAGTCGCAGTACTTCGTTCCCGCCGTGGCGCTGCCCAGCAGCGAGTCGTACGAGTTGTCCAAACTCGTAAACATGATCGTGCAGTTGTACGTGCTCTCGATTTCGGCGTACAGAGCTTTCAGCTCATCGCCCAGAGACGTATCCTTCCATTTCCCTTCAGGATTGAAGTTGCCGGCGTTGTTCAGGGTAAACACGTACCCTCCCATGTTCTTCGGCGCTTGCGTCGTCGTCTCTGCAGGGGCCGTTGTTCCCGCCGTTGTGCCCGCGGTCGTCTCCGCCGGTTCGTCTTTCGAGCACCCAGCGAACAGAGCCGCAATCAGCGCCACCGCGATGAAAAATGCCAGTTTTCTCCGATTCTTCATGTTTAACCCTCCTTTATTCTGATTTCATTTTAGTCCCCGCATATCGGATTTTATGTCATATAATATCGGCTGCTGCAAAGAAGCTTTTCCGAAACGCCAAGCATTGAAAACGGCACGAAAAACGGGGGCGGCTAAAACACCCCCGCTTTTTTATATATATAAAGAGCTTTACGGCCTATCCTCTCTGTCTTCCTCTCTCTCCTCTTCGAAGAGCTTTGTCACCCAATCCGCGTATCGCCCGGCGTTTATTTTTCTTTCGCCGTCCGGATTTTCCGTTTCTTTAGCGCGTTTTGTGGCCGCCGCGTCCGCTCTGCAGTCGCACTTTTCGCCGAAATCGAGATGCGAGCCGCAATACGGGCAGATTTTATACTTTTTTCCCACGTCTTTAAGCTCCTCTCTTTTTTTGCTAAGCCTCAGCGCCTTCCCTGCGGTCCTCGATATAAACTGTCGCCGCCGCGCGCAGAAGCTCTTCTACCCGCGCGCCGTCTTTTTCAACGCAGTCGTCGAATATCAATATTTTGCAGCTTTCCCGCGTGAACTCCCCCGCGAGCGCCATACAAACTCCTCCGCGCGATAATTTCCCGATACATTTCTATGCGCTATGGCCTGTCTTTTTTCATAAAAAAAACGCAGGAAACGCGGACTGATGTTTGCCGCATGATCTGCGCGCAAACGCAGTATATGTATAACGAATCGGTTATAGGGGGCACAGGATATGGAGAAATACTGCGCGTACCTTCGAAAATCGCGCGCCGACCTCGAGCTCGAGGCCAGAGGTGAAATGGAGACCCTCGCCAGGCACAGAAAGGCGCTGCTGGAGCTCTCCGAAAGGCTGAAGCTGCCGATCTCGCAGTTTTACGAGGAAATCGTCTCCGGGGAGACGATTTCGGCGAGACCCGTCGTTCAAAAGCTTATCGGCGAGGTGGGACGCGGGCTCTGGCGCGGCGTTTTCGTGATGGAAATCGAGAGACTCGCCCGAGGCGACACCTTCGACCAGGGCAAAATCGCCCGCGCCTTTTCCCTCGGGCACGCGAAGATCATCACTCCGGGCAAAATATACGACCCTGACAACGAATTCGACGAGGAGTATTTCGAGTTCGGACTTTTTATGTCGCGCAGGGAGTATAAAACGATCAACCGCCGCATCCAGCGCGGGCGCGTCGCCTCGGTAAAAGACGGAAAATTTATCGGCTCCGTCCCTCCGTTCGGCTACGATAAAGTCCGGCTCCGCGGGGATAAGGGCTATACGCTGTCCCCGAACGCGGATGCCACGGCTGTAAAAATGATTTTCGAAATGTACGCCGCCGGCCGCAGAGTATCCGAGATCCTGCGAAGACTTGCGGACGCCGGCATAAAGCCGCCGCGAAAGCCGGAGTGGAGCAAGTCCACCCTTTACGGCATACTGTCAAACCCGGTCTACGCCGGAAAAATCCGGTGGGCGTTCCGCAAGTCAAGCAAAACCATGGAGAGCGGCGGCGTAAAAAGCAAGCGCGTCAAAAGCGACGCGCCGATTGTCTCCGACGGTCTGCATGAGGTAATCATCGGAGAGGACCTGTTTGAAAAGGTAAGCCGGCTTAGGAAGACAAACGCTGTCCCGCGGATAAAAAGGGGGTTCGCACTTCAAAATCCGCTTTCCGGCCTGATTTATTGCCGCCGCTGCGGCGCGAGGATGACGCGCCTCGGCCCCTGCGCCCGGAGGGGGCAGGCCTATCTCTCGTGCCCGAACCGGGCGTGCAGAAACGTCTCCGCTCCGCTTTCCCTCGTTGAGGAAAAGCTGCTCGCCGCTCTGGCGGATTGGCTCTCCGGCTACCGGCTTGATTTTTCCGCGGTCCCGGATACTTCCGGCGAGTACGCGGCCATTTTGAAGGCGCTTGACGCGGCAAGGCGCGAGCGCGAGCTTCTCGACACCCAGCTCGGCTCCGCGCACGACCTGCTCGAACAGGGCATCTACACCCCGGCCGTCTTCGCGGCCAGGCGCGCAGAGCTCAACGAAAGGGCGCAAAAAACGGAGGAGAGAATCGCGCGGCTCTCCGATGACTTAAAACGCTTTTCCCGTCCCCGGGCTTTTTCCGCCGCGGAAACCCTGCTCGGCGGATACGAAAGCCTGACGGTGGGAGGAAAAAACCGGCTTTTACGCCTGCTTGTCTGCCGCGTCGAATACGAAAAATACTCTGCCAACGAAAAGGGCGGCTTGGGAAATCCGAGTTTTGAGCTCTCGGTGTACCCAAAGCTCCCCCGCGTCGGCTGACATCGTGTTCGTCCCTATACATACGGCCCACCGCAGGCGGTCGCTCCGGCAAACCAGGTCAGGCGGGTGCTGGATTACGCTGTGACCGCAATACCACCGCGTAAAATTCTGATGGGAATGCCGAATTACGGCTACGATTGGAACCTGCCGTACCGCCAGGGCACCGCCGCGCGCACGCTTTCCAATGACGGCGCGGTCAATCTGGCGGCGAGCAGACGGGTGGCGATTCAGTTCGACAACACCGCCCAAGCGCCCTACTTCTATTATACCGACGACGCCGGTACTCGCCATGTGGTCTGGTTCGACGACGCGAGGAGCATCCGCGCAAGGCTCCTGCTCGTCGACGAGTTCAACCTCGCGGGCGTCAGCTATTGGACGATAAACCGCTATAACGCGCAGAACTGGCTGATACTGGCTTCGATGTACAACGTGATAAAGGTGCTGTAAAACAGAACTAAAAAACCGCGAAAACGAATTCGTTTCGCGGTTTTTTAGTTGCATCTTGATTTGTTATCCGGGGTCGTTGTATCCCCGCGGAAAAATGCCGCACATAAGGCGGGCGGCTGTTCCGGCGGTTTTTCTCTTATGCCTATTTATGCCTATTCGCCCTTTTCCACGAGCTCTCTGTAATCTTCCGCAAGGGCGATAAAGTCCTCCGGGTCGCCGCCCGCGTCCGGGTGATATTTTTTCGCAAGCTCACGGAACCGCTTTTTCACCGCCGCCAGGTCGGCGTCATAGGGCAGGCCGAGGCGGGAGAGGATCTCCGGGTCGTAAATTCTTATATCAATTTCGCCGGTATCCCTGAAATATCTGCAGTAGACAAGGGTCAAAAACTCCTCGGCGACGCGCCGGTACTCCTCCCGGCTCATGCGCGCAAGGGAAGCGAGCGTATATTTCGCGCGCCTGCTTCCCCCTCCGAGATCGAAAAAAGCGTCCCAGACGAGGCCGCGCCCGCGGGCGGCCTTCTCGTCTCCGCCGAACCGTATGGATATTTCAAGCTTTTTCAGACGGCGGACTTTTCTCTTTATCTCTCCTATTAAGTCGAGGTCCATATGCGAGCCTCCCGGATAGAATTAAGGCTTGCGCCGCGTCCGCCCCTGTCAAAACCCCCGGGCCCCGGTCAGCCCGGCAAGCGCCGCCAGCAGCATGCCGGCCGTTTTCGGGCCCACCGAATTGGTCTCCTCGTAGTGCCTGCGCCCGTTTCCGTCGATGGCGTTTGCGCCGTAGGGATTGTCACTATCGAGGAAGAAATCGTTCTCAGGCAGAATATAGCCGATTTCGTCGTTCGTCAGGCCGAAAACAAGAAACAACTTTCCCCTCGGAAGTCCGAGCGCCTGATAAACCGTGCCCTCAGGCTTTATACCCGGGTTTGCGCAGTCGAAATCGGACAAAAAACCGCCGACCGCGAGCTCCGGGAACAGTTCGCCCGGCATAAGCGCTATTTTTAACCCGCCGATCTCCGCGATGCCGACCTCGGTTTTCTTGACAAATCCCGCTCTGTCCCCAGCATATTCGGGGCGCTCGCAGATCAGCCCTGCTTTCGCGGCCTCAACAAAGTTTTTGTTTTCAAGCGGGATGTAGACTTCTTTCGTTATTACGCTTAGCGACTCCGGGCAGGCTTCGTCTTCAATTCTGCCGGCGGCTTTTCCGAGGATTCTTCCCATCTCGAGCATATTTTCCCGCGGACAAAGTGGATTTCCGTCCGCGTCGTACAGCTGCGCGTTGGTCTGCATCCCCCCGACGCAGCCGTTGACGAACATCGCCCGGATATGCCGGTCATTCTGATAGACCTTAAGCATCTCAGCCGGGTAGTCCGGCGAGATATATGTATTCTCCCCGCCCAGGGACTCGGGATGGCAGTTGAAATGCAGAATCGAAAAGCCCTCGGAGCCGTCCTCAGGCTCAAAGCGGAAGCGGGACAGAAACGGCAGCGTTACAACCGGCGGTCGCGGGTCAAACAACACGCCCCGCACCTCGGTCTGCCCGAAAAAGAGCTGTCCCCGCCTCATGTCGGCTGCCGCCGCCTCCGCGCTCAAAACCGCGCGCTCGGCGCAGAGCGCGATATAATCCGGGAATCTGCCGGATACCAGATTTTCGGCGTCTCCCCAGAGTCCCATCGTATCAATCGCCGCGTGGCTGTGGGTAAACGATACGCAGACCTCGTCTACGCCCGGCACCGCCCTCTTGATCGCGTCCCTTATCGCGCGCGTGTCGGGGTACGTCATCCCGGTCAGGTCAAAGACCGTAAAAATCGCGGTGAAGCCTCCGCCGGACAGCGCCGCCGACCTCACAATGAGCGGCTCGTACATTCCGTCTACTTTTTTATTCGAGCCGTAGCCCGACATGAAATACCTGCCGGACGCATAATCCTCCGGCACAATCTCCGCTTTTCCAAACCCTGCGCGCCACACGTTAAACGCCTCCTCTTTCGTTTATACCGTCCCCGCAGACCTTTACTCTATCGGTTAAGGCAAAACCTCGTTTCCCGGGCTCCTTGCCGGCATGAGCCGATCATCGGATCTCCGGGCTCTGCCCCGGGTTAAAGCTCTCCCAGCCCTTAAGCGGGTACCTTTTCATCGCACCGAAAATTTTCTCGTAAATGTCCGCCCGCTCCTCGCGGAGCACCCCGGCGAGCTCCTTGACCCTTTCCCGCTTGGAGTGCTTATCCTTCGGGCATTTGTTCTTTACAATCGGCAGCTTCAAATCCCTCGCCGCCGCGACCACCTCGTATTCGCGGCAGTAAACAAGCGGGCGGATCACCGTAATGCCCGTCCTGTCAAGGTAAGTGACCGGGGCAAAGCTCGACAGCCTGCCCTCGTAGATCAGCGACATCAGAAACGTGTCCACCGCGTCGTCGAGGTGGTGTCCCAGCGCCACCTTATTGCAGCCGAGCTCCTTTGCCGTGGAGTTAAGCGCGCCGCGCCTCATGTTGGAACAGAGTGAGCAGGGGTTCTCCTCCTTCCGGATGTCGAACACTATTTTTCCTATCTCAGTCTTAATCAGAGTATACGGCACGCCGATGTCCGAACACAGCTTTTCTATCGGCGAATAATCCGTGTCGGAAAAACCCAAATCAAGCGTAATCGCGCGCACCTCGAAGGGCTCGGGGTAAAATTTTGAAAGGCGCGCGAGCGCCATCAGGGTCAATAGGCTGTCTTTTCCGCCGGAAACGCCGACTGCGACCCTGTCCCCCTTCGAAATCATATTGAAATCCTCAACGCAGCGCCTGACATGGCTCAGAATATTTTGCATAAACTACCCCGGAAGAATGATATTTAACTAAAATTATACGATTCCGCCGGGTATAAGTCAAGCGCCCGCTTGCCAGTCCTAAGCGCTTCGTGATATAATTACCGGTGAATAAATAAACGGAGCAAAACAAGCTTATGGGAAGAATGAGAAAAAAGAAAAATCTGATCCCCCGGATGGAGCGCTGCGGGGCTTATCTCGCGCAAACCCCCGAGGAGCATAAAGGCGCATGGCGCGAATTTCTCGGGCTCGGTAAAGATGCCCGCCTTGAGGCGGAAATCGGCTGCGGGAAGGGCGCGTTTGCCGTAAAAACCGCCCTGAGCTTTGCCGAAAACGGCGAAAACGCGTTTCTGCTGGCGTTCGACCGCGTGGCGAGCGCGCTGGTCGTCGGTATGGAGCGCGCCGCGGCGCAAAACGCCGATAAGCTGCTCTTTATACCGCGCGACGCTTCTACTCTGCAGGCGATTTTCGCGCCGGGCGAGCTGGACCTGATCTATATAAACTTCTGCGACCCGTGGCCCTCCCGCAGGCATGAGCGCAGGCGGCTGACGCATCCGGATTTTCTCGCGGTGTACAAAACTCTGCTTTCGCCCTCCGGCAGATTGCGTTTCAAGACGGACAACAAAGACCTTTTTTCATTCTCGTTGAAAAGCTTCGAGGCAAACGGCTGGACGCTTTCCGGCACCACATACGATCTGCACGCGGAAAACACGCAAAACATCACCACGGAGTACGAGGACAAATTCGCGGCCCTCGGTATGCCGATTTACTTTACAGAGGCAAGGCCAAGGCCTTGACAACCGTGATGTTCACTTTAAACGGTATTTTTATGATGGAAGGCCTCTCCCCGGACGACGACAAGCGGACAGAGAGCGCCGAGAAACTCGCCGATTTGATTAGTGAAATCGGCTTTCTTCCGCTTTTTAAAAACACCCTGCCGGGCTTTTCCGTCGAGGAGCGGACCGCTTCCGACTCCTGGTGGAGCGGCATACCCGAGCGCGACCCCTGGGTCTGGCGGGAAATTCTCGCGCAAACCGGGCTCTTCGCCTACGGAAAGCAGTTTTCCAAAAAGGCGGGCTTTGTCTCCAGGCAGTGGTTCCCGGCCTTCGCCGCTCTCAGGCGCGAAGGCCTGAGCTTTTCGGAGCGGTATCTCTCCGGCCTTGCCTCCCGCGGGGAAAAAAGGATAATCGACATCCTGACGGGATTCCGCGAGCTGCCGGCCTTTGAGCTGAAAGCCGCTGCGGGATATAGCCGCGGAGACGGGGAGAAAGGGTTTGAGTCCGCCCTTACCGACCTCCAGATGCGCGCCTATCTCGTGGTAAACGGCTTTCAGAGAAAAATCAGCCGCACCGGCGGCGAATACGGCTGGCCCGCATCCGTATACACTCTGCCGGAAAACCTCTGGGGATGTAGCGCTGTGGAATGCGAGCTCTCACCCGAAGAGGCCGAGGAGAAAATCATCTCCCACCTCTCTTCGTTTTTCCCCAGCGCCACGGCTAGCAAACTGCGAAAAGCGATAAAATAAGCCCTGCCGCGAAAAAACCATTATGTGAAACCGAAGGGTAATATGATATACGAAACGCTCTCATCAATAAAAAAAGCGCGCCGTGCCATCGGCCGCGCTACACCAATTAAAGCGGACTGCGGGCTTTTGTGTAAAAAAGCCTGCTGCAAAAGCGACAGGGACGTTCAGGGCGACGAGCTCGGAATGCTGCTGTTCCCCGGCGAAGAGAAGCTGCTGCAAAACGACCCCGATATTAAAATCGAAGAAATAGAATTCGGCGGTCAACACGTCTGGTTCGCGGTCTGCGGCGGGAGCTGCGTCAGGGCCGTCCGCCCGCTCTCCTGCCGGATTTTCCCGCTTCTGCCCTATATTCCGAAATCGGAGAGGAAAAAGACCCGCCCCCGCTTTTCTGTGATACCGGACCCGCGCGCTGGATATTTATGCCCGCTGCTCCATGGCAAATCTTACGTCGGCACCTCGTTTTACGCCCGGGTGTCGGACGCAGCAGCCGTACTGATAAAAAACCGCCGCGCCCGTAGATTTTTAGTGCTTCTCTCCGGAATCGCGGATGAGTATTTCCGTTTTACCGGGGTCTGAGCCCTTTCTGCCCTCCTTGAAAATAATAAATTTCTGGGAGGTAAAGCTGATCAAAAACGTCGTCGTATCCGTCATCAGCTTCGCGATAAGAGCGGGGATTCCGAGATTTTTATACAGAGTGGCGATGATCATATTGCCCAGCAGCGCGATGATTACAACCGTCGTCATAAACATCACGAAGCGTTTCAGGATTCCTTTGCGGCCCTTCATCCTGAAGATTACGAAATTGTTGAAAAAGAAGTTCTCGGTCGATCCGACCCCTCTGGCAACCGTATAGCTTATGTTGATATTTACGCCGAAAACCTCGTATAGAAGGATATAGGTCGTATAGTCGATCAGGCTCGCAAAGCCGGAAGAGAGCATGAAGCGAATTGTCTCTTTGACCTCGGATAAAAACTTCTTTTTGTCAGCCATAACGATGACAACCCTCTTTTATTCTGCTTTTCGTTATAAGAATTAATAAAAGGAGCCCTTTTTATGGAAACGGAAAATATCGCGCTGATCCCGTCCTACAAACCGGACAGCCGCCTTATTTCGACCGCGAAGGAGCTGCTCTCCTCCGGTTTTAACAGGGTTGTCGTGGTCAACGACGGCAGCGGGGCCGGGTATCAGGATATTTTCAGCGCGGCGCAAAAGCTCGACGGAGTCTGCGTCGTCACCCATACCGTCAATATGGGGAAAGGCCGCGCGTTGAAAACGGGCTTCAATTTTATCCTTGAACGCTTTCCGGGCTGCTGCGCGGTCGCGGTGGACGGAGACGGGCAGCACCGGGTCTGCGACGCGATGTCCGCCGCCAAATATGCCGACCTCCACCCGGACGCACTGATCCTCGGCTGCCGGAATTTCTCAAAAACCGAGAATATCCCGCTTGCGAATTATCTCGGAAACGTGCTGACGCGGATCACCGTTTGGCTTTTGACCGGTCTGTGGTTTTCAGACACACAGTGCGGGCTCCGCGCCTATCCGCCGGATATTATGCGCGCCCTCTGCGACGTCCCCGGCGACCGGTTTGAATTTGAAAACAACACGCTTTTAAACATCAGAACCGGCGGGATGAAATGCGTCGAATTTCCGATAACCGTAAACTATGTAAAAAAGGACAAATATGTGACGACCTTTCGCCGCGCCGCCGACTCCGCCCGCATCTACGGGGCGTTTCTCAAATACGCGCTCGCCCCGCTGCTGGCGCTTTTATTCTCGTCGGTCGCCATGCTCTTGCTCCAGGACTCCTCGCGCGGACCGGTTTACAACGCAGTCGCGGCCGCGCTCAGCCTTTTCCCCGGTTTCGCGGTCAGCTCTCTAACGGTAAAACGCAAGCTCCCCCACTTTTTCTCGGGGCTGCTGATCTCCGCCTTGTACGGTGTCTGCGCATATTTTCTTTTCGGAGCCGGATTTAGTGTGCCAAGCGTGTACCTCTTACTGCTTTTTCCGCTGATTGTTTTCGGGTACCTCGCCTTCCGCTCCGTCGGCCTTGGCAGGGCTCCCCGGATTATCCGCTACCAGCGCGGCGTTCCGGATTAATACGCCGCTTCCGCGCCACATAAAGGCGCGGTTCTTATACTTATCCTCAATGCCTTGTCTGCCAAGCTCGGAGAGCTCCCGGCAGTCAAGGTTTTTTACCATTTCGGCGCCGCTCCGCCCGCAAAACTCCGGGATTTTTGTATGTTCGGCCCCGGCGTTGGCCGGACACACAAGCTGACAGACGTCGCAGCCCCAGACATACCCGTTGGCTCTGACGAACGCCTCTTCCTCCGGCGTAAGCTCGCCTTTTTTCTGGGTGATCGCCGAGAGGCAGACCCCACTCCCGCGCAGAAAACCCGTCGGGCAGGCCCTGGCGCACGCTCCGCAGCCGGAGCAGTTTCGGATCCGGGGGGTGGCGGGCTGGTTTTCAAAAGCCTCCGGTGCGCCCCGTACCAGGATCTCGCCCAGGAAGACATAGCTTCCGTATTCCTTTGTAATCAGCAGGCCGTTTTTTCCAATAACGCCCAGTCCGGCGAGGCATGCGGCCTTTCTCTCGTCAATCGGGGAAGAATCCACGCAGACGCGCGTCTCGACGCCCTCGCCGAGAAGGGCCGCGGCTTTTTCAAGGGCGGCGGCCAGCATTACGTGGTAGTCAAGCCCTCGGGCGTAGAGCGAGATATTCCCCGGCTCCGCGCCGCAGTAATACGGAAAAGCCGCGATCAGCGCGGCCCCGTAGGCTCCGGCATCCCGGCCCTTCCTCGCGATATCGCACATCACCGCGCCCTTAAGCCACGCCGCCCTGGCGCCGTAGCTCCGGTATAAAAATTCGATCGGTTCCGTCATATCAGTCCAGCGTCATCTGCGTGCTCGGCGCGGAGATATGCAGGTGCTTGTACGCGTTGGGCGTAACGCACCGCCCCCGCGGCGTCCTGTTTAAAAAGCCGATCTGCATCAGATACGGCTCGTACACATCCTCAATCGTCGTGCTGTCCTCTCCGACGGTGGCCGCGAGCGTCTCAAGCCCCACCGGACCGCCGCCGTAATTGGTTATGATTGAGGTCAGCATATTCCTGTCCACGTTGTCGAGCCCGAGCTCGTCTATCTCAAGCGCCTTGAGCGCCATGTCCGCAACCTCCCGGGTAACTATCCCGGCCGCCTTGACCTGGGCAAAGTCCCTGACCCGGCGCAAAAGCCTGTTGGCGATTCTCGGCGTGCCCCGGGAGCGCCTTGCGATCTCGTCCGCGCCGCCGTCCTCAATCCTGATCTGCAGTATATTCGCCGAGCGCTTCACGATTTTCGAGAGCTCCTCCGGAGTATACATCTCAAGCCTTAGAAGCACCCCGAACCTGTCGCGCAGCGGCCCGGTAAGCTGACCCGCACGGGTGGTTGCGCCGATCAGCGTAAATTTGGGCAGCTGAATGCGGAGGGAATCCGCCCCCATGCCCTTGCCCATGATAATATCGAACGCGTAATCCTCCATCGCGGGGTATAATACCTCCTCGACGGCGGGATTCAAGCGGTGTATCTCGTCGATAAACAGCACGTCGTTTTCCTCGAGCTTCGAAAGCAGCGTCGCCAGGTCCTTGCCTTTTTCAATCGCCGGGCCGGAGGTCACGCGGATATTGACCCCCATCTCGTTTGCGATTATTCCGGCAAGCGTCGTCTTTCCGAGCCCCGGCGGGCCGTACAGCAGCACATGGTCGAGGGGCTCGCCGCGAAGCCTCGCCGCGTCGATATAGACCGACAAAAGCTCCTTCGCCTTCTGCTGACCGAGATATTCGCCGAGCTTTTTCGGGCGCAGCTCGTTGTCAATCAGGCTGTCCTCCTCGTTCCGGGACGCGGATACCAGCCTGTCATCTCCCTCGTCTTCAAAAAAAATCGCCAATCCGCTCACCTCCGCGGCAATTATCGCTTTTAAGTCATTTTCAGCGCCAGTCTGATGATATCCTCCGTCGCGGTCACGTCGCCCCCGACCTTTGACACGGCCGCCTTCGCCTCCGGTCCGGAGTAGCCGAGCACCATCAGCGCCGATACGGCGCTTGCCCTCGCCTCCGAGAGTTCGGCGACGGGTTCGACTCCCGTCTCCGCGCCCTCGGGCAGCTCGCTTCCGAGCGCCTTCAGAACCTTGTCCTTAAGCTCAAGGATGATTCTCTGTGCGAGCTTTTTCCCGACGCCCTGGGCGCGGCACAGCAGCTTTTCGTCCCCGTTCACGATGCCCAGCGCAAGCCTGTCCGGTGGGGCGACGGATAAAATCGCCAGCGCGGCCTTCGGCCCGACACCCGAAATATCGAGGAGCATCGTGAAGAAGTTTTTCTCCTCCAGCGACGCAAAGCCGTATAGCACAAAGGCGTCCTCCCTGACATACAGGTAGGTGTACAGTCTGAGCTTCTTCCCCACCGCCGCGGCGGACATCGTATACCTTGAAACGCCGAGCTGATACCCTATACCGCCGCAGTCCAGAACAACCATGCCGTCCGCGACGACGGCAACAATGCCTTCTACATAGTAATACATTGATAATCCACCGTTTTTCCGTATTGTTATCTCTGGATGCTCTTCTCCGCACGCGCGGTCAGCATCGACGTGCCCGCGTGGCAGAGGGCGATGGCCAGCGCGTCCGCGGCGTCGTCAGGGCGGGGAATTTTATCGAGCTTCAGGCGCAGCCGCGTTGTCTCCATCATCTGCCTTTTCGTCGCCCGGCCATAGCCCGTCAGCGCCATTTTGACCTGGAGGGGCGTATACTCGTAAATCGGAACGCCCCGCTCCCTGAGAGCCAGCAGTATCACGCCGCGGGCCTCCGCGACCTCTATAACGGTCTTCTGGTTGCTGGTGTAAAAAAGCTGCTCGACAGCCGCCGCGGCGGGATTGAATCTCTCAATTAGTCTTTGCATGTCGGAGTAAATCTCCGCGAGCCTGTCCGAAAGGGGCTTGTCCTTTGAGGTCGTAATCGCGCCGTGGGAAAACGGGGACACGCCTCCGGAATTCGTAACCACCACGCCGTAGCCGACAATCCCGAACCCCGGATCGATCCCGAGAATGATCAAACGTGTCACCTCCGCGCTTTACGCATTTTAATTAAATCCTAAGCTATTATACCATATAAAGGGGATATCTGGCAAGAGACCGAAATCGCGATTTGCCGCCGCCGCGTTCTTCACCCCGTTCGCTTCAAAGCTGTTTTATTGCCGACGCTATCGCTCTCAGCGCCGTCTCCGCTTCGATAACCGTATTTTCGCCGCACGGGCTCAGGCGGACGGTGCCGTACTTGAGTGTTCCGGCCGTCTCGTGGGCCAGCGGAGCGCAGTGCAGGCCGCCCCTCACCGCGACTCCCTTCTCCGCAAGCTTTTCCGCGAGATACTCCGAATCCGCCCCGTCGACGGAAAACGACAGGAGTCCGGCCTGGTTCTCATGTAAATCGAACACCTTTACTCCTTTAATTTCAGCCAGACCGTCCGCCAGCAGGCCGCAGAGTATTCGTTCCCGCGCGAAAATCTGTTCCCTGTGTTTTTGCACGTGTAAAATCCCCGCGCGCAGGCCGCATATCCCGGCGACGTTCTGCGTGCCGCTCTCATACCGCTCCGGCGCGTATTCCGGCTGATGTCTGTTTTTCGAGTCGCCGCCCGTGCCGCCGAAAATCAGCGGTCTCGGCAGCCTTTCAGAGCACAGGAGCATAAGCCCGGTCCCGGTGGGGCCGAGCAGGCCCTTGTGCCCGGGCACGCAGATGATATCCGCCCCGATTTTAACGGAATCCACCTCTACGCTTCCCGCCGCCTGCGACGCGTCCACAACGAAGGCTATCCCCCGCTCCTCGCAGAGCTTTCCGATCTTTTCCACCGGCATGATGAAGCCGAACACGTTTGAGACCATCGTGCAGGCGCAGAGCCCGCAAGCCTTCCCCCTCGCCGAGTGCGAATCGAAAGCGTCCGCGAAGGCCTTGACCGCCGCTTCCGAGTCAAACAGCGGGCTTTTAGCTATGATTAGCTCTATTTTTCCCTGTCTTTCAAGCTCGCAGAGCGGCCTTAACACCGCGTTGTGCTCATAGCCGGAAATAACCACCGCGCTGCCATTCCGGTACAGGCCGAATATTGCCGTGTTCAGCGCGTGGGTCGCGTTCTGGCAGAAAATGACGTTTTCCGGCTTGCTTAAGTTAAACAGCTTTGCCGCGTCGCACCTGCAGGAATAAACCTCTTCCCCCGCGCTCAGAGCCGCGCCGTATCCGCTGCGAGCATACCCCGCGTGGTTCTTTATCGATTTTAAAACCGCTCTGCCCACGCTTTTCGGCCTCAAAAGGCTTGTTGCGGCGCTGTCAAAATAAATCATCCCGGCTCCTCCTATACTCCGTATTTATACTGTATAACAAAATGCTTTACAGCTTATAGACTTCCTTGAAAACTTTACCGTCAGGCGTTGAAAAAATCTTGAACTCCGGCATGCCGGCCTCCGCTATCAGCTCGATTGCCCGTGTAATGCTCCCGTTTTTCACCACAACAGCGTGTCCGCAGCCTCCGACATTCAGCGTAGCCGGACTTTTAATGCATCTTGTTTTATACCCTTCAGCCCCAAGCATCCTCGAAACCTTGGACGCATATGTGGCGGAACGGACGAGTATATAATATAACACCAACCGCCGTCACCCCGCATTCTATCTCATATTATGCGGCATGCCTGACCGTTGACAAATATTCCTTGACACCCTATGCCGATATTGATAAAATGAATCATGAAGTAATCAGCCATAAAAAGAGATGGGGGCGGTGGTTTATGAAATCTCAGCGGCAGGAGAGCAAATACCGCGGCTTTTTTTCGCAGACAAAGGCATTAAAAATGCGTATGGGAGCCCATGCAATTAAGGAAAATGGAAAAATCACCGCTTTTTCATTTTCCGTCTGGGCCCCGAACGCTTCCGAGGTCTCCGTCGTCGGCGCTTTTAACGGGTGGGACGGTTTTAAAAGCAGAATGAAACCGCAAAAAAACGGCGTCTGGTCGGTTCTGATCCCCGGCGTCCCCTCCGGCGCGAGCTATAAATACCTTATAAAAACGCGCTACGGCGAAACCTTTTATAGAGCGGACCCCTGCGCCAAATACGCCGAGCTCCGGCCTTCCACGGCTTCGAGGACGTGGAGCGGCAGCTTTCGCTGGAGCGATACGGAGTACCGCGCCGCCAACAGCGACCGCACCGCGTGGGAAGACAAGCCGATGGCCATTTACGAGATCCACGCGGGCTCATGGCGCGCAAGCAGGCGGGGCGGTCTGATGAACTACCGCGAGCTCGCGGACACCCTCGTCGACTACCTGAAGGAGTTCGGATTTACCCATGTGGAGCTGATGCCGATTGCCGAGCACCCGTACGACGGTTCCTGGGGCTACCAGACCACCGGCTATTTCGCGCCCACCTCCCGTTACGGCACGCCGGACGATTTCAAATATTTCGTCAACCTTATGCACCAGAACAAAATAGCCGTGATCCTTGACTGGGTCCCGGCCCATTTCCCGAAGGACGAAAGCGGCCTCCGGCTGTTCGACGGGACGCCGCTTTTTGAGCCGCAAAACGACAACGTCGCCGAACAGCCCCTGTGGGGAACGCTGCGGTTCGATTTTTCCAACGAATATGTCAGGGATTTTCTGATCTCAAACGCGCTTTACTGGTTCTCCGAATTCCATATCGACGGGCTCAGAGTCGACGCGGTGTCGAGCATGCTCTACCCGGATTTCAGCCGCGACGGCTTACGGGAGGAGGGGCAGCAGGGCGCGGCCGACAGCGACGCCATCGGCTTTCTGCAGCTTTTAAACACCGAGGTGACAAAGCATTTCCCCTACGCGCTGATCATCGCGGAGGACTCGACGGATTTTCCAGGGGTGACGAAGCCCGTTTCGGAAAACGGCCTAGGCTTTACACATAAGTGGAACATGGGCTGGATGAACGACACGCTGAAATATATGGAGACGGATCCGCTTTTCAGGAGCGGCTGCCACAACCTGATGAATTTTTCGCTCAGCTACGCTTTTACCGAGAGGTTCATTCTCCCGCTCTCCCACGACGAGTGCGTGCACGGCAAAAAAAGCTTGATTGATAAAATGTTCGGCGATTATTTTAATAAGTTTGCCTCTCTGCGCTCATATCTGTTATATATGTTCACCCACCCCGGAAAAAAGCTGCTGTTTATGGGCACGGAGTTCGGCCAGTTCATCGAATGGCGGTATTACGAGCCGCTGGAGTGGAAGCTTCTGGAATATGAAAGCCATAGAAAGCTCTCCGGATATGTAAAAGACCTTATCCGCTTTTACGTCGACAACCCCGCCCTATGGAAAAACGACGACGGCTGGGACGGGTTCCTGTGGTCAAACGCGGACGATACGATGTTTGACGTCTACTCCTATTTCAGGATGGCCGGAAAAGACGACGTTTTGCTGATTATCCTGAATACGACGCCGGTCGAGCGCAGGAACTATCTGCTCGGCACGGATTTCGACGGCTCCTACAGCCTTGTTTTCAACACCGACGACGAAAAATACTTCGGCGGGGGCGCGAAAGTTAAAAGTGAAATTCAGGCCGAGGCGCTCCCCCAGGGCAACTTTTCTCACCGGCTCTGCGTGGACCTCCCCCCGGAAGCGGCCTTGATTTACAGGCAGAATCCCAAACCGAAAGAATAACCCAATACCGGAAAAGAGAGGATCGGATATGCGTCAGAATGCTGTGATTGCGATGATACTTGCCGGCGGACAGGGTTCTCGCCTCGGCGCCCTCACAAGCAGGCTCGCCAAACCCGCCGTTTACTTCGGCGGAAAGTACAGGATTATCGACTTTGCGCTCTCGAACTGCGCCAACTCGGGCATCGGCACTGTCGGCGTTCTCACGCAGTATCAGCCCCTTGAGCTGAACACCTACATCGGCAGCGGCCAACCCTGGGATATGGACAGGGTGAACGGCGGGGCCTATGTGCTGCCCCCCTATGTCCACGGCCGGGGCGGCGAGTGGTATAAGGGGACGGCGAACGCGATATACCAGAATATCCGGTTTGTCGAGCAGTTTTCCCCGAAGGACGTGCTTATTTTAAGCGGGGACCATATCTACACGATGGATTACCGCGAAATGCTGCTGAGTCACAGAAAGAACCGGGCGGCGCTGACTATCGCGGTCATCGACATTCCCCTCTCCGAAGCGCCCCGTTACGGAATCCTCAGCGCGGACGAGACCGGAAGAATATATCGTTTTGAGGAGAAGCCGAAGAATCCCCAGAGCACGCTTGCCAGCATGGGCGTATACATATTCGACTGGGCCGTTCTGAAAAGCTACCTTATCGCCGATGAAAACGACCCTAAAAGCGCCAACGATTTCGGCAAGGATATCATTCCGCGCATGCTCGCGGACGGGGTCCCCGTCTACGCCCACCGGTTTACCGGCTATTGGAAGGATGTGGGGACGATAAAGAGCCTCTGGGAGGCGAATATGGATATGCTGGGCGATCCGCCCACACTGGATTTAAACGACGACAAATGGCGCATATACTCCCGGCATATAGGCCTGCCCCCGCAGTATATCGCGAAAACCGCCTCCGTGACGAACTGCGCCGTAACCGAGGGTTGCAGGGTCTACGGCACGGTCTCCAACTCCGTGCTGTTTTCAAGCGTCACGGTCGAGGAGGGCGCCGTGGTTAAAAACTCGATCGTTTTCCCGAATACGAGAATCCGCTCCGGCGCGGTGATTGAGCGCTGCGTTATCGCCCAGAACTGTGATATCGGCGAAAACGTCCGCGTGGGCTGCGCAGACCCAAACATCGATCTCCCCCACGACAAGCTCTGCGAAGGCGGGATTACCCTTGTCGCCGAGGATGTCAGGCTGAAAGGTAACATCCGGATAGGCCTCGAGGTATCCGTTCTCGAATCCATCGAAACGGCTTAGCAGGAAAAAATGCGACAGGAGGTTTTTCTATGAACGATACGCTCGGCCTGATACTGACAGGCATAAACGATAACGCGCTCGGCGAGCTCACTCAGGCGCGTTCCCTCGCGGCGGTTCCCGTGTGCGGCAGATACAGGCTTATCGACTTTGTGCTCTCGGCGATGGTGAACTCCGGAATCACAAATGTCGGCGTGCCCACGCTCACCTATTACCGCTCGCTGATGGACCATCTGGGCTCCGGCAAGGAGTGGAATCTGAACAGGAAGCTTGACGGGCTCTTCATCCTGCCGCCCTACATAAACCGCGAGAGCCCGGACAGCCGCGGCGGAAACCTCGACGTTCTAAACGGCATCATGGATTATATAAACCGCTCCAACCAGAAATACGTGCTTCTGGCGTGCGCGGACTCGCTTTTCAACACCACCTTTAACGACATGTTTGAGGCGCACGCCGCCTCCGGCGCGGATATCACGGTGATGTGCGCAAAAGCTCCGGCGGACTGCCGGCCCCCGCTGAAAAGTGTCCTGTTGGAGTCTGACGCGGGCGGACGAGTCGTGGACATGGAAGTGGGCATCAGCCGCTGCAGGCCGTCGGACCTGGTCTCAATGGGTATCTATTTTATGGAAAAGAGCCTGCTCGAGCACCAGATAAGCCGCTGCGTGTCCCGCGGTCTGCACGATTTTGTGATGGACGTTCTTATTAAAAACCTCAATACGTTAAACATCCGCGCGTATGTCTACGACGGCCGCGTCGGCCGGATCGACTCCGTCCACTCCTACTACCGGGAAAACATGAACATCCTCGACCCCGGCGTCTGCGCGGAGCTTTTCAACCCGGAAACACCGATCTATACCAAGGTCAAGGACCAGGTGCCGACCATTTACGGCGAAAAAGCCCGGGTGTCGAACGCGATCATCGCCGACGGCTGCAAAATTTACGGGACCGTCGAGAACAGCATTCTTTTCCGCGGCGTAACGGTGGAGGAAAACGCCCGGGTGTCGAACTCGATCGTGATGCAGAAATCCCAGATACAGAAAAACGTCAGCCTCGATTACGCCGTTCTGGATAAGAACGTGATTATCCGCTATTCCAAACGGCTTATGGGACAGGACAATTATCCTGTCATAATCGGAAAAAACGCGGTCATATAAATAAACCGGCACAGTATTATATGGCCGGAGGTTTTGATATGTCCGCAAAAAGCCAGCTTTTTTTGAAAATCACCGCCGCTTCTTTTTTTGCCGCCATGGTAACCGTAAACGCTCTCGCGAACATTCTCCCGATAAACGGCATAACGACCGGCAAGGTATCGTCGCTTTACGAAAGCCTTATCACTCCGTCCGCGCCCACGTTCGCAATATGGGTGTTGATTTACCTCTGGCTCGCCCTCTATGTTGTTTACTCGTTTCTCCCGTTTGGAAAAAGGCGCCCGGCGGATAGCGTTTTCGAAAAAATTACCCCCTATTTCATCCTGTCCTGCCTTGCCGATATTTTCTGGATTTTCGCATGGCACAACCTTGAAATCCCGTTTTCCGTGCTGTTCATCGCCGTCATTTTATACTGCCTAATCTGCATTATGAATGTAATCAATGGTTCCGGGCTTTCACCGCGCGGCGAGTTTTTCGTCAAAATGCCGTTCGGGCTGTACCTCGGCTGGATCACCGCGGCTGCCATCGCCAACGCCGCGGCACTGCTCGTCTCCGTCGACTGGGACCGGTTCGGCCTCTCGCAGAGCTTCTGGGCCGTCGCCGCGCTGATTGCCGGGGTTCTCGTCTCCGCGCCCGCCGCGCATAAATACTGCTGCCCACTCCATACCCTCGCCGTTATCTGGGCGTATGCCGGCATACTGATTAAGCATCTCTCCCCCGCCGGGTTTGACCGGGAATACCCCGCCGTCATCGTAACCGTTTCCGTCTGCATCGCGGCTTTAGCCGCCCTCGCGCTGTTTATCCTGTTTAAGCGGGACAACAACCGTCCCGAACCCTGTTTATAATTTAAACCGCTTTATTTATTTGTAAAACATTGCCATTGACAAACGCCTGAAAACCCGCCATTATTATAGTGGCGGGTTTTATTAAATCCGACAGATGAAAGGGGCCGTTTTTATGAACGTGCTGTTCGCATCCTTTGAAGTCTCCCCCTACGCCAAGATCGGCGGTCTCGGCGACGTCGCCGGCTCTCTCCCGCTCTCCCTTGCTGAAAACGGCGTTAATATTGTCACGGTGATGCCGAAATACGGCCGGATACCCCGGGAGTACGCCGATAAAATGGAATACCTGTGCAATTTCCATATCAGGATAGGCTTTGACGACAAATATGTCGGGGTTTTTTCGCTCACTTTGAACAACTACAAAACATATTTTATAGACAACGAGGAGTATTTCGGCGGCGCCGTCTACGGCTACGGGGGCGACGCCGAGGTCGACCGCTGCGTTTTTTTCTGCAGGGCGGCTATCGAATTTCTGGAACACATAGGTTTTTCGCCTGATATCATACATGTCAACGACTGGCATACGGCGCTGATTCCTCCCCTTTTGAGGGCACAGTACCCCCAGAAGATGATCAGGACGCTGCTGACCATCCACAACCTGAAATACCAGGGCATATTCGACATCGGAAAAATAAAATATCTGACCGGGCTGCCCGATTCCTTCTTCACAACGGAGGGTCTGGAATACTACGGCGGCGCAAATCTGCTTAAGGGCGGGATTGTGTACTCCGACAGAGTTAACACCGTAAGCCCGCGCTATGCGGAGGAGACGCTGTCCCCGGAGTTCGGGGAGGGCCTTGAGGGCGTTTTGCGCGCGAAGGGAGACAGGTACTCCGGCATTCTGAACGGCCTCGACTACGGCGTTTTCAGCCCGGAAACCGACGGGGCCCTCGCCCGTAATTTTTCGGCCGGCAGCCTCGAGGGCAAGGCGGTCTGCAAAAACGCGCTCTGCTCCGAGCTTGGGCTCGAGGCCGAAAAACTCCCGCTTGTGGCGGTGATCTCCCGGCTTGTCGACCAGAAGGGGTTTGATATTCTCTGCGAGTGCATAGACGCTCTGCTGTCGGAGGGCTGCTTTGCTTTCTGTTTGCTCGGTTCTGGCGAAAAGCGCTACGAGGAGTATTTTTCTTCCCTTTCGCGAAACTATCCCGGGCGCGCCGTGTCCGTGATACGCTACGACGGCGAACTGGCTTCCCGTATTTACGCCGGGGCGGATATTTTCCTGATGCCTTCCCGCTTCGAACCCTGCGGGCTCTCCCAGTTGATCGCGATGCGGTACGGCGCTATCCCGGTTGTCCGCGAGACCGGCGGGCTGCGGGACACCGTCAAACCCTACGACGAAAGCGGCGGAACCGGCTACGGCTTCACCTTTGCGCCCTATGCCGCGCACGACCTTGACTTCACGCTGCGCCGCGCCGTGAACCTTTACAAGAGCAATTTCGCGCTTTGGAAAGAGCTGACAGTCCGCGCGATGAGACAGGACTTCTCTTGGAAAAAATCCGCGAAGCTTTACACCGAGCTTTACGCTTCTATGATTAAACAACACGAGTGAAGATAAAATAATACGGTATATATCTCGATTATCCTTTGATGCGAACTGTGCAGAGTCTCTTTGATAGGAAATCCCGCCTCGGCGGCGACGGAAAAACCGCGCTGCCCCACTATATCGCATACCGCCAGATTGTATCGGCGCTTCTGGCGCTTCTTTTTTTAAATATATACGGCGAGTCCCTCAGACTTGACCTTGTCTGGGCGGTTCCATCCGCTATAGACGGCGTTTCGATCTCCGATCGTCGCGTCCGCCGTTTTCGGCGAGAAGCATAGTCCAGGAGCGTCGCCGGGATCGCGTCACTGATCGTGATATATCTTTTCTAAATGCCCCGCGTCCGTTGTTAAAACGGCTCTCGCGAGTACATAGAAGCTTAACTATATAACACCAGACATACGGAGAAAACATGGACCATATAACATGCGTTGAAAGCGTAAAAAATGAAATAAGGACCAAGCTCAGGCGACAGCTCGGGCAGAGAGTCGAGACCGCCTCCCCGCTGCAGATTTACCAGGCCGTCGCGCTGACGGTACGGGACCGCGTAATGGAAAATTGGCAGCTTTCAAACGAGCATATGGCGAAATCCAAATGCAAAACGCTCTATTATCTCTCGCTTGAGTTTCTGACCGGGAAATTTCTCGGCTCCAATCTGACCGCACTGGGGGCGTACCCGCTCTACTCCGAGGCGCTCGCCGGTCTCGGCCTCAATCTCCGAGACATTGAGGACACAGAGCCGGAGCCCGGCCTCGGAAGCGGCGGGCTCGGCCGGCTTGCGGCTTGTTACCTTGAAAGCCTTTCCACAATGGCCCTGCCCGCAATCGGCTGCGGTATCCGTTATGACCTCGGATTGTTCCGCCAAAAAATCGTCAACGGAGAGCAGACAGAGCTGCCCGACAACTGGCTCGAAAACGGCTGCGTCTGGGAAGCGCCGGTTCCGGAAGACGCGGTTGAGGTTTTGTTCAACGGGCGGGTTATCGAGTACTACGACGAAAACGGCATCATGCGCCACAGGCTTGAGGACTGCACCCGGGTGATCGCGGTTCCCTACGACATCCCCGTTTGCGGTTACGGGAACGGCTTTTGCAACACGCTCCGGCTCTGGAGCGCGCGCCCGCCGGAGTATATCAATCTCCGCTATTTCTCCGAGGGGGACTATGTGCGCGCAAATGCGGAAAAAGCCCTCGCGGAGTCGATCTCAAAGATGCTTTATCCGAACGACTCCCACGATGCCGGCAAAAGCCTCCGCCTTCGTCAGCAGTACTTTTTCACAGCCGCGACGCTTTCGTACATGCTTAAAAGGCATAAGGCGATGGGGCTCCCCCTTGGAGCGCTTAAGGACAAGGTCGCGATCCAGATTAACGACACGCACCCCTCGCTCGCAATCGCCGAGCTGATGCGCCTGCTCGTCGATATGGAGGGCCTCGGCTGGGACGAGGCGTGGGATATCTGCACCTCGGTTTTTTCCTATACGAACCATACGGTCATGTCCGAAGCGCTGGAGGTCTGGCCTGTCAGCCTTCTCGAAAGCCTGCTGCCGAGGATTATGATGATTATCAGGGAGATAGACCGCCGCCTGAGGCTGCGCGTTTCGGCGCGCTTCGGGGAGCATAACAGCCCGGCACTCGACAAAACCGCCATTATCAGCCGCGGCCATGTGCGCATGGCAAACCTCTGCGCGGCGTCTAGCAAAAAGGTAAACGGCGTATCCGGGCTCCACACCGAAATATTGAGGGCTAAGCTGTTTCCGGAGTTTGACACCCTCGACCCCGGAAAAATCATCCCGATCACAAACGGCGTCTCGCCAAGGAGATGGCTTTTGCAGACAAACCCGGAGCTTTCCTCGCTGATACGCGGGGCGCTGGGCTCCGACGGCTTCGCGACAGACCTGTCAAGGCTCGCCGGCCTTGAAAAATACGCCTCCGACCCGGGCTTCCGCTCCGGAATCGAGGCGGTCAAGCGTAAAAACAAAGGCCGGCTGTCCGACTATCTGATGAAAACAAGCGGCGTCAGCGTGGACCCCGACGCGATCTTCGACGTGCACATTAAGCGCATGCACGAGTATAAGCGCCAGCTTCTGAACGCGCTGCACATCCTCTACCTCTACCGCGGGATAAAAAACGGCGTTTACCCCGAAAGACCGATCACGTTTATCTTCGGGGCAAAAGCCTCCCCCGGCTATGCGCGGGCAAAGCAGATCATCTCGCTTATCAACGGCATCTCCCGCCTGATCGGGGCCGATCCCGCCGCAAGCAAATACCTAAAGGTCGTCTTTGTGGAAAACTACAGCGTCTCCTCCGCCGCGGTCATCATCCCCGCAGCGGATATCAGCGAGCAGATCTCCCTTGCCGGCAAGGAGGCCTCCGGCACCGGCAACATGAAGCTGATGCTAAACGGCGCTCTCACGATAGGCACAAAGGACGGCGCCAACGTGGAGATGCTCGAGCTTTTGGGTCCGGATAACATCTTCATCTTCGGACTAGACGCGGCGGGTGTCGAAGCCGCCTTCAGATACGGCCGCAAAACGCCGGAGCAGCTCTGCGCAGAGGACGAGCGACTCCGGGAGACCGTCTTTTCGCTGGGTGGCGGCGCGTTTTCCTCCTCCGGCGGCGCGCTGATGAACTACCTTTTATACGGCGACGGCGGCATGCCCGATCCGTATCTCTGCCTGACCGATTTTCAAAGCTACGCGAAAACCCACGCTGCTCTGACCGCGCTGTACGAAAACCGCACGGAGTGGCTGAAAAAGGAGATCATCAACATCTCGCGCTCGGGCTTTTTCTCGTCTGACAGGAGCATCGCCGAGTACAACCAGAAAATCTGGGGCCTATAAAGGCCGGAAAGCAAGGTAAACATGCTTGACTACAAATGCGATACCCAGCTGCTGATCGAGGGCGGGGGCTATCCGAAGAGAATATCGAAGTATGATCCGAGAATCAATGTCAATTCCTTATCACGGTGCTTTTTCCGTAGTCTGTCAAGCATACCGGGGGCCAAATCGATACCGGTAACCTTCGCCGATGGATTCAAGAGGAAGTATTCGTCCAGCTCCAATCCGGTTCCGCAGCCAAGGTCAATAATTCTACAGCCGAGATGCATAGGAAGACTCCTGGCGGTATATGTATAAAACTCATGCGCCAAGTCAATACAATTCAACTGATGTTCTTCGTATTCGTTCAGTCGTTTGTCAAAGAATTCGCCCATTTTTTCAAGCATAACATATCGGCTCCGCAAATCTGATTTTCTGTATTTTCTTCTGACTCTTTGGGAAACATATCAAAAAAACTGCCCTCTTACAGCAACACATTAATGTAAATTAACTGGTATTTATCGCGCTATATCTCCCTTTCGCAACAGCCTTGTGAAATTATATAACACTTTAATTTAACATTCAATTGTTTTCTCTATTTTAATTGCGATAATCGTTGTTTTGCGTAATTAACGTTTCGCACATCCGTTTATTAAAAGCAACAGAGCAGGCGTCAATCCTGCCCTGCTATTAAAGATAAACAGACTTATTTTACAAAGGAGTACTTGGGCCACCGCATGCAAACATCGGGGTGATCAAAGCCCTTTTTTTCCCGCGGCTCATAACCCCGATCTCCGTCTCTATCGTCATATTTTCTTCCGTAATCCGAGCAGTCTTCCTTATCGAATTCTTTTTTACAGAGCGGCGACTTTTTTTCATCTTTGTCGCAGAACACCTTGATGTCTACGTTGCAGCCCCTGTCGTCATCGCGCTTTTCCTTGTAGTCGCCCCTGCCGTCGTATTCTTTTCCGCAATCCGACTTATCGTCTTTTTGCCAGAGCTGTTTTTTCTCGCCGCCGGCGCAGAATACCTTGATGTCTACATTGCAGCAGCTGTCTTCGTCACGCTTTTCCTTATATTCATCCTTGCAGTCATATTCTCTTCCGTAATCCGATTTATCGTCTTTCTGCCAGAGCGGTTTTTTCTCTTCGCCGTTGCAAAAAACTGCAATCGATACATTGCAGCCCCTGCAGGCTTCATTTTTCTTGCATTCTCCCATCTAAATAATCCTTTCAAATATATTTTACCGGAAAGAATTACCGCCGGTATTAACATAATATTCACCGCCACAGCCGAAGTGACATATTTCGGCATTATTCGACAGAATTCACCGCCCATATTTATAACAGCCGGCTTTAATTACCGCCGGCTGTTGATTGTCACTGTTTACTTATGCGCTTCCCTATACAAAATCCGGCATGCAGTCGGACCTTCTGCGGAAATTATCGCGCAGTATATCTCCCAGGCCGTCTATTATATCACGCAGACCCTCTTCAATATCGCGGAGACCTTCGTTAATGCGCCGTTTTCCCTCGCGTACATCGCCCCTCAGGATGTCGGCTAGACCTTTCTCAACGTCTCTGAGGCCTTCACGGATATCATTTATGCCTTCTTTGATATCTCTCCTGTCGTCGCGGTCAAGGTCAAAACGCAAATCCCTCAAACCCTCGATAATGTCGCGCAGACCCTCTCTGATATCGCGAATTCCCTCGCGAATATTTCGTATTCCTTCCCGGCAATCTGAATCGCGGATATCCTCGAGCCCTTCGCGGATATCCTCAATCCCCTCGCGGATGTCGTGTATCCCCTCTCTGATATCCCTTATCCCTTCTCTGCCCCGGTCTCTGTCCCTGTCCCGGTCTCTGTCTCTTCTCCGATGTCTGCCGCAGAAGCAACCTCTAAAGCCCATATCACCACACCCCTTTGAAAATATACCCAAATGAGGTATGCTACATAATATGCGGGAAACGAACATCGGTGATTTAACAGCTACCTGCTGCGCCACGCTGCAAAAGGCTAATATAAAAGCCCGGAACGAGTTGATTTGTTCCGGGCAGGCTTTTTAAGTTATATTATCGAGCAGCTCCGAAAGCCCGGCGACGCTGCCGGCGATATACGTCGCTTTCGCGCCGGTCAGCTCTTGCAGGCTCCCGTAGCCGTAGGTCACGCCGACGCTCTCTACGCCGTTTTCTCTCGCCCCGATAACGTCGTGCTCCCTGTCTCCCACCATCACGGCGCTTTCCGGAGACGAAAGGCCCAGAGTGTCGAGCGCGTAACGGATGACCTCTCCCTTTTTCACCCGCCTGCCGTCCAGCTCGCTCCCGGAGACAAACGAAAAATAAGCGTCGATTTCAAAATGCGAGAGAATCCGCTCCGCGAACACTGCCGGCTTCGACGTAGCGATGGCCAGAACCACTCCCTTTTCGCTTAATCTCCGCAGAAGGACGTCCATGCCGTCGTACAGCGTGTTTTCGAAAATCCCCTTCGGCGCGAAATACTCCCGGTATTTTGCGATCGCCCGCTCCGCCTGCGCGTCGTCAAAGCCGTAGAGCTTTTTAAAGGATTCGGCCAGCGGCGGACCGATGAACGCCGTCAGCGAATCGGGATCTTCCACGGTTATTCCGAAGCTCTCAAGCGAATACCTGACCGACCGGGTGATACCAGCCTTTGGATCGGTCACGGTTCCGTCAAGGTCAAATAAAACAACTCTCTTTTTCATCGCGCTCTCCCGTCAAGCAAAAATGCGTTTATTTATTTTACCACACGGGCGCGCCGTTGGCAATCAATTTGACGCGCAGTATAATCCCTGGTATAATAACCGATATCCTATTACTGATGAAAAGAGTGCGTCCCAATGCTGATACGCCCGGTGCGGGAAGAAGACCTTCCCCAGCTTATGGAAATAATGAATTACTACCGTAAAAACTCCTCATATATCTGGGACAGAACCCTGCTTGACCTTGCCCGCGCTAAGGCGTGGCTGTCGGAACACATCGCGCCGCCCTATTGCGCGCTCGTCGGCTACGCCTCGCTCTCATGTTTCCGCCCCCATTCTGGGTACGATAAAACCGCCGAGGACAGCATCTACGTAAAACCCGGCTTTGAGAGCAGGGGGATCGGCGGCGCGCTGATGCGCGCGCTGTTTGAGGCCGCGGAGAAGAGCGGACTATATACACTCACGGCCTGGATAGACAGCGAAAACGTCTTGTCCGTCAAATTTCACGAACGCTGCGGTTTTGTCATCGTCGGCACCTTTAGAAACGCCGGCGTTCTCGACGGTAAAAAGCGGAGCGTCGTAATCATGAGCCGAGATATCTGATAGGCGGCAAGCTGATTTAAGTAATAGCCGCGGCACTGCGCATTAAGCGTTTGCCGCGGCTTTTAATATTACTTAGTACCTCAAACAAACTTGATTTTCTGCGTCACTCGTTGGATGTTTTTTTACTTTCAGCTCTCCCACACACCGGACGACGACGTCCCTTTTGCGTACTTCAGCCCCGCCAGCGAAAGCGTCATGTTGAAATCGTTAGGGTATTTTTTCAGCGCCTTTTCGATAAACCCTATCCCAGCGCCGAAATCCCCGGCCTCGTCATAGGCGTTCGCCTTTCTCCTGATCTCCTCGTATTCGTCGGCTGTCACCGAGTAATCCATCAGCGCATCGATCGACACGCCGAAAAATTCCGCGATCGCCGGCAGCAGCGTAATGTCCGGGTACGAGCTCCCGGTCTCCCATTTTGAGACTGCGGCGACGGAAACGCCAACGAAATCCGCAAGCTGCTCCTGTGACGCCGCTTTGGCCTTTCTGAACTCCGCAATTCTCTTGCCTATGTTTAATACCATAATAACCTCACGTATAATTAAAACCATCTCGAAAGGGGTGGTTTTAATTATTTCTCCTTTCTTCAAAATGTTATATGGCAGGAGTAGCTACCTGCGATATAATCAGTACAAGCACTGTGGATTTGTATCTATA
>JAPXRI010000037.1:0-27211 GCA_033813635.1 Bacillota bacterium
CCCAAAAAGGTGCTCCTTGATTTTTTGTCCCTCGGTGTAACATATCATTGACAAACCTACATCGGCGAGAAGGGCAAAATTGCGGTTGACTTGAAAAGGCGCGATCTGGTATAATTATCATGGCGCAAAAGGCATGCGCTGTTTTGATGGCTTTTTTAAACGGGAGGAGACATTGCATATGCAGCTGGGTATTATCGGGGACTGGAACGACGAAGGCTTTGCCTATGTCACCAAGCTGGGACTTTCGAATATTGAATTCAATGTCAATGTCGATATAGATGCTTACGAATTTGCCGCGAGAAGCGGCGAAATTTTCGGCTATACGAAAAAATACGGTGTCCATGTCTGCTCGATCGGCCGTTTCGGTACGGAGCGCATACTGAAGGACGGCAGAGTCAACGAGGACGAGTACAACTCCGATATCGCGATGATAGGCGCCTGCTCGAAGATCGGCTCGCCGGTCTATGTATGCGGAGTCAACGCCGTGCCGGACAAGAGCTTTGAGGAGAACGTGGAAATCGCCGTGTCATATCTCTTAAAGCTCACGGCCTACGCAAAAGAGCGGAACGTGAGGCTTTTGCTTTACAACTGCGACTGGGGCAATTTCATCCACAGTCCCAAAGGCTGGGACGCGGTGCTGCCCCGGGTGCCCGGGCTCGGAATAAAATACGACCCGTCCCACTGCTATGAGAGGGGAAACGACCCCCTCGCGGAGCTCCGGGATTACGGCAAGTATGTGGGGCATTTCCATGTCAAGGGCTCCATCTATATCGGCGGAAAGCGTTTCGACAACCCGCCGGCCGGTCTTGACCTGACACCGTGGGGCGCGATCATGGACATGCTGTATGCCTGCAACTATAACGGCGTTCTCAGCATTGAGCCGCATTCGCATATCTGGAGCGATCTCAGGGGCGAGTGGGGAGTACGCTTCACAATCGACTACATTTCGAAATTTATTATGCCGGAGAATTACGAGACAGTTTCCAACAAACAATCTACGCCGTAACGAAACGAGCGCAACGATTTTGCGGACGGCAGGTTGAATATCAAGCGATAGACCTGCCGTCCCGTGTCGGGGCGGCTTTTTATTTTCCGTCGGATAAACGGATAAAGCCGGAATAAACGGAGGTCTTTAGTACGGAAATCAATGAGCTTTCGAAAATCATCCGCGCGTCGGGAAACATCGTGTTTTTCGGAGGGGCCGGAGTCTCGACGGAGAGCGGCATCCCGGATTTCAGGGGCGCGGAGGGGATCTACACCAGGGCGGAGGGGAGAATCCCTCCGGAGCGAATCCTTTCGCACGACTTTTTCTTTGAGCACACTGAGCAGTTCTACGATTTTTATAAAAAGCACATGGTCTATAAGGACGCAAAGCCGAACGCCGCGCATATAAAGCTTGCCGAGCTTGAGCGCGCAGGCAAGCTCAGGGGCGTCGTCACCCAGAACATCGACGGGCTGCACCAGGCGGCAGGCAGCCGGAGCGTTAAGGAGCTCCACGGCTCAATCCACCGGAATCACTGCGTAAAATGCGGTAAGGCCTACCCGCTTGAGGATGTATTGAACGCCGCAGGCGTGCCGCGGTGTGCCTGCGGCGGTATAATTAAGCCGGATGTCGTCCTATACGGCGAGGCGCTCGACGACGACACGGTTTCAGGGAGCATTTCGCTGATCCGGGCTGCGGACACGCTGATAGTCGGCGGCACGTCGCTGACCGTTTACCCGGCGGCCGGGCTTATCGACTTTTTCCACGGGAAAAACCTTGTGCTGATCAATAAATCCGAAACCCCCTACGACGGGCTCGCAACCCTAAGGCTTTACGGGAGCATAGGAGAACTGCTCGGAAGCGTGGTATTGTAGCGCAAAAAAGGCGGAGGCCGTTTTTGCGCGCCCAATCAGGAAGCGTCCCGGATACCCGCTGCCCTGCGAAAAACATTGCGCCATAACGCATCGAGCAGCGTTTTGGCGCAATAATTTTTATAAGCCGAAAAGCGGACGGGGCTCCGATAACGGAGCTAAATGCCGAAAAGGTCCTTTGAGTTGTCCCGCATAATCCGCCCGGCGATGTATTTTGCGTAGTCCAGATCAATTGCGCCGTCGGCGATCATGTCGGCGAGGGCGAGGGAAAGCGCGTGCTCCATCGCCCGGAGGGCGCCGAGACTGTCTTCGGCACGCCAGGCGTCGTCACCCCAGGTCAGCCTGTGGCAGTCCGACACCTCGAGGGCGGTTTTGATATAAGTCCGCGCCGCGGTGGTCGAGAGGTAGGGAATCCAGCAGGTGTCGGAGTACACGTTCGGGAACGCAGACAGCAGCGCGTAGGTGTCGTCCACCCACGGGAAACCGCCGTGCAGCAGGTGAAACCTCGTGGCGGGGTTTTTGCGGATCAGCTTCAAAAGGCCGATCGGATTTGTCCTGTCGTACTGTCCGGTGCCGGTGTGAATCTGGAGGGGCATGCCAAGCTCTGCCGCGATTTGCGCGAGCGCGAACATCACCGCGTCGCCGAAGGCGAAAAGCTCGGATTCCGCCGGGTTTTCGTTGTTCAGCGCGGCGGAGGCCTTTTTAAGGTCCGTGTTTTCGAAGGTAAGCGGGCGCTCGTAGGCGATCGCGACCTTCAGAGCGACGCAGCCCCGTTCCTTTTTCGCTTTTATCGCCGAGCGCATCTCGGCGAGGTACTCGTCCATCGTTTTAATGTTCTGATTTTCAAAAAGGGACCAGGCGTAAAAGCCGTTGGGCTCGGGCTTGTCCTTCCGGTAGCCGGAGAAAAAGCAGTCGCACCGGAAGCTCGGCGAGAACAGCTCGGGGTGGCCGAGATTGTCTCCTGGGTTCGGCTGGCGCTCGTTGACGACCTTTTCAAAACGGCAGTTTTCGGTGAGGATTTTGAGCGGGAACGCGGGGTCATCGTAGGCTGCCCGGACCGCGGCGTCCAGCTTGGGCAGGTTTTCGGGGCAAAAGGCGATTCCGTAAACCTCCCCGAACGCCGGGAAAATCCAGCGGAGAAAGCTGTTTGTCCCGTTTCTTTTCAGGTATTCGCGCCATTTTTCCGTATCGGCGATTTTCGGCGGGCGCGCCGCCCAGACCACGTAGGTGTTCTCCCAGAGCTCGTCAAGCCCTTTTCCGCGGCAGAGCTCCCAGGGCAGATGATGGCTGTGCGAAGAAACGACCTTTAAAGAATGTATATGTTCCGACAACTGCTCGACATAATCCATATTAATCTCCATTCTGCCGCAAAGCGGCGGCTCAAAGCATAAAGATTTCCGGGGCAACGGTCTTTTCTTATCGGTTTCAGAAAAATTATATGGTAGCGCGGCGAAAAAGTCAATAACGCAACGCGCACTCGATTTTGCACAATTGGACGATTTGTCTATTGTAAAAGACGGCGGAGAGTGGTATTATACACGGAAAAGATAACCCGTCGAAAAGGTTTATTTTTCAAAGTATCAGGTTAAACTCAATTAAAAAAACCGTCCGAAGCACCGGAACTGTATTTATGGCGCGGCGGCGTCTTTCTTCTTTTGAGTTATCATTTTTGGAGGTATATGTGGATGGAAATCAAAATTGAACGCGTTTCGCCGGATAAGGCAAAGGCAAAGCCGACCGGGGAGCTGGGATTCGGAAAAATCTTTACGGACCATATGCTCGTTATGGAGTACGACCGTAAAATCGGCTGGCACGACGCCCGCGTCGTACCCTACGCGCCGATTTCCCTCGATCCGTCCGCAATGGTGTACCATTACGGGCAGGAGAACTTCGAGGGCCTTAAGGCGTACCATACATCGGACGGCAGAACGCTGCTGTTCCGCCCGTGGGAAAACGCTAAGCGTATGAACAACACCTGCGACAGGCTCTGCATGCCCCTGATCGACGTGGATTTCTGGGTCGAATGCGTAAAAACGGCTGTGCGCACCGATATCGACTGGATACCCACAAACCCGGGCTCCTCGCTCTACATCCGCCCGTTCATGATCGCGACTGACCCGTACCTCGGCGTGCGTGCTTCGGATAAATACCTGTTCATCATAATCATGTCGCCGGTCGGCAACTACTACTCCACCGGACTCAACCCTGTCAAAATCTATATCGAGACTGAATACGTCCGCGCCGTCAGGGGCGGCACGGGCTTTGCGAAGTGCGGCGGCAACTACGCGGCCTCGATTAAGTCCCAGGTGATTGCCCACGAGGCCGGCTACGAGCAGGTTCTGTGGCTGGACGGCGTGCACCGCGAGTACGTCGAGGAAGTCGGCACGATGAACGTCTTCTTTAAGATTGACGGAGAAATAGTCACGCCGGCCCTTGAGGGCAGCATTCTGCCCGGCATCACGCGTAAATCCTGCCTTGAGCTTCTGCGCGCCAACGGCTACAGGGTCTCCGAACGCCGCCTCGCGCTCAAAGAGATCGATGAAGCGGCGAAGGCCGGCAAGCTTGAGGAGATCTTCGGCACAGGCACTGCCGCCGTTATTTCGCCGGTCGGCGAGATCAAGATCGGAGAGGAAAAAATCAAGGTCAACAACGGGCAGATAGGCTCCGTCTCACAATGGCTGTTTGACAATCTGACAGGCATTCAGTGGGGCAGGTTGCCGGATAAATTCGGCTGGACCACCGAGGTTTAGTTCGACTAAAAGGAGGCGGGGTCATGGCAAGAGAAAAAAACACAGGCAATATAATCGGCAGGCTCGCGAAAAGATATTTTATAGATGCGCTTTCGGCGATGGCGCTGGGTCTGTTTTCGTCGCTGATTATCGGGCTGATTATTGAGCAGTTCGCTAAAATCCCGGGGCTCTCCAAGCTCGGCGATTTCGCCGCGGCCGCGAAGGCCGGGCTCGTCACCGGAGGCGCGATCGGCGCCGCGATCGCTTACGGTCTGAAGGAGAAGCCGCTGGTCATCTTCTCGAACATAGCCGTCGGCGCGTTCGCGTACCAGGCGGGCGGACCGTTCGGCGCATACGTAGCCGCGGTATTCGGAGCGGAAATCGGCAATCTGCTTGCCGGGAGGACGAAGGTCGATATCGTGCTTGTGCCGATTATGACGATTATTCCGGGCTGCCTCGCCGGGAGCTTTATAGGGCCGTATATCTCCGGTCTGATGACGGCGCTGGGGGAATTTGTGATGCGGGCGACGGAGCTGCAGCCGATCCTGATGGGGATTGTAGTGTCCGTGGTGATGGGCATGATTCTGACAGCGCCGATATCCAGCGCGGCAATCGCAATCTCCCTCGGCCTCGCGGGGCTCGCCGGGGGCGCTTCCGTCGCCGGCTGCTCGGCGAATATGGTTGGCTTTGCCGTGGCGAGCTACCGTGAGAATAAGTTCGGCGGGCTTTTGTCCCAGGGGCTCGGAACATCGATGCTGCAGGTCGGCAACATCGTCAGGCGCCCTCAGATCTGGCTGCCGGCGATTGTCGCCTCCGCGGTTGTCGGGCCCCTCTCGACGCAGGTCTTTAAAATGACGACCTACGCCGAGGGTGCGGGCATGGGGACCAGCGGGCTTGTCGGACAGTTTGCGACCTACGCCTCGATGACCGACGCAGGAGTATCGCCCGCGTTCACGCTGCTGTCGATTCTGGTGGTGCATATCGCGCTGCCCGCGGTTATCTCCCTCGGAGTGAGCGAGGCGATGCGCAAGGCCGGCTGGATTAAGCACGGCGACATGGCGCTGAAGTCCGACCTGTAGCGCGAAAATTGAGCCGGAATTTCAAAAATGTATTGCATATCGGACTTTGATGTGATATAATACTTATTACTGGTGATTTGATTTAAGGAGGTGTACATGGAATGGCGAATATTAAATCCGCAAAAAAGCGTGTTCTGGTAACAAGCGTCAAGACATTGCAGAATCGTATGATTAAATCATCGCTCAAGACGGCAATCAAGAAATTTACCGTAGCCTGCGATCAGGGCGACAAGACCAAAGCCGCCGCCGAAATGACGTCCGCGATTAAGGCGATTGACAAGGCTGCCGCCAAGGGTATTATTCATAAAAACAACGCAGCCAACAAGAAAAGCAGCATTGCACTCCGTTATAACGCGTTAGTCAAAGCGTAGTTAATCAGCCGGACAAGCGTTGTCCTTTTTGCAGTTGGAAAGGCCGGCGCGGGATGTTCACTCCCGCGCCGGCCTGTTTTTTACCTGCTTTTACGGCTGAGCCCTGTTGACCTTTTTTGGTCCGCGGTTTGTGCTCAGATATAGCGGATATCGAGCTGGCCGAAGGACACCCTGCCCGAAAGCTTCAGCTTCGGAGCTCTTTCGTCTAATGCATCGCTTCTGACATCCTCGTTGACGGAGCCGAGCCCGGTCTCGACGTAGTTCTCCACGTTCCAGTTTTTAGGGAGATAGAGCACCATTTCGCCGAAGCTGACGTCCACCCGGACTTCGGCGCTCTCCGGGCTCAGCTGGACCTGGTCGAAGTAGACGCTGAGCTTGCCGAACGAGGAGACCAGATGGGCCTTTTTAAGGCTGTCGGAATGGAGGTATTTGCAGGATTCGTTGAAGCTTGAGCGGGTATAGATGTCGTTGCCGTCTATTTTTTCAACCGCTTTTTTGCTGCCTTGCGGAGAGTAGTGGCGCGAGCGGCCCCACCGGCGATGGCTGTGGAAAATGGTGCTCAGTCCGATGGATGCGAGGATCGCCGCCAGAATAAGCTGCCAGAAGGTGAGCGGGTAGAGGTTGAACGGCTGCTCGAAAATCAGGTAGAGCAGCGCCGCGGAGATGAAGATGCCGAAAAAATTCAGGTCGATCAGGCTGCTGAAGAAGACGGCCGCCAGAAGCACGGTGGCGACGATGCTCCAGAAGCCGAAGTGGACGAACGCGCCCACTGCCGAAGCGATTACGAAAACCGCCGCGGCCAAAAAGAAAATTCCCCAGAACAGGTTTCTGCGTTTCATAATAGATATCAATCCTTTCCAAATGCGAAGATAAAACGGCTTACCTCTCAAATCTGCCCCGTTCCTGCAGGCGCTGCTGCAGCTCCTTATAGTAATACCGGGAAGCGTAGACCTGCTTGTGGCTGCCGGTAAACTGGATCAGGCTCGACGCCGTGAGGTTCCGCGTAACAGAGTAGACCCAGCGGACGTTCACAATCGCGGATTTCGCCGCGCGGACGAAATTCCGTGGAAGCATCTGCTCCAGCTCATACAGCCGGTATTTGATCTGGTAGGCGTCTCCGGCCGTGTGCGCGAAGACCTTCTCGCCCGTGGTCTCAAAAAACAACACGTCGTCAAGCGGGAAGAAGTACGCCTGATTCTGCTTGTAGAACGTGATCTTCGGTCCGGATTTAGACTGCTCAAGAATGAATTGGTGTATCCTGCGGATCGATTCGTCCACCCGGCCGCAGCGGATCAATACCTCGTCTTCCGCGAGATTGTCAGCCACCTCAATGCGAACCTTCATTAGATCACCTCTTACGGTAAAAAGTATAGCACCTTTTTTCGGATATGAAAATAGCTTTCGTGCATCCGGTCATTTTCGGGCGGCAACAGGTAAAAAATGGCAGCCAAGAGGTAAAATATGCCGCTAAAAAAAGGAGCCGCAGCGCGTTCACCGCGCGCGCAGCTCCTTTATAGCATATTTCTGCCCGGGTCAGATCCGTACGGATTGATAGGTAATGCCCTCCAGGGCGGAAAGCGCCTTTTCGAGCTTGGCGATTTCTTCCGACTCGTCCGTGAGCTGGAGGATAATCAGCCCGGTGTTCGAGCAGGCGTCGCCCGCCTCGTGCAGACCGAGGCGAGTCTTGATTATGCAGCCGTACTCGGTCAGCACCTTCTGGAGCTCGTCGGCGTTTTCTCTTCTTTTGGCGTTCCTGATAACGATGATGTTTTCCTTGTTCATGATCTTTCCTCCTTTAATTTTACCGTTCTTAAGAAGCTGATGCCCTGTAAATTTTTCTATGGAGTCCGCCAACAGGGCGGGAAACTCGGCCGGACGATGCTTTAGACCTGCGCTGCGGTGATAATTGCCATTTTATAGACTTCTTCGGCGTTGCAGCCCCTTGAGAGGTCGTTGATCGGAGCGTTAAGGCCCTGGAGAATCGGGCCGTAGGCCTCGAAGCCGCCGAGGCGCTGTGCGATTTTATAGCCGATGTTGCCAGCGTCGATGTCCGGGAAAATGAAGGTGTTGGCTCTGCCGGCGACGCTTGAGGCCGGAGCCTTGGTCTTAGCCACGGTGGGAGAGAACGCGGCGTCGAACTGCAGCTCGCCGTCGAACGGGAAGTCAGGATTGAGGGCCTTGAGCTTATCGACGGCGCTGCGCATTTTGTCGACGGAGTCGCCCTTGCCGGAACCGAGGGTGCTGTAGGACAGCAGCGCCACCCGGGGGTTTATCGAAAACAGCCGCGCGGTTCTGGCCGTTTCGACGGCGATTTCGGTCAGCTGGTCCGCGTCGGGGTCAAGGTTGATCGCGCAGTCGGCCATCGCGTAGAGCTCGTCGGCGCCATCCTTTTCGCGGCGGAGAATAAAGCAGCTCGAGACGATCTTGTTGCCCGGCTTTGTCTTAATGATCTGGAGTGCCGGGCGGACGGTGTCAGCCGTGGAGTAGGTAGCTCCGCCCAGCAGGGCGTCAGCCCTGCCCATCTTGACCAGCATGGTGCCGAAATAGTTTGACTTTTTCAGGGATGCGCGGCAGGCCGCCTCGTCCATCTTTCCTTTTCTGAGCTCGACCATCAGCGCCACCATCGCCTCAAAATCGGGGTAGTCGAGCGGGTCGACAATCTCCATGCCGTCGACGGGGAAGCCGTATTTCACGGACGCGGCCTTTATCTCAGCGGCGTTGCCGAGAAGGACCGGCTTCAGGATGCCCTCCTTAAATAGGCGATGCGCCGCCTCGAGAATACGGGGGTCAGAACCCTCCGTGAAGACAATCTTTTTCTGATTTTGTTTCAGATTTTCCGCCATTTTTTCGAACATGATTTTATTACCTCCGTAGTATGTTGACTTCTATATAAAACTGATTCGCAGCGAGAGAATTATACGTTGCAATCAGCCAGATAGACCTGGAGCACTGACAATTAAAGGCGGCCGCATTCCGGACCCGCCGCGACGCCGGACGCCCGCTTTCATATGATATTTTACCATAAAAATCGCTGACTTGCCATATAAGATAAGATAAACTTTGATAGGTTTAGTGCTGAGAGGGCGAAAGGCGATCGCGCCGATTTACAACCTCGATCCCTAAAATAAAAAGGAGCCACACCCGAACACGCCAATCGCGCCGGGCTACAGCTCCTTTTTGACGCTGTCCCTGTACTTTTTGGGAGTGACGCCCGTAATCCGGCGGAAAACCCTTGTAAAATAGCTCTGATCCTCAAAGCCGCACAAACCCGCTATGTCCGAAAGGCTGATGGATTTGTCCGAGAGGAGCTTCTTGCTCTTCTCGACGCGGGACTCGTTGATTTGTTCGACGATGCTTTTGCCCGTCTCCTCCTTGAAAATCGCGCTTATGTACGACTTGCTCAAGAAGACGTTTTTCGCGATGTCGTCGAGGCTGATTTTTTCGCTGCAATGCTTTCTGATATACTCAATCGTCTTGAAGACCGCGTCGGAGTGCTTGATCTGCCTGAAATCGAACGCGTAGGAGATGAATCTGCGCAGCATCACGCCCAGGCGCACGCTCAACTCATCCAGCGAGGTCATGCTCTGAAATTCGGAGAAGTTCTCGGAGTTGTATAAAAAAAGCTCCCTCGAGTCCGCGCCGGCCTTGATGGCGGCCCGGGTCATCACGAACGCTAGCTCGAGCGCCCGGGTTTTTACGACGTCGGGATCGAAATCCGACGTGAAATAAATATGGCCGAGGATATCGTTTAGCAGCGCCTGCGCGCCGTTTCTGTCCCGAGCGGCGATCAGCTCGGAGAGCTTGTTCTCGTATTCCAGCTGAAATTCATAGGGGTTTTCGCCCTTCAGCCTGCGCTCCCGCGCGGCGTACGCCGCCTTGAGCAGCTTTTCCTGCTCGTATACGAAGCTTGACGAGGGCTTATTGACAGTCCCGGAGACATAGGCGGCCGACGCGGCCAGAAGCTCCGAAAGATGGGTGACATCTGCGGGCTCGAAGGTCGGGAGAGTCCCTACGGCGGAGAGCATATTTTCGTCCGGCAGAAGGTCGAGCGTGTCCTTTATGTCGCCGATGACCATCGGTCCGGCGATCAGCGCGCCCTCCATGCCGCCGTCTGCGGAGAGTACGGGGGATGCGGCGAAAACGAGGCCGAGAGGGCAGTAGTAGATGTATTTTCCGTCCCAGCGGTAGGACTCCTTGCAGCCGTAGAGGTGGGTGTCGGACTGTCTGCATTTCGGATACGTGCAGGCGGCGCAAAAGCCGGAATAATCGCCGGAAAAGCGCATGTCGAAAACGCGCGTCTCCATACGGCAGAGCGCGCCGATATGCGAGGCAAAATCCGAGCATTTCTTAAAAAGTCGGGAATCCACACCGATCCGCTCCCGTACCCGCAGATTTTTCGACCCGCTATTATACTATCAGTTTGCTCACTTTTTTTCAAGTGCTATTCGAAATCGGGGAAGATAGGATTTTTTGGTATCATCGGATAGAGATGGAGCCGGTCGGCGTCGATAAACGCGTAAAACACGTCGGAGGGGGCGCGGTACCCACGGTTTTTCAGCTCGCCGGCGAGCCAGGCCTCGTTTTTTCCGGCTGGGTGGAGGTTTGTTACATTGACGGTACCGTCCGAGATCACCGTGAGAACAAGGTGTTCCTCCGGGGCTTCGATCCCTAAGTCGGCGGGTGTGACCGGCCGGCGGGACGCTTTCGGGAGAATACTGATCTGTCCGCTGTGCTCCATTACCGCCGTCTGGATCTGGTCGAGGTTGAAATAGCCGGCGGCCCGGCAGAACGTGAGAAAATCGCCCAGCTCAAGGCGCGCCTTTTTGAAGTTCTCCCGGTAGATAACTCCGCCGTCCATCAGCACAAGAGGTCTTCCGTTGATGAAGCGCCGGATTTTCAGCGATTTCCGGTTGGCGTAGCTGATGCAAAAATCCAGCCCGGCGTATACCGACATGGAGATGGCCGGCAGGATCGGGTTGTTTTCGAGATTCGTCGCCATTTCGGCCGCGATCGACCCGATGGATATTCCGATGATATAGTCGAGCAGCGAAAGCTGCGTTATCTGCTTTTCTCCCATCAGCTTCGAGAGCAAAAACAGATACAGCACGGACGCGATTGACGTAAAAAGTACCCTCAGCGCGCTCAGAACAACCGCCCCTAAGTTTAATGATGCGCTGTTTATTGTTACCCGGGGGCGAAAGTAATATTACAAAACGGCAATCGTTTACAGAAAATTCAATAAGTTTTTCAGACCCGGATGTATAATATTTCTTGCATTGCTTAATCTGAATGTGTATAATATTTATATGATGATATCGGAGGGAGAATATGTCTACATTTTTATCGGTTTTATCGGTCTATGCGACCGGCGAGGGGACGACAGCTGCGGGTGCTGCAAGCAGCAAGAGCAGCCTTATCTCGACGCTGATCCTCATCGTCGCGATGGTTGCGGTGTTTTATTTTTTGATTATACGTCCTCAGAAAAAGCGCGACAAGCAGGCGAGGGACATGCGTTCCGCAGTCAAGGTCGGCGATGAGATCGTCACAATCGGCGGAGTCTGCGGAAAGGTCACCAACGTCAAGGACGATACGGTCACGATTGTTTCGGCGGAGAGCAAGATGACATTCCTGAAAACCGCGATCGCGTCAGTTAACTCGGCCGAAAAAGAGCTCGCTCAGTAATTGCCTTTTTACGGAATAAAACGCATCCTCGGAGAATAGAGTGATACCGGGGGTGTCGCATATGGATAAAACCGACATCGCGGGAACGCATTTTTTTAAAAAGGTTCTTCTGCTGCTCATATGCGGGGCGGTGGGAGCGCTGGTTTCCGTTGTAATCCTTGTGGTTTTCGCCGCGATTATCATCGGAAGCGGCAGCTTTTCGGCGCTTGCGGGCATAGCGGTATACGCGGCCGCGGCGACCGGAGGCCTGGTTTCGGGGATTCTGGCGGCAAAAAGCCTTAGCGGGCGCGGTATATTAAAGGGTATCGTCACAGCGGTTATCTGTACGGCGATTTTGTCGATTCTGTCTCTGATACCCGGCGCCGGGGGCGGAGGAATAATTCCCGCCGCTGTCTGCCTGGCGGGCGGTGGCGTCGGGGGCATAATCGGCGCAAATATACCAAATAAATAGAAGATAAGAAACGGAGAATAAAAAATGAAACACATAAGAACACTTGCCTCAAAAAATCTGCAAAAGAGCGTTAAAAACGGCGGCTGCGGCGAATGCCAGACCTCCTGCCAGTCCGCCTGCAAAACCTCCTGCACGGTCGCGAATCAGAAATGCGAGAACATAAGCAACAGCTTAAAATAAGCCTGCAAGCGGTTTAACATTACGGGTGTCCGCATACCGGACACCCGTAACGGCGTTATACAGGAAACTCCATTAAGGAAGGCAAACAAATGGTTCATACCTATTCCCTGCTGGGATACAACATCGCGCTTGACGACGCGAGCGGTTCCGTACATATTTTGGACGCGCTTTCTTACCGGCTTTTGGCGGAGCTTAAGCCTCCCCTCGGGAGCAGCTGCCCGGAGAGCGCGTACGCGTCGCTGCCCGAATACCCGAGAGACGAAATAGACGAGGCCTATAACGAGCTGAAAAGCCTCTATGACGATGGGCTGCTGTTTTCGAAAGACGAATACGAACACTTAACCGGGCTGATCGACAAGGATCCGCCGATCAAGGCGGTCTGCCTGCACGTCTCCCACGACTGCGACATGCGCTGCAAATACTGCTTCGCCGGGACGGGGAACTACAGCGGCCAGCGTACTATCATGTCGCCGGAGACCGCGATCCGCGCGATGGAGTTTATTCGGGAGGCCTCAGGACAGAGATCGAACATCGAGGTCGACTTCTTCGGCGGGGAGCCGCTGCTGGCGTGGGACACCGTCCTGAAAACGGTGGAATATGTGAAAGGCCGTGAAAAGCAGTGGGGAAAGATTTTCAGATTCACGCTGACCACCAACGCCCTCAGCCTTGACGATAAAAAAGCCGAGTATCTGGCGCGTGAAATGGACAACCTTGTGCTCTCGATGGACGGGCGCCCGGAGGTTAACGACGCGGTACGGCGCGACGCCTGCGGCTGCGGGACCTGCGACAGGATCGTCCCGAATATCCAAAAGGTCGTCAGACTCCGCGGCGACAAGACCCATTATATAAGGGGGACTTTTACGCGGAAAAACCTCGATTTTTCAAACGATGCGCTCTATATGGCGGATCTGGGCTTCAAGCAGATATCGATTGAGCCCGTCGTCACGAAGGACGAGCGTTTCGCCCTTCGAAAAGAGGATCTCCCTGCGATTTTCGCCGAGTACGAAAAGCTCTGCATAATCATGCTCGAGCGGGTAAAAGAGGGAAAACCGTTTAATTTCTTTCACTTCAACATAGACCTTGAGCAGGGGCCCTGCGCGATAAAGCGTCTCCGCGGCTGCGGCGCGGGCGCCGAGTACGTGGCCGTCGCGCCGGACGGGGGAGTTTACCCCTGCCATCAGTTCGTCGGGAAAGAGAATTTCAGGCTCGGCAGCATTTACGAGCCTGTGTCGTCGCTTGACCGCGGCATAATGCGCGAATTTGTCTCGCAAAACATTTACACCCGCGACAAATGCCGGGACTGCTTTGCGCGCTTTTACTGCTCGGGCGGCTGCAGCGCGGCAAACTACAACCAGAACGGAGACATGGGCAAAACCTACGAGATCGGCTGCGAGCTCGAGCGCAAGCGCGTTGAGTGCGCGATTGCGCTAAAGATAGCGCTCGCGGACCTTAAGGAAAACGCTCCGGCAAAATAAGGAAATCGTAATGCCCGGGAGGACGGGATTAACAATGAGCAACATCGGATTTATCGGCGGCGGGAACATGGCCTCCGCGATTGTATTCTCGCTGCTGGACGGCGGCGCGGACCCCGCGTCGCTGGCGGTGAGCAACAGGAGCGGGGAAAAGCTTTTTAAATTCACCGAGCGGGGTGTCTATACCTCCGCTGACAATCGCGCGGTCGCGGAGAGATCCGACATAATATTTTTGGCCGTAAAGCCTCAGAATATGGATGAGGTCCTGGCCGATATCGGCGGATTTGTCAACGGAAAAACGGTTGTGAGCCTGGCCGCCGGGGTGCGCACGGAGAAAATCTGGAGTGCCCTCTGCGGACCTCTCGCGGTGGTCAGAGCGATGCCGAACACGCCGATGCTTTTGAAGAAGGGGACGGTGGCCGTCGCTTTCAGAGACGCGCCCGAGCGCGTGAAGTCGGAGATTACCGGTATTTTTTCCGGCTGCGCGAAGGTTTTTGAGGTGGACGAGGAGCAGATGGACGCCGTGACGGCGCTGTCCGGCTCCGGTCCGGCGTGTTTTTACAGGATCGCCGAGGTGCTCGCGAAAAGCGCGGCCTCCCTCGGACTTGACTACGAAACCGCCGTGCGGATGGCGGCGTCGACGATGGCCGGAGCCGCCGAGATGCTGGAAAAATCCGGCAGCACGCCGGCGGAGCTGATCAAAGCCGTTTCCTCTCCCGGAGGGACCACCCTCGCAGCGCTGGCCGCGTTCGATGCCGCCGGGCTGGACGGCGCGCTTGACGAAGGCCTGAGGGCCGCCGAGAAGCGCTCCCGAGAGCTCGGAAAGAGGTAGGCCCGCTTCGGAAACGAAAACGGCGGCCGGGCGTTAATAAACGGCCTCTTTTGCGAATAGATATTCGTAAGGGAGGTGGCGGTTTTGGCTTCATCGTCGGGAAAGCTGCTGTCAGCCGGAAATCTGTCCGCGGCGGTACTCGGGGCGTCGTTTCTGATAGGGGCGCTGCTGGGCGCGCTTGCGGCGGAGAGGATTACGAAATCGGGGGCGTTCGAGCTTTACGGCGCGATTCTCCGGTTCACCATGGCGGCGAAGACGGGCGGTCTGGACACGTCGTTTTTGCCGAATTTCGCGAGATGCTTCGGGCTGATCGCGTTTTCAGCCGCCGCGGGCTTGACGACCTACAGCGTCGTCGCGCTGCCCGCCGTCTTCTCCCTGAAAGGCTTTACTTTTTCGTACACGATATGCGCGTTCTGCGCCGTTCTCGGCAAGTCAAACGGCATATTGGTTTCTCTGGCGGTCTGCGGCCTTCGGAATATTTTCGTGATGTTCGGCCTTGTCCTGCTGTCGGCGGATTTTTACGCGAAAACGCTGGCAAAGGAGCGGCGCAGAGCAGGTACTCGTTTTTTTTATCCCGATAAGGAATACGCAATCAGGACGCTTATGGCCTTCGCTTCCGCCGGCGCGGCGCTTCTCTGCGATCTGGCTATGACGCCGTCGCTGGTCTCGGCGGTGGCTGGGCTTATACCGTAATAAATTTGGGTTGGCAATAAAGAGTCGGCGCAAGCGCCGGCTGACATGCGAACAAAGGATGGAGGGTATTTATGTCGTTTTTAAGACCGGACTATAACAAGCCGGGTCCGGGCGTGGAAAAGAACGAACCCCCGAAACCGGGGTATGTGCGCTTCTGGAGCCTCTATTTCCGGAATTTCACCAAAATGCTGATGTACAGCATTGAGTACTTCATTGTCGTATTCCCTTTAATCTGTTTTGTTTTCTTTTTTATCGTCGGCTTTGTCAACCCGGAAATTCTGGACAACCTGGTCAAAGCGCAGACCGAAGCGAACAACCAGCTGACCGCCGAGGGCGAAGTGGCGATAAGCAATCTGTGGGCCAGCATACTGAGCACGGTTATTGTCAGCGTGCCCTCGTATGTATCGCTGCCGCTTCTTGTCCTCTCCGCGATCGCCTACGGGCCGATGACCTGCGGTATCGTCTACTGCATGAGAAACCATACCCGCGAGGAGCATGTCTGGGCCACTGACATCTTCGTCCGGGCGTGGAAAAACGCAAAACAGGGCCTGTTCTTCGGTTTTCTCGATATAGCCGTCACCTTAAGCGTGCTCATCTACCTTTATTCGGGCGACAGTCTCGGGATGTCGGGCTGGATTTACTCCTATCTCCGGATCCTCGGCGTCGCGGTGTTTGTCGTCTACGCGCTGATGCGCTGGTACATCTACCAGATGATCGTCACCTTCAACCTGAAGATCGGCGGGCTTTTGAAAAACGCGTGGATGTTTGTGATCCTCGGGTTCGGGCGGAATCTGATCGCCGCGATAACCAGCGTGATTTTCATCGTATTCTGGATACTGCTCCCCGTCTTCTTCCCGCAGCTGATACCCCTTACGCTGCTGGTAATGATTTCGCTCTTCTGGAGCTTTTTATGGTTTTTGCAGGTGTTTGCCACATACCCGGTGATGCATAAATACCTGGTCGCTCCGGCGCTCGCCGAGCGCGCGAAAAAGGAGAAAATGGAACGCCGGGCTAAAGGCATAGCCGACGACGAGGAGGACCTGGAAGAGGAAAACGAGGAGAACTGCGAGGATAACCCGGAACAGGACGGGGACGAGCCGGAAGGGGACGCGGATAAACCCGGGGACGCGGAAGCGGGCGACGGGGACGAAAAAAAAGAGTAAAATAAAAACGGCTGTCGGATAAGTCACCGGCGGCCGTTTTAGCTCGTTGCCTTTATGCTTTTTTTCTGCTGCTTCTCACGTATTCGGCGATGGCCAGTCCGGCGCGAGCACCTTCTCCGACGCAGACCGATACCTGATAGGGCGCGCCGGTGCAGTCTCCCGCGGCGTAAATGCCGGGGACGTTTGTGGCGCCGGTTTTGTCTACTACGACGCTCCCGTTTTCGGTAAGAATCCCGAGCTTTGCGGCGAACTCGCCGCTGCCGGCGACGCCGGAGGCGATGAAAAGACCGTCGAGCGGGGCGGAGGAGCCGTCCTCAAAAACAACGCCGGAGAGCTTTGCGTCGCCCGAGACGGCCTCGATCTTTCTTTTGTCGAGGAGGATGCCGCGGAGCTCGGAGGGGTCGAAGGCCGGTTCCAGGCCGTTGGTATATATCGTGCAGGTTTTCGCGAGGTGTTCAAGCTCCCGCGACTCGCCCAGCGCGAATTTTCCCTCGCCGAGCACGCCCACGGTCTTGCCCCGGTAGAAGAAGCCGTCGCAGACCGCACAGTGGGAGACCCCGGCGCCCTCGAAGCGGGAGAGCCCCTTAACCGGCGGAAGGCCTCTGGATTTTCCGGTGGCCAGCAGCAGCGCGGCGCAGGAATAGGTCTCGCCGTTGTCGCAGACGGCGTCGAATCCGCCCTCCATATTCGGGCGGATATCCGTGACCTCGGCGTCGACGACCCTGCCGCCGAGCCTTTCGACCTGGGAGAGGGTGTCGGACACCAGCTGCTTGCCGGAAACCGTATGGGAGAACCCGAAATAATTGTCGATCTTTGCGGCCTTTTCGAGGGCGCTGCCGCCGGAGGCGATGATAACGGTGCTAAGACCGGACCTGATCGTATAGAGAGCGGCCGAGAGCCCCGCCGGACCCCTGCCGACAATAACGCAGTCAATCATTGTATTACCATCCTTTTAACAAACTATGGCTATCCGACGGCTTTAGTATACCAAAAAAACCCGGAGAGTCAAGCAAATCTTGTCCCGGATGTTGTATTTTAACGGAAATGGTAATATAATAATGGAAACGATTTAAAATAAATCCGCCAGAGATAAGGAGTGAAAGGATATTTTACAGGACTATTTAAACGATTACGTCAGAGCACACGGTTTTTCCGATTATACAGAGCTCCGCGCGCAGAGAAACCTTTCGAAGCGCGTCACGCTGCTTAACGGCTCGATGACGGCCAATTCTTCGTCTTCGATCGGAGGGCTGTGCGCGCGGGTTGTCAAAAACGGGGCCTACGGCTTCGCTTCGGGTCCTGAGTACACTAAAGAGGCCATAGGCGACATTGTCAGGGCGGCGACGGAGAACGCGGAGTTCTTGGACAGCCGCGAGAAGCTGGGCAAGGCCAGGTTTGCCCCGGTGCCTCCTGTCAGGCGCGGCGACGGGCTTGACCGCGAGGACGATGTCACGCAGAAGCATTATATCGAATTTGCCAACGACTTGGATTCCTATATTTCGTCGAAGTACCCCTCGCTCGCGAGCCGCTACGTTATTATCAACTGCCTCGATATGGAAAAGCTGCTGTACACCAGCGACGGCGTCGTGTCCCATTCGTTCACGCCCAGATCCTCGGTCTATATCGGGATGACCGCCGAGGGCTGCGACAGCATGCCGATCGAGCTCTTCGTCCCGTTCGGAGACTACGGGATTTTCGACGATGTCTTCAAATCCCCGAAGGATCTCTACAAGGGTATCGATTTGATTTACACCCAGCTCAGGCAGAAATGCGAGGGCGTTTACGCCGAGCCGGGCTATAAGACTGTTATACTGCACCCGGACCTGGCGGGCATTCTCGCCCACGAGGCGGTCGGCCATACCGTCGAGGCGGACTTTGTGATGTCCGGCTCGGTGGGCGGCCCCTGCTTCGGCAAACAGGTCGCCAGCGAAATTGTGACGCTGATCGACTACGCAAATGAGGTAAACGGCAAACGCTGCCCCGTCCCCGTATACATCGACGACGAGGGTACACCCGCGCGGGACGCCGTGCTGATTAAGGACGGAATTCTGACTGGTTACATGCACAATAAGGAGTCCGCCGCCCACTTCGGCCACCAGCCGACGGGCAACGCGAGGGCCTATTCGTTTTCGGACGAACCGCTTATCCGCATGCGCAACACCTGCATCGTGCCGGGCAAGAACAAGCTCGAGGAGATGATCGCCTCGATCGACGACGGCTATTTCTTTGTGAAGACCGGAAACGGCCAGGCCGACTCCACAGGCGAGTTCATGTTCGGCGTCAACTTCGGCTATGAGATAAAAAAGGGCAAGCTCGGGAGGGCTCTCCGCGATACGACGATCTCGGGCGTTGCCTTTGACGTTTTAAAGACCGTAGACATGCTGTCGGACGATCTATCCTGGTCCTGTACTGGCATGTGCGGCAAAAAGCAGATGATCCCGGTGGGCATGGGCGGTCCGGCTATAAAATGCAAGATTAACGTGGGGGGACGCTAGGCGAAAATTTCACTGGTGTGAAATTATCGCCGGAAATGTCCGCCTGCCGGCCGTAGACGATGGCCGGCAGCCGCTGATGCGGTACGCGGCTTTTTCCGGTTTGGGTGGAGACCTAATGAAATTTTGAAAGGAATGGTTTAGAAGGGTATGGACTGCATAAAAACGGCGGAATATGCGCTTGAAGCGATAAAAAAGTCCGGCGCGGATATGGGCGAGTGCTCGGTCGGCGGCGGCGCGAATACCGAAGTCTATTACGAGTCCGGTAAAATCAGCATGATCCGCACGGTGTTTTCAAGCAATGTTTCGATAAAGGTAGTCAAGGATAAAAAGAAGGGCAGCACCTCGCTCAACACCTGCGACGAGGCCAGCATCGATAAAGCCGTGGCCGACGCGCTTGAGGCGTCGGCGCACGCGACGCCGGACGACGCGGAGGGGGTCGCCGAGCTGACTGAAAACAGGGATTTTGCGCGGGGAGAGGAGAAGCCGGACCGCGAGGCGCTCTATTCGCTGATGCGCGGCTTCATCGATTCGGTCAAGCGGGACTACCCGAAGATCAGCTTTGACTCGATTTCCGTCTCCCATAATTTCAGCGAACACGTGTATATGAACACAAACGGTGTGCACCTTACCTCGCGGGACGGCGCGAACTCCTACAACGCGATGTTCATGGCCCGCGACGGTGAAAAGACCTCCTCTTTCAACTACTTCGGGGCGATTTTCACCGAGAACGACAAGCCGCTGATCGAGATGGGCATGGCCCGCACTATCCTGGCGGAGACGGAAAAGCAGATTGACACAAAATCTCTGAACGGCAAGTTCGAGGGCGATCTGATCATCACGCCGGGCTGCCTCGACACGTTTATTTACTATATCCAAAGCAACTTCCTGTCGGACGCGGTGCATATCGACGGCACGAGCATCTGGAAGGATTCGCTGGGCAAAACCGTCGCCGCGCCGATACTGACGCTCCGCGCCACGCCGACGGCTCCCGAGCTGCCGGGCGGCTATTTCATCACCGGGGACGGCTATGTCGCGAGTGACATGGCGATTATCGAAAACGGCGTTCTGAAAAACTTCACGCTCTCGCGCTACGGCGCGGCGAAGACCGGAAAGAAGAGGGCCGCGAACTACGGCGGAAATTACTGCATCGATCCGGGGGATAAAAGCCTTTCCGAGCTTATCGGCTCGGTCAAGAAGGGGCTTTTGCTTAACCGTTTCTCCGGGGGTTCGCCCGCCGGCAACGGCGACTTCACAGGCGTCGCGAAGAACAGCTTCCTGATTGAGGACGGTAAGGTGACCGACGCGGTCAGCGAGACGATGATTTCCGGCAACCTGGCGACGCTGCTCAAAAACATCACGATGATCTCCTCGGAGCGGGTAAACAACGGCGAGGGCATTATGCCCTGGGTAAAGGCAACCGGGGTCGTCATCTCCGGAAAATAAGGATACCGCGGGCCCTTCCGGGAGTTTCGGAGGGGCTCGTACATAAGAAGGGCTAATAATTATGCATCCGATAAAAGAGATATTGAACGCGAGAAGCGAAACCGCAAAGCCCGGCATATACTCCGCCTGCACCGCGAATTTCCGGGTTATCGAGGCCGTGTGCGAACGCGCGAAAGAGACCGGTACGGCCGCGCTCGTGGAGGCGACGGCGAACCAGGTCAACCAATTCGGCGGCTACACCGGCATGCGGCCGGCGGACTACGCCCGCGCCGTAAAGGAGACGGCGAAGAGAGCCGGGCTGCCGGAGAGCACTCTGATCCTCGGAGGCGACCATCTCGGTCCGCTCATCTGGCAAAACAAGCCGGAGAAAGAGGCGATGGAAAAATCCCACGCCCTTGTCCGGGAATATGTGCTGGCGGGCTTTACGAAGATCCATATCGACACGTCGATGCACCTTGCGTCGGACGATCAAAACGCGCGCCTGCCTGACGCCGTGATTGCCCGCCGGGGCGCCGCGCTGGCGCTGACCGCGGAGCGGGCGTTTTCGGAATATCAGAGGAAAAACCCGGAGGCCGCGCATCCGGTGTACTGCATAGGCAGCGAGGTCCCGATTCCGGGCGGCGCGCAAAAGGCGGAGAGCGGCGTTTGCGTGACGACCCCGGAGGATTTCCGCGCGTGCGTGACGGCGTTCCGAAACGCGTTTGAGGCCGCGGGCATCGGCGGCGCGTGGGAGCATGTGGTGGGCGTAATCGTCCAGCCGGGGGTCGAATTCGGGGACGATTCCGTCATCCCCTACGACCGCGGCGCGGCGGGGGCGCTGACCTCCGCGCTGAAGGAGTACCCGGGTCTCGTTTTCGAGGGGCACTCGACGGATTATCAGACGAAGATAAGCCTCCGGGAAATGGTGGAGGACGGCATCGCTATATTAAAGGTCGGCCCGGGGCTGACCTTTGCCTACAGGGAGGGGATGCTGGCGCTGGCGCAGATCGAAAAAGCGATCCTCCCGATGCACCCCGGCCTTAAAGCCTCGGAATACGCGGAAACCCTCGAGCGCGTGATGGTCTCGGAGCCGAAGCACTGGCAGAAATACTACCGCGGCACCGAGGGCGAAAAGGCGTTCAAGCGGATATTCAGCTTTTCGGACAGGGTCCGCTATTACTGCGCGAACCCCGACGTCCGCGCGGCCGAGGCGCGCCTGATCGAAAACCTCCGGAAAACCGGCATCCCGATGTCCGCCCTGAGCCAGTACATGCCGATCCAGTACACCCGCGTCAGGGAAGGGTACCTTTCTGCGGACCCCGAGGCGCTTGTCCGCGACAGGGTAAAAAACACAATCGACGAATACCTTTACGCGGTGAACCGGTAAAGGGCTTATACTTCAATAATCCGAGGGGATAAACATGCAGAGCAGGAGAGCGCGCGCGGCGGGGAAATACATCGCTAAAGTGCGGGGAATTTTCGACAACGCCGCCGCCGGCTCTAAAAAAGAGGAAGACGTCTTTCAAGACGCAAAAGGGAGCTACGAGGTCTTTTCGCCGGACGGCAAAATCAGGGCGGAGCTTATTTCGGGCAAACAGCTTTCTTACCGGGTATGGTTCAACGGCGCGGAGGTGATAAGGACCTCGGCGCTCGGGATCGACTCAAGGAGCTGTCACCTCGGGGAAAACGTGCGTGTCGCGCCGCCGGAGGTGACGGAGGTATGCGAGGATTTTCCCGACAGGGGCTGCGCGGGCGTCGCCCACGACGTGCACAACGGCTATCTGTTCCCGGTAGAGCATGTAAAAACGGGGCTTTTGTACCATATCGAGCTTCGTCTCTGGAACGGCGGGTTCGGCTTTCGGTATCTTTTCCAAAAGGGAACCCGGCTGCTTGTGAAAAACGAGGTCTCATCCTTTGACGTGCCGGAGGATTTTTTGTGCTATTATCAGACGGACCTTGTGAAAATGCAGGGGAAAACGGTCTGTGAAAAGGCCGGCGAAATGCCATACGGGAAAGACATATGCTGCATGGCGACATTTGTCGTACCCGGAATCTATATGATGCTGACCGAGTCCAACCTTTACAATTACGCCGGCGCGTGCCTCCGGAAAACCGGCGGCGGCTTTAAAATCCATTTCTGGGACAGCGATGCGTTTTTCGTCAAAGACTGCGTCTCGCCCTGGCGACTGGTAATACTGGAGGACAGCCTGGATTCACTTGTAAACAACGACGTAATCAGAGCTTCGGCGGACCCGCCGTCGGAGGAGCTTTCGAAGGCGGACTGGATCAAACCGGGCAAGGCCTGCTGGTCGTTTTTCGTCGACAAGCCTTACCGGAGCGAGTTTTCGACGATCATGGCGTACAACGAATACGGCACAAAGCTGGGCTTTGACTACAATATCATCGACGAGGGCTGGCGGAAATGGGGGAAAACCGAGAAAAAGGCGTTTGAAAAGGTCCGGCAAGTGGTTCTGGACGGGGAGAAAAGGGGCATCGGCGTCTGGATTTGGAACGCCTCCGTAGATGGGCTTTACTCAAAGCATTATAGGAACCGCTTTCTCCGCCGCTGCGCGGCCGCAGGCGTCAAGGGGCTGAAAATCGATTTTCTGGAGAGCGAGAGCCAGCGGACGATCAACTTCTACCGCGATTTCCTCGAGGACGCGGCAAAATACAGGCTGATGGTGATCTACCATAACCCGAACAAGCCCACCGGGCTCTCCCGCACCTATCCGCACCTTTTGTCCCGCGAAGCGGTGCGCGGCCTGCAGACCTTCTGCGACCCGGACGACAACACAATCCTCCCGTTCACACGTTTTATCGGCGGCGACGCGGATTATACGCCCTACTGCTTCACCGTTCCGGACAGAAAGAAAACCGCGACGATCGGGCATATGCTCGCAAACACCGTGATCTTTACCTCGTCGCTTCTGACGATCTCCGAACACCCGAAAAACCTGCTCGGGCACGTAAGCGAGGCGTTTATCCGCGCGCTGCCGTCGACCTGGGATGAGACAAAAGTGCTCCCATCGAGCCGTTTCGCGGAGCTCGCGGCGTTCGTCCGCAGAAAAGGGAACACCTGGTTTATCGCCGCCCAGCAAAACGCGGGAGATGGGCGGAGCTTTGAGCTAAGCTTTGATTTCTTAAGCGGCGGGGACCACACGCTGACGCTCTGGCGCGACGGCGCGGACGCCGACACGCTCGAGAAAACGGAGATTGCGGTGGACAAGAATTCGGTTGTCGCCTTTACCTTGAAGCCCTGCGGCGGTTTTGCGGGGATAATCAAATAGAACCAAAGCAAAGTAAAAATCATCCGCGTAAAGCAAACAGAGGATATACCGCTTAACGTATATCCTCTGTACTGCTTTTTTTACTTTTTCATCCCTGCCCGTAATAGGCGTTCTTTCCGTGCTTTCTCTCGAAATGCTTGCTTAAGATGTGCCCTGGGAGTTCCGGGGCTGGGTTTGGAAAGGTTAGCCGCTCGGTCAGAAGCGCCATTTTGGCGATTTCCTCGAGGGAATAGGCGTTTTCGACGGCGTTAAAGCCGCTTTTTCCCCAGACGAACGGGCCGTGGTGTGCGGCCAGGGCGGCGGGGATGTGGAGCGGATTTATTCCGGAGCTTCTAAAATGCTCCGCGATGACCTTGCCGGTGTTGCCCTCGTAGTTTTCCTCCGTCTCCTCCTGCGTCAGGACCCTGACGCAGGGGACGGGGCCGTGGAAGCAGTCGGCGTGGGTCGTGCCGAGGACAGGGATATCCCTGCAGGCCTGCGCCCACGCTGCGGCGTAGGGGGAGTGGGTGTGAACGATCCCCCGGACCTCCGGAAAGGCCCTGTACAGACAGAGGTGCGTTTTTGTGTCCGAGGACGGCCTGCGCGCGCCGCAGACGCGGTTTCCGTCAAGGTCGAGGATTACGATATCGTCGGGCGTAAGCGCGCCGTATGGCACGCCTGAGGGCTTTATCGCGACGACGCCGTTCTCTGCGTCAAGCTCGGAGACGTTCCCCCAGGTGAGCGGGGCGAGCCCGTATTGATGGAGCAGAATGTTTGCCGCGCAGACTCTTTTTTTGAGTTCGTCGTACATTTTTAAAAACCCGCTTTCAGCCTGTAAGCGGCCTCGCTCAGGAAAAGCTCCTTTTCGAAAGCGTCGGCTGTCGTGTCTTTGCCGATATGGAGAAACTCGATTCCGAGAATCCTGCAGAAATCCCGCATGATCCCGGCGTCAAGGGGGTAGCTTAAAACGGTGTGATGCGCTCCGCCGGCCATAATCCAGCACTCCGCCGACGTGGAAAGGTCGGGCAGCGGGCGCCACATCACCCGCGCCGTCGGCAGGCGGGGCATATCGTAGGGCGGGGCGAACGCCTCCGCGTCGTTGACGATCATCCTGAAACGGTCGCCCATGTCCACAAGCGAGACGAGGATCGCCGGACCTTCCGCGCATTTAAACGTCAGGCGCGCGGGCGGCTCCCGGTCTCCGATGCCGAGGGGGTGGACCTCGATCTTCGGGCGCTCCGCGGCGATGGCCGGGTCGACCTCGAGCATGTGCGCGCCGAGCACGCACTGATTGCCTGGCTCCATATTGTAGGTGTAGTCCTCCATGAACGCCGTGCCGCCCTCAAGGCCGCCGGCCATCAGCTTCATCACCCGCGATAGCGCCGCGGTCTTCCAGTCGCCCTCCGCGCCGAAGCCGTAGCCGTCGGCCGTCAGGTTCTGAACCGCGAGGCCCGGGAGCTCTCTGAGCCCCTGCAGATCCTCGAAGGTGTCCGTGAACGCGCCGAAGTCGCCCTCCTCGAGAAAGCCGCGGAGCGCTACTTCCACGCGGGCCTGGTAGCGTATCGATTTGATACCGTCGTCGGAAAAATCGTATTTTGCTCTGTACTCCGCGATTTTCGCCTCGACCTTTTGCTCGGGAACGGTGTTCACCCTCGATATCAGGTCGCCGATGCCGTAGCCGTTGACCGACCAGCCTAGCCTCAGCTCGGCCTCAACCTTGTCACCCTCGGTTACGGCGACGTTTCTCATATTGTCGCCGAAGCGGCAGACTTTAAGGCGGCGGGAAACGTGCGCGCCGGAGGCGCTGCGCATCCAGCGGCCGATCCGTTCCCTGACGGCGGGGTCTTCCCAGTGGCCGCAGATCACCTTGCGCGGAAGGCGCAGCCGGGCGCCAATATATCCGTGCTCCCTGTCGCCGTGGGCGGACTGGTTTAGGTTCATAAAGTCCATGTCGATTTTGTCCCAAGGGATGTCACGGTTGAACTGGGTGTTGAAGTGGAGCAGCGGCTTTTTCAGCTGGGAAAGCCCGGGAATCCACATTTTGCTAGGGGAAAATGTGTGCATCCAGGTAATAACACCCGCGCATTTCCCGTCCGCGTTGGCCGACAGCAGGGCCGACGTAATCGCGTCGGCGTCCGTCACTGCGGGCAGAGCTCTGACCGCGCAAGGAATCTCGGCCGCGGCGTTCAGACCCTCAGCGATCAGTTTTGCGTGGCGGTTGACCTCGTCGATGACCTCCGGGCCGTACAGCGGCTGCGAGCCGGCGATAAACCAAAATTCATAGTCCTTCATATTCATATATCGGATGCTCCTTTAGCGTTAAACGGCCGTGAATTATAGTGCGATAAACGACGGTTTCCGATTTTCATAGACGGTAAAGTACTTAAATCCCGCCTCGCGCAGCATCTGCTGCCCGCGCTCGACGCCGACGCCGATGTATTCCGGTTTATGGGCATCTGTGCCGATGGTGATAATTTCACCGCCGCAGGCTCTGTAGAGCTTGAGCTGGCTCATCTCCGGGAATGTAACGTTCCCGCCGTCGCGCAGGCCGGAGACGTTCAGCTCTATCCCGCTGCCCTTTTCGATCAGTACCTTGAAAATCTGTTCAAGCTCCGCGCCGTATTTGTCGAGCGAGACGTCGAAGCCGTACTGATAGCGCATATACCTGAGCGGATATGTGATGTGCGCGAGCACGTCGAAGCCCGGCAGACAGGCCGTCTCGTATAGCTCTGAGATATATCTTTTCAAAAGCGCTTCGCAGTATTCCTGGGATTGATAATCCTTGATATAGTAGAAGTCGAGCTCGCCTCGCAGGTTGTGGAGCGAGCAGATGATAAAATCGAAGCTGTTTTCGGATAGGATTTTGTCGTAGACATCGCGCGCCTCGTGCCCCTGCGCGATTTCGATCCCGTGGGGGAGCTTGATTTTGTCCCCGTAAAGCTCCAGCGCCGACTTGCGCTGCTCAAGAATCCGCTCTTTAAAATAGATGTCGACGCCTTCGGGCAGATTCTTCTTGTCGAAGGGGAAAAAACCGTGGCATTCGCAGTGGTCGGTCACGCAGAGCTCGCGAAGGCCGGTATCAATCGCGGCTTTCGCCAGCTCGGAAATCGTGTAGTGCGCGTCCGGCGACGCGTTGCTGTGTGAGTGGTAATCTGCGAGGTACATTTGCGTCAGTTCCTTATGTATAATATATTTTGTACGGGTAAAATAATAAGGCGGGAATATCTGCTTGGTACAAGTATACAATACGCGGCCCCAATATGCAATCGGAAAAAATCCAGAACTGTCCAAAATATTTTTTCAAAAAGGTGTTGACAAAACAGGGTCGGTGTAGTATTATATTCAAGCACCGCAAAAAACGGCAAATGAAATCGAACCGTGACAGGGCGGGGAGCAGAGTACCTTGTAAATTAAACAATGGACGAAAAAAAGCACCAGAGAGAGTTTTAATCGAGGCGAGAGAGAGCGAGAGCTCGGAAGCGCCGAGATGAAAAAAGATAAGAGCAAGGGCTCGGTTCTGAA
>JAPXRI010000038.1:0-27084 GCA_033813635.1 Bacillota bacterium
CTCGATCCTGCTTTTTCGCGTTGCAGGGATTATCGGCGCTGCATACCCTGCACTGTCCGCGCTGTGCATCGTTTCCGGGGGCCTTCTGATTATCCCACTTATCCTGTTTGCCGTTCTGTCTGTACCTACGCATGTTCACATTGGGAAAAAGAGGTAACCAAGGAGTCTATGTACGCTCTATTTATTCTGGTTGATTTGATAAAAAACGGTTTCCCGGAAAAACAGATCTCTGTCATCAGCAGAAATGTTCATCTCGCAGGGGACCTGATGTTTGACGGGGAAGAGCTTCTGAAGTTATACAGGATGGTCAAAGATCGATTCGGAGTAACAATTTTTCCGGAGAAGCGCTTTGAAACTCTGGGAGCGCTGGCAGATTACATAGAAGATCGATGGTGATATGCATTCATTTGCAGTGGAAACGCAATCAGGAGGACAGGGGGGTAATACATGGAAGCTGATTCTCAAGAGCTTATAAATATCAGCGAAGCGCTGACTTCACGGCTGACGTCGCTCGAAGCCCGATCCTGGATCAAGGAACAGGCCGCCCCTTATCGTGAGCTGATGGCATACTATCAATGTGCGATGATGGAGATCGAAACGCGCTTCAAGATCATCCGTGAAGACCTGTCTCTTCGAGGCCGGAACAATCCCATAGAGAGCATTAAAAGCAGGCTGAAGACGCCGGAAAGCATCGTGGATAAGCTGATTCGCAATCAGTTTCCGCTAACGGTGGAGGGCATTGAGGAAAACATTTTCGACGTCGCCGGCGTGCGCGTGATCTGCTCCTTCTGCTCCGACGTATATGCCCTGGCGGAAGCGTTCCTGCGTCAAAACGACGTCACTCTGATTCGGAAGCGGGATTATATCCAGTCGCCTAAGCCGTCAGGTTATCGCAGTCTGCATCTTGTGGTTTCCATACCGATCTTTCTGAAGGACAAGACCAAAGAGATGAAAGTCGAGGTTCAGCTCCGGTCCCTCGCCATGGACTGCTGGGCCTCGCTTGAACACAAAATCCGCTATAAGAATCAGAGAACGATATCGGAGCGTATCGACGAGGAGCTGCTCGCCTGCGCGGAGATTGCCGCGGCGCTGGACCAGCAGTTTCAGGAAATCCGCCGACAGGCAGATGCGAAGGAAACGGTGAATTGATATGGTGCGACGCCTCATAACGTGTCTGATTTACATGGGTGTGCTCGGTCTGCTGTGCTTTCCGTTTGGACGGGTGCTGTCCAGACTTCCGTTGATAGCGGACGGATTCCCGTTTTGCTGCTATGCCTGGGAGCACAATGGGAGGATATACAACAAGCTCCGCGTCCGCTCCTGGCAAACCGTCGTGCCCGACGTCAGCCGAATGTTTCCCGGCTCCATTCCCAAAAAAGAGGTCGGCGTGCAGCCGGATGAGAAGTTGCTGCAAACCGCGTTGAAGGAGACCTGCGTTGCCGAGCTGACGCATTGGGTCCTCTGCGCAGCCGGTCTGGCAATTTTTTGGCTTTGGCCGGGAGCGGGCGGCGTATGCTGCTATTTGATCTATGTGCTTCTGGGCAATCTCCCGTTTATTGTGATCCAGCGGTATAACCGGCCACGCCTGCAAAGAGCGATATCGGTCACAAGGCGAAGGGAAAGAAGGGTGATCCATGCGTGTACTGATCCTCAGTTCGAATAACGGCGGCGGACACAACGCTGTTGCGGAGGCGATGCGAGAACGCCTGGAACGCTCCGGGCATACATGCCGGATCGCGGACTGCCTTTCCTTTCTATCTCCCGGCTTATCACGCGCAATATCCCGTCTGCACACCTTCGTTTACCGTCATGTTCCGCAGCTGTTCAGTGCTGGCTACCGATATACGGAGCGGCACCGGGAGATGTTTGCGCACGGGCATCTCACACGGGCGGTGATCGGCCTTGGGAAAACAGCATTGGGAGAGACGATCCTGCGGGAAGGCTATGACGCCGTGCTCTGTACCCACGTTTTCGGCGCGATGATGCTGTCCGACGCGGTGAAACAATATGATTTGCAGATCAAAACCGCCCTGTTCGAGACGGATTACACGGTGTCGCCGGGCGCTTCCGCCGTACAGGTGGATCTGCATTTCGTCCCCTCTGAACAGATCAAAAGCGATCTGATCCGGCTCGGGATCCCGGAAGAAAAGATCATTGTCAGCGGTATCCCGGTCAAGCAGGCGTTCCGTGAAGCGGCGCAAAAGCCGATTGCCAAGCAGAGACTTGGTATCTCCCCGGAGCAGCGGCATCTGCTGATGATGGCCGGGAGTATGGGCTGCGGCCCGATGGAAAAGGTTCTGCACATTCTTGCAGGGCGCACAGGCGCGGAGACGCACATCAGCATCGTCTGCGGTAGCAATCAGAAGCTGCAAAGGAAGCTCGCTGCCGTCTATCGGGAAAACGACCGTGTCAGCGTATACGGCAGAACGGAGCAGGTTTCCGCATTGATGGACAGCGCCGACCTGTATCTGACCAAGCCGGGCGGAATCAGCGTCAGCGAAGCGGCGGCAAAGCGCCTGCCAATGGTCCTCGTTGACACTGTGGGCGGCTGCGAGTGCCACAACGCAGCCTTTTTCCTTCAAAGCGGCGGAGCGGTATGTGCAGGCAGCGCCGAGGAGGCAGTGAACTTGTGTATTCGTCTGCTTGACGCCCCAGAAAAAAGGGAACAAATGGCCGAGGCGCTGGCCGGGCTGCAGTGTGCCGAGGACGTGTGTTCAGCCATAGAAAGGGCGTCTGTTTCCACATCCGCAGCCGTGCAAGCGCCGCAAAAATGCGCCCGGAATTTTACACTGTCGCTGGCAGAGAAGCGCCACGGAACGCTTCTGTTGTTTTGGCCCGCTTATTTCCTCAGCTTTTTCCTACTGGAGCGATTGACACAGGGCGTGGTTTATCATCCTGTGCATTGCGCTCTGGATGACGTGATCCCGTTTTGCGAGTGGGCGCTGATTCCATATCTTGCGTGGCATGTCCTGATTGCGGTGATGGTTCTATATACGTTTCGCAGGGACATCCCTGCTTTCCGAAAGCTGATGTGGTATTTTATCGCCACTTACTGCGTTACCCTTGTCATCTATGTGATCTATCCTACCTGCCAGCAACTGCGTCCGGAGGTGTTTCCAAGAGATAATGTGCTGACAAGGGCAGTCGCGCTTGTCTATTGGTTCGACACCAGCACCAACGTATGCCCCTCCATGCACATCATCGGGGCGCTCGGACTGTGGTTCACGGCGAAAGAGTGCAGTTGCTTTTCCAAACCGGCTTGGAGGATCTCTTGGGGCGTCACGGTCGCGCTGATCTGCATTTCCACGTTGCTGATGAAACAGCATTCTGTAATCGATGTTGTCGCGGCACTTCCGATCAGCCTTTTCGGGCGGCTGCTCTGCTATCGCCCACGGAGGGTTAGAGTAACAAGCAAGAAATTGATCCGGGCAACATAGAAGGTTCTGATTCCGGCGGAAGCTGCGATTCAGAATGATGTCCGGTTCACATTGTTCAAATCATCATACATGATGCGCTCTCTCATACTTGCCAGCGCCTTCTTACACACCTTTTCCACTGTATCCGGCGAGGATAGCCCGTATTGCAGCATGAGATCCGTATAGGTCCACTTCCGCAGTGGCTTGCCGTCCTTGTCTACCGTGCTGAAGCACTCCGGGCAGAAACCGAGGTGTTTGGAGAGCATATCCCGTTCCCGGTAGTCCAGCGATTGAAATGCCTCGTACAGATCGGCGGCCTGTTCGTCCCGGAAGAACGTGGCGCTGGGCTCGCTGCTGCGGTCACTGGTAACGTCCTCTGCGCCTTCCTCGCCATCTTCGTCCACATAGGTGCGGTAAAAGTCTGTGAACTGCATATTTTGAAGACCACAGCGGAGCATCTCCCGCACATATTCCGGCTTGCGCTTGATCTTCTCAGCAATCAAGTTGACCGTTTCATCGTCGGTCTTGTAATCACGCTCTGCGTAGAGCCGCATAGCCGTCCGCAGCAGATAGTACTCCGTGTCCGTCGGCACGGTAAAGCCCGTCCGCATGGTGCGGATATAGTCATCCACGGCCCGTTTGATCTCATACCGCGCGTATGGGACGAACGGGCCTTTTTGTTTTATATAGCCCTGCAGCGCCTGGAGCAGTCCGAACACGCATGCGCTTTTGATGTCCGCAAAATGCCCCTGCATGGCGAAATCATGCACATAGCCGATGGCCATGTCGTTGAGCGCAGGCTCATAGTAATGCAGAAAATGTGCAAAGTGGGTTTCATCTCCTGTTTCCAGATAGAGTTCTATAAAAGACTGCAAGGGTTTCTTCGGCGGCTCCGGCGTCAGGCGATAACGGTACAGTTCTTTTTCCCATTCCTTCACCGCTATCGCCCCCTTTCGTGGTAGTTACCCCTGTTCCGTGTCGTGGTAGAGCTTCACGCGCTCCAAATCCTTCCCATACTGCGAGACGGCGTAATCGTGATCGGACTGCGCCCGCTGTTTGTGTTCCTTTGCCAGCTTCTGTGCGTTGGAAGCAAATTCCTTAGTGATCGTACCCCGGCTGGCTTCGGAGCGGATCGCGGCGCAGCGGCGGTTGTAGATGTCCGTGATCGGGTCGTTCTCGGCCCGCTCCTTGCGATGGATGTAGGCACCGTAAGCCCGGCAGCTCAAGGGCTGTTTTCGTACTACATAGGGAGACATCCCGGAGCAGTATACTGTCCTCCGTGCGCTCTGCATCAGGAAGTACTTGCCGCAGACCGGGCAGCGGCGGGGATAGTGCCCATAGTGCAGCCCCTCAAAGAAGTCCGTCAGCAGGAAGCTATAGTAGCGATCGAAGTGCAGCCGCCGCGCCACCGTGGCGTCCGTGCTGGCCCGATTCTTTTTCAGCCCGGTATATTCCACTGTCAGCGGCAGCGGTGCCGCGCCGAACACCTCCAGCGCGATGGGCAGCAGGTGCTTTTCATCGAAGCGCGCAGCTTCATCCAGGCGGGAAACGAAGGCCTTGAATTGCGCCTGTGCCCGGATCAGATCGTCCGCGAGAGCGTCGAAGAAACGCAGCGTCGTCTGCACCTCGGAAATGAGGGCTTCCATCTCTGACACATTCGCTTTGTCGATCTTCTGATCCTGTGTTCCGACGGAAATCTCGTCTTGCGCCATCAGACCAATCTCAGCGCGATTGCGGAAATACGCGCAGATGCGTTCACCGTTTTCTTTCGTGAACAAGCCGGATATATGATCTCGGATTGCATCTATATCCAGCGTGTAGAACGGGGAAAGCGTCGGCAGCGTCTTCATGATCTCCGCCATGTTGCGCCCGGTCTTTTCGTACTCCGAGATATTAAGATATCCATAGCGGAGCTGGTCGAGAATATAATAGCAGACCGCATCCCGGAACACGGCGATCCGCGCGGCGGTGTTGTTCATATAGTACTGATTCAGAAATTGCACCACGAAGTAACCTGCGGGATGCTTCTTACCGCCAGTATATAGGCAGCCATCGCGGTAATCCGCCGTCAGAATACCGGCTGAAAAGGAAAAGCCCATCCTGCCACGCTCCCATTCTCTCATATTTGCAGTCCCAAAAACCGGACTGAAAAGTTTTTTCAGAAAACCTCAAATGTTTCTCGTCGCTTCATCGTTATTTTTTACAGATTATACACAAAAAAGCCGCTTAATTCAATCATTTTCCGCTGTTGCGCTTTTATATTTAGTCTTGTTGCTTGATTCCATGAGAAAACCGATTTTCGACGTATTAACTAAGTAGAGGCACGCGAAAAGGCCGCCGAGGCAGTTCCCCGGCGGCTTTCTGCTGCCCGAAGATACGAAGGGAGGGATTCAATGACTTGGAGGATCACGGAAGCGCAGGTCTACCGTGTGCAGGAGCTGGTGCGGAGCAGCTGCTGCAACTGCGTGGACGGGAACTGCCTGCTGCTGGACGACGGCGAACCGCAGGCCTGCGTACAGCTGATCTGTACGCAGGCGATCTACTGTCGCTATTTTCGTAATGTGGTTTTGCCGGGAGAAAAACAGCTGTATGAAGCGATTGCAAAGCAAAACGGAACGGAGGTGGATTAAGTATGGACACATCAGTATTGAAAGTCGATCCGGAGTTTCGGGCGCAGATCCCGCCACTGACAGAGGAGGAGTTTGATCAGCTCCGAGAGAACATTCTCGCGGACGGACAGGTCTATGAGCCGATCATCGCATGGAACGGCACGATTCTCGACGGACACCACCGGTGGAGCATCATTCAGGAGAATTGGGACGTGCTCAAAGGCAGATACAGTATCCTTGATTTGGACTTTCCCAACCGCTGGGCTGCTTTCGATTGGATGTATCGGAAACAACTCGGACGGCGAAATCTCTCTGAAGAGCAGCGAGCGTATATGATCGGGAGAATGTATGACGCCCGCAAGCACAGCGCCGGAGGCCAGGTCGGGAACAGCAACGCGCAGAAACGGTGTGGCCACGGTGACCACATGGATTTGCCATCGGAGCGCCCTATCCGGACCGAGGAGCAGATCGCCGCTGAGTTGGGGATCGGAAGCAGGACCGTTCGACGCGCCGCTGAGTTTGCGCGGGGCGTGGATGCGCTGAAGACGGTATCGCCGGAGGCTGCCGAGAAGATCCTTTTGGGTCAGTGCGATTTGTCCCAGGAGGACATTCGTGCGATTCCGAAACTGGAGCCGGGCACGGTGGAAGAGCTCGCCGATTCCATCGTCAGCGGAGCGCCGATACCCAGGCAGACGTTTCAGCACAAAGGGAGAACAAAAGGCGAGAAGGAAGCATATGCGAAGCTTGAAGCCATCGAAAGGGATATGTATGACCGATCCACGGTACCCGAATATACGATTGACTGTCTCGCAGACGATATCTCTCTTTATGCCAGCAGCTTTGTCCAGGAACTTCGGAACACGATCAATGATCGCGACTCAGTCATTACAGGGGAAAACATGGCGGTCGTGATCCAGGCCATTGAAACGACCGTCATCGGCGAGTGCCAAAAGCTGATCGACGAGATCAAGCAAAAAAGTCCTAAAATGTAGGACCGAACAAATATGAATGGGGGAGTACAAAATGAAAGACATGAACGGAATCAAGATCATCGGCGTGGATCACGGTTACGGCAACATCAAGACCGCCAACTGCTGCTTCCCGACCGGAATCGCGGGCTACGATGCCGAGCCGCTCTTTACCGCAGATATGCTGGTCTATGAGGATCGGTATTACCTGATCGGAGAGGGACACAAGGAGTTCTTGGCTGAAAAGACGATGGACGACGACTATTATCTGCTGACGCTTGTTGCCATCGCCAGAGAGCTGGCGCTGGAGGCACTGACGGAAGCCAGTGTGTTTCTGGCGGTCGGGCTGCCCCTGACCTGGACGGCGAGCCAGAAAGCAGAGTTTGCCGCCTATCTCAGCCGGAAGGAGGAAGTCTATTTCACCTACAGGAAGGTGGCCTACCGCATCCGTATCGCCGGCGTCAAGGTCTACCCGCAGGGCTATGCGGCGGTGGCGCAGCTGAAAAGCCAGATGAAGGGCGTCTGTCTGGTAGCCGACATCGGGAACGGCACGATGAACGTGCTGTATATCGTGAACGGCAAACCGCAGACCGCCCGGATGTACACGGAGAAGTTCGGGACCTATCAATGCACGCTGGCGGCACGGGAGGAATTTATGCGGCGAACGCGCCGGGAACTGAACGACGCCATCATTGACGAAGTGCTCCGCACCGGGACGGCGGACATCCGGGAAGATGATCTTAGCATCATCCGCGCTTCTGCAACGGAATATGTGGGTGGCATCTTCCGACGTCTCCGGGAGCACGGCTACGATGAAAACACCATGACGCTGTATGTCACGGGCGGAGGCGGATGCCTGATCCGCCACTTCGGGCGCATCAACACTGAGCGTGTCCGGTTCGTGGACGATATCTGCGCCGCTGCCAAGGGCTATGAGTATATGGCAGCGCTTCAGATCGCAAGCGGCGTATGAACGGCTTTCGCTTTACCTTGCGCTTCCGCGCAGACAATGAAGCTGAGCGTCGTGCGGCGGAATATCTGAAGACACTGAAGCACGGAGAGCAGAACCGCTTCCTTGTGGGAGCGGTTCTTTCTGCGCTTGGGGAAAACACCGCAGCATCGCCGGAATGTGTGCGGCAAATCGTTCGGGAAGAACTGGCTTCAGCGCTGTCAGCTCTTACGACTTCTCCGGCTGCAGCGCCGGAGCAAAAGCATGCCATTCCGCCAGATACCCAGGCGCAAGATGATCTGAGTGTTCTTGAGGATTTGGAGCTGTTCGGATGACGCCATGCTGACGTCAATTCCTACGGTTCTTCCGGGAAGTGACGTCAATTTGCTGTCAGTGTTGCCCTTGCCCACAAACGATCGAAAACCGTGATTTGGACACGGCCAGATCGATTGGAATGATCCTTCGGAGGCCGTGTCTTATAGCTTAGCGAGCATCGGAGCGCGCCGCCGCGCTCCATCACCCAGGGGGCACCCCTGAATACCCCGTAAAGAATGGAGGAGGCAAAATGAAAGATGAAGATGAAAAAATGGTCAAGGTCACTGTTCGTATGCCAACCAGGCAGAGAGACCAACTGGCGAAACGGGCTGAGAAGGCCGGTGTGCCCATGGCCGAATATGTCCGGAGCGTGCTGGCGAAGCGAGTACCGGCTACGGTGCCGCCCGACGAGCTGTGGCCGCTCATGGAAAACCTGTACAGCATCCACGACATGCTTCTGCGCATCCGCAAGCCGGAGTTCACCGAGGCGGCACAGCGGCTGGAGCAAGCCATTCTGAACCTGCAGGCGGCGCTGACTGAACCCCGAAAGGCGGCCTCCTGATGGCAACCACGAGCCTGTGGCACATCCAGGGCCACCTCCGGGACTTGGTGGACTACGTGGAGAACCCGGAGAAGACCTACCCGGAGCTGCAGGACCTGTGGGACGCCTCCCGCTACGTCCAGCGCCCGGCTGCCACGGCAGACGGTCACTACGTCACCGCCATCAACTGCCTGAAGGAGACGGCGCTGGAGCAGATGATCCTGACCAAGCGGCAGTACGGCAAGACCGATGGGTATATCGCGTTCCACGGCTACCAGAGCTTCAAGCCCGGTGAAGTGACCGCGCAGGAGTGCCACGATATTGGCGTGGCCCTGGCGAAAGAGATGTGGGGCAACCGCTTCCAAATCCTCGTCACCACGCATCTGGACAAGGAGCATCTGCACAACCATTACCTTTTCAACTCCGTCAGCTTCCGGGACGGAAAGAAATACAACTATTCCAAAGCCGAGATGCAGCGCCTGAGAGACGTATCCGACCGGCTCTGTCGTGAACATGGGCTGAGCGTGATCCGGAACCCGCACAAAGCGCCGTCTCGCCCAGTGTATCTGGACGAGAAGAACGGAAAGCCCACGCGGTACAACGTCTATTTGAATGACGTGTGGGACGCCATTGAGCTGAACCGCAGTCCGAGATACGTGGAGAACTATCTCAGGGAGCTGGGCTATCTCACGGACTTCACCGGCGAGCACTGGAGGATCCGGCTGCCGCAGTACAAGCATTTCACCCGGATCGACACGCTGGACGAACGTCTGACGCCGGAGTTCATCCGGCGGAACTGCGGCAGCCGCGCCCACTACGGCAACAGCCATGCGGAGATCTCCTATCCGCCCAGGATGCCGACGGAGCTGGAGCACATCTGGCAGCCCTATGTCCGCACGACGCGCATTTACCGACTCTATCTACGGTACTGCTATGAGCTCGGCATTCTCCCAAAGGGGACCTCATACCAACCGACAAGTCCGTTTCTCAAAGAGGAGCTTCGCAAGCTGGACATGTACGACCGGGAGACCCGCTTCCTTGCCTCCAGCGGCATCGAGACGATGGAGGAGCTGCAGGCAGAGATCGGCAAGACACAGCGCGAGATAGATGCCCTTGCCGATGAACGGAAACATGTCACCTACGCCATGCGCCGCGCATCTCCGGAGAGGAAGGCGGAATTGCAAAAGCAAAAAGCTGAGCTGACGAAGCGGATCACACCGCTGCGGGAAGAACTCCGGCTGATGCAGGACATTGAGCGCCGCTCCGAACACATCGACCGGACGCTGACCCGCGTATACGAAAGCGAACTGTATCGGGAACATCACAGCATAAACAAACACAGAGAAAACAATGAGAGGAGTTATGAAAGATGAAATCTATCACCGCAATCCCCATTGCCAAGCTCCATGCCTTTGAAGGGCATCCCTACAAGGTGCTGGACAACGAAGAAATGAACGTGCTCATTGACAGCATCCAGGAAAACGGCATTCTGACGCCGCTGCTGGTGCGGCCCTTGGAAGGCACGACAGATGAATACGAGGTGATCTCCGGACACAGGAGACTGCACGCCGCACAGAAGGCAGGGCTGGAAACGGTCCCTGCCTTTATTCATGCCGTTGACCGGGACGCCGCATCTATCCTGCTGGTGGACAGCAACCTGCACCGGGAGCACATCCTGCCCAGCGAGAAGGCCTTTGCCTATAAGCTGAAACTGGAAGCCATGAGGCACCAGGGAAAGCGGACGGACCTCACTTCGTCGCAACTCGCGACAAAGTTCGATGCTGCCGCTGAGATTGGCGCAGCCTCAAATGAAAGCCGCGACCAAGTGTTTCGCTATATCCGATTAACCCACCTTGGTCCTAAATTGTTGGACCTCGTGGATCAGGGGAGAATGGCTTTCTCCGTCGGCGTGGAGCTGTCCTACTTGGACATGCCTGCACAGGAATACCTTGCTGAACTGATTGACCGGGACGAGGCCACGCCTTCCTATTCCCAGGCCGTGCGGATGCACAGAGAGAACGGGCAGAGCTTCGAGCCCATCTCCTGCGAGCGCATTGCGGAGATCATGGCGGAAGAAAAGCCCAACCAGCGGGAACAGATCCGGCTGCGCCGGGATGAATTCAGTAAGTATTTCCCGCCAGGGTATTCTGACCGGCAAATCCACGACGATATCCTCGCTGGCCTGGACCTGCTGCGCCGCCAGCGCATCCGGGAACGCAACCGCGACGCGCGATGAAGGGAGGTGCCAGCATGGAAGACAACAAGACCTATGCTTTCGATCCAGCGGAACTGCTTTCCGGCGAAGATACGTTTGAACTGAAGGTCGGTGGAACGACCTATGAGGTCAGCACCCACTTCGATACCGAGGGCAGAAAGAGCGTTCTGGCACAGTTCATGGCGCTCCTCTTACAGAAAGCATAACACATTCGACTTCGATCATCGGGCATCGTACAATGGCAGCAGCCTTTGCGATGCCCGGTTGCCAGGAAAGGAGACTTCGTATTTATGGCAGCAGCAAACAAAGGGCAAGAAGAGAAAATAACAGCACTGTATGCCCGTCTCAGCGACGATGATCCGGAAAACGAGAAAAAGGGAGTAGGCGAAGATAAAGAGTCAAATTCAATACTAAATCAACGTACCATCCTGTATGATTATGCTCGTTCTAAAGGATATCTTCATCCGACGTTCTTTTTTGACGACGGCGTAAGCGGAACGACCTTTGATCGCCCAGGTTTCAAGGAAATGGAGGAACTGATCGAGGCAGGCAAGGTCTCTACGGTCATCGTGAAGGATCTCTCCCGCTTTGGACGAAACTATCTGGAGGTCGGCAATTATCTGGAGGTGGTCTACCCCACTTTGGGTGTGAAGTTCATCGCCATTCAGGAGAATGTGGACACGCTGTCCGGGACCGGCACGGAGATGATGCCCTTCCACAACATCTTCAATGAATGGTTCGCTGGGCAGACCAGCAAAAAGATCAAGCAAGTGTGGTCGATGAAAGCCAGCAACGGGAAGCGCGTTGGAACGACGGTTCCGTATGGTTATCGGCGTGATCCGGACGATCACGAAAAGTGGCTGATCGACGAGCCTGCGGCAGCGGTGGTTCGGAGGATCTTTTCCCTGTTCATGGAAGGGAACGGACCCAACAAAATTGCGCGCATACTGCAAGCGGATGAAGTCCCAACACCAACTGCTTACTTCTATGACAATGGTATCCCGACCCGAAATGATCCCCCTCAAAATCCGTACTACTGGCACAGCAGCACAGTATCAAAGATACTGGACAACCGTCAGTATACAGGCTGCACGGTAAATTTCAAGACCACCAATGTCAGCTTCAAGGTCCACAAGAAGGTATACCGGGAGGAGGACGAGTGGCAGATCATCCCCAACACACAGGACGCAATCATTGATGAGAACACCTGGCTGAGAGTTCATGAGCTGCGCGCCAATAAGCGCCGCCCGACTGCCTTGGGAAAGAGGAGCCTGTTTTCCGGCCTTGTATTCTGTCCCGATTGCGGGGCAAAACTTCATTTCTGTGCAAGCAGGAGCCTGAAGCCCAATCAGGAGTTCTTCCGTTGTGCCAACTACAAGGACGGACGAGGCAAATGCACGATCCATTATATCCGCAATGTGGTTTTGGAACAGCTCGTTCTTGAGGCGATCCACAGCCTGGCAGATTTCGTCCGCTGCTATGAATCGTCGTTCCTGTTTCTTGCTGCCCGTCGAAACAACTCGCTTCAGAGAAACGCAGTCAGTGAAGCAGAGCAGACCTTGGTCAAAAGCCGAAAACGTGCGACAGAGATCGATCGTATTATTGCCCGCCTGTATGAAGACAATATTCTGGGCAAGCTGAGCGATGAGCGTTTTATGAAGCTTTCTGATGGGTATGAGCAGGAGCAGGCGGAGTTGACGAAGCTGATTGCCGAGCAGGAAGAAGTCCTGAAAACCGCAGAGAAAGCGACTGTCGATCTGCGGATGCTTTTGAAGGGACTCCGGGATTTCATGGAAATCAATGCGCTTACACCGGAGATCGTCAACACCTTGATTAAGCGGATCGAGGTACACAACAGTGACCGCTCCAGCGGCCATGTACGTGTCAAGGTGGACATTTATTTCACCGCCATCGGCATGTTTGATATGCCCACCGCTCAGGAACTTGAAGAACTGGCTATGGACATCAAGAATAACCGCGAAAAATATGGTCTGAGCGCATAAAAGCGGTGCAGTCCGCGTACACGGACTGCACCATACATACCGCTATTGAATTACTTCCTTATGCGTCCCGCCACTCCCGCAAGGGAAGTTTTTTTCACTTCCGATATCCGCTCTTTCCCCAAGCCAGACATACATAAGCGCAGGCAAACTCGCGCTCTGCCGCGAGTGGTTTTGCGGAGAGCTTTCAAAAATCGACCCGATACCCGTCAAAGCGTTTCTTGGAAAAACACTGATGACCGACGGGCATACGCGCGCCGCGGCGGCATACCTAGCGGGCTTTCGGGAAATCCCCTGTTTCTGGGACGAGAGCACGCTTGACATGGCGGTGTACGCGGCGGATGTCGACATGTGCGTATCCGACGGGATCCGCGACGTCACCGACCTGGCCGGCCGTATCGTTTCCCATAAGGATTATGAAAGGCTGTGGCGGAAACGCTGCATGGGGATATACGACAAAACGCCGTATCAGATCCTGCGCCAAAAAGAGGAAGTCATTTTTTACGCCTATAAGCCGGTGACTACGTCCGATTTTTATATACATCGAATCGGTGAACACGAACTTGGCTTATTCGAGCGGCATCTCGCGCTATGCGGGCAAAAAGCACTGGACCCGGAGACCTGGAACAGTATTTTTCAGGAGGGAACGGAGTATTTTCTTCTTTTTGAACGATGTCGACAACGCCTATCGCCGCTATTTCGAGACGGGGACGGAGCTCGCCGCGTGCGGGATATACGACGGAATCGCACATCCGGACTCCGTTAAGCTGTTCGGGCACAGGCCTTCCTTTGAGCTTTTGCCCTATTACGACAGGCTTTCCGAAGCGCTCGTGAGAACAAACACCTACGCCGAGCAAAACAGCGAAGCGCACCGAAGGTGCCCGGACACCGCCGGGCTCGGCATGGCCGCGGACCTTTTGCGCGCTCTGAAGAAACACGGCGTCGCCGTTCTGACTGCTTCCGACGCGCACCGGCCGGAGGATGTCGGCGAAGGCATTCCTGATCTTATGAAATTAACGGAGGAAATATGAATCCCTGGGAAAGGCTGCCGCTTTTAGTCTACGAAAACCATATGCGTTCCGACGGAGTTAAACAGCTCCAGACTCTGAACGGAATAATGCGGGAGCAGTTTCAAAGCTATAAAATCTCCTCCACCGCGATCTTCGGCGTCGCCGGGGGAAACGGGCTGGAGCACACCGTAACCGCTGGCTTTGAAAAAATCTTCGGCATCGATATCAGCGCGGAATATCTTTCGGTCTGCCGCGAACGCTTCGGCGACATGGGCGGCCGGCTGACGCTTTTGAACCGGGATTTAAGCGACCCGGACTGCGCCCTCCCCCGTGCGGAGCTGATTATCGCGGACCTGGTAATCGAATATATCGGGATTTGCGCCTTTGTCAGCCACGCGCGAAAATGCGGAGCGGAGTTTATATCCTGTGTCATCCAGAAAAACAACGGCGCGGATTTCGTATCATCCTCGCCTTTTATCAGCGAATTCGACGGCGTTTCCGCGCTCCACAGGGATATCGAAGCGGAAAAGCTGACGGAGGCGATGTATAACGACGGATTTTTTCCGCGCCCGGCATTAGAGTACGGTCTTCCGAACGGCAAGGCTCTGCTGAGGCTTGATTTTGTCAGAGGTGAGTTTAGATGATCCTCTCCGCGTCCCGCAGGACGGATATACCCTGCTATTACGCAAAGTGGCTTTTAAACCGGTTGCGCACCGGGTACGTGCTGACGAGAAACCCGATGAATCCGGCGCAGGTCACGCGCGTCCCGCTCTCCCCGGAGGTGGTCGACTGCATCGTATTCTGGACGAAGGACGCGAAAAACCTGCTGCCGTACCTCGACGAGCTGGACCGCATGGGGTATATGTACTACTTCCAGTTCACTCTGACGCCCTACGGTCGCGGGCTTGAGAAAAATCTCCGCGACAAGGCGGATATCGAGAACACCTTCATCGCCCTTTCCGAAAAAATCGGCCCCGAACGGGTGCTGTGGCGCTATGACCCGATAGTTCTAAACGATGAACTGACGTCCGACTACCACAGGCGGGAGTTTTCCCGGCTCTGCGAAATGCTTTCCCCGTACACGCGCCGGGTGACGATAAGCTTTGTGGACATCTACGCAAAGCTACTAAACCGGCCGGCGGTTAAAGAGAACCTTATCCGCGCCGTATCGCCGGGCGAGATCGCCTCGCTCTCCGAATTTATTGGCAAAACCGCGAGAGCCTTCGGGATCTATCCCTGCGCCTGCTGCGAAAACGCGGACCTCGGCGCGTACGGGATCGAAAGAGCGAGCTGCGTCGACGGTTCGCTTATCGAAAAGCTCTGCAGCCGCCCACTTGAGCTGCCGCCGGATAAAAACCAGCGTCCGGGCTGCGGCTGCGCCGAAAGCGTCGACATCGGCGCGTACGACACCTGTCTGAACGGCTGTGTCTACTGCTACGCAAACAACGGCGAGGCCGCCGCGCACCGGAGGCACGCCGCCCACGACCCCTGCGGCGAGCTGCTTTTCGGCTCTGTCTCTGGCGAAAAGATCGTCGAAAGAAAAGTATGTTCGAATAAACAAAGGAGAATTTAGCGTGATGAATCTCATAAAGCCGGAAGCCATGTTGAACATCCGTATCCGCGCCGCGGAGGAAGGCGATTTTCCCGAGATTTACAATTTGATCAAAGTCGAATTGGGGTATGCCGATTTAGACAAAGCGGAAACGATAAAACGCCTCGCCTATTTTGGCAGCAGTCCCGACTGGGCGACATTTATCGCTTTTTACGGCGGAGAAGCCGCCGGTTTTATCGGCATCACAAAGGGGATGGCCTATAATATCGACGGCTATTATTCTCAGATCATGGCACTGGCTGTTTCCGCAAAATACAGGCGGCTTGGCCTCGGAACCCTGCTTGTAAAAAAAGCGGAGGAATGGTCTCTATCACAGGGAATCACGGATATCGGCGTGAACAGCAATATGAAGAGGCTTGAAGCGCATATGTTCTACGAAAAAAACGGGTATATAAAAAAGAGTTATTCGTTTACAAAAACACTTAAAGGCTGAATTATCGAAAGACCTACAATATGGAATATACTTTCAAAAAATCGGGGAAGCGAAAATGGAGATCAGACAGGCGAAAGAAAAAGACATTCCGGTAATCGAAGACATCCTGAAGGAGGCGGAAGCATGGCTGGAGAGCCTCGGCCTCGGGATATGGGGAAAGGAACAAATGACATGGGACGGGCTTTCCAAAGATTACCAAGTCGGCGATTTTTATATCGCGTCGGCGGACGGCGTCCCCGTCGGCTGCATGGCGCTGGTCGACTACGACCCGGAGTTCTGGCCGGATATCGAAAAAGGGGGCTCGCTTTTTATGCACCGCCTGGCGGTCAGGCGTTTCGCCGCCAAGACGGGCGTCCCGTCGGCGCTGATCGCTTTCGCCAAGGACAGGGCACGTCGGCTGGGCGTAAACCTCCGGCTCGACTGCATGCGGGACAGGTCCAAGCTCCGAAAGCTTTACGAAAATCACGGCTTTGTCTGCGTCGGCGAAAAAAACATGTGGAATCTGTTCACCACGGCGCTCTATGTCTGGGAGAGAAAATAGCGTGAAACTTGTTCACGCGTGCTGCCGCTTCGCGGAAGAAAGGAGAGCAATATGCTTGACAAATCCCTGCCGTTTTTCGGCGTTCTGATGACCAAAACGGATACGCAGAGTTATCCCCGCTTCGGCCTGCCCGATGGCTTTTCCATCGCCGGGTACCGCCCGGGCTTTGAGGCGGACTGGGCAAATCTGCAGTATATCACGGATCAGACAGACACGCTCGGGGAGGCGGCGGATATTTTTAAAATGGAGTTTCTCTCCCGGCCCGAGCTGCTTTCGGAACGCTGTCTTTTCGTTTTAAACCCCGAGGGAAAGCCTGTCGCGACGGCGTCGCTCTGGCCCGGGGAGCATTTCGGGAAAACCCGTCAGAGAATACACTGGGTCTCCGCGCTCCCGGAGTACCAGGGAAAAGGGCTTGTCAAAGCGCTGCTCTCCGGGCTTTTAGAGCTTTACAACGCGCTTGGCTGCGGGGATTTTATCTATCTTACCACGCAGACCTGGAGCTGCAAGGCGATAAATCTCTATGAAAAATTTGGCTTTGAGCCCTATAAGGGCAAAAAACCGGACAACTGGAGCTGCGAAAACTTCGAAGAGCGAAATCAACGGGCCTGGCGGTTGATCGATGATAAGCTCGCCGAATACCGCGAGTCCGGGAAGCTCTCTTTTGAAATCCACAAGGCGGTCCCCTCCGAGGCCATAGACGTGGCGCGCGTTCTGACCGAGACCTGGAAAGCGGCGTACCGGGACATCATACCCTCGGACGCGCTGAAAAAATACACCGATCTCGGCGCGCGGAAAGAGCGGATAGAGAGCTCTATCTCGTCGGGTGAGAAAAAATACTTTCTCGCGCTCTCCGGGGGACAGCCCTGCGGCGTCGCGTCGTTCGGGCCCTCCCGGAACGCCGACCGGGAAGGGTACGGCGAGATCTACGCGATCTATGCGCTCGAAAAGTACTGGGGTAAGGGCGTCGGCCAAAGGCTGATGGATTTCGCCCTCTCCGAGCTCTCGCGCCTCGGCTATAAAAGGGTGTTCCTCTGGGTCTTAGAGAAAAACAGCCGCGCTCGGCGCTTTTATGAAAAATGCGGCTTTACCTTCGACGGGACGGCCAGGGAGAGCGGCTTTAAGGGCGACGCCGCCGCGGCGCGCTACGAAAGGACAATATGACAACGGTCAACTTCTGCGACAACAACGCCGTTTCGGATGAGCTTATCGGATTCGCCGTCGTCGCGGCGCGATATATGGGAAAATGGATTTTCTGCCGGCATAGGGAACGGGCTACATACGAAATCCCCGGCGGGCACCGCGAAGCGGGTGAAAGCGTCGATGAAACCGCCCGGCGCGAGCTGTATGAGGAGACGGGCGCGGTCGGATCGGACATCAAACCGGTTTCCGCTTATTCCGTAACGGTCGACGGCGTAACGACCTACGGAAAGCTGTTTTTCGCAGAGGTCAAATCGCTCGGGCCCCTTCCGCCGCTGGAGATCACGGAGATTATTTTTTCCGATAATCTGCCGGAAAAGCTGACATATCCGGAAATTCAGCCGGCTTTATACGATAAGATAAACTCAGATTTTTTGCGTTGAAGCATTTGCATGATAAAATAACCGTGTACTTAAAAAACATAAAAGGATGATCGGCCATGGTGATACGAAGAGCGACAGAGGCTGACGCGGCGGCGCTTTCCGAGCTTTATCTCCGCCACCTTACGCAGACCCCGCCCGAAGAGGCGCAGGACATCGGAAAATGGAAGGCGCTGATATCGTCTTTTGAAGCGGACCCGAATTACCACCTTCTAGTCGGCGAGGAGGACGGCGCTGTGGTTTCGTCGGTGACACTGGTAATTATACAAAACCTCACTCATAACCTGCGCCCGTACGCGGTGATGGAAAACGTCGTCACCCACGCGGATTACCGCGGCAGGGGTTTTGCCTCCGCGCTGATTACGCGCGCGCGTGATATCGCCGTAAGGGCCGGGTGCTATAAAATCATGCTGCTCACCGGCTCCAAAAAGGAGAGCACGCTTGCGTTTTACGAGAAAAACGGCTTTGACCGGCACGCGAAAACCGCGTTTCTAATGAAGTTATAGCCTATTGGATCAGCAAGCCGGACCCGCAACGTCTTGACTGCACGAAAGGATGAATCCTATGAACGAGCTTTCATACCGCCCGATGACGGCGGATGATTATAAGGCGGTGCGCGAGCTCTGGGACTGTACCGCAGGGATGGGACTGAACCCCGTTGACGACTCGCGCGAGGGAATCGATAAGTTCCTTATAAGAAATCCGGGCATGAGCTTTGTCGCCGAGGTCCGCGGCAAAGCCGGGGTACGCGGTCAAATCGCCGGCGCGCTTCTCTGCGGGCACGACGGGCGGCGCGGCTCGATTTACCATCTTGCGGTCCGAGAAGACCTCCGCGGCCGCGGGATCGGCAGAACGCTTGTAGCCCGCGCGCTCAAGGCTCTCAGAAACGAAGGCATCCGAAAGGTCTCGGTCGTCGTGTTCCGCACAAACGAGGGCGGCGACGCGTTCTGGGAAAAAATCGGCTTTGAAAAACGCGGCGATCTGGTGTACAGAAACACTTATACGGGAGTAAAGTAATAAAAATGGAGCAAGTGCTTTTAAATCCCCGCGGCGAAAAAGAGATGTTCGACCTGATTCTCGGCGTCGCCCGGGCGGACGCGCGCGTACGCGCGGTGTATATGAACGGCTCGCGGGCAAACCCGAACATCGAAAAGGATATCTATCAGGATTACGACATCGTCTATGTAGTGACGGAGACGGCCTCCTTTCTCGAAGACAAGAACTGGATTTCCGTTTTCGGCGATATCGCGGTGGTGCAGGAGCCGGACGCAAACGACTGCGGCTGGGGGATCCATGCGGATTACTCCCGGGCCTACGCCTGGCTGATGCTGTTTAAGGACGGCACGCGGATCGATCTCAGCATAAAAATCACGGAAGAAGCTCTGAGCGAGTATATGTCCGACTCGCTCACCGTGCCGCTTCTCGACAAGGACGGCATCCTTCCGCAAATTCCGCCCGCGTCGGAAGCCGATTACCGCGTCAAAAAGCCGACCGCGGAGCAATACCGCGGCTGCTGCAACGAGTTCTGGTGGTGTCTGAACAACGTCGCCAAAGGGCTGGCGCGGGACGAGCTTCCCTACGCGATGCATATGTTCAACGTATACGTCCGCGACATGCTCGAGAAGATGATCGACTGGCATATCGGCGTAAACACTGACTTCTCCGTCTCACCCGGAAAAATGGGCAAATTTTATAAGAAATTCCTGCGTTCCGAGCTGTATCAGAAGTATGTATCGACCTATACCGACGGCGATTATGACCATTTCTGGGCGGCGGTGTTCGCAGCGTGCGGACTTTTCAGGGAGCTCGCCGTCCCGGTCGCCGATTGTCTCGGCTTTTCATACCGGTACGACGAGGACGAAAACATGACGGAATACCTCAAAAAGGTGAAATATACCGGCGAAAGGAAGGCATAGGTATGGATTTTTACGAAGCCGTCGAAAAAAGGCGCACGGTGCGGGATTTTTCACCCAAACCCGTGCCGCGGGACACAGTTGAGCGAATCCTCGCCGCCGGCATGCGCGCGCCGAGCAACGACCATATGAGAAACTGGGAATTCGTCGTGATGACAGATCGCGAAAAAATTGCCGAGGTAGTCAAAAAAATCCCGAAAAAGGTTTCGGATAAAAGGCTCGATTTCATCATGAAGTCGATGAAATTCCAAAACGAACTCCAGTTAGAGATGTACCGCGACGCAATCCCGAAGCAATACGCAATGCTGACAGCTTCGGGATGCCTGATACTCCCCTTTTTCAGGGAAAAGGGGGACCTGTTAAAGCCGAAAAGCCTAAGCTCGCTCAACGCGTTCGCCTCGATCTGGTGCTGCATTGAAAACATCTTTCTCGCTACTGCGGCGGAAGGGCTCGCCTGTGCGATGCGGATTCCGTTCGCCGCTGAAAACGAGCATATCCGCGAGGTTCTGTCCGCTCCGGCGGATTACGTGATGCCCTGCTTTATCGCCCTCGGTTATCCAGCGGAGACCGCCGTTAAATGCAGACAGATCGAGTTCGACACGGCTGAAAAAATACACTACAACGAAGGATTCTGAGATGGGCTTTCTTTTTAACGAAACCGTCCGCGGCCGCGAATCCTGGGGCAGGGTTTTTCAATCGATCCCGGCCTTCGGGCCTTTGGTAAAGCACATTTTAAACCGGCACAATCTGCCCTTTGCCCCGGTTGAAAACGTTACCTTGAGAAACAAGCTTTTAATCTGATGCGGAAAATGACGGCTTAAGCTTTGGTATATATGGATTTCCCCTAATTTCCAAAAATTGCTTGACATCGGCACTTTTCGGGTGTAGAATGAATGAAATTTTATTTTAAGGGAGCGTAAAACCGTGCGAATTTTGATGTCGGCACGCGCATATGGTTTTAACTCGTCCGTTGGCGGCTGTGGCACTGCTATCACAACCGGAATAACGGGCTTACGCTTCCGTACTCATTTCGCATAACCAAAACCCGGAAGAGGGTTATTACCGATTTGAAGAGCAGCGGCGTAAGCGTATAAAAAGGCTTACGCTGTTTTTTTATTTAGGAAGTGGCCTGAAATGAACCCGATTTACCTCTCCACAGGTGCGTTTACCGAAAAGAAAAACGGGCGGAACCCCCGTCTTTTATCCGAATACCACGCACTGTTTGACTGCGACGGCTTCGAACTGATGATTTTCCCGAACTTTTACAACGATTTGAAGGGTCTGGTCGCGAAATATGTAGCTCTCAGTATAAAGATTCCGGTCGTCCACGCCGACAAGGCGATCGGGGATCTGCTATGCTCGCCGGAGCCTGAGAAGTTTACCAAAGCGAAAGAGCTTTTTTATCTAAACTGCGGCGCCGCCGCGGAGCTCGGAGCGCAGAAAATCGTCCTTCACTGCTGGGGCGTCCCGAACAGCGACGCGTTCCCGGAGCTGATTTACAAGCGCACCGGCCGGCTTTTGGAGATTGCGAAGGTCTACGGGCTCGACGCGCTGCCGGAAAACCTTGTCTGCAAGGACAAGACCCCGCTTTTCCACCTCGAGAAGTTGGCAGAGCTATACCCCGGCGTCGGCTTCACGCTGGACACCCGCTGCGCGCAGTTCCACCGGGAACTCGAAAGCACGCTTCAAAGCCCGGTCTTTGCGGAAAACGTCCGGCATATCCATATTACCGACTCGCGCTGCGGCTTAAAGGACTGGGATAGCCTGTACCCCATTCTGCAGCCGGGCAGGGGCAACATCGACTGGGCAAGCTTCTTCGGAGCCCTCAGGACGCGCGCCTATTCCGGCTCGATTACGCTTGAGGCCCCCTCCGTCCTCGAAACCGGCGTCGACGCGGAGACGCTGAACGAGAGCCTGAATTTCGTCCGGCGCGGGCTAAATCAAACGTGAAAGGCGGGCATCCCCATGGAAAATAAAATTACATCCGAGGCAAAAAAATCCCGGGAGCGTGACGGTACAATGGGATGTCAGGGAAAAACGGGAGCTTATAAGTCTGGCATCTATCCAACGGTTTGCGTGCACAGGGACTACGGGATTTAAGCATCTGCCATTTACGGTAGGGTTTATGGAGCCGATTTACAGCGGAAATAAATGAAAGGGTGAAGAATAAAAATGAAATACTATGTGGTCGACGCCTTCGCGGACGGACTGTTCAAGGGCAACCCCGCGGGAGTATGCATACCGGACAAGGAGCTTGACGCGGAGACAATGCAGAAAATCGCGTTTGAAAACAATCTCGCGGAGACGGCCTTCCTGACCAAAAACGGCGACGGCTACGCGCTGCGTTGGTTTACCCCCGAGACGGAGATCGATCTCTGCGGGCACGCGACGCTGGCTACCGCCTATATCCTGATGGTTTACTTAAAGCCATCGATGAACAAGGTGAGCTTCTCCACCCAGAGCGGAATGCTGACGGTCGAAAAAGAGGACGGTATTCTCTCGATGGATTTCCCGAGCCGGAAGCCGGTTCCCTGCGCAGTTCAGGATCTGCTTGAGAAAGCGCTGGGCGCAAAGGCTGTCGAAACGCACCTCTCGCGGGACCTGATCGTCCTTCTCGAAAACGAGGAGGCCGTAAGGGACCTCAAGCCTGACCTTTCGCTGCTCTCGCAGATAAAGGACGCCTTCGGCTTCGCGATCACCGCGAAGGGAAACTCCTGCGACTTCGTATCACGCTTTTTCACGCCGGGTGCCGGCATCCCGGAGGACCCCGTCACCGGCTCATCTCACTGCTCGCTGATCCCGTTCTGGAGCGAGCGGCTCGGCAAAACCCAAATGACGGCGCGCCAGCTCTCGAAACGCAGGGGCACAATCTACTGCGAGGACAGGGGCAGCCGGGTAAAAATAGGCGGCAAGGCAGTCTGCTATCTGAAAGGCGAGCTCTTCGTTACGCTGTAATCCCGATTTATACGGCCGCCGCGCGGCAGAATGGAGATTTATTTATGTCAAATGGACTGACACTTGCCTCTCCCCGTCTCATCCTGAGGCAGTTTAACCCCGACGATTACGACGCCGTTCACGCCTACGCCAGCGTCTACGAAAACGTAAGGTATATGGGCTGGGGGCCGAACACCCCGGAGGACACGCGGAATTTCATCGCCGAGACGATGAAAAAAGCGCTCGCCGAGCCGAGACTGATGTACGATTTCGCGGTGGTTTTAAAAGAGACCGGCGCGCTGATCGGCGGCTGCGGGATTTATCTCAACAGCGAGCGCTTTCAGGGCATGGTCGGCTGGATTCTGCACAGGGATTTCTGGAAAAAAGGCTACGGAACGGAGCTCTGCGCGGAGCTGCTGCGCTTCGGGTTCGAGACCCTCGGGCTCCACAGGATATACGCGACCTGCTACACCGACAACTACGGCTCCTACCGGGTGATGGAGCGAAACGGCATGCGCCGGGAGGCGTGCTTTAAGGAATACTGCAAAGGCCGCCCGACGGATGATAAAAAGTGGTACGACGAGTACGTCTACGCGCTGCTTAAGGACGAATGGACCGCAAAAAACGCCGGCGCATAGGGCACTGCGCTTACTATATGTATGTTTCTCGCGCCGGTGAAGGAGGCTCTGCGAGCAATGAATAACGACGTTTGCGACATTTCATGTCCCGGCAAAAGCGGCATTTCCGCCGGAAGAGCCAGATTTGACGGCAAGGGCTTTCTCTACATCGCCTACAGCAGTATAGCGGACGACGCCGGCTCAAAGAATACCTTGGAGCATTTTGAGTATTGCTGCAAAAGCGGCTTCAATGCGATTAAAGGAGATGTCCGGATTACAGCCGACGGCGAGTTGATAATGTGCCATGACGCGGGGTTTACGCTGAACGAAAACGGGTATATTTCAACGTATCATAGGTTAAACTGCACCCCCATCCGCGCTATGACGAATTCTGCCTGCCTTGCGTTGCGACACGAGGGCACTCTAAACAGTGTTGTTGACTTCGACGCATATATCAGAACCTGTAAAAAATACGGAAAAGTTGCCTTTATAACAATCAGGGACGAGTATATCGATGAAGTCACAAAACGCGTGCTCGCCGTATTGGATAAATACCATTACCGCCGCATGTCAATCGTAAACAGCTTTACATACGAATCACTTCAGACGGTAAGAACCGCGGACCCGGAGATGATGCTCTCCTGGGTGCAAAAGGCCTCGGCCGTGATGACAAAAACCATGGTAGACGGCTGCGACGATTTGGGAAACTGCGTTCTATGCATGTACCATTTTCCAAACAAAGGCGAGTTCGACGCTATAGACAGGGATGTATTGGAATATGCCGTCCGAAAGGATATCAGAGTATATGAGGCGATTGTCCCGTCGGACAAGGTTGAGAAATTGATCGAATACGGATTTGCCGGCGCGCAGATAAGCTCGGTGCCGGAATGGCTCCGCCTAAATTAACGTAAGGCTCGGAGGTAAATCCGGCGGATATAACGTAAAGGGAGACTTACGATATGGATATCGCGCTTCCCGATTACGATAATTCACTGCTGGCTTTGATATCGACGATATTAAGGCGCTATGGCTGTATGTGCGTGTATAAAAGCCTTCCAGAGCTTGACGAGACCTTGGGCGGGGTTATAAAAACGTCGCTTTGATGCAATTCGACGGCATGGGCTCGGCGATTTTGAACAGGCACCTGCCCCGGGACAGCTTCTTCCGGGCAAATAAACTCCGCGATATTTCATCCGTTTTTCCGCCGACGACCGCCGCCGCGACCGTTTCGCTCGAGAGCGGTCTCTCGCCTATCGAGCACGGGTGGCTCGGCTGGTGCCTTTATTTTGCAGAGTTAGGCGCAAACGTCAATATTTTTCCGAACACCCTCGCAGGAAGCGGCGGCGTTCCCGCGGCGCCTTACCATGTCGCCGGAAAATTTATGCCCTACGAGGTCGGAGATTATCTCGCCGTCGCGGCCGGAAGGCTGAGCATCGAATATACGGGGGGCAAGGGCAGACCCCCGTTCAAGGCGGCCCATGCGGGCCTGACGGCGGACGAGATGACCGTCCCGCTTATCGTGAAAATTTGCCACTGCGCCTGAGCCCCAGGCGCAGTATTTTTTTGTTAAACTGTGATTTTTTGCACATTCTTTCAATCATTATGGAATGGCAGATATTGACACGCCAAATTGCGCATGCTATAATTTATTTGTTGTTTTCGTGCGGACAGGCTTTAAAAAAAGTTGTTTTTTCAGCCTGACGCATATAAATATATTTTATAAATAGGCAGGAGGATTTTCATGGAGAGACTTTTCAAACTGAAAGAAAACGGCACAAACGTAAGAACGGAAATAATCGCCGGCTTCACCACTTTCTTTGCTATGGCATATATTATTTTCGTCAACCCGAGCATACTCGGGCAGGTCATTACCGACGCTGACGGCAACCCGCTGACGGGCGCAATAACGCTCGCTACGATTTTGGCGTCCGTGGCCGGCACGCTGGTGATGGCGCTTATCGCAAACGTACCCTACGCTCAGGCGCCGGGCATGGGCCTCAACGCGTTCTTCACCTATACCGTCTGTATGGCGCTGAAGTTCAAATGGCAGGAAGCCCTTGCGATGGTTTTCATCTGCGGCCTGATCAACGTCCTGATCACGGTGACAAAAATCCGGAAATCAATCATCAAATCAATACCGGAAGGGCTTCAGAACGCAATCGGCGGTGGCATCGGCATTTTCATCGCCTATATCGGCCTTCTCAACGTCGGCCTCGTAAATTTTGACGCCGGAGTCCCCGCTCTGGCGACAATTAAAACAAACGCGCTGATTCTGACAGTCATCGGTATTGCGATCACATTCGTTCTGCTCATGCTCAATGTCAAGGGCGCGATTCTTATCGGCATCATCGCGACGACGCTCCTCGGTATCCCCTTCGACATCGTCAAGTTTTCCGGCGCGTCCGTTAACATCTCCGGCGTCGGCGAGAGCTTTGACCAGCTCGGACAAACCTTCTTAGCCGCTTTCGGCAATCCCGGAATTCTGAGCCTCTTCTCAGAGGCCTCGAGGATCCCGCTCGTCCTGGTGACGATTTTCGCGTTCAGCCTGACCGACACGTTTGACACAATCGGAACCTTTATCGGTACCGGCAGGCGCACCGGCATTTTCTCCGCCGAAGATATGAAAGCCCTCGAGACAAACTCCGGCTTTAAGTCCAAGATGGACAAGGCCCTCTTCGCCGACTCGGTTGCAACCTCGGTCGGAGCTGTTTTCGGCACCTCTAATACGACAACCTATGTAGAGAGTGCCGCGGGCATCGGCGCCGGCGGACGCACCGGCCTCACTAGCCTTGTCACGGCCGCGCTGTTCCTCCTCTCGATTCTGATCTCTCCCTTCGTCGGCCTTGTCCCGTCGCAGGCTACCGCTCCGGCGCTCATCGCGGTCGGTATAATGATGCTCTCCTCGTTCCGCGAGGTTAACTGGACCGACCTTGAGGACGCGATTCCCGCCTTCTTCGCCGGTGTTTTCATGGCCCTCTGCTACAGCATTTCCTACGGCATCGGCGCCGGCTTTATATTCTACTGCATTGTTAAGCTCTGCAAGGGCAAGTTCAAGGAAATTCACCCGATCCTGCTGGTCTCGGCTCTCCTTTTCCTGCTAAATTTCGTGCTTCTTGCCATAACGGAGTAGATAAACAGATTAAAAAAACGGGGCTTGCGAATGCTGACACCTGATAAGGAAGTAATTTAGAAACTACATCTAATGCATTGAATTATCCGGTATTAGCAAAGACAAGTCCCAAAAGATGAATACCGAGAAGAACCGTAAAAGGTTTTTCTCGGTATTTTTCTGCTTATAGCGGTACATTCTGATAGGTACCCCGAAAATTGGACAGCCATTGATTGAAATTCGGTAGTGATGAATCAAAACACCGAACAGAAAAGAGAGTCGGAAATCAAAGATTCGGACAGATATGAAATCTCGCAGCCAATGG
>JAPXRI010000039.1:0-26619 GCA_033813635.1 Bacillota bacterium
CGACCTGATGCTCGCGTCCCCGGCGGAGGTGGAGGAGTCAATCTGCCGCATCGCGCAGATGGCCCGCGCCGCCGGCATGCATCTGATCGTGGCGACCCAGAGGCCGTCGGCGGACATTATCACGGGCCTGATGAAGGCCAATATTCCGTCCAGAATCGCGTTTTCGGTGGCGAGCTCCCTGGAGTCAAGGATTATTCTCGACCAGATAGGCGCGGAAAAGCTCCTCGGCCGGGGCGACATGCTGTTTAACCCGATCGGCTCCAACAAGCCGATCCGTATCCAGGGCTGCTTTATCTCCAGCGAAGAGATTGAGGCCGTCGTCGAGTATATCAAAAACGGCTACAACGCGGTCTACAATGAGGACATAATAAGTCAGATAGATAAAAACGCGGTGTCTGCCGGCAAGGGTAAGAGCAAAAACGGCTCGGTGGACCAGGAGGAGTCCGGGGACGACGAGTACGACGATCTCTTCGAACAGGCGGTCGACGTCGTGCTGGAGGCAGGACAGGCCTCCACCTCGATGCTGCAGAGAAGGCTGAAGCTCGGCTTCACCCGGGCCGCCCGCATCGTGGACCAGATGGAGGAGTGCGGAATCGTCGGCGCCTCCGAAGGCTCCAAGCCGAGGCAGATTCTGATTACAAAAGACGAGTGGGCCGAGATGAAATACCGCAAAAGCGGTGACTAAGGGCCGTAAGCGTAAGATAATTTTAGGGAAAAGAGTGTACAGCAATGAACATGAATGAAACGCTGATGTGGAAAGAAATCTGCGAAGCCGCGCAGGGCCTTAAAAGGGTGAAAAAGCAAAACGCCCAGACAGTCGCCGACATAGTCAGGGCGGTAAAGAAAAAGAAGGTCGCCGGCGTTGTAATCGCCGCCAGGGGAACCTCCGACAACGCCGGAATGTTCGCAAAATACCTGGTCGAGACCTACTGCGGCGTGCCCGCATCGCTGGCGGCCCCGTCTGTATACACAGTTTACGGCGGAAACTTAAGTCTCAAGAATTTCCTTGTGATCGGCTTTTCTCAGTCGGGTCAGGCGGCGGACGTGATTGAGGTTATCAGCCGCGCCCGCGCCGAAGGCGCGCCGACGGTCGCGGTGACAAACGACGCCGCCTCGCCGCTGGCGGGCGCCGCGGAGTTCTGCCTCGACTGTGCCCAGGGCCCCGAGGTCTCCGTCGCCGCCACAAAGACCTTTATCTCCGAGCTCTACCTCTCGCTGATGCTGGCCGCCGCATGGTCGAAAAACGAGATACTGAAGGCGGCGCTGAAAACCTCGGTCTCCGCGGTGGAGAAGACCTATAAGCTCTCCGACGTGATCGAGCAGGCCGCCAACCGCTACCGCTTTATCGGCGACAGCTTTATTCTGGGCAGGGGCCTCGCCTATTCAATAGCCTTTGAATTCGCGCTGAAGACCCAGGAGACCTGCTATATCAGGAGCCGGGGCTACTCGACGGCTGACTTCTACCACGGCCCGATCGCCCAGGTCTCGGACGGAACTCCGGTCTTCATATTCGCGCTGTCCGATAAACTGAAAAACGATTCTGTAGAAATGATAAAGAAGATAAAGAACGACGGGGGAGACGTTTTCGTGTTCTCGCCCGATATCGAGATTCTCGCCCGGGCCGACGGCGGAGTCGCACTGCCCGAGGGCGACGAGATTTCCTCCGTGTTTGCGGCGGCGGCGGCAATGCAGCTATTCGCCTGCGCGCTGGCCGTGCTCCGCGGCAGAAACCCCGATAAGCCGAGAGGCCTGTCGAAGGTGACGATTACTAAATAAACAAGGAAGTGTTCGCGTATGGAAGGGCTTTGGCTTTCCGTAGCGCTTGTCTGTTTCCTTCTGGACCTGATGACCCTGAACCTGTATACCGTATGCGCGTCCATCGGCGCAATGTTTGCCTGGGCTGCCGTGCGCAGCGCTCTCCCCGGGTGGGCGTCCGCCGTTACGTTTGTACTGATCACGTTTGCATTCATTCTGCTGCTGAGGCCGGCGCTTGTCAACTGGCTGCTTACGCCGCGGAAGCCTGACCGTCAAAACGCGTATGAGACGGAGGGCTATGTCAGGGAGGACGAATAACACGTAGAAAGGCGGACCTGATATGATTAACAGCATGACCGGCTACGGCAGGGCTCAGCGGCAGTTTGACAACAAGACGATAACGGCGGAGCTGCGCTCGGTCAACAACCGGTATTTCGACTGCACCGTGCGCTGCCCCAAGCTCTACTCCTACCTTGAAGAACCGGTAAAAGCGGAGCTGAAAGCGGCAGGCGTGACGAGGGGAAAGATAGACGTTTTCATCAGCATCGAGTACGCCACGGGCGACGTGGCGGTAAGCCTGAACACGGGCGTCGTCGAGGCGTATCTCGGCGCTCTGCGCGAGATGAAGGAGAAGTACTCGCTCGCCGACGATATCTCGGTGATGAAGGTCGCGGCACTGCCCGATGTCTTCGCGGTCGAGAAGGTCGAGGAGGACAGGGACGCCCTCTGGGACCTGGTCAGGCAGGTGCTTGTCGAAGCAGTTTCGAACTACAACACAATGCGCGGCGTCGAGGGCGCGAAGCTTGTCGCCGACATTAAGAGCAAAGCCGCCGGGCTGGCGTCGATGGTGGCGTGCGTCAAGGAGCGCATGCCGGAGATCGTCGCTGAGTACCGCGAAAAGCTGTTTGAGAAAATAAAAGAGCTGCTGGGCGACAGGCAGATCGACGAGGGCCGCCTGCTGACCGAAGCCGCGCTCTTCGCCGATAAAATCGCCACGGACGAGGAGACCGTAAGGCTCGAGAGCCACCTGGCGCAGCTCGAGACGATTCTGAACGACGGCGGAGCGGCGGGGCGAAAGCTCGATTTTCTTGTCCAGGAAATCAATCGGGAAATCAACACGATAGGCTCGAAGGCCAACGACCTCGAGGTGACCAGGGTTATTCTCGACATGAAGTCCGAGCTTGAAAAGATCCGCGAACAGATTCAAAATATTGAATAGGGCGCGCGTGCAGCGCTTTGATAATTAAAACGAAAGGATTTGAGTGTTTATTTTCTTGAAACAGAGAAAAATAAACACGGGCTTTTATGAACGAGGTTAAGCTTGTAAATATCGGATTCGGGAATATGGTGTCGGCGGGCAGAATCGTCGCCATCGTCAGCCCCGAATCGGCTCCGATCAAGCGGATTATTCAGGAGGCGAGGGATAAGGGTATCCTGATAGACGCGACCTACGGTCGCAGAACCCGCGCCGTCATAGTGACGGACAGCGACCATGTCATTTTGTCAGCGATCCAGCCGGAAACCATTTCCCACAGGGTCGAAGAATCGGACGATCAGGAAGACGAGGAGGACGATATTCCCGAAGAGGAGGAATAGCGTGCTCGGTTAAAAAACGATTATATCACTGTGGATGGGTGAAGGCGCAGGTATGAAATCAAGCGGGATGCTGCTCGTGATATCCGGTCCGTCGGGCGTCGGCAAGGGGACGATAATCAGCGAGCTGAAAAAGGGCTTTAAAGAGAGATACGCGACGGATCTGTACGTTTCGGTGTCGGCGACGACGAGAGAGCCCCGGCCGGGTGAGATCGACGGGGTTCATTATTTCTTTATCAGCCGTGAAAAATTCACGGAGATGATCAAGGAGGGCAAGTTCCTCGAGTACGCGCAGTACGCTGGCAACCTGTACGGCACCCCCGCGGATGAGATCAAAAAACGCGTCGGCAGGGGAGAGGTCGTAGTCCTCGACATAGATATCCAGGGCGCGGTGCAGGTCAGAAATCTGATGCCCGAGGCGGTGTCGGTGTTCGTGCTCCCACCGTCGATTGAGGAGCTTGAGAGAAGGCTCCGGGGCCGCGGCACAGAGACCGAGGAAAAAGTCGCAAAACGCCTGGCGATAGGAAAAGGCGAGTGCCTCCGCGCCGACGAATTCGATTATGTAGTCTATAACGACCGGCTTGAGAACGCGGTTTCGGATATTTTCGATATCGTGGATAAAAAGCTCGGCAGAATATAACGTTTAACTCAACCGGAGGGCCCTGCGCTCGAAAGAAAAGCGCGCGGGGCCCGGGAAAGGAAAGGTCATCAAACATGCTATATCCCACGCTGAACTCACTTACGAAAAAGGTAGGGAACAGGTATCTGCTTGTCAACATCGTCGCCAAGCGGGCCAGAGAAATTGCCGAAAAAGCCGCGGAAGAGGGCGTTAAGCTGCCTGATAAGCCGGTGAAGCTCGCGGTTATGGAAATATACAAAAGCCCGGACCTTCCGAAAACCGATAAGGATGCAAAAAACGCGGGTACGGAGGAAAAACAGGGGTAAAAGAAACGGAGCTTTAAATGGGGAACGCAGTGCATGTCGCCGTAAGGGCGGAGAACTACACCTATGACAAGCCATATTCCTACAGCCTGCCCTCGGAGCTGTCAGATAAGATTTCCGCGGGCATGCGGGTGCTCGTCCCCTTCGGTAGGGGCAACAGGCCGGTTCAGGCGCTTGTGCTCGATGTCTACAGCGAGGAAAACCCGGTAAACCTTAAGCGCGTCATAGAGCCCCTTGACGAGACGCCCGTCGTCTCCGATAAGGACCTCAGGCTGATTTTATGGATGCGCGACAAGTATTTCTGCACCTGCTACGATGCGCTGAAGGCATGCATTCCCGCCGGGCTCGACTATAAACAGCAGATCGATTACAAGGTGAACCCTGACTACAGCGGCAGCCCTCTTCCCGAGAGAAGCAAGGCGGCCGCCTTACTTGAATATATGAAAAAGGCGGGAGGGCAGGCGGATTTCGACACGCTCTGCCGCGAGTTCGGGGAGGAAGAGGCCAGAACGGCTCTTAACGCGCTGGTTAAAAAGGGAATACTGCTCTCAGAGTTCCATAAAATCCGCGGTGTCAGTGACAAATCGGTCAAATACGCCGTGCTGACTGGAGAGGTTCCGCAGGTTAAGCTCGGCAAGCGCCAGGCCGAGGTGGTCTCTTATCTGGAGAGCGCGGGCGAGTCCTCCGTCAAGGAGATCTCCTATTATACCGGGGCGTCGGCTCAGACGATAAACGCCCTGCGCCGGCTCGGCATAATCGACGTATTCGAGCGGGAGGTTTTAAGGCTGACCTTCGACCGGAAAAAGCCCTCGAAGCTGCTGCCGGACCCGGAGCTTGTCGGCGAGCAGGAGGAGGCGTACCGGGAGCTGCTGCGCCAGGCGGAATCGGGTAAACCCTCGGCCGCCCTGTTGTACGGCGTTACGGGCAGCGGGAAGACGTTTATCTACATAAAGCTGATCAGGGATATGATCCGTTCTGGCCGGAAAGCGATCGTGCTGGTGCCGGAGATCGCCCTCACGCCCCAGCTTCTCTCCCGGTTTTACGATTATTTCGGCGACCGGGTCGCGCTGATCCACTCGGCGCTCAGCGTCGGTGAGCGCTACGACGAGTGGAAGCGGATAAAATCCGGAAACGCCGACGTGGTGATCGGCACGCGCTCGGCGGTATTCGCCCCGCTTGAGAACATCGGGCTGATAATAATCGACGAGGAACAGGAATATACATATAAATCGGAGCAGAACCCGAGATACCACGCCCGGGACATCGCCAAATTCCGCGCGGTCCAGCACGGCGCGATGCTGCTGCAGGGCTCGGCGACCCCGTCGCTTGAGAGTATGTACGCGGCGAAAAGCGGGAAATACTCGATATATACGCTGAAAAACAGGTACAACGGAGACAACCTCCCCGCGGTGCTGTTCGCCGATATGAGCGCGGAGCTCAGGGCCGGAAACGGCGGGCAGATCAGCGGGCTTTTAAAAGACGAAATCAAAAAAAATATGAGCTCTGGCGAGCAGACGATTTTATTCATCAACCGCCGGGGAAGCAGCAGGTACATCCTCTGCCAGAACTGCGGCGGCGTACCCAAATGCCCGAACTGCTCAGTGGCGATGACCTATCACTCGGCAAACAACCGGCTGATGTGCCATTACTGCGGGCACTCCGAGAAGATGATCGAGGTCTGTCCGGCGTGCGCCAGCCGCCATATCACTATGCAGGGCGCGGGCACGCAGAGGGTTGCCGAGGAGCTGGAGGCGCTTTTCCCCGGGGCCGGCGTAATCAGGATGGACGCTGACACAATCGTGGGGAAGCAGACACACGAGTCGCTGCTCTCCCGCTTCAGGGACGAGAGGGTGCCGATCCTGCTCGGAACGCAGATGATAACAAAGGGGCTGGACTTTGAAAACGTCACGCTGGTCGGCGTGATCGACGCGGACCAGTCCCTGAACATCCCGGATTTCCGGGCGGCCGAGCGTACCTTTTCGCTGATAACCCAGGTGGTGGGCAGAGCCGGCCGGGGAGAGAAGAAGGGCCGCGCGGTGATTCAGACCTATTCGCCGGAGAACCCGGTGCTGCTCTGCGCCGCGAGGCAGGATTACGACAGCTTTTACGCGGGCGAGATCGAGTTCCGGGAGAGCTTCAACTATCCGCCGTTCTGCGACCTGCTGTGCATGACGCTTTCGGGCGCGGAGAACAGCAAGGTCTACGCCGCGGCGTCCCATATCAGGGACGCCCTCGCCTCGGCCAAGAGCGGGGAGGACGAGGTCTTCGAACCTGCGCCAGCGCCGGTGTTCAAGGTGAATAACAAGCTCAGATACAGGGTAATCATGAAGACGGAGGATACGAAGCGGCTGAGAAACGCGGTGTCGCTGATTGTGCGCCGCTTTATGTCGGACAGGCGTTTTGCGGGCGTTTCACTCGCCGCGGTGTTCAACCCGCTTGAATAAATCATCGAATAATGTGTAGAGGGGAATACTTAACATGTCTGTGCTTTATATAAATAAAAAAGGCGACGAGTGCCTGACCAAGCGCTGCCACGAGGTCACCAAGTTCGACAGGCGCTTAAAGCTCCTCGTGCGGGATATGAAGGACACGCTGGAGGACGCGGGCGGCGTCGGCCTCGCCGCGCCGCAGGTCGGCATCATCCGCAGGGTCTTCGTCGTGAACATGGACGGCGAGGTAAAGGAGTTTATCAACCCGGAGATTATAGAGCGAAGGGGCGAGCAGACGCCCGTCGAGGGCTGCCTGAGCGTGCCCGGCGTCTGGGGAAGGGTGAAGCGGCCTGTATATGTGAAGATACGCGCCTTCGACTGCGAGGGAAAGCCCTTCGAGGCCGAAGGCGAGGGGCTGATCGCCGAGGCCTTCGAGCACGAAAACGACCATCTTGACGGCAAGCTTTTCGACTCGCTGATCTTCGAATTTGTGGATCTGGATAAGGAGAACAAGGCCGAAAAGTCAGGCCCGGGCACGGAGGATGACTCGTCGATATGAACGATATGCGCATTCTTTTTATGGGGACGCCGGATTTTGCCTCCGCGTCGCTCCAATACCTGCTTGAGCGCGGCTACAACATCGTCGGCGTGGTCTGCAAGCCGGACAGCCCCCAGGAACGGGGGCACAAAATCGCCCCTCCGCCGGTCAAGCAGTGCGTAAAAAACCTGGGGATCCGGATATGCCAGCCGGAAACCCTGAAAGACAACGCCTTTCAGCCGCTGCTCAAGGAGCTGAAGCCGGACGTCATCGTCGTCGTCGCCTACGGGAAAATTCTGCCGCCCTATATCCTCTCGTACCCGAAATACGGCTGCATAAATCTCCACGGCTCCGTTCTTCCGGCATACCGGGGTGCGGCGCCGATACAGCGCGCGATAATGAACGGGGACAAAAAAACCGGGCTCTCAACGATGTACCTCGCCGAAGGGATGGACGACGGCGACGTTATATATACCCTTGAAACCGAGATAGGGGAGCAGGAGACCGCGGGCGAGCTGACTGAGAGGCTCGCAAAGATCGGCGCGCCGCTGCTGGCAAAAACGCTGGACGCGGTGGCGGCGGGAACCGCGCCCCGTAAGCCGCAGGACAGCGGTGCCGCAACCTACGCGCCGATGATCGACAAATCGGAGTCGAGGCTTGATTTTTCAATGCCGGCGCAAAAGGTCTATAATGCTTTCAGAGGGCTCACGCCGAACCCGGGGGTGACCGCCGTGTGCAGGGGTAAAATCCTTAAAATAACAGATATGGAGCTCTCCGGCGAGGACGAGGGCGGCAGCGTGCCCGGAGAGGTCGCGGTCGCTTCAAAAAAGACGCTCTCCGTCCGCTGCGGAGACGGCCTCGCAGTCAGACTGCTGCGTATGGCTCCGGAGGGCAAAAGGGAAATGAACTGCGCGGATTTCATCAACGGCAGGGGGATCGCTAAGGGGGATGTCCTCTCAAGATAGAAATCCGCCGGAGATTTAAGAGAAAAGGGGCACGCGTATGGAAGGCAACGTGAGCAGATACGGAAACGACGCGCGCGCCTGCGCGGTGAACGCGCTTTATTACGGCGAAAGGGAAAACGCGTACGGGGACGCGAACATAAACGCCGCGCTCTCGGAATGCGGGCTTGACAGGAGGGACAGCGCGCTGGCCACGGCCCTCTACTACGGCGTATTGCAGAATAGGATCTTTCTTGACCGCTGTATCTCGAAGTTTTCGGATCTTAAGCTGAAAAAGGTGCACCCTAGGGTGTTGGAAATTCTCCGCGTCGGCGCGTACCAGCTGCTCTTCATGGACAAAATTCCGGACAGCGCCGCCGTAAACGAAGCGGTGAAGCTGGCAAAGGCCACAAAAAACGGCTACGCGGCCGGGTATATCAACGCGCTACTGCGAAAAATCGCCGCCTCAAAGGGCGAGCTTAAAAACATCGACGAGCCCGACCGGCTCACGCGGCTCTCGGTGGAGTATTCCCATCCCGCGGAGCTTGTGAAGCTCCTCGCCGACTCCCTGCCGGGAACGGATATAGAGGCGCTTCTGAGGGAAAACAACAACGTCCCGCCGGTATCGATACGGGTAAACCGGCTCAAAACGGAGCCGGAGGCGCTGCTAAAGCGCCTCGCCGGGGAGGGCTTTTCGGTCCAGGCGGACCCGGAGCTTCCGGAATGTCTCTATCTTGAAAACTGCGGCGCGGTCACCGCTATCGACGCCTATAACGAGGGGCTTTTCAGCGTCCAGGACAAGGCTTCGATGCTCGCCGTCCGGGCCCTCGACCCGCGCGCCGGCGGTTTTATAATAGACGGCTGCGCGGCGCCCGGCGGAAAAAGCCTCTACGCCGCGGAGCTCACGGAGAACGGCGCGGAGATCCTCTCCTGCGATATCTACGCGGGCAAGCTTTCTCAGATTGAGCGAAACGCCGAAAGGCTCGGTATCACCTCGGTAAAAACCCTTGTCTGCGACGCGGCGGCCCCGAGGGAGGAGTATTTCGGAAAGGCGGACGCTGTTCTCGCCGACGTCCCCTGCTCGGGTCTTGGAATTATACGGAAAAAGCCGGATATCAGGTATAAGGACCTCTGTGAGATCGCAGCGCTTCCGAGGCTGCAGCTTAAAATATTGAAATCCCTTACAAAATACGTCCGCCCGGGAGGCACGATCGTATATTCGACCTGCACGATCCTCCCGAGGGAAAACGAAGCGGTGGTCCGGGAGTTTTTAAGCGGGGCTCCGGATTTTTCCCTAAGCCCGTTTTTCACTGGGCAGAGTTTCGCCGCGCCGGAGGGAATGCTGACGCTCTATCCCCATATCAACGGGACGGACGGCTTTTTTATCTGCAAAATGACCAGAAAGTTATAACTCTGGGTGGAATGGGGACTCGTATGCTTCTGAAAACGCCCGGAAACGGGGAGAAAACAGATATCCTTTCGATGCTACCCGAAGAAATCGAAGCCGAGCTGCTGTCCGCGGGTGAAAAACGTTACCGCGCGGGGCAGGTCTTTTCAGGTCTGCATAAAATTTTCGATATCGACGGCATAACCGTCGTTTCGAAGCCGCTGCGGGAGGCGCTGAAAGGAAAATTCGCCGTCCCCGAAATCTCCGTGGAGAAAAAACAGGTCTCCGCCAGAGACGGCACCGTAAAATACCTGCTGCGCCTGGGCGACGGCAACTCGGTTGAGTGCGTGCTGATGCGCTATAAATACGGCAACACCCTCTGCATCTCGACGCAGGCCGGCTGCGCGATGGGCTGCGCCTTCTGCGCCTCCGGCAAGAACGGGCTCGCAAGGGACTTGAACCCGTCGGAGATGCTTTTGCAGATCGCCGTAGCGGAGCGGGACTGCGGCGAGCGGGTGGACGGGGTCGTGATGATGGGGACGGGCGAGCCGCTGGCGAATTTCGACGCGTCGGTGACGTTTATAAAGCTCGTCTCAAACCCGCAGTCCTTCAATATCGGCCAGCGCCACATCTCGCTGTCCACAAGCGGGCTCGTCGACAGAATTTACAAGCTGGCAGAGCTCGGCTTCGCGATTACGCTGTCCGTCTCGCTCCACGCCGCCTTTGACGAAAAGCGAAGCAGGCTGATGCCGGTCAACAAAAAATACCCGGTCGCCGCGCTTGTCGAGGCGGCGACGCACTACCAGAGAACCACGGGCCGGAGGGTTTCCTACGAGTACGCGATGATCTCCGGCATAAACGACACCCCGGAGGACGCGAAAGCCCTTTCGGACCTGCTGGCGGGCCGCGGAGCGCACGTAAACCTGATACGCCTCAACGAGATCGCCGAGAGCCCGTTCAAGCCCTCTTCCAGGGAAGCGGTGGCGGAGTTTACCCGCATCCTCGAAAAAAACGGCGTAAACGTGACCGTTAGAAGAAGGCTCGGGGCGGACATAGACGGCGCCTGCGGCCAGCTGCGGCGGAGATTTATTGAAGAAAACAGTTGAGTTTGAGATAAAAAAATGCTAAAATAGCCTTAATAATCTAAAGATAAGAAACGAAGCGGCGCAATGTACGGGAAATGGGAGGCTTGCGAGATGACGGCCGTAGGTGCAACCGATAAAGGCAGGAGACGCAAAGACAACCAGGACAACTACTATATAAATATTCTGCACAGCGAAAAACAGGCGCTCTGCGTCATATGCGACGGCATGGGCGGAGCGAAGTCGGGCAATATCGCGAGCGATATGGCGCTGACGATTTTCGCTGCGGAGATTAAAAAACGCCGCAAGCCCGGGATGAACGCCGCCTATATGAGATCGATCATGCGGGAAGCCGTGAAAACCGCGAACAGCATGACATACGCGAAATCGAACGAGGATGAAGCCTTCCACGGCATGGGCTCGACCCTGGTGGCTGTGTTTGCCGACGAGTCGGACGCCTGCGTGATGAACGTGGGCGACAGCAGGGCGTATCTGATTTCACACAGGGGAATCAAACAGATCACCAACGATCACTCGGTGGCCGAGGAAATGGTAAAGCGCGGCGAACTTACGCCGATGGCGGCCCGCATCCACCCCGCGAAAAACTACATAACCCGGGCGATAGGTACGGAGCCGCAGATAGAGCCGGAATTTTACGATTTGCGCCTTGAGCCGGGCGATATTATCCTGCTGTGCTCGGACGGGCTGTCGAACATGCTTGAAGACGATGAAATACTGTTTGAAGTCACTTCCGGAGGCGATTTGGCCACCTGTCCGGAAAGACTGATCGAGATTGCCAACGAAAGGGGAGGGCCGGACAATATTACGGTCGTCCTGCTGGAAATTTAGGGTCGCCGGACTGCATCTTAAATCTGATGAAAGGAATGGACTATTCGCTTACATAGGCTTTTTACGCGCAAAGCAAAGCTTAAGCGCGTAAATGCTTACGAATAAGCCATGAACGAGAGCCTTATGGATACCTATTTAAATAAAGTGCTTGACGACCGCTACGAGATCATCGAGATCATCGGCACCGGCGGGATGGCGGTGGTGTACAAAGCCCGCGACAGAAAGCTGAACCGGCTGGTCGCCGTTAAAATATTAAAATCCGAGCTTCGCAGCGACACGGAGCTCCGCCGCCGTTTTCACGCGGAATCCGAAGCGGTCGCGAGGCTGAACCACCCGAACATCATCAACGTGTTCGACGTCAGCACAGGCGAGGATATCGACTATTTCGTGATGGAGCTTATCGACGGGATAACCCTTAAGCAGTACATCAACCACAGGCACGTGCTCTCCGTCAAGGAAGCGCTGCATTTCACCGTGCAGATTTTAAAAGGCCTTGAGCACGCCCACGCGAAAAAAATCGTTCACCGCGACATCAAGCCCCAGAATATCATGATCCTGCGGGACGGCACCGCGAAGGTCGCGGATTTCGGAATCGCGAGAATCGCGGGAAATCAGGACCTTACGGTGAACCAGGAAAACGCCTACGGCTCGGTCCACTATATCGCCCCGGAGCAGGCCCGCTGCGAGGCGACGGACGGCCGTGCCGATATTTACTCCGTAGGCGTTATGCTCTATGAGATGCTGACCGGCGTACTGCCCTACGAGGGCGACAGCGCGGTCGCTATTGCGATGCAGCACATCAAGTCGAAACCGAAGCCCCCGCGGGAGGTCAACCCTGATATTCCGGAGGGAGTCGAGTATATAATACTGAAAGCCATGCGCAGCGACCCCAATATGCGCTACAGGACGGCCGGCGAGATGATCGACGATATCGAGGCGTTCAGGAGAGACCCCGCGGGCTTCGTCCCGGCGGAGGTCAGGGCCGAGAGCGCCGAAAACGGGGATACAATAAGGTTTGTCGCGCCTAAGGGGGCGCAGGACGTCCGGCAGGACGGCAAGAGCGGCGCGCTGCCCGCCGCGGGCGGGGCCGCGGCGAAGACCGCGAAAAAAATAAACCTGATGCCCGTCTTTTCCGCGCTGATCGTGCTGATGGTGCTCCTGGCGCTGGCGGCGGCGCTGTGGATCTCGATTATGAGCCCGGAGGCCGGCGCGGAGGACGTTCAGGTGCCGAGCCTTGTAGGAAGAACATTTGAAGAGGTCCTAAAAGACAAATCCCTCGATTTCGAGCTGGTTAAGGCGGCGGAGGAGTACAGCTCGAAGTATGACGCGGGCGTAATTATAAGGCAGGACCAGCCCGAGGGCAAGACAGTCAAAGCCGGAAGCACAATCAACCTCACCGTAAGCCTCGGAAAACGCAGCGCGCTGATGCCGAACTATATCAACGAGAGCTATAACGACGCCAATAAAGACCTGAGGGCCCTTATGGAGGACACGGTCACGGTGCAGTACGTGCCGGAGGCCTCGGATACGATTACCCAGGGCTATGTTATCAGGACGGACCCGATTGCCGGCCAGACGATTGTCGAAGGGCAGACGGTTACCTTCTACGTCAGCTCGGGAGTGGGGACGGAGATCGTAAAGATGCCCAACTGTATGGACACCAGCCTGGAAATCGCCAAATCAATGCTGAGCGCGGCGGGTCTGATCCTGAACGATCAGGATATCGTGTACCAGGTGGACGATACCCGCGAACCCGGCACCGTAATAAACCAGAGCGTCGAAGCAAATAAGAAAATCCCCAAGGGTACCCAGATCATTCTGACGGTGACCCGGAGGAGTTACACGGAAACCGTGCCGCCCGCTACGGAGGCGACCACCGCGACGCCCCCGGCCACGACGAAAGCGGGCGGCGGAACAAAGACAACAGAGTACACCCTCGTTCTCCCGCAGGACCCCGCCTATCCGGACCAATACCTTGTCCAGATCTATCAGGACGGCAACAGCATCTATTCGAATACCGTCAACAAATCCGACGGTTCTATCACGGTTCCGGTCAGCGGTACGGGGTCCGTTAGAATTGAAGTTTTTATCGACCAGGTGCTCTATAAGAGAGAACAGATGAATTTAAGCTGAGATTTGAAATTCGGGGATTTGTGCATGCAAAACGGCTTAATCGTCAAGACATCGGGCTCGCTCTACACCGTCAGGACCGACGAGGGCTTTGTCCTCTGCCGCGAGCGGGGCAGACTCAAGCTCGGAGACGTCGCGCCGGTGGCGGGGGACTTTGTGAAACTGCGTACGGAGAGGGACGGCTGCGGCGTGATCACCGCCATTCTGCCTAGAAAAAACTCGCTGGTCCGCCCGCCTGTGGCGAATATAGACAAGCTGCTTATCATTGCCTCCACCGCACCCCCGGTCACCGAACATGAGTTTATCGACTCGCTGACCGTCCTCGCGGAGTATAAGGGGATAACCCCGGTAATCTGCGTGAATAAAACCGATCTCGCGGACGGAAGCGATATCGTAAGACTCTATTGCTCCCTCGGCTACCGGGCTTATCTTGTTAGCGCCGCGACGGGCTTAGGTATAGACGACCTCCGGAGGGAGCTCCGGGGCGCGGTGTCGGTACTGGCGGGGAATTCCGGCGTCGGAAAATCAAGCCTGCTGAACGCGCTCTACCCGGGCTGCACCGCGAAAACCGGGGAGCTCAGCGAAAAAATAGGCCGCGGCAGACAGACGACGCAGCGCGTCGAACTCTACCCCACGGGGGATAACGGGTATATCGCGGACACGCCCGGATACTCCGCGTTCGACGCGGTCCAGATGGAGATGACGGACGCTGAGCGCCTCCCCTTCTGCTTCCCGGAGTTTGCGGACTACCTCGGAAAATGCCGGTACTCCGACTGCGGCCACCTGAAAGACGACGGCTGCGCGATCCGCTCCGCGGCGGAAAGCGGCGCGATCGCCCTTTCGCGCTACAAGAGCTATCAAAGTCTGCTTGAAGAGATGAAAAACGCCCCGAAGGCCTATGAGACGGAAGCCGGGAAGCCGGGCAAGAAAAACGGCCGGTAGGCGCGGCGGGGCCGTATTTGAATACAGGGTTAAAGGAATGCCTATGAGGTTAACCGTGAAAAAAACTCCGCCTGTCCGAAGAGGGCGGAGACATGTTTTATATAAGCCGCTTTTTTTAATCCCGCTGCTGCTGTTCCCTCTGTCCGGCTGCGGGGAAAAGGCTGAGAAAAAGGCGGAGAGAAGCGTCTTCGCGATGGATACGCTGATCGATATGGCCGCGTACGGCGACGGCGCTGACGCGGCGCTCGAGGCGTGCGAGGAGAGCATAAAAGAAATCGAGTCCCGGTTTTCAACCGAGCTGTCCGGCAGTGAAATACAGAATTTAAACCTTTCCGGCGGGGCCGCGCTGACGGTCTCCGACGCCGTGGCGGGAGTTCTAAAGACTGCGCTGGAGGTTTCGGAGAAAAGCGGCGGCGCCTTTGACATCACCGTTTACCCACTTGTCAGGGCCTGGGGCTTCATCGGCGGAAGCTACAGGGTACCGCCGGACGGGGAGATATCGGAGCTTTTAGAGCGTGTCGGCTACGCGAACGTCGGCGTTGACGGGAACACGGTCACGCTAAAAAACGGGGCTGAAATCGACCTGGGTGGGATCGCGAAGGGGTACGCCGCCGACGCGCTTAAAGAGGTGCTCGCCCGGCACGGCGTTGACTCCGGGCTGATCTCCCTCGGCGGAAACGTGCTCGCCTACGGCACGAAGCCGGACGGCGGTGCCTGGCGCATCGGGATAGCGGCGCCGGACGGGAGCGCGGATATCGCGGGGATTCTGAGCGTTAAAAACGCAACCGTTGTGACCTCGGGCAGCTATCAGCGCTATTTCGAGGAAAACGGCGTCGTCTACGGGCATATTCTGGACCCCGCCACCGGCCGCCCAGCGGAAACCGATCTGAAATCCGTCACGATTGTGTGCGACAACGGCGCGCTGGCGGACGCGCTCTCCACGGCGCTCTTCGTTCTTGGCGAGGAAAAAGCCCTTTCCTACCACGACGCCTACGGCGGCTTCGAGGCCGTTCTGATTACGGCCGACGACAGAATGGTCTGCACAAGCGGGCTTAAGGACTGCCTGACGGAGACGGTTTACGCGGTGGAATACCGCTGAAAGCAAAAAGTAAAACCAAAAGGCTGCCTTATAAAAAGCCGCCTTTTGATATGTCTATTTATCTTCTTTATAATAGATATTGCCGGCGCAGCTGGCGTCTCCTTTGATTGTCATGCAGTGAATATCGCCGTCGCAGGAGAAGATGTTTCCGTCGATATCGCCGCAGTTGATTTCGCCGCCCGCGTTGACTCCGCCGTAAACATTGCCGCAGCTGATACCGCCGCCCGCGCTGACTCCGCCGGAAATATTGCCGCAGTTGATTTCGCCGCCCGCGTTGGCTCCGCCGGAAACATTGCCGCAGTTGATTTCGCCGCCCGCGTTAGCTCCGCCGGAAATATTGCCCTCGATATCCGCGCTCCCCCATATCTCAACGGCGACGGCCGGAGAGCCTGTCCCCTGACAAACGGCTTCGTCTATCGCGAGCGGGATTTTGACTTTTGGGTCGAAAACGTCTTTTCGTATCATCTTGCTGCCTTTAAACTGCACGATCCGCAGCACGCCGTCCTCAGGAAACGCAAAGGATTGCTCCCGCGGGGCGTTTTGCCCGTTGTCCCGCAGCAGGTAATCAACGGATACCCCGAAAAAATCGGCGATCGCCGGCAGCAGCTCGATGTCCGGATAGGATTGGGAACACTCCCATTTGCTGACCGCCTGAACGGACAGGCCGAAGGCTTCCGCGAGCTTGTCCTGGCTGAGCCCCTTGCTTTTTCTCAGATTCTTTATTCTCTCGCCAAATAAGGTATTCATTTGAAATATTCCTTTCACTGTTGAATTTGCTCTTAGTTTACAGTAAAAAAACTGCGGCGGCAACATACCGCCGGTGGATTGACATCAACCGTTGGTTGATATATTCCGGATATTACAGCTCTATTGTGTACGCGCAGTACCGGACGCCCTGGGGCGCCATCCTGACCGCCCAGTTTCCGTCAGGTGTGATCACGCCGCCGGAACAGGAGTTCGGTATGGTTTCCGGGTATGCGTTGTCCGCGACGCAGATCCAGACCCGCCCGGCCGCCGCGCGGATGCGTAGATTGCCCTCGTGAAAGCCTCGGCAAACCACCTGCGAAAACTCGTCGGCGGAGCGCCCGCCGTTGACCGCGTGGAAAATGATCTTCGCGCCGAGGCGGGACAGCTGCTGCGAGAGGTGGGGGTCCGGCATCGGCGTGCAGCCCGGGTTTGCCCACATGTCGTTGCAGATCAGCCCGCCGACCGTGGTGCCGTGAAAGTCGAAAACCCTTAGCGGCGTCGTCGCGAAGTAGTCGATTTCCCCGGAGAAGGGCGGCTCCATTCCGCCGCAGCGCAGAATTTTGCTGTGAAACCCGAGATAACGCCCGTCCTTGTCGTAAAAACGGATCTGGTTGAAGCACTCGTTTTCCGTCTCGTAATAGCAGGTGCCGAGCGCCAGGCCGAGCCCGGCCTCCCGCGCGCGGGCGAGAATGCCCGGGAGCGCCTTTTCGACGGCTTTCTGGTCGAACCGGTTGGTGTAGCCGCTGAGCGACCCCTCCGGTGTCAACAAAATATCGGCCCGCTGCTCCGCGGCGAAGCCGATCGCCCGGTTTATCGAGCGGACGTTTTCGGCGATATCGTCCCTGACGCAGAGCTGCGCGCAGCATACGCGGATGCTTTTCATTTATGTCACCGTTCCCCTGTGCTTTTTCGTTGGCTTAAGCTTATCATACGTCCCCCGCGGCCTTTTTCAAGCAAAATCAGTTCTAAAATAATAATTCCGCGGGATGATGTGATTCCCGCTTGACCTTTGCTTAAGAATGGTTTATCTGAAAGTTGCCTGCGAACATAACTCCCATATTAAGAAGTATCACAAGAAGGATCATAATAATTACTTTTTTTGATAGATTTCTCCTTTATAGAACATGGTTTTTCTGTGCTTATAAGTAAAACCGAATTTCATGTCTATTGAGAATTGACAAAACAGCCATCCGCCGTTAAATTTTTACATTATTGATATCCTCGACAGGAAGCCAGTCGTCCATATTTCCATAATTGCTCTTGTCAATAGCGAAGGGTTCAATAATTGTTGTATTTGCTAACCGAATTAGGACTATATATCTTTTTCCAGCCCATCGTCTAAATTGCTTTTCAGACAGTTGAAGATTATCTTGGTTCTTTTTGACCAACGAAACTGATTCATCTTCAGACAACCTATCTGAATTAAATACATCAGTCACATCCCCTTTTGCCCTAACCCTGCATTCTCCATCATTATTCATAAAGTATAAGGTATCTCCTAAATTGACTCTGCCATATGGCAGCTTTCTACCTGCTGCTCCCCTGATAATCATGGTTTTTACCCCTGTAATAAGGGCTTCCATTTCCTTTTCTTTTGCATCTGTATAAACGACATGATCCATTTTTATTCCTCCAAACGCATGCCAATCATATTTGATAAAGTGTCTCCATAAGTAATACAAGCGAAAATACGGCGACACACGCTCCAAACCATATCGATGAAACCGGAAATACTGCAGTCAGAAACAAGTATTTTTGACAGAGAGCCCACCCCAGAGCAGCCAGGATTGAAAGGGAAGCCCCGATTTTTAAAATGCATAATGGTTTCACAAGGATCCGCGATATAGGAATGAGCCTTATATTTCCCAACTTGAAATTCCTGACATTACTTGCCATAAGGAAGAGAGTTAATGCAATGGTCAGGCCAACCAATCCCCATATAAAGCACTCCGCAAAAAGGATGCGTGTCATACCGGGCGGAGAAAACCCACACCACCGCGCCCATCCATTCAGCAGGCTTGAGATGAAGGGCCAGCTCCGCTGACTGTTTGTCAGAATAACAATGGCATCTCCTGTTTCAGGTACCGCGTGGAAATGGCTCATCCAACCGGTCCCCTGCCCGCCATGGGATACCGCCAGTTTTCCACTTGACGGCCTCTCGGTATAATAGCCAAATCCGTAGGCGTCGAATACCGCACTATATATTCCAAGGTTATCAATCCGGGGAAAATATAGTTGTTCAACAGTAGAACGGTCAAGCACATGTTGATTTGAAAAACCCGGCATACCCGCGATGCAGAAACGGGCTATATCCTCTGCCGTTGCAATCAATCCGCCAGATGCCCTTTCAGGGTATCGATAGGGAGTAACCGGCTTACCTTCCAGAGTATATCCAAGGGGAGCAGTAGCCAGGGTTTCTTCACTCCATTCAAAATCCGAATGATACATGCCCAGAGGATTGAGAATCTCAGTTTTCATATATTCTGCAAAGTCTCTTCCCGTAACCGACTCAACCATAAGCTCCAGCAGGTTATATCCAACATTTGAATAGGAAAAGCTTTTACCCGGCAATTGAAAAAGAATTGCCGTCTTTGTCAAGCTTTCCTCTAGAGATGGCATAGCCTCATCCGGGGAGTAAAGTGTAAAAACATCTCCAAGCGGCAATCCGGCGGTGTGACTAAGAAGCTGCCTTATTGTCACTCTATCCAGCGGGTAGTCTGAAGCAGGCAGTTTCCAACCATTAAGGTATTTTTCAATAGGGTCGTCCAGATTCAGCTTCCCTTCCTCTGCCAATTTCAGCACGGCCCAGGCCGTAACCGATTTGGATATGGATTGAACGCGCATGGGCATATCTACACTCATTTTCCGTCCGGCCCTTTTGTCAGCATCACCGTAGGCCGCCGTATATACAATCTGCCCGTCCCTGACAAGTGCAATGTTAACTCCTGGTATTCCATACAGCCTCATAAGGATCGGAACTCTTTTATCCATAAAGGCTGCGAACTCATCTATAGGGGAAATGGGCGTTATTTCCCTATCCGGCAAATACAGGGTAAGGGCAGCCGCTCCAAATAAGCCGATAGCAAAGGCTGCTGTTATGAGGATGTTCATGGCGCGTTTCATTGCGTTTTCTTTTTAAACATCATGGTTACGGCTCCTAAAAGCACGCCAACACCGGCACCGACACAAAGCCATAAAACCAGATTCTGAAGCAGTGCGCCCAGCACAATACCGACAGCCGCACACAGGCCTATAGATGTACCAACATTCCAGTAATCTGAAAGCTTAATCTTTTTCATTATAATCCCTCATATCATATTTAATTCAGCATTATTATTTCAATGATTCTTTGTCCATAGAAGATGAGTTTAATTCCATAAGCCGCTTGTTGATTTTCCTCTCATCCAGCAGATCCCCTGTGAAGCTGGCCAGCCAAACGATGATATAAACCGCCAGAAACAGCAGCAGGAAGGTCAGAACACTGGGCGTATGGCTGAATGAGAACCATTCAAATTGCCACGCGCAGAACAGAACAAGTACCAACAGCAAGCAAAAGTGTATACCTGTCCGCACTGCCATTGACCGCTTATGAATGGGTTTTTCCGAATAGTAAATAAAATTGAGTAAGGCCGACGCGGCTGCCAGTACCAACGCCTGAACAATCAAGCGAAACGGCAGGTACGGGTTTGAGTAGATGCCAATGAATATGGTGCTTGCAAGAATGATTGAGGTAAATACCGCCGTGAAAGAGGTTAGAAATTTTCGTCCGTAACTGAGATATCGTTCCATAAATATGTCTCCTTATAACCCTAATTTCTTTTTTAGAACCGGCACATACTGGCGGGAAATGATGATTTTTTCGCCGTTTTTCATCCTCGCCTCAAAGCGCCCATTAAAGACTGCCTGAACGCTTGAGATTTTTGACATGTTTGCCACTACAGATTTTGAGGCCCGAAAGAAATCTGTCTCCTCAAACCGGGACTCGATATCATATAGACGAAGTGATGTTTCATATACCTCTTTTTCGGCGTACAAAAATACCTTTCCGTCGACCGACTCAAAGTAATACACATCCTCCGCGTTCAAAATATACGACCTTTCCTCCTGCCGCCCGATGAGCGTTCCACCCGCGAGCCGGATTGCCGCCACAACCCTTCTAAGCGATTCGTCCATTTCGCTGTAGCGGACAATGATTTCCGGCTCGATATTAGCTGTGGATTCTTCCATGCTTATCTTCATCTTTTCTCACCCCCCAGATACTTCAATTTAAGTATACACGTCGTTTTAGAATGCGCAATAAGTCTTGGGCTAAGTTGCGTTATAGAGCGGTTAAGTTGCATATAAGACCGTTTATAGGCTGCAATATGTGTTAAGTTATAGCCTTTATAAACACTATCTTTTCGGCATCCGTGAATCTGTCATACATTATATATAAAATAACAATAAAGCGATACTCATTGCATCACTGACTGTGAATTATGAAAAAGGCCTACAATAAATATTGGGTTCGCGGACTCCAACATTTTTTAAAAAAAGGTAGAGCATAACGTTAAGAACCTCTATAATGTAAAGCGACAAAACTCACAAAAAGGTAGGTTGACGTTATGCTCCCAAAAAATTATACAACAGAATTTCTCGGATTGGAAGATGTAAATGTCACCGATATCAAGCACAGTTCCGGGTGTCTGGATATTTTCCTAATAAAGCCCATGCAAAAGCATAAATGTCTCCTCCGCGGCCGGGAAACGGACAGGGTCCACGATTACCTATGGCAAAAGGTGAAAGACCTGCGGACACAAGGGAAAACCACTCTGTACCAACGGCTTCACCGAGGGCTGCAACAACAAAATCAAAGTCCTTAAGAGAATTTCATTTGGCATTCGCAATTTCACTCGCTTCAGGAACCGGATCCTTCACATCATGAATAAGGTCGCTTACTGGATAGAGAAATCCGGCAAGCAGTTTTCACCACTCGCCGGACGTTTTCACTTTTGCTCTACCCCAACTATTAACATTGAGCCTTTTTAGCGTGACGGAATTAAAACAACTAAATATTTTGTTTTTTGCTTCAGCCTGACTTAGGGCATACGCCCGGGCGTTTTTAGAGCTATTTTCCGAGACTTTTAATAAATCCCAGAAGGTTGTCCATTGTCAGCGCGAGGTCGCTTTTTGCCCGGCGTTTTGCGTTTTTAAAATCCACCGCGACGCGGTTGATGCTGAAGACGCCGGTCACGCCGAGGTCGTAGATCGGCCCGATGCCGTCCCCGATGTCGCCGACCACGGCGATAAGCGGGACGCCCGCGGCTTTTGCCCTCCGCGCGACGCCTGCGACGACCTTGCCGCGAAGGCTCTGCGTATCGAGCTTTCCCTCGCCGGAGAAGACGAAATCCGCACCCGCGACCAGCGAGTCGAACCCCACCGCGTCGAGAACGGTCTCGATCCCCATGCGAAGCTCCGAGCCGAAAAACGCCCGCATTCCGAATCCCATCCCGCCCGCGGCCCCGGCGCCGGGAATGCCGGAGAAATCCGTGCCGGAATACGCTTTTACGACGTCCGCAAGGTGAGAAAGTCCGGCGTCGAGGGCTTTGACCGCCTTATAGTCCGCGCCCTTCTGCGGCCCGAAGACGTGCGCGGCGCCGCTTAACCCGCATAGCGGGTTGTCGATATCGCACATCGCGGTGATCCTCGCCCGTTTCAGCCTCGGGTCGAGCCCGGAGGCGTCTATACGGTAGATATCTATCAGAGTCCCGCCGACGGGGATGAAAGCTTTTCCTGTTTTGTCGAAAAACCGAACCCCGGCGGCCGCCGCGGCTCCGGAGCCGCCGTCGTTTGTGGCGCTGCCGCCGAGCTCGACGATCAGGTTTTCGGCCCCGCTTTCAACCGCTTTAAGCAACAGTTGTCCGACGCCGTAGGTGGTGGTTTTCAACGGGTTCCGGTTCTCGCCGACCAGCGGAAGGCCGGCGCAGGCGGCCATCTCGATAACGGCGGTTTTCCCGCCGTCGATCAGCCCGTAAAAAGCGCTTACATCCTCAAAATAAGGTCCCTTAACGCTGACGTGTTTTTTAACGCCGGGAATCGCGGATAGAAATGCGTCGACGCTTCCCTCGCCGCCGTCCGCGACCGGGATTTTTATTACCTGCGCTCTCGGGTAATATTTCTTCACGAAATCCGCCATGATGTCGCAGATCTCGGCGGAGCTCATCGTCCCCTTAAACGAGTCCGGTATAATCAGGACCTTTTTCATCGTAAATTGACTGCCGTTTTGCCTTTTTAAAGGTCGTAGACGCCGAACTTCAGGTTGAACTCGAGCTTTTCGTAGCCCTTTATACGCTTGATCGTCCCGTTGATTCGCTCTTCCTTGCGGCCCATGATATACATGTTCGCGGGCTCTATGCCCAGCGTGTAGTCGCTTGCCCGCATTGATTTCCACTCGCAGAGCACCGGGAGATTTTTCTGCTCGTAGGCGATATACGCGCCGATTCCGAGCTCCGGATTTTCAACCTCGACGCGGCAGATGCCGTTTTCGTCGGCTTCCAGCTCCCTGAAAAACACGTGCTCGAAAAAGTCATGCTCCGGGCGCGTAATCGTGTCGGCGAGCGCCAGCCCGTCGCGGGCCTCCGGCGTTCTCGGTATGCACTTGTTTTTCGGGAATTTCAGCTTCAGCGCTTCGGTCAGGAACGGGAAACCGAAATTAAAGTGGTAGAGCAGGCAGAACTCCTCGGCGTTGCCGGTCAGGTTTTCAAGGGTGTCTTGTATGCAGAGCTCGTTTGCGCCGAGCTTCGTTGTGATATGCCTTGTGAGCATCAGGTTATGCTTGAAAAGCGCGCTCTCCCGCATTGTCCCGGAGGCCTCGATCACATAGTCGTCGCCGTCCCAGCGGGCGGAGGCGCAGAGATTTTCCGCTGGCGTGACTCCGATGTTGCCGTGGGTCTGGTGGAAGGTGCCGTCCTCCTCAACGCTTTCGGGCCCGGCGTTGAGAAGCCCCGACGTAAACATCATGCCGCCGGATACCGTGCGCGGGAACTGTCCGGGGACTCCCTGGCCGTAGAGTGGGCCGGTAAGTCCGTTTTTGGCCTGCTGAGAAAGGGTGACGCCCTTGTAGCGCAGCGCGAAAATATCGAGGCATTTGTCCGGAATAAGGGTGTACTCAAGGCCGGACCCCGTTTTCACCTCAAGCGCGGAAACCCCCTTCATCTTTCCCTCGGAAAACTCCGTTTTGGTTATCCCGGCAAAGTTTGAAAAGTTGCCGGAATACATCAAAAGCTCCTTTTTCGTATACTCGCGGCCGAAAAGCTTTATCATTTCTATCTCTCCCTGCGTTTTATATTGTTTTTATTTACAGTCTTCTTTCGAGCTCGGCGCGCCTGCCCTCGAAGCCCGGCTTGCCGATCAGCGCGTACATATTCTGCTTGTAAGCCTCGACGCCGGGCTGGTCGAACGGATTGACCCCCAGCAGGTACCCGGAGAGCCCGCAGGCGAACTCAAAGAAGTAGCAGAGCTCGCCGAACGAATAGGCGCAGGGTTTGTCGATTTTTATGCCGATGTTCGGAACTCCGCCGTCCACGTGGGCGATCACCGTACCGAGCGAGGCCATTTTGTTGATCTCGTCGAGCATCTTGCCGGCCATGAAGTTCAGCCCGTCAAGGTTATCCTCGGAATAGGGGACTGAGACGTCCGCACCGCTCTTATCGAAGGTGACGACGGTTTCGAACAGATTGCGCAGTCCCTGCTGGATATACTGACCCATCGAGTGTAAATCGGCTGTCAGATCGACGGAGGCCGGGAAGATGCCCTTGTTGTCCTTGCCCTCGCTCTCGCCGTAGAGCTGCTTCCACCATTCCCCGACATATCTGAATCTGGGCTCGTAGGCCGCGATGATCTCGATTTTATAGCCCTCGCGGTAGAGCGCGTTTCTCGCCGCGGCGTAGAGCCAGGCCGGGTTTGCGTCGTCCTTTTCCGCTAGGTGGGTGGCCATATCGGCCGCGCCGGCCAGCATGCGGTCCGTGTCGATCCCGGCGACGGCGATCGGGAGAAGGCCGACCGGGGTGAGCACGGAGTAGCGGCCGCCGATGTTGTCGGGTATCACAAAGCATTTGTATCCGAGCGAGTCCGCAAGCGTCTTAAGCGCGCCGCGCGTCTTGTCGGTCGTCGCGTAAATACGTCCGCGCGCGCCCTCGGCGCCGTATTTCTTTTCGAGAAGCCCCCTGAAAATACGGAACGCCACGGCGGGCTCGGTGGTGGTGCCGGATTTGGATATCACGTTGACGGAGAAGTCGACGCCGTCGAGCATCTCAATGATCTCCGCCGTCTGCGCGGCGGAGAGGGAGTTGCCCGCGAAAATAATTTTCGGCGAGTCCTTCGTTATAAGGTTATAGTTGGGCGACTTGACGAACTCAATCGCCGCGCGCGCGCCGAGGTAGGACCCGCCGATCCCGATCACCAGCAGCACGTCGCTGTCGGACCTGATTTTAGCCGCCGCGCTTTTTATCTCATCGTATTCGGCTCTGTCGTATTCAAACGGAAGCCTTATCCAGCCGAGATACGCGTTTCCCTTGCCTGTTCCGTTGACGAGCGTGTCGTGCGCCGCCGAGAGCTCGGGCATGACCTTGCCGACGTCCGCAAAACGCATAACGTTTTTTATATCCGCGTTTAAAGACATTTAAATACCTCCGAGAAGCTTGTTCATACCGATAATTATAGCATAAGGCGTGTGTGATTTCAAATATAATATCAATGGGAGGGGTGTCGCGTCCGTTCCGGATTGACACAGCCCCGGTTAATGTGATAACATCGGGTCATTAACGGGAAAGAGGGGTATATATGTTCTCAAACGGAGCATTCCCGAATTTCTTCCTGATATCCGCGGCGGCCGCTTTTGCGCTGATTTTCGCCGTTTTCGAGCCGCTGTTTTTTAGGTATAAGTTCAGACAAAAAAACGGCCTTTCAATCGTTTTCAAATGCGCGGCCACCGCCGTGGCGGTGGTTTTGGCGGTCCTCGGCGCGCTTTATCAGAACAATGGCCACACATGGCTCTTATGCGCTGGGCTTGCCGTCTGCGCCGTAGCCGACGGGGTCATCTGCGCATCGTTTCTCGCCGGGCTCTGCTGCTTTCTCTGTGCGCATTTTCTGCTGATCGCCTCGTTCCTGGCCGCCGCGCCTATCCGGCCGGTGTCGGTTGTGCTGCTCGCGCTGGGGCTCGCGATCCTCTTTGCCGTACTGCGGACCCTGCGTAAAAACGGGGTGGTAAGCAAAATGATCATGCCCGGGGCCGCGTATTTTGCAGTGATTCTCTGCATGGTCTCCCTTGCGGTCCCGTTCGCCTACACCTCCGACATCAGAAACGGCGTTCCGGAGGGCCTGTTCGCGGCCGTCGGCGCGCTGCTTTTTATGGCCTCGGATATTCTGCTCGCCGGAAATTCGCTTATGCGCTACAGCCGCAGAAACGATATCGTCAGCCTCTCGGTGTACTACCTCGGAATATATTCTCTCGCTCTGTGGGCGGCGATACCCGCGGTAGCCGGGAGAATGCCGGCTTAAATCGCTGCGGTGTCGTTGGCGGAGAGAAAGGGAATTCTCAGCGGTATCCGCCTGGCGGCTGAAACCGCCACAAATTGCCTTGCGGTAATTTGCCGTTCGAATCCCGTAACCCCCTCCGCCATCAAAAAAAGGACACCCTGTAGGTGTCCTTTTTTTGATGGCGGAGAGAAAGCGCTTCCTTTTTTATCCTCACGGAAAGGGGCGAGCTCAGCTAAATTTGTCGTTATTTGAATGCGTCGCCCGGAACCGCCGTCTGCATATACATCAACTCGGCGGACAAATTGTTTTATGATCCGGGCTTGATCGAAACGTGATTTATCTTTAATTCCTTTTAACTGCGATAAATAACTTTTAATTGCTTCTTTTGAAATCGGCGCGGTCGTTTGTTCTTTATTTTCCATTTCGGTTATCTTCACTTCGAGCTGAAGTTTACGAGCTTCAACCGGAAAGGTGTTAGATGTTACCGGAGGAGTAAATGCAAATTTTGTATATATACAACTGTGTTCCGATAACAACACCGATGCGCAGAAATTCAAGTTTATATCCAACGGCAACGGAATGCGGAAGGAAATCTGGGCATACTGTGGGCATACTGAAGGATTATGTCAATAGCAATACAATTAGATATGTCTATGACCTAAGTGGCAG
>JAPXRI010000040.1:0-25311 GCA_033813635.1 Bacillota bacterium
CAGGAGTTAAAGCCGTCGGGATTGAACTGAAGCTGTCCGGTTACCGAATTGATCTTCATAAACGGCAGATCGTCAAAAATCTCGTTCAGCCGATCCTGCATTTTAAATGCCCATTTTGAATCCCTATAAGAGGAATAGGGGAAAACTGCTGACAGCGCCAGCACAAGCGCCAGCATCGGAACAGCCAGCTTCAGCGTGAGATTTTTTTCGGCGTTGGAGTTTTGTCTTCTCAAGCCCTGCGTCATCACAAGCAGGGCAAACGACGAGAGCATCATCAGAATTGCCCAGACCGCGGGCGCGGATTTTACGATAAACAGGCAGATATTCAGGTAGGGAAAGCATACCAACAGAACTATCCACGGCGAATGTCTTCGGGCAACCGTCCAGGCTACGGCGATAGAAACCAAATCGCCGAGAAACAAGAAAAAAATCGTCGCCGTATCGGTGTTTTCGCTCCCGAGATTAAGCGTGATTTTGCTGTACCCGTCAAAAGCAGTGGAGAATTTTTCACTGACGGTTTCCAGCGCGATGCGAAAGCCGGCGAGCGCTGTCTGCAGGAAGCTGGAAAAAAAGAACAAATATATAACCAGCAGCATGCCGAGGGGAATCCAGTATTTCCGAAACGACATGCAGAGCGCAACTAAAAACGCCGAAATTATACAGAAAAAAAACAAAACAGCGCTATTTACCGGGATGTTGAAAGCAGTAACCGGGCAGAAAAGCGACGAAAGCGTCAGCGTCACCGTGTAAAAGCAAATTGTCGGAAACGAAGAAGCGCTAAACCCCAGTTTTTTCATCCGGCGTTTTCCTCCTTCCCGACGGTCTTCGAGCGCGCGAAAGGCATTATATGGTATCTCCAGTCGACGGCGGCAAACTCCCGCTCGGCAATCGAAGGCATTCCGTTTTTCATATGCATTTTCAGGAAATGAGTCATAAGCGCATTTAGGTCGTCGGCTTCTTTAATCGGCGCCGATGTCACCTTATATGTCGCATGGTCCAGCCAGAGAACCTCGTGTTCAACCTCGTGGTCAAGGAGCCAAAGGGATAACCAGGCGAGCTGATCAAGGGTAGGATCCAATATGTCCGGCGAGTCTGTGAGGTCCAGGGTTAAAAGGATACGGTTTCTGTTGGGCTCCTGCGGCTCTTTGACGAGAAGATTGTCTATCTTTGTAGATAGCTTCCAGTGGATGTCTCTCATGGAGTCGCCCGGACGGTACTCGCGCATATCATAAATCTCAGAGAACCCTCCGCCTTTTTTGGGGCGGTAGGACCGATATTGAAAGCGTGACAGATTCGGCAGCGGCTCGGGCGGGGCCGGTCTCGGAAAGACGGCAAGCGTGACAGGCTCGGGGAGCTTAATCTTCCTGCGGAACAAACCGAGATAGTCGTAAACAACCCCCTGCTTAAACACGCATTTAACCGTTCCGCAGTGCGACGTGTCTACGATCGACTCGGAGCACTGCGAACCGGCCAGGCGGACCTTGACGGACATCTTCATGTCGGTCATTACATAGATTGTTGTAAACTGAAAGCGGAATACAGGCGTCGGGAAAAGGCTGCCGGACAGATTGGTAATTGTCAGTTTAACTGTATCGCCGCGGGTGCATAGGCTCGGGATCTCGGCCGAGAGCCGGATATTTTTCATCGCCGAAAAGCTCAAAAGCAGCGAAAAAAAAGGCAGACAGGCCAAAAATACCAGCAGGAACAGAGAAAACCAGCCGTTATAGTAAATATGAAAGATAAGTCCGAATATAAACGCCGTGATAAAATAAAACCTGTTCTTAGCCATACTTATTTCAGTTTAGGGGCGGGCACACGGTATAAAATGTCATTTGCGATGTGGTCCGCCGTAATCCCCTTGGCCTCGGCTTCGGGTGATAGGATCAGCCTGTGACCGACAGTTTCCCGGAATACCGATTGAACATCGCTGGGGATAACGAAATCCCGTCCTTTGATAAAGGCGACCGTTTTAGCCATCGAGTTGACGGAGAGCGTCGCGCGCGGACTCGCTCCGCGAAGGATCATAGGATTGTTCCGCGTCTCGTTGATGAGGTTGACGATATAATCGACGACTTCGTAATGGACAAAGACAGAGGCGGCCTGGCTCTGCATTTCGGTAAGCTGGGATTTTGTAACGACCTGTCTGACCTGCACAAGAGGGTTTCCGTTTTGCCTGGATAAAACCATATCCCGCTCATCCTTGGGCGCGGGGTATCCGATTGAAAGCCTGATAGTAAAGCGGTCTATCTGCGAATCCGGGAGCAACTGCGTCCCGGCGGTACCCGCGGGATTTTGCGTTGCGATAAGAATAAACGGCTGCGGTATCTTGTGGCTGACGCCGTCGACAGTGACCTGTCCCTCTTCCATAGCTTCAAGCAGAGCGGATTGGGTTCTGCTTGTGGCCCGGTTGAGCTCGTCCGCTAAAAATAAGTTGCACAGCACGGCACCCGGCTGATAAGTCATCGTGCCAGTTTCCTTATTAAAGATTGAGTACCCCGTGATGTCGGACGGCAGAACGTCCGGTGTAAACTGCACTCTGCCATAGTCAAGTCCGAGCGCTTTGGAAAACGCGAGGGCCATCGTTGTTTTACCGACGCCCGGAATGTCTTCGAGGAGGATATGTCCCCGAGCGAGAATTGTGGTCATAACCCAAACAAGCACGCGATCCTTGCCGACAACGGCCTTTTTAACTTCATTTAAAACCTGATTTGTCAAGTTCACCGCATATCCTCCCTGGCTGCCCGCGAGTATTTAATTTAAATAATCATCTTTTATAGTATAGCATCTATATTTGAAATCCGCAATAGCTTTATCCGGATATTGGCCTGATAATTCGGAAATTAAAGCGCGCAGGTATTGTCGCTGAAATAATGTTAACGGGTCGAATGTGAATTATAGGCGGCGGAAGGGCTTTATAAGTGCGAAAATAGTAAAATTCGCCGTTTGACATATGCGGCGGATTTATTTTATCCGTTATGTATTTTTGATGAATTTATTCTTAGATGTTGTTGTATATATAAGGCTAAGTGTGGCGTTCAAATCGGACGCAGAGCGCGCAGAACGCGGCGAACAGTCCTATAAAGCCTATCGTGAAAAAGCCGTTGACGAGCCCGAAACGGTCGCCGAGCTCGCCCACAAGCCAGGGTCCGATAAACATGCCGATGCCGTAAACCGACTGGAAAACGCCCATAAAGCTCGCTCTTTTTGTTTCACTGACATTTTTTATCGACAGCCCCATCAGCACCGGGAACAGCGTACCTTGGCCGACGCCGTAAAGCGCCTGCATGGCAAACAGAGCTTGAAGACTCTTCAACAGCGGGACGGATAGAAAATAAACCGTGCAGCATAAAAATCCCGCGAACAGCGTACCCTTATAGCCGAGCCTTTTCTGAAGACGTATGCTTAAAAGCCGAGAGCAAAGAACAATAGCGAGCGAGCTTAACACAGTCAACAAGCCCATTTCGAATTTGGTCGCGCCGAAGAAATCCTTTGCCAGCTTAGGCGCGAAACCCGAAGGTCCTCCGAAAAGCATAACCTGCGCCAGGACGGCGAAAAGGGAAACGGTAATCAGCCGTGCGAGAGCGGGTTTGTCGGAGACAAGATTTGCCCAGAGGCCCGATTTATCTTTCTCAAAACGGTTTTCGGCGGTAAAAAGGCTCAGAAGAATTCCCGCGACTCCGCCGGCGACGGCGATCAGAAACGTATATCTGATGCTCAGGAAAATCGTTGCCACCGTTCCCGCGAGGACTCCGAGAAGCTGACCGGAGTTGTTGAGGGAGAGGGCGGAGCCGACCGCCCGCGTAGCTTCGCTCTTGTCAAAATATGACGAGTACATTACGGATATCTGGACCCAACACGCTGCGGCAGCGCCGGCAAGCCCGCGGAATACCAGAAGAGCTTCCGGGGATTTAGAAAATAACAACCCGAGCGCCGAAGAGGTCGATAAAAGGCAGCCGATGGTCACAAAGGGCTTCCTTTTACCGATGAAATCGGATATGAGCCCGGCCGGTATCCGAAGAAGTGTCTGGACGAGACCGTATGCACCTGAAACCATCCCGGCGAAAGCCATGGACTCGCCAAGAGAGGTTATGTATTCGGTGAGATATGCGCTGTAGGTATAGAGAGAGAACCAGAACAGGGGTATTACCGCGCCGAGAATAAATTTGTTATTTTTCTTCATAACGGAATTGCCTTTTCGTATGATTAATATTTGCAATCATACCATAAAGACGCAATGCAATCAATAAAAAATTCAGGCGGCGGGATAGGATACCCGCCGCCATGCTTAATTAAGGGTTCTCAACCGCCGAACGCGAGGGTATCGACGGGGGTGAAAGCGCCCAGGCTGAAGGACACCGCCTGCTTTTGACTGATCAGGTACAAGAAGTCTCCGATATAGAGCCCGCGCGCGTCTATATCGATGTAATAACCCGCGGAGGATTCGTAAAGGGGGAGCCGCGCAAGTTCCGTAAAGCCTTTATTTGCATCGTAGGAATAGATGAGATAATACGCGTCGGCCTGGAACCCGATCAAATTTTTCGCGGGGTCGATCAGAATAGCTCTGTGGTTATAGGACGCCGCAGAGTAGTAAAAGCCGTCGAGGACAAGCGAATGCTTTTCGGATACCGCTGCGGGATCGGATACATCGAACATCGAAAGCTTCATGGAGCCGGTCATGCCGGTATTCTTGTCGGCATCCATGCCAAGTCCGAACAGAAGCCCGTTCCCGTAAGGGTGCAGGTAATTTGAAAAGCCGGGGATTTTCAGCTCGCCGAGCAAGGTCGGATTTTCGGGGTTTGAGAGGTTGACCGCGAATAACGGGTCAATCTGTCTGAAGGTGACGAAGTAACCGACGCTGCCCGAAAAACGTACGGAGTAAACCGTTTCGCCCGGCGCGAGATTCTCGATTTTTCCGATTATGTTTAAATTTCCGTCCAGCGTGTAAAGCGCGTTCCAGGTCCCGCTGTCCGGATCGGAATATGCAGGGGTGTCGCTCGGCCGGGCAGGGTCTATACTGTCGGGCGGGGTCGAGCCTGAATCGGATGTCGAATCCGGGGTGTCATATGAAATGGCGTCGTCAATAGAATCTCTGACAACCCCTTCGACGACACCGTTATCCGTTACAGGGTATTTGTATCTATAAACGGTGGTCACGATTCTGAAAACGCCGTCAAATTCATCCATCGCGAACTGATTCAGGATGCTTCCGGGCACGCTGCCGTCCGCCGCGAACGAGACGCTGCCGTTGTCGAGGGAAAACTTAACGATATTCGTCAGGTTATAGCCTGTAATGTAGCCGTCCATTGTTTCGGAAAAGGTATCGGGCGACGCCAGATACAGGTTTTTCCCGTTTGAATAGACCGTAGAGCCGTAGCCGAGAACCGTTTTTACGGAGACCATTTCCCCGCTCCCGGAAGTGTCGATGCCGGATATTACTGTATAGGCGTAGTACTGCGCGTCGGGGTTGTACAATATATCGGAGGCTCCGACGAGGGAATCCTCGCCGTTTTTATAAATCTTCGGGATGTAGGTCTCGGGCTGGGACTTTTTAATATCTCCGTAAACAGCGTAGTTCGTGATGAGGTAGAGCGTATCTCCGACCATCCTCGACGAGATCAGATATCCGCTCTGGCCGATTGAGTTTAGCGCTTTCGGGTTTGCGATATCCGTGATATCGTAGATTTCGGCGCTGATCGCCGTCTGGCCGTTGATATGGTATTTATAATAGTCTTTATAATAGTCTTTCTCAGGTATTTCCGCAGCGGGCGCGACGGGATCGTAATCCGGCGCTGCTCGGCCGTCGCCGGCGTCATCCGAACCGTAGCTCTGGAGAGCGCCTACGGCGATTTCCTTTAAGACGATTAGTCTGCCTTCGCGGATATAGAGTTCAAATGCCCTCGATTTCAGCGCGTCGTCTTGATAGATATACCGTGACACCTTGGAAACCGGCTCGAGCTGTCCGTTTTGCGCCGAGATGATATGGATATACTCGTCAGTTACCGCGTAGATATACTTTCCGTCCGTCTTTACTATATCGGACTCGTCGACGCCGGCGACCTGCAGATTCGTTCCGGAATACTGCTGAGCCGTTTCCCGTCCGTCTACGCTGCCCGTACTATCCTCAGCCGGCGCTAGGTTCCAATTATCATCCTGATAATCGGCCAAATCCTTTCCTTTGCCGTGCGAAGACGAGCTTTTAAAGAGCCTGTATATCTCCGCATAGGAAGAGGCCTCCCTCGGAGAGCCGCCGTTTGCGTCTGCATCGCCGGAAAAATAGCCCGTTAACGGTTTATACAGCGCGAAAACCAGCGCTGCGCAAGCGGCGGCGGCGCCGAGACGGTACCACAGTCTGCGGTTCGCTATATGCCTCTTCGGAATGAGCTTTCCACCCTCGGCCATCGCCTTCAGCCCGTCAAGCTGTTCTTGAGATGGGGTAAGCGTATCAATCGCACGTCTGTATTTATCCTTAAACACCGAATTCTTCTCCTTTCAGAATGGTTTTCAAAGTGTTTCTCGCTCTGAACAGGTGTGATTTCACGGTAGACTCCCTGATTTTCATATACTCCGATATTTCCTTTACGGAGAGCTCCTGATAATAATAGAGGTGTGCGATCAGGCGCGGAATCTTAGGGAGAGACATGACCGCGGCCAGAACCTCTGACAGTTCCGGAGCGTCCGGTTCGTCGCCGCCGACCTCTTCAAGCAGTACCGCCTTTTTGCGCCAGGAGGATGAGACAAGGGTCTTCGCGCAGTTTATCGCTACCCGGATAAACCAGGCCTTTGCGTGCTCCTCCGACAAAAAGCGGACCCTGCTTTTAAGGTACCTTACGAAAACCTCCTGAAGAATATCCTCGGAGTCCTCCCTGTTGCCCGTATAGGAATAGGCGATTTTGAAAATCATGCCGGAATATCTGTCGACCAATAGGCTTGTGTCATCGCCCGTACGCTGCGATCCGCAAACCACTAAACCACCGCCGATTCAAAACAATTAGCTTTCGTACCACCCATAATACTTGCTGAGAAGCGATTCGGTTGCAAATTCTAAGCTTTTTTTAAGTGTAGCATAACTCTCTCCGCGAAGTCAATCGAATACTCAGGCTTTGGATATAATCTGAAAAACCCTGCATATAATCGGAAGTGAATAAATATAATTTATCAAGGCATGTGAGGTTGAAAGGGTGATATGCGTATGGAAATCGAGCTTATGAGTGAATCAATCAGACGCGCTTCGCTCCTCGGTGATATATCGGCTCTCATAGAGGAGAGCGGCGACGCCGTGGTTCCCGACAGTTTGCCCGATATTATCAGGATAGTGGAGACAGCCGCGGCTGTCGAAATAACGGGGAAAGAATTGAGAGGCGGCCGCGTCTATGTAGACGGGATCGTCAAGGGTAGTGCGCTCTACGTACCGGAGACGGGAACGGGTCTTTGCAAAATCCAGCTATCGATACCGATATCCCATGTATTTGATGTGGCAGATACGATAGAAAATCAGGAGTTGCCCGTAATCAGGGTAAACGCCGATCTGCTGTCCGTATCCGCTAGGGAACTCAATCCGAGAAAGATTACGTCGAAGGTTACGGTAAAACTCGGGTGCAGCGTATACGCCTATTCCGATCTGACATTGTACGGCGGCGTCGAGAAAAAGGACGGCTTCGGGATAGAGTATAAGCAGAAAAAGGTTACTGCGAGCGTCATTTCCGGCCTCGGCGAAAAAGAGATCGCCGTCGCGGATTCGGCGGAACTGGGAGATATCAAAACGGAAGAAGCCGAGATTCTGAAATACGAGCTGACGCCGAGAACGACCGACACGAAGAATATCCCGAACAAGGTGATACTGAAGGGAGAATTGCTGGTCCGCGCGCTGCTGTCTACGCCGAACGACCACCGCCCGGTAACGCCCGTTGAAACCGTCGTCCCGTTTTCCGGCGTTCTCGAGTGCGACGGAATTACGGAGGATTCGACGGCCGAGATAACGTATGCGATGAACGGGACGGAGGTTTCGCTATCGCAGGAAACGGGAACGAACCGGCCGATGATTACGGTAAAGACTAATCTTGATATATTTACTAAGGCAATAAGCGATGTTCCCGTGTCGTTCATTGAGGACGCATACTCCACGACGCATGAGCTTTCAAGCAAAAAAACATCGCTGGTTCTGACTCCGGCGAGGGCGAAGGGGAATATCCGAGTATCCTCGAAGGAGTTGATCCCCACCGGCGTTGCGATTAAAAGCGTCTACACCTGCCAGATGACGGCCGAAAACCCCGCTGTGGAAAAGACCGAAAAAGGGTACGAGGCGGTCTGCGAGGTGAAGGTTAAAGCGATTTTCGAGGCGGAGGACGGCGGAGTATACTCGCTATCAAAGCAGATACCGGTATCCGCGGCGCTCGACAGCGCGGATGGGCTCGCCGCGGCGACGGCTAGCGTCTCGGAAGAGAGCTACCATATCAGCGGGAGCGAGGATATCGAGGTGCGGTTTTCCACAGAGCTCCGCATCTCCGCCGAGGAAGACAGCAAATACGATGAGATCTGCGAGATAACGGTCGGAGACCCGTTTGCGGGTAAGGGCGAGAGACCTTCGATAACGCTGTGTTACTGCACAGGGGACGAGAGTTTCTGGGAGCTCGGCAAGCGGCTCAAAGCGTCCGTTTCCGAAATACTGTCGGCTAACGGGTTGTCGGGCGAATATCCCCCTGCCGGGAAGCTGCTGCTCGTTCCGCGCAAAGCCTGAACCGAAAGGAGCGTGAATCGATTAATGGAAATGCAGAACGTTTACAAAGACATGTCGGAACGAACGGGCGGAAACATCTACATAGGCGTTATCGGCCCGGTACGCACCGGCAAGTCTACCTTCATCAAGCGTTTCATGAATACGCTTGTGATACCCAATATCAAGGATGAGCACAGAAGAGAACGCGCTCTTGACGAGCTGCCGCAGAGCGGGGCAGGAAAAACCGTGATGACGGCGGAACCGAAGTTCATCCCCGAGGAGGCAGAGACGATCAGCTTTGGCGAAGCGAGCGCGAGCGTGCGCATGATCGACTGCGTAGGTTTCATGGTGCCGAGTGCGCTCGGGCAGTTTGAAAACGAACTGCCGCGAATGGTTTCGACGCCGTGGTACGACCACGAGATCCCGATGACCGAGGCCGCCGAGATCGGCACAAAAAAGGTAATTACGGACCACGCGACCATTGGGATCATGGTGACGACCGACGGCAGCATAGCCGAAATTCCGAGGGAAGAATACGCCGACGCCGAGGAAAGGGTGATAAAAGAACTCAACAACTGCAAAAAACCGTATATAATCGTCGTCAATTCAAAACACCCCGGCGCTGAGGAAACCGTGGCGCTTGCTCATGAGCTGTCAGAGAAATACGGCGTAACGGCGATCAGTGCGGACGTGATGAACATGGACCAGGACGAGATCATGCGGATACTGCGGGCCGTGCTCTACGAGTTCCCGATCAGAACGGTCGACGTCTTCATGCCGAGATGGTTCGACTCCCTCCCCTCCGACCACTGGCTCAAAACGGGACTGTATGCTGACATCGCCGCCGTTTCCGAAAAGCTGAAACGCGTAAAGGATGTCGGCACGGTGGCGGAGAAGCTCTCAGAAAACGACAGCGTGTCGGCCTGCAAGGTTTCGGATATCAGGCTCGGCGACGGCAGCGCCGATATCAGATTTGAGATAGGGAAAGAAGTCTATTATCGGATCGTCAACGAGGAGACCGGCTTCGAGATATCCGATGAAGCGGCTCTCCTACCGCTTCTCGTGGAGCTCTCCGGGATTAAAAAATCCTGGTCGCGCGTCGCCACGGCGATTGAGGAGGTCGACAGAAAAGGCTACGGTATTGTCGTTCCGGGAATCAACGAGCTCAAGCTCGAGCAGCCCTCCCTCGTCAGGCAAGGCAACCGTTTCGGCGTCAAGCTCCGGGCGAGCGCGCCGTCGATCCACATGATGCGGGCCGATATCGTGACCACCGTGTCGCCGGTCGTAGGGAGTGAACAGCAGTCGGAGGAGCTTGTCAGCTATCTGCTAAAGGAATTTGAGGGAAACGAGGAAAAGCTCTGGGAGAGCAAAATCTTCGGCAAGTCGCTGCACGAGCTCGTCAACGAGGGTCTTGCGAGCAAGCTTAACCATATGCCGGAGGACGCGCGAAACAAATTCAGGGAAACGCTCGAGCGTTTGATCAACGAGGGCAGCCAGGGGCTTATCTGCATAATCCTGTAACGGTAACAAAACAAACACATTCGATCCCCCGAAATCTTTGAATTTCGGGGGTTTTAATATTGAAAATGCAAGCTTTATAAGGTATAATAATTGAGATTGCTAAACCTGACCCATTGTACAAATCGAACACGAAAGGAAAAACCGTCATATGAAAATCAGTGAGGCGAAAAGATTGCTTGACGCGGAGGTCCTCTGCGGAGAGGACATGCTCGAGGACGAGGTGTTCTCTGCGTGCGGCGCCGATATGATGAGCGATGTTCTCGCGTTCGTAAAAAACCATTCAATGCTGCTGACCGGCCTTATCAACCATCAGGTGATCCGAACCGCCGAGATGATGGATATCCACTGCATTGTCTTTGTCCGGGGAAAAACCCCGCCCGACAGTATCCTTGAACTCGCCAAAGAGAGCAATATCGTTTTGATGAAAACGAAATACCGCATGTACTCCGCATGCGGGATTCTCTTCGAGGCCGGTCTCAAGCCGACCGAATGCGACAGGGTATGACGGAACCGGTTTTCCGGCGATATATCGTGGACGGAGAAGATTTTATGTCCGCGGGGAAGGCGAGCGCGGACGTGAAGCATATGCTCCGTCAGCTGGGCTTTGACAGTGATATCATCAGACGGGCCGCCATCGCCATGTACGAGGGCGAGATCAACATGGTGATACACGCCCACGGCGGCGTCGCCGAGGTTATGATAACCGACGAAAAAATAGATATCATACTTAAAGACCACGGTCCGGGGATTGCGGATATTGAGCTCGCGATGTCGGAGGGGTATTCCACGGCGCCTGACAACATCAGATCGCTAGGTTTCGGCGCGGGAATGGGTCTTCCGAATATGAGAAAATATTCGGACGTTATGAAAATAGATTCAAAGGTCGGAGTGGGGACCACCGTTTATATGACGGTGTACGTAAAGAAATAATGAAAGCGATCCGTTTCACACGTGCGGAAAATCATTAAACTAAACTCCTGACTCTGATTTTTGCTTTCCAGCCAGGAGGGTTGGGCTTTCATAAACGAAACCGTGCGGTTCCCGGGGAAAGGAACGGTTATAGAGATGATAAGCAATTTTCATTCGGTTACGCTGGATACGGAAAAATGCAAAGGCTGCATCAACTGCATGAAACGCTGTCCTACGGAAGCGATCCGAGTGCGCGAAGGAAAAGCGATGATCATAAAAGAGCGCTGCATAGACTGCGGCGAGTGCATCAGGATTTGCCCGAACCACGCAAAAAAAGCGGTATATGACCCGTTTTCGGACATTGAAAAATACAAATGGAAAATCGCGATGCCTGCGCCGTCTTTTTACGGGCAATTCTCGAATATTGACGATATCAATTACATCCTCACGGCGCTTAAAAAAATAGGCTTCAATGATATTTTCGAAGTGAGCCGCGCGGCAGAACTTGTAACTCATCTTACGCGTAAAAATTTTGATAAAATCAAGAAAACGGCATCCGGACCGGTAATCAGCTCGGCCTGCGCGGCGGTGGTCAGGTTAATCCAAATCCGTTTTCCCGCGCTCTGCGGAAACGTGCTTCCGGTAAAAGAGCCGATTCACCTTGCGGCAAAAATGGCCCGGGAGGAAGCTGTTAAGAAAACCGGCTTTTCACCCGAGGAGATCGGCGTGTTTTTCATCGCGCCCTGCCCGGCAAAGGTCCGCTCGGCAAAATATCCGACCGGGAGCGAGAGAACCGATATCGACGGCGTTCTGTCCGTAAGCGAGGTATATATTAAAATGCTGTCGGCGCTGAAAGATATTACCGAGCCCGAAGACCTAATGCGCTCCGGCATTGTCGGAATCAACTGGGCGACGAGCGGGGGAGAGAGCGCCGGGCTTCTCACGGATAACTATATTTCCGCCGATGGTATAGAAAACGTCGTCAAGGTGCTCGAGGAGATTGAGGATGGCCGGCTGAACGACGTCGATTTTGTCGAGCTGAACGCCTGTCCTGGCGGCTGCGTCGGCGGCGTATTGAACGTCGCGAACGCATTTGTCGCCAGAGCGAGAATAAAAACGCTGAGAAAATATCTTCCGATCACCCAGAACAAGCTTTCCGGAGAAGACGATAAACAGATGTACCGGGAGGGGCAGCTGGAGTACGAGGCCATCTATAAGCTTGACGACGATGTGAACGCCGCGCTTACGAAACTGAATCAGATAACGGAAATATGCGACAGGCTCCCGGGTCTCGACTGCGGTTCCTGCGGCGCTCCGAGCTGCCGCGCCTTCGCCGAGGATATTGTCCGCGGCGCGGCCGCAGAGAGCGATTGCATAATCAGATTCAGGGACGATATCTCGGTTTTATCCAGCCTCGGCACAGCGCTTTCGCAGATTCTGCCGGCTCCTTTCAGACAGCATGTCAAAACGGAAACCGAAGGGAAAGATAAGGATGACAACGCGTGATTTACGAAAAGCGCTAGGTCTGAAGGTTTTCTGCGAAGGCGCGGAAAGGGAAATTACGTCCGGCTATTGCGGCGACCTTCTGAGCTGGGTTATGAGCAGAGCGAAAAAAGACAGCGCCTGGATCACCGTAATGACAAACGTCAACGTCGCGGCCGTGGCGGTGCTCTGCGACGTGTCGTGCATAATCCTCTCGGCCGACGCCGCTCCGGATAGCGACCTGCTTTACAGGGCAGAAACCGAAAATATCGCGCTGTACGGCTCCGGGCTTGATTCGTTTTCCCTATGCGTAAAAATAGATGAACTCCTGAGAAATAAAAAATAAGGGGGTGGGGAACATCGGCATCGCATACGACTTTCACATTCATACCGCGCTATCCCCCTGCGCGGACGACGATATGACGCCGAACAACATCGTCAATATGTCCTTTTTAAACAGTCTCGGCGCAATCGCGATAACAGACCACAACAGCACGTTGAACTGCCGCGCCGTAAGCGAGGCCGGCGCCGCGCGAGGGATCATCGTCGTTCCCGGAATGGAGCTGACCTCCGCGGAGGAGATCCATGTGCTCTGCCTGTTTCCGGATGTCGCAGCGGCCGAGAGGTTTGGGGCGCTGGTGCGCGCAAGGCTTCCGGAGATTAAAAACCGGAAGGACATATTCGGCAGACAGCTTGTCATAGACTCCCGGGACGAGATAACGGGGGAGGAGGATATTCTCCTCTCAAACGCTGCATCCATACCGCTCTGGGAGATAGCCGATACACTGAAGCCCTACGGAGGAATACCGATTCTCGCACACATCGACAGGAGTTCAAACGGCGTACTCGCGGTGCTCGGCGATATAGACGCGGATATGGGCTTCTCCCTTGCGGAGGTCTCCAAAAACGCGGATAGGGCGTACTACGAAAAACGTTTCCCGTTTTTACACTTCCTGACGGACTCCGACGCGCACCGGCTGTGGGAGATATCGGAAAAAGAAAAAACAAACGAAATCGACGGCGACCTTAAGTCTGCCCAAGATATACTTGTGTTCCTGAAACAAATTGGTGAAAAAAGTCAAAAGAATTTTTAATAATAATGTAGAATTATGTCGGAAATTTTGTTATAATTATTTGTCGTCTGCGAGCAGTCATCCTGCTCTTGGAATATAACACAGGGAGGATATTAGATGAAAAACAAGCTTGAAGTGTTTCCTTTTAAGGATACACCTGAAAAGAGAGCGCAGCTTAACGAAGTGATCGACGAATATAAGAATATTCCCGGTTCGCTCGTGCAGGTGCTGAAAAGGGCTCAGGAAATCTACGGCTATCTGCCTCTCGAGGTACAGATAACCATCGCAGAAGGACTGGGAGTCTCGCTCGAAGAGGTCTATGGCGTTGTGACATTCTATTCGCTGTTCACACTCAAGCCGAAGGGTAAATACAGAATTTCCGTATGCCTCGGAACAGCCTGCTATGTGAAGGGCTCGGGTGAAGTATTTAAGAAAATATCGGATATTCTCGGGATAGAAAGCGGCGGATGCACGCCCGACGCGAAATTCTCGCTTGACGCGTGCCGCTGCCTCGGCGCCTGCGGACTCGCCCCCGTTATGATGATAAACGACGAGGTCTACGGAAAGCTTACGCCGGACAATGTGGAAGCAATTATAAAGAAATACGAAGCCCTGTAGGGATATGCAGGAAATTTCCTTAAATATACTCGATATCGTTGAAAACTCCGTTGCCGCCGGCGCAAGCGAAATCAGGATCTTCGTCGACGAGGATACGGGCTCGAATAGGCTTTCGGTAACCGTCGAGGACGACGGAAAGGGCATGAGCCCGGAACAGCTGAAGAGCGTAACAGACCCGTTTTACACGACGAGGACGACGCGAAGGGTGGGCCTCGGCGTACCGCTGTTCAAGATGCACTGTGAAATGACGGGGGGAAGCTTTTCGATAAGCTCCGAGCCCGGCAAAGGGACCAGGGTAAACGCCGTTTTCAATACCTCGCATATCGACGCCATGCCTCTAGGAAATATTGACGAGACGATTTTTATTATCGTCACTCAGCACGAAAACATCAATATTGTCTACGAGAGAACAAAGGATAGCGGGAAATTTCATTTGGACACAAAAGAGCTTCGTGCAATTCTCGGAGATATCTCTTTCAAAGAGCCGGAAATCGCGCTTTTTATTAAGAATTATATCCGCGAAAATTCCCCCACTTAGTATAAGATAACGAAAGGAAGTATACAATGAAAAGCCTTGAAGAGCTCAAAGCCATAAAGGAAAAAATGAAAACTCAAATGGGCATTCGCAACGACAGTGAGGCAAAGACCAGAATCGTCGTCGGCATGGCTACCTGCGGAATCGCGGCGGGCGCGAGGCCGGTGCTTGCGGCTATCACCGAAGAAGTAGCGAAGCGTAAGCTCACGGATGTCGCAGTCATACAGACCGGTTGCATAGGAATATGCCAGTTTGAACCGGTAGTTGAAGTATACAGAGAAAACGAAGAAAAGGTCACTTATGTCAAAATGACGCCGCAAAAGGCCGTCAGAGTCGTAAATGACCATATTGTAAACGGAAATGTCGTAACCGAATATACAATCGGCGCGGCGGTAAAATAACAAAGGAGGAACACGGAGCTTATGTATCGTTCACACGTACTTATCTGCGGTGGTACCGGATGCACGTCCTCCGGCAGCGCCAAGATCATAGAAGCGCTCGAAAACGAAATCAAGGCACAGGGTCTGGCTGATGAGATAAAGGTCATCAGAACAGGCTGCTTCGGCCTGTGCGCCGTCGGACCGATTATGATTGTATATCCGGAAGGCTGCTTTTACTCGCAGGTAAAGATTGAGGATATCCCGGAAATCGTCTCCGAGCATCTCGTTAAGGGCAGACCCGTAAAGCATCTTTTATACAAAGAGTCCGTTGATAAGGATGTCATTAAGTCTCTGGACGAGACCGGGTTCTATAAAAAGCAGAAGAGAATCGCGCTGAAGAACTGCGGCGTGATTGACCCCGAAAACATCGATGAGTACATAGCATACGACGGCTATGAGGCTCTCGGAAAATGCCTAAGCGAATATACGCCGGACGAGGTCATCAAGATAATAAAGGATTCCGGTCTCCGCGGCAGAGGCGGCGCCGGTTTCCCGACAGGGTTGAAATGGCAGTTCGCGGCCGCGAATAAAGCAGATCAGAAATATGTCTGCTGTAACGCCGACGAGAGCGACCCCGGCGCGTTCATGGACAGAAGCATCCTCGAGGGCGACCCGCACTGCGTGCTTGAGGCTATGGCGATAGCCGGCTACGCGATAGGCGCCAATAAGGGCTTCATCTATGTCAGAGCAGAATACCCGATCGCCGTCAAGCGCCTTGAAATCGCGATTAACCAGGCGAGAGAATACGGTCTGCTCGGGAATAATATATTCGGAACCGATTTCTGCTTCGATATCGACATCAGGCTCGGCGCCGGCGCCTTCGTCTGCGGCGAGGAGACCGCGTTGATGACCTCGATCGAGGGCAAGCGCGGCGAGCCGCGTCCCCGTCCTCCGTTCCCGGCAGTTAAGGGTTTGTTCCAGAAACCGACGATCCTGAACAACGTCGAAACGTACGCGAATATCGCGCAGATCATCCTTAAAGGTGCCGATTGGTTCAAATCGATAGGCACCGAAAAGAGCAAGGGCACGAAGGTCTTTGCGCTCGGCGGCAAGATCACCAACACGGGCCTTGTGGAAATCCCGATGGGAACCACCCTGCGTGAAATCGTCGAGGATATCGGCGGCGGAATCCCGAACGGCAAAAAGTTCAAAGCCGCGCAGACCGGCGGACCCTCCGGCGGATGCATTCCTGCGCAGCACCTCGATGTTCCGATAGATTATGATAACCTGACCAGCATCGGCGCGATGATGGGCTCCGGCGGCCTTATCATCATGGACGAGGACAACTGCATGGTCGATATCGCGAAGTTCTTCCTAGAATTCACCGTCGACGAATCCTGCGGAAAATGCACGCCCTGCCGCATCGGAATCAAGCGCCTCTACGAGATGCTTGACAAGATCACGAAGGGTCAGGGGACGCTCGAAGACCTCGACAAGATGGAAGAGCTCTGTTACTACATTAAAAACAACTCGCTTTGCGGACTGGGGCAGACGGCACCGAACCCCGTTCTCTCAACGCTCCGCTATTTCCGCGACGAGTATGTCGCGCACGTCGTCGATAAGCGCTGCCCGGCAGGAGTATGCAAGAGCCTGCTCTCATACGAGATTAACCAAGAGAAATGCATCGGCTGCACGGCGTGCGCAAGGGCCTGCCCCGTATCCGCGATCTCCGGCGCGGTCAAGAAACCGCATTCGATCGACAAATCGAAGTGCATCAAGTGCGGCGCGTGCATGGAGAAATGCAAATTCGGTGCGGTTATGAAGGTTTAAGGAGGAGCAAACGATGGAGACAGTGAAAATAAAAATAAACGGCAAGGAATACGACGTACCGAAGAACTCCACAATTCTTGAAGCTGCGCACTCCGTCGGCATCAACATACCGACGCTGTGTTACCTCAAGGATGTCAACGAAATCGGCGCTTGCAGAATCTGCGTCGTCGAGGTAAAAGGCGCGCGCAGCCTGGTCGCCTCCTGCGTATACCCGGTCACCGAGGGTATGGAAGTTACGACCAACAGCCCGGACATTATAAAATCAAGGCGGATGAGCCTCGAACTCATCCTTTCTACCCACAACAAAACCTGCCTGTCCTGCGTCCGTTCCGGCAGCTGCGAGCTCCAAAAGCTCTGCCATGATTACGGCGTGGAGGACGAGAACAGGTACGAAGGCGAAAAGAACGATTACGAGATCGACCGGTCCGCTACACATATGTACCGTGACAACTCAAAATGCGTTCTCTGCCGCCGCTGCACCGCCGTATGCTCCAAACTGCAGTCCGTCGGCGTAATCGGCCCGAACGCGAGAGGCTTTAAAACACATATCGGTTCAGCTTTTGAGGCCGGCCTCGGCGACGTCTCCTGCGTGTCCTGCGGCCAGTGCATCAACATCTGCCCGACCGGCGCGCTCTCCGAACGGGACGATACCCAGAAGGTATTTGACGCTCTCAACGACCCCGAGAAATATGTCATCGTTCAGACCGCGCCATCTATCCGTGTCGCGCTGGGCGAGGAGTTCGGCATGCCGATGGGCTCGATTGTTACCGGCAAGATGGTCACCGCGCTTAAGATGCTCGGCTTTAAAGGCGTTTTCGACACGAACTTCTCCGCCGACCTGACGATTATGGAGGAGGCGACGGAGCTTCTCGAAAGGTATAACAAGAAGGAAAATCTACCGCTGATAACCTCATGTTCCCCAGGCTGGATCAACTTCGCGGAGCATTATTACCCCGAGTTCCTTAAGAATATTTCCACCTGCAAATCACCCCAGGGCATGTTCGGCTCGGTCGCGAAGACATATTATGCGGAGAAGCTCGGCATCGACCCGAAAAACATGTTCGTTGTCAGCATAATGCCCTGCACCGCCAAGAAGTACGAGGCTGAGAGGATGGACCATACGGCAGTGAAGGGTCTCCCGGATATCGACGTATCGCTCACGACAAGAGAGCTCGCGAGAATGATTAAGAAAGCGGGCATTCTCTTCAGCGAGTTACCCGATTCGGAGTTTGACGCGCCATTCGGTCTCGGCAGCGGCGCCGGCACAATCTTCGGCGCGACAGGCGGCGTTATGGAAGCCGCTCTCCGCACCGCGGCTGAAATCCTCACCGGCAAGCCGCTGGAGAAGGTTGAGTTTGAAGACGTCCGCGGAACGAAGGGAATCAAGGAAGCGACCTACAATCTTGCGGGCAACGAGATTAGAGTTGCCGTGGCGTCCGGTCTCACCAACGCGAAGAAGCTGCTTGATATGGTTAAGTCCGGCGAGAAGAAATACGACTTCATCGAGATCATGGCCTGCCCGGGCGGCTGCGTAAACGGCGGCGGACAGCCGATCGTTCCGGCCTCAGTCCGCAACTTCACGGATGTCAAGAAGGTCAGAGCCGAAGCGCTCTACCGCGATGACAAGAACCTGCCCGTCAGAAAATCACATGAGAACCCGGATATCAAGAAAATATATAAAGAGTATTTCGAGAAACCGGGCAGCCATAAGGCGCATCAGATCCTGCACACGGGCTACACCGCAAAACCGAAGTATTAATCGGAATCGTTAAGAAAAGCCGCGCCGGAAAATCCGGCGCGGCTTTGTCGCAAAAGTGTAATTTATGCTTGATTTTTTCTTTCGTTTATGCTATTATATCCCTTGCTGGTCTGATATCCGGGTGTAGCGCAGATGGTAGCGTGCTTGAATGGGGTTCAAGAGGCCGTGGGTTCGACTCCCGCCACTCGGACCAGTGCGAAAGCGCCAAATACCTTACGTAAAATAGGTATTTGGCGCTTTTTTCTGACTAGTTATAACGTAATAGTAAGCATATAATATTAACCGAATAACACGATGAAAGTAGGATCAGTCATGCGTGATGGTATCATAAAGGTATCAAATTTAAGCGGATTAAGTCTATAATCCAGCCTTGATTCGGTCCTTAAAGCGGTACGTTTCTCTTGATGACATGTGCATGGTGCAGCAACCTGTCCAACAATGCGGTAGCGATGACATTGTCACTCATCAATTCACCCCAGCTACTGAAGTATTTGTTGCTGCGCCTGAAATGGAGTTGGTTACAAAGTGGGTTACATAAAATCAAAAGCAATAAAACCGTAAACCGAAGATAATCAACGATTTACGAAACTTTTTGGAGGATGTTAAATCCTGTTTAAAATCCAATTTATATCATGGAATACGGTATTTAGGTTTTGGATAATCCGGCGAAAAGCAGTCCGACTTATAATCATGTAGGTTAACGCCCGGCATTTCCGCTAACTTTCTTATTGCCGCACTGCATATCCGTTCAAGGTCGGCGGGCGGAGCTTCGACTCTTGCGTTCAATATCAGATTAAGGCTGTCCGCTTTGAATTCCGCTTTTTTATTGAAGTTTACCGCATCCTCTGACGACGTCACAGATGCCTTCGCAAAATCCAAGCCTGTCACCGCATATGCCTTTATGTGTGCTATCTCATATCCCCCAACCGCGCACTCGTCCCTGACTGACTCGAGGAGCGAGGTAATGAGATCGTTTAAATCAATAGATTCCTCCGATTTAACGGTAACAAATCCGTTGTACCAGCCGAGCGTAGCCTCCGCTCTTGCGTAGATGTCATAATCGATGTCATATGACGGTTTTTGGACAGCTTCGCTGTGAAGCACAAAGTCAAACCAAGTATCTAAATTATCTCCGGTCAGGACGGATATGGGTATAACCTCCGTTCCAGGATATGCACTCCGCAGAAAACCGGCTATTTCATCAACATCTTCTTTGGTAAGAAGATCGCATTTGTTGACTAATATTATATCCGCTTCCGAGAGCTGTTTATCAAACAGGTAGTTTATCTCATTCAGGTCGCCCGCAACTACGGCGGACATATATTTTTTTATCCTGCGCGGGTCGGCGAGCACAGACAGGGGGGCCAGAGTAAATTCTTGGACATAACCGTTCATTATGGGCTTGTATATTGTGGCGATCAGGTCAGTGCAGCTTCCGACCGGCTCGGCTAGAATGATGTTAGGAAAATCAGTTTCAGACAGAGATCTGAGCTTAAGTGTAAATTCGTCGAAATTACAGCAGAAGCAACCCCGCGTGACTTCCACTACCGTCCTTCCCTCCCCGCGCAGGAAGTTGGTATCAACTAAATTTTCGCTTTGGTCGTTGGTCACGATTCCGACTTTTTTTCCGTTTTCGACAAGCGTCTGTGCCAGTCTCAAGATCGCACTGGTCTTGCCCGCACCCAAAAAACCACCTACCACGATAAGTCGTGCCGTCATAAAAAAGTCTCCCTTGGATTTGTTGTTTTATGCTATATCAGTCTCTCAGCAGCGCGATGATCTGCCGGGGCGTCAAGAAACTGCCCGCACTGACTTGTTCACCGTCAATGATGAGCAGCGGCATACGCTCCACTTCCACTTCAGGAAATAACTTCAGTTCACTCGGGTGTTCGATAGTAACAAAATCCACCTCGACGTCGCCGCGTGCAATTTTAACCTTTTCCAGCGACTCGGCCAGCAGATTGTCGGTTATCAGGCAGGCTGTGCAGGGATGCGACAGGTCAATCATGGTAATCTTGTGCCGAAGCGGAGTCATGATCGTATTTTGTTCGCAATCTCGCGCTTGATTTCCTCGCGCAGTGACGTAACATCGGGTATAATGCTAACGTGTCGGATCTCGCCGTCGATGCAGATAGTTGGGATATTAGACACACCCAACTTGAGCATAAAGACCACCGATTCTTTTTCCTTGACCTTGTGTTCTACATACATCACTTTGTCGTCCAAGCAAGCGCATGCCGCCTTTACCGCATTCATCATATACTGGCAGGGGGCGCAAGATGCACTGTCAAGTGTGATTACGTCTATTATGACTTTTTCTTCGTTTTTATAATCCGGCAGCTCGCATTCGACACCCTCCAGCACCGAGGCGCTTTCAAGGAACTCGGCGACTTCGCCGTGCACAAAACTGGCCACCGCCATTATATTGTCGGCGGGCACCGCGAAAGGTATGTCGCATCCCGGCGAAAGGACATAGCCTTTATTGCCGCCAATAGTAGCGCAGTTCTGCGCGTCGTTTATGTTGTCCGCGGGCGTGCCAAAAAGCATCGTAACAGTCAGCTTAATGTTACCGCCGAATGAGATGTCATATTTTTGACATATTTCCTTAACATAATCCAGAGGTATATTTTCGTCGATTGATATGTTGTCAGGTTCGCATTTGCACATCTCCTCCACGTTTCTTTTTGCATTGCCGCAGACGAAGAAACTGGTCAACTTGCCTTTTGACTTGATGTGTCTGAACACGGCGGCGGCATACGGCGAGACGAATTCACTGAAATTGTCGGGCGAAATCTGGGATGTCATTGGATCGACGAGCGCAATGACATCACAACCGGCATCAATATACATGTCCGCTGTAGCAATCGCAACCCTCTGCGCAAATTCCATAAGGTCATTCATGTAGTCCGGGTTGTCGATCATATCGTAAAAGATATCGGTCCCCCTTAGATGCAGAGCCAGCGTGAAGGGACCGGTGACCAAACCGTAAATCGCCACATTTTTACCGTGCTTGTCGCAGATCCGTTTCATAGAATCCAGAACGACTGGAAAACGCCCGTCGTTTTTGCTAGGTACCCTGAGATCGGAGAGCTTCACGCCTTTTTCCAGTGGATGGTCGGCCACGGACGGCGGATTTTCGGGCGCCCACTTAAGAGCACAGCCCATAGCCTCCGCTTCAAGCTGCAGATCGAAAATCGCCGGAATACCGTCAGGACGGTACAATTCGATGGCTTTGGAAATGCCGTTCACTATATGGTCGGCGTTTTTAAAATATTCCTCCGCATTCACGCCGATCAGCGACGCCGCGTGGCAACCTACGAAGGGGACCCACGGGATCCGTTCGGTTTCTTGATTATTAAGAGCACGCATCAAAAGTTCCTTACCGTTCATGAAAATACCTCCGTTATATAGCTTTTAGCTTTTTATTCGTAATTCTTCTTTATCAGAATTTTTGTTACTCCGTCAATACTTATCGGCGTAACGCATTATGTCGCTTTCTATGCACACGTTCAGGCCACAGCTGACGGGAGGTCTCAGGTTATATTTTACATATAATTCCGCGAAGTGTTCTTTCACTCTGCGGTAATAATCCACATCCGGAGTCTTCATGCTGCCCCGCACGGGTTTGCCCATGGGCATCCAGACCGAAGCGGACGGCAGTATTCCACGCTGTGCAAGCTCGCTCGCACCCTCCATCAGCGTAGCAATGCCTTCAATGCCTATGATAAAGTTTGAAAACGCCTTGCCCGGTCCGTATTTACCGGCTATCCGGGTCAGAAAGTCCAGATGCCGCTCACGAGTCACATACTCGATTTTACCGGGCGTTATCTCGCGTGCGAGCGCCGTATCCCAGACCTCGAGACTGCATGCAATTCGACTCGCTCCAAGAGAAAAATATCTGTCGGCAAGCGAATAATCCGTCGGCGGCGTTATATACAGAAGGAGTTCACCGATCTCATAATCAGATACCGGGTCCGATGCGAAAGCTTCCAGATATCCTGTAATATACTTCGCTTCGGTCTTACCGTCGAACGTGGATCCGCCAGTCAGCTGTATATTCCGTACACCGGCGCGCTCCACAGCGTATCCGATAATTTCTGCTGCATCACGCGCGGGAAGCGCGTCGGGAAGCGGTCTTTTCTTTTTCACAAGGGTGGCAAAATCCGCGCCTGAAAAGCAAAATTGGCACGGCTTGCCGGCGGCGGCGTATTCGCAGGGCCACAAGCACTGGAACGCGACCCAGTCAAGTCCCTGGATTACGGCATTGCCCAGGACATTGCGGCCTGAGCTCGTTTTCAATTTATAAAAATCGGTATACGGCGGAAATGAAATGGTATCGATGTATTCATCCATATGGAAAAGAGCCGGCTTATCATCGTAAATCCGTATGGAAAAAGGAGTGATGAGCTGTGACGCATAGCGCAGCAGCTTCAGATTGTTCCATGAAAGGACACCAGAAAGGTATTCCAAATGGAAGCTCATATCCGTGAGCTGCACGACCGTACAGTCGGACAAGATAAAGCAGTCGCAGGCAAGCGGATTTATGTCTAGTCTGTTTGTTTCCGAAAACCGACGGTAAACCTCGCGGTCGACCTTGAGGCCACGGCTTACAACCAAACACTTAAGCTCCACAGAGTCAAGCTCCGTGTTATCTATCCTGTACTTTTTCAAACGCACAACCCATCCTTTTGTGCGGTAGTTCCAGCCTAATAAATTCCGAGGCATTTTCGCGCTTATATGAGTATATCATAAGTGTTATAAGTTAAGTAAGGGAATATCTTTCGATATTTTGTATTTTTTTACACACATCTGTAAGCATAAGAGCGAACAGCTGCGGCGTTACCGCGAACAGGAAGGGCGCTGGCTGATTCAAAGCTTTCGATATGCGCCATCATGTCCGTCGCATCGCCGAAAAGACTTCCCCCGAGCGGCAAGCACTAAAAAAATTGCAGAACTTCGGACGTTTTCACACCTGCAGATCGATTCGAGCAAGTATGCGGCTCTTCTTGCTGCCCAAATCGAGCAGGGCAACGGTTATATTGCACCATCACTGTGGCAAAATGTCAAGCATATAAGCATATAACAGAAAAATGATATAGTTATCACACAAATTAAAACATAATATATTGTGCATAATGGTGTTATGATGCGGAGGCGGCGGAAGTTTTTTCGTCCGGGAAAAGCAGGGTAGAAGCCTTGCGATGCCATAAAAATTTTCCTATTGGTACTGTAATGGTACCAAAAAACTGAATCCCATAGGGGAAATACCATATTCAAAATAAAATGCTTGAACAAGGTTCAAGGGGCCGTGGGTTCGACTCCCGCCACTCGGACCAAAACGAAAAATCTGTCGAAACTTGTCGGCGGATTTTTCGTTTTGTACTCTTCACTATTCTTTTTTCGTTCTTCACTCTTCTCTAAGAAAGGTTTTCCGAGTGAAGAGAGAAGAGTAAAAAGTGAAGAGAAAAGGTGTCGCTTGCGCGACGGGTTTAAAAGGCACCTGTCAAAAAGGCTTGTAGGACTACAATACATAATGTACAGCGGATAAAAAAATAGTGCGAGAATGGGGCACATCGGTTAAGATTGAGTTACCACACAACAATCAGCCGAAAGGAAGTGCCCATTCCCGCATGAACAGTGTAACACAGGATATGAAGTATAGGCAATCCCTAATTAACTAACTATGCCAAGAAACATGGTGTCTCCAAAGCATCGCGGAAGTACAACAAGGGAAGGTCATACATCTACTTCTGGATAAAGCGATATGATGGGACAATAGATTCATTAGCCTGCAAGTCACGCCGTCCTCACAGCCATCCGAATCAGCACACAGAGGAAGAAATCAAGCTCATCTGTGACATGCGCCGGAGAAATCCGAAGCTCGGTATAATAGAGTTATGGCACCGCCTGCGAAAGCGTGGATATACGCGTTGTCCGGAAAGTCTGTACCGGGTGATGCGCAAGCACGGTATGTTCCCGCCAGCTAAGCCGGTAAAGCCATACACGCCGAAGCCATATGAACAAATGCAGTATCCGGGGCAGAGGGTGCAAATTGATGTCAAGGTTGTGCCTAGAGCCTGTATTGCTGACTCGGATCTGAGGTTGTACCAATATACTGCTATCGACGAATACAGTCGGCTGCGGTATCTCGGAGCCTATGAAGAACAGAGTACATACTCCTCTGCAGAATTTCTGAAAAAGATGGTTGCATGGTTTAAAAGGCATGGTGTTAAGGTGGAATGTGTTCAAACAGACAACGGCTTTGAATTCACAAACAGGTTTTCTGCCAGCAAAAAAGAACTCCGGACGTTATTTGAAAAGACGGTAGCCGATCTTGGCATCAGGCATAAGTTATTACGGCCTTATGATAGGTACCCCGAAAATTGGACAGCCATTGATTGAAATTCGGTAGTGATGAATCAAAACACCGAACAGAAAAGAGAGTCGGAAATCAAAGATTCGGACAGATATGAAATCTCGCAGCCAATGGC
>JAPXRI010000041.1:0-24174 GCA_033813635.1 Bacillota bacterium
TCCTATAGGTCTCCGCCCAAAAAAAAGACCGCTTGCGTTGCAAGCGGCCTTTTTTGGTGGAGACAGCCGGACTCGGACCGACGACCCCCCGCGTGTGAGGCGGATGCTCTACCAGCTGAGCTATGCCTCCGTATATTCGCAGGGCTGAGATTTATGCCCGCCCGTTGAAATTCTGGTGACCCGAGGGGGAATCGAACCCCCGTTACCGCCGTGAAAGGGCGGTGTCTTAGCCGCTTGACCATCGGGCCTTCATTCGCGCGGGACGGCGTTGCTTACGCGCCGTCCCGCTTTTGGTAGCGGCAGTCGGATTTGAACCAACGACACTTCGGGTATGAACCGAATGCTCTAGCCAACTGAGCTATACCGCCATGTTTTTCTCCCGCGATTCCAGCGGGCGGAACATGAGATATTATAGCGAAAAAAACGTCAACTGTCAACAGTTTTTTCGATGAAAAAGAAAAATATGCGCGTCGGCACGTATACCCGTTTTAAATCGTGCGGGAATAAAAAAAGGTTTATAACGCAAGAATGAACAGAGACGGCGTTTAACCCAGTATCAAAGCTTTGAGCCCAAAAGGAAAAATTTCCGCGCCGGCCGGGCGGCAAGCTGATTTAAAAAATACAAAAAAGCAAAGGAGTATGATAAAATGTTCAGACACGAAAAGCAGATGCTCAAAGACGTGAGAGTGGACGGCCCTAACCCGAACTACGCCAATATGCTCCAGGAGCAGCTCGGAGGGCCTCAGGGCGAGCTGAAGGCCGCCCTGCAGTACCTTTCGCAGAGCTTCAGGATCAAGGACCCGAAGATCAAAGATATGTTTCTTGATATCGCCACGGAAGAGCTCGGGCACATGGAGATGGTGGCCACGATGGTGAGCCTCCTTAACGGACACCAAATCGAAGCCGCGAATACGACTGTCGGCAGCGTTGAGGCAGCCGTATTGACGGGCCTGACGCCGATGCTCGCGAACGCCTCCGGGTACCCGTTCAACGGCGTCTACGTGAACGAAACCGGCGATCTCGCCGCCGACATTCTGTCGGATATCGCCGCTGAACAGAGAGCCAAGGTCGTTTACCAGTATCTGTACCGGCAGATCAACGACAACGGCGTCAGGGAGGCCATCGATTTCCTGCTGAACCGCGAGGAGGCGCACAACACGCTTTTTCGTACGGCCTTCAACATGCTTGAGGAGACGGGCTCTCTCAGCGATTGGGGCGTTACGCCGGATTCAAGACAGTACCTCGACCTGTCCGACCCGGGAAAATACTTCGACGCGAAAAATCTTACCAATCCGCAGCCTCCGAAGTTCAACACGCCAAGCCCGCAGTCCCCTTCCCCGGGAATTACGCATTAAAAAAATGCGCTCCCGGCGCTCAAAGCTGCTAAATAGCCGCGTTTTTTAGCAAATTTTGCAATCGGCAAAATCCGAATATTCCGATAGCGCGGTAACATAATAAGTTTCGGAATGGAGGCTTTTTGAATGGGCATTATCAGTTGGATCATAATCGGAGCGTTGGCAGGCTGGATTGCCAGTATGATTACGGGGAACAACAAAAAAATGGGCCCCATCGCCAATATCATCGTCGGCATTATCGGCGGCTTCATTGGCGGAATTGTAATGAACATGATAGGTAATTACGGCGTCACAGGTTTTAATCTCTGGAGCCTTTTCGTCTCGATTATCGGCGCTGTGATACTGTTGCTCCTCGTCAATTTGTTTGTTCCGAAAAAGAAACAGGAATAGCTTTGCCGATAAGCTCGATGAGCTTTAATAAGCTCGATGAGCTTTAATAAGCTCGATGAGCTTTAATAAGCTCTTATGATCTTCAAGGAAAGCCTCTCCCGATATCATTCCCGGGAGAGGCTTTGTTGATGTTTTATCCCCGCTTTTCTTGACATCTCCGGTGTCCGGTGTTAAAATTTATTTAAAATTAATCGACTATTCGCCAGGGAAGGAGGCAATTTTGATGGCAAAACGTATCTTCTCCGTGTTCACCAAGCCCTGGAAAACCGAAACCCCGGAAGAACTCGCGGCGCTGGTCTCAAAGCTCGGCTTCGACGCCGTCGAGTTCCCGCTCCGGCCCGGCTTTCAGGTCGAGCCGAGGGACGCCGAAAAAGGTCTGCCTGCGCTGAGAGACTGCTTCGCAGGGTACAATCTCCGCATAGCGAGCGTGGCGTCCGTCCCGGAGGAACCGATTTTCGCCGCGTGCGCCGCTGCCGGCGTGCCGGTAATCCGGATTATGCTGCAAAACCGCGCCGGGAGCTATCTCGCGGCCGAGAGCGACTGGAAGCGAGAGCTCTCCGGGTATGTCCCCCTCTGTGAGAAATACGGCGTCAGGGTGGCCGTGCAGCAGCACCAGGGCAACGGCGTGTTCTCGACGATGGAGCTCCGCCGCGCGCTTGAGGGCTTCGACAGGCGCTATATCAGGGGCATCTGGGACGCCGCGCACAGCGCCCTCGCGGGCGAACGCCCCGAAAAAGCCCTCGACATCGCGTGGGACTGCCTCGAGATGGTCAACTTCAAAAACGCGTTTTGGCGCAGGACAAACGGCCCGGAAGCGACGCGCGCGGAATACGCGCCCTATTTTACCACCGGCCCGGAGGGCGCCGGCGACTGGAAGGCCGCCGCCGACGTGCTCAACGCCCGCGGCTACGAGGGCGTAATCTGCATGCCCGCCGAATATACCGACGCGCGCGGTACAAACGACTACATCGCCCGTGACCTTTTATACCTAAAGTCTCTTCTCGGATAAAAAATACATAAATACATACGAAAGGATCGAGCCTATGAGGTATAAAGTCGCCCTGCTTTTGAACCGCCCGATGGCGGAATCGATTTTCGCCGACGCCGATCTCTCCTTTCTCTCCAAGTTCGCGGATTTCAACCCGGTCTCGTCGCTCCCCGAAAAGCTGACCCGCGAGCGTATGGCGGAGCTGCTGCCCGGCGCGGACGCCTGCGTGACCTGCTGGGGAACGCCTTCGTTCACGCCCGAGCTGCTCGCCGCCGCGCCGGGTCTGAAGCTTATCGCCCACGCCGCCGGCTCGGTTAAAAAGCTGCTCCCGCCGGAGTTCTGGCGCACCGGCTGCCGCGTCACCAGCAACTCGCCGGTTATCGCCGAGGAAGTCGCGCAGACGGTGCTGGCCTTCGCGCTGGCCTCCGAGTTCCGGCTCTGGGAATACGCCGCCGACACGAGAAACGGCGGCTGGAAAAGCTGCCAGCTTAAAACCCGACGGCTCGCCGGTCTGAAGGTCGGCCTTGTGGGCCTGTCAAACGTCTGCCGCGAGGTCATAAAGCTGTTCAAATTCTTCGGCTGCGAAATCGTCGTGTATGACCCCTACGCGAGCCCGTTCGAGCTCGCCGACCTGGGCGTGGCCGGTGCGAGCCTTACCGACCTGTTGTCGACCTGCGACATCGTCTCGCTCCACGCCCCGGCAAACGAGGACTGCCGGCATATGATCAACGGCGGCAACCTCCCGCTGTTAAAGGACGGCGCGCTTTTCATCAACACCGCCCGGGGCATGCTCGTCGACGAGGACGCCCTTATTAAGGAGCTGAGGACCGGGCGGATTTTTGCCTGCCTCGACGTGACCGACCCGGAGAATCCCCCGCCGGATCACCCGTTCAGGACGCTTCCGAACGTGGTGCTGACGCCCCACATCGCCGGCGGCGCCACCGAAAACGGCAGAAAGCGCCTCGGCGCGAACGCTATCTCGGAGACCTACCACTACCTGACCAAGGGCCTGCTGAAATACGAGGTCCGCGAGGAAATGCTGGAACATATGGCGTAAAGCTATAACGTTTCATCCGTATTATAACACATACAGCGCAAAGCAAATTTACGATAAAAACCCAAGGAGAAAACTATGCAGAACTTTGAATTTTACGTACCGACCCGCGTCTTTTTCGGGCGCGGAGAGCACCTTCGCGTCGGCGAAATCATCAAAAACTACGGCTTTAAAAAAGTCCTCCTGCACTACGGCGCGGGCAGCATAAAAAGGACCGGGCTGTACGACCGGGTCACCGACGCGCTGAAAAAGGAGGGCATCGGCTTTATCGAGCTCGGCGGAGTCCGCCCGAACCCGGGCCTCGCCCTCGTGCGTGAGGGGATCGAGCTCGCCCGCCGCGAAAACGTCGACCTGGTCCTCGCCGTCGGCGGCGGCAGCGCCATCGACTCGGCGAAGTACATCGCGGTCGGCGCCAAAAACGACTGCGACCCCTGGCTGTTCCCGACGAAAAAGGCAGTCCCGAAGGCCGCGCTGCCCGTCGCCTGCGTGCTGACGATCGCCGCCACCGGCAGCGAGACCAGCTCCTCCGCAGTGATCACAAACGACGAGCTTAAGCTGAAGCGCGGCTTCAACTCGGATTTCAACCGCCCGCTGTTCTCCATACTGGACCCCGAGCTCACCTACACGCTTCCGCCCTACCAGACCGCCTGCGGCATTGTCGACATCATGATGCACACGCTGGAGCGGTACGCCAGCCGCCTGGGCGAGGCCGAGCCCACCGACCGCATCGCCGAGGCCGTGCTGAAAACGACGATTGACGCCGGCAAAACCGCGATGGCGGACCCTGAGAACTACGAGGCGCGGGCCAGCCTGATGTGGGCCGGCAGCCTTTCCCACAACGACCTGACCGGCGCCGGGCGGGACTACTTCATGGTCTGCCACCAGCTCGAGCACGAGCTGAGCGGGATGTTTGAGAGCATTGCCCACGGCGCCGGCCTTGCGGTGATCTTCCCCGCCTGGGCGCGGTACTCCTACAGGCACAACCTGCCGCGCTTCTGCCGCCTCGCCGTCAACGTCTGGAACGTGGACCCGGATTTCGCGCACCCCGAAAAGACCGCGCTCGCGGGCATCGAGGCGACCGAGAACTACTTCCGCTCGATCGGCATGCCGCTCCGCCTCGCCGAGCTCGGCGTCGGAGAGGACAGCATCCACGAGATGTCGGTCAAATGCACCAACTACGGCCAGCGCGTCCTCCACGGCTTCATCGACTACGGCGAAAAGGAAATCGAGGACATCTTCCGCCTGTGCCTGTAAAGCTTTTCATTTTATATTTAAAAGACAAGACGTATTGTTCCATCTTCAGCTTAAAAAACGGCGCATGATATAGAAAACGGGAGGATTGTTTTCCTCCCGTTTTCTATCCCACCGTAAACCGGCGCGGCAGCAGATATCTCCCCCAGAATACGAAATCATCCAACGCATAAGCCGGCGGTTTCCCGCCGGCTCTAAATTCCGTGTTTTTTACTTCAAAAACTCCACCGCGTCTTCCTCAGCGGTGCCGATGCCGGCGATGCCGAAGGCGTCCACCAGGACTTTCGCAACATTCGGCGACAGGAACGCCGGAAGCGTCGGGCCGAGGTGGATGTTCTTGACGCCGAGGGACAGCAGCGCCAGCAGCACGATTACCGCCTTCTGCTCGTACCAGGCGATGTTGTAGACGATGGGCAGCTTATTGACGTCGTCCAGACCGAAGGCCTCCTTGAGCTTCAGCGCGATCAGCGCGAGGGAATAGGAGTCGTTGCACTGGCCCGCGTCCAGCACCCCCGGAATCCCGCCGATGTCGCCCAGCGGCAGCTTGTTGTAGCGGTATTTCGCGCACCCTGCCGTCAGAATCACCGTGTCTTTCGGCAGCTTCTCCGCAAACTCTGTGTAATACTCCCGCGACTTCATGCGCCCGTCGCAGCCGGCCATAACGACGAATTTCTTTATCGCCCCGGATTTTACCGCGTCGACGACAGCGCCGGCCAGCGCCTCCACCTGGCTGTGGGCAAACCCACCGACAATCTCGCCGGTCTCAAGCTCCTCGGGGGGCGGCAGTGTCTTCGCCAGCTCGATAATCTCCGAGAAATCCTTTTTTCCGTCCTTGCCGGCCTCGATATGGCGGCACCCCGGGTAGCCCGCCGCGCCGGTGGTGAAAATCCTCCCGCGGACCTCTTCGCTTCTCGGCGGAACGAGGCAGTTCGTCGTAAACAGGATCGGCCCGCGGAAGCGCTCAAACTCCGTTATCTGCTTCCACCAGGCGTTGCCGTAGTTGCCCGCCAGGTTGGTGTACTTTTTAAACGCCGGGTAATAGTGCGCCGGGAGCATTTCGCCGTGGGTGTAGACGTCGACGCCCGTGCACTGCGTCTGCTCAAGCAGCTGCTCAAGGTCGTTTAAGTCGTGCCCCGAAATCAGAATCGCCGGGTTGCTGCGCACGCCGATGGAGACATGGGAGATTTCCGGGTTTCCGAACCGTGACGTGTTCGCGCCGTCCAGAAGCGCCATCACCTTTACCCCGTATTTCCCCGTCTCCAGTGCGAGCGCGGTCAGCTCCTCCGTGGAGAGTGAGTCGTCCTTAATCGCGGCGAGCGCTTTAAACATGAACGATACGATCTCCGGGTCCTCGCAGCCGAGGTTCGCGGCGTGTTCGGCGTAGGCCGCCATCCCCTTTACGCCGTAGGTAATCAGCTGGCGAAGGGAGCGGATGTCCTCGTTTTCCGTCGAAAGCACACCGATCGAAGCGGCTTTTTCAAGCATTTCCTCCCGCGTACCCGCCGTAAACTCCGCCGCGTCGCTAAATTTTGCGTTCGGGTCTTTTTTAAGCGCTTCGCTCCTGAGATCGTCGCGCAGGTCCAGCAGCGTTCTTATCTCATTTTCGATCGCGTCGGCGTCAAAATTGGCGTTCGTGATCGTCATAAACAGCCCGCGAAGCACCTCGCGCCGGACCTCGGGACCGACCTGTACGCCGGATCTCACCGCGATCTCAGAAATCCCCTTGACCGTATGGACGAGAAGGTCCTGAAGCTTCGCCACCTCCTCGGTCTTCCCGCATACTCCTCTGAGCGAGCACCCCTTACCGTTCGCCGTCTCCTGGCACTGAAAACAAAACATACCCATTTTTTTCTCCTTTCCGCCTTTTGGCATTGCATATCAAAATATTGCAACTGTATAAATATCCAAACCTAAAGCCACTCATGGCGCAGCCTAAGGTTACGCCCCGGCCTGAAAAAGCCTTGCGAGCCACAACGGCGAGCAAGCGGCTTTTTCCAATATTTGAGATTTTCTTTGAAAATCTCAAACTTTTCTGCCGTCCGTCGAAATCGTCACAACCTGCCACGGGATCAGCTTTCCGCTGCGGGACAGCGCCGTCTTGACCGCGTTTTCGATCCCGCCGCAGCAGGGCACCTCCATCCTGACGACGGTGACGCTTTTGATGTTGTTGTTCTTAAGGATTTCGGTCAGCTTTTCGCCGTAGTCGACATAGTCGAGCTTCGGGCAGCCGATCAGAACGACGCGGTTTTTGATAAAGTGCTCGTGGAAATTCCCGTAGGCGTACGCCGAGCAGTCCGCGGCGACCAGCAGGTTCGCCCCGTCGAAATACTGCGCCTTTACCGGAGCGAGCTTTATCTGCACCGGCCATGTGGTAAGCCGGCTTGCGCTTTCAACCGGGCGGACTTCAGCCTTTGGCTCCTCGCGCCTGAACGAGCGCGGTTTTGAACCCGGACAGGAGCAGACGGGTTCGGCTTTTTCGGCGGGCGCCGTGTAAGCCGGAGCCTCCCGCTCCTCGAAGCTGATCGCGCCAACCGGGCAGGCCGGAAGGCAGTCTCCGAGCCCGTCGCAGTAGTCCTCGCGCAAAAGCTTCGCCTTTCCGCCGACCATGCCGATGGCTCCCTCGTGGCAGGCCTCCGCGCAGAGCCCGCACCCGGTGCATTTCTCTTCGTCTATCTTAATGATTTTTCTTTTCATGCTATTACCTCCTTGACTTTACGCCTTCAGTTTACTATACTCTAAGCGGCAAGTCTGTTGTAATTCCAACGTAACGGAGAATTATTTTATGAATTTCAGTTTTTCCTCGCTGAAACGCTCGGCTCTGTTCAACGGCATCTCAGAAGGCGAGCTCAAGCCCCTTCTCGCCTGTCTCGCCCCCGTCTTTTCGCGTTATCAAAAGGGAGCGAGCGTGCTTCTGCCCGGAGAAACCCCGACGCGCTTCGGCATCCTGCTCTCCGGCGAGGTCAGAATCGTCAAGGAGGACTATTTCGGAAACCGCTGCATCCTCTCCTCCGTCGGCCCGGGGGATCTCTTCGCGGAGACCTTCGTTTTTTCCGAGGCGAAAGCCCTGCCGGTGGGCGTGGTCGCCGCGGCCGACAGCGAGGCGCTGTTTATCGACGGCCACCGCGTCGTCTCCCCCTGCAAAAACACCTGCGCGTATCACAGCCGCCTGATTTTCAACCTGCTAAGCATCGTATCCGTCAAAAATGTCGAGCTGACCGAGAAAATCGAGCACACCTCACGCAAAACCACCCGGGAAAAGCTGCTCTCGTACCTGTCCGCCCAGGCGGAGAAGGCCGGCAGCAGCGCGTTTACGATCCCCTTTGACCGCCAGGCCCTCGCCGACTACCTCGGCGTCGAGAGGAGCGCGATGTCCGCCGAACTGGGCAGGCTCCGGGACGAGGGCGTGCTGAGCTTTCACAAAAACGCGTTCGAACTGAAAAAAAACTAAACCAAAAGGAGTGATCCCAATGCGAGACACCGTGATCTTCTGCCATTCAGAGCACCACGGCAACACAAAAAAGCTCGTCTCCGCCCTCGCCGAAAAATACGGCGCGGAGGTCGCCGGCGTACCGGGCGCCGACGCGACCGACGTCTCTGAGTACAAAGCCGTCGGCTTTGCCTCCGGAATCTATTTTGAAAAATTCCACTCCTCGCTTTTCAGCCTTGCCGAAGGCCTTCGGGGCCTTTCGGGAAAAAAATGCTTTCTGCTTTTCACCGCCGGCATGCCGAACCCGAGAAACGCGGACTCCCTCGCAAAAAAGCTGAAAGCCCTCGGCGCAGAGGTCGCCGGCGTTTACGGCTGCCGCGGCTGGGACACCGTCGGCCCGTTAAGGCTGTTCGGCGGCATCGCCAAAGGCCGCCCGAACGAAAAAGATATCGCCGGAGCGATAAAATTCTTTGAGGACAAAGTCCTCACCCGGGATTAACGGGTAACACGAGAGGAGAGCGCATTATGAGACCAGTATTCACATTCATCGGCCACGCGAGCCTGAAATTCAAGACCTCCGAGGGCGCGGTAATCTATGTCGACCCGTTCTTCCACGGCGACTACAGCGAAAAGGCGGACATACTGCTGGTCACCCACAACCACCGGGACCACAACGCCGTCGGCAAAGTGTCGCGGGCGGCGGACTGCCTCACGGTTATGCCGGGGGACGCGCTTTCCGGCGGAGTATACCAAAGCTTTTCGCACCGCGGTGTGCAGGTGGACGCCGTGGAGGCCTACAACAAAAAGCACGATAAATCGGAGTGCGTAGGCTATGTCCTGAGCTTCGACGGCCTCAAAATCTACTGCGCGGGGGACACCTCGAAAACGGAGGCGATGTCCGGCTCCCTCTCCCGCCTCGGCCTGGATTACGCCCTTTTGCCGATCGACGGCGTTTTCAACATGGGGCCTGAGGAGGCGAGCGAGTGCGCGAGGCTTTTGAACACCCGGCGCGCGATCCCGATCCACAACGCCCCGCTCGCCGCCCTGAGCGGGACCTATTCCGCGAAGGGAATAAATAAGTTCACCCATCCCGGAAAGCTCGTACTCAAATACGGCGAAAGCGTAGAACTGTAACAAGAACCGCCGCGGAACTTTAATTTGCGCGGCGGTCTGTTTTACGGCCGTTGTTTTTAACGCTTTACTCCCATTTTATGGCTCAAGCCTCTCGGTGTCCCTCGGGAAAAGTGTTGCGTTTCTGACATTTGGGAGGTTTAGCAGCCGCGCGGTAAAGCGTTCGAGCCCGAGGCCGAGCCCGCCGTGGGGCGGCAGGCCGTATCTGTGGGCCTGGAGATAGCTTTCAAAGGCTTTTTCGTCCATCCCCCGGGCGCGCATTTTTTCGATCTGCTCGCGGTAGCCGTGAATCCTCTGCCCGCCTGTGGTCACCTCGACGCCCCGGAACAGCAGGTCGAAGCTCTCGGTGCATTCCGGGTCCCCCGGCGTGTCCATCACGTAAAACGGGCGCTTAGAGGCTTTGTAGCCGGTCACGAAAACGAAATCGCTGCCGGTCTGAGCTTTTACATGCTCGCATAAAAGCCTCTCCTCCTCGGGCTCAAAATCCTCCGCGTCCGCGAAAGTGCGGCGGTATTCCGACGCAATCAGCGCCTTTGCGTCCCTGAAACCGATCGCCGGGATTTTCTCCGCCAGAGGCATTTCCGCTTTGAGCAGCTCCAGCTCGTAGGCGCAGTTCCGCTTTAAAAAGCCCAGCGCGTCCGAAATCATCGCCGCCTCAAGCGCCATCAGGTCCCGGTATGAGCGGATATAGCCCATCTCCAGGTCGACGCTGGTGTACTCGTTTAAGTGCCGCGAGGTCCTGTGCTTTTCCGCCCGGAAAACCGGCGCGATCTCGTAGACCCTGCCAAACACCCCCACCATGATCTGCTTGTAGAGCTGCGGGCTCTGGGCAAGGCACGCGGTCCTGCCGAAGTAGTCCAGCCCGAACACGCTCGCGCCGGACTCCGCCGCCGCCGCGACGATTTTAGGCGTGTGGATCTCCGTAAAGCCGTTCGCGCCGAGAAAGCGGCGAAAGCCCGCGCAGATCCCCTCCTGAATTTTGAAAATGGCGCGCTCCCGCGCGTTCCGGAGCGTCAGCGGCCGGTAGTCGAGCAGCGTGTCCAGCGAGGCGTTGACCGCGCTCTTGTTCACCGCGAACGGCGGCTCCTCCTCCGGCGCGGAGAGTACCTCTACCTCCGTCAGCCGGAGCTCGGCCTCCTCCGCGCTCCCCTGCTTTCTTGCCGCCTCCCCTGTGGCCCGCACGCACATGTTTTCCCTAAGGCTCTCCAGCGGGAAGCGGGAGAACTCCGCCGACCAGACGCACTGCACCAGCCGCCTTCCGGCGGACAGCAGTATAAACGCCAGCGCGCCCATCTTCCTGATCCGGTAAATGCTGCCGTTGAGCGTCACCGTTTTGCCGATATATTCCGATAAACTCCCGGAGATGTCCGCCTCCGGGCAGGCGCTTTCGATATATTCCATGATTAACCCCTCTCTGCTTCAAATTATCGCTCCGAATTTTCAAGCTTTGAGAGGTCCGCCCCGGCATAGTCCGTATGCCGCATGGGATCACAACCTTTCAAAAATAAAACCGCGCCGGTGTTTTTCGTACCGGTGCGGTTGTTTTTATCCCGCAGGGGCACGGCGTGAAAGCGCTTATGCCCCCGATTAAAAAATCAAGGCCAAGCGCTTTAAGCGTCGTCGTCCGAGCGTGAAACGCTGTATGCGTGATAGGTGTAAAGCATGTCAAAATCCCTCTTTGGCGATATTATACGCGATTTTTACCGCGTTTGCAACATTTTTTTTAGTTTTCAGGCTTTCCGTTAAAAATCACTCCGCGCCCAGCGCCGTCAGATAGACCTCCGCGTACTTTTTTCGCGCCGCCTCTGCCGCTGTTTTCGCCGTGTGAAAATCCGTAAACAGCGCAAACACCGCCGAACCCGAACCGCTCATCTCCGCGCAGAGAGCGCCATGTAGCATAAGCTCTCTTTTAATCGCGCTGATGACCGGTTTGAATTTAAGCGTTACCTCCGTCAGCACATTGCAGCAGCAGCGGGACAGCGCCGCGATATCCCCCGCTTCGATCGCCCTTACCGCCGCGTCAGTGTCCGGGCGAAGCGCAATTTTATCCGCTCTCAGCGCGCCGAAAACCCTCGCGGTGGACACCCCGCCCTTCGGCTTGCATATCACCACAGGAGCGGCCGGAAGCTGCGGCAGGGGTGTCAGCAGCTCGCCGATTCCCCGCGCGAGGGCGCAGCCGCCCTCGAGGCAGAACGGCACGTCCGCGCCTACCCGGGCCGCCAGGCCGTTCAGTTCCTCCGCGCTAAGATTAGCGCCCAGCAGCGAGTTCAGCGCCTTAAGCGTTGCCGCCGCGTCGCTGCTCCCCCCGCCCAGCCCGGCGCCCACGGGGATTTTTTTATTGATGTCGATTTCCACCGCCGCGCCGATCCCCGTTTTTTCGATAAACAGCGTCGCCGCCTTGAAAACCGTGTTTGACGGGCCGCAGGGGATGTAGGCCTTATCCGTTTTCACCCGCACCGACGGCGTCCCGCTCTTCTCCGCGGTCAGCCTGACGGTGTCCGAAAGCGCCACCGAATGCATAATCGTGCAGATATCGTGGTACCCGTCCGGGCGCTTTCCCGTGATATCCAGCGTCAGATTGATTTTCGCAGGCGCTTTGACCGTGAGCCTCATAGGCTTCCCCCTTACATATCCGCCGTCTACTCGGAGACCGGCTTAATCCGGCATAAAAATCCGCCTTTTCAGCGCGATCGCCTTGTGCTTGCAGAGCTCCTGGCAGCAGTAGCATTTGATGCAGTTTTTATGGTTGATTACCGCTTTTTTTCTTACTATCCTGATCGTCTGCCGCGGGCAGGCCTCCGCGCACGCGCCGCAGCCGACGCAGGTCTTTATATCCACGATCGGGAAGGGCTCTATAAATCGGTTCAGCGGGGCGCGCAGCCTCCCCGGCAGCAGCGCCAGCACGCCGGAGTTGTTCAGCATCGGCGGCGGCTCAAACCTGACGCCGACGCTTTTAATCGGCGCGCCCGAAACGCGGAGCCCGGATTCGTTTTCCGGGATGTAGCCCCTCTTTATCCCCTCTACCAGAACCGGGATTCTGTTTTTTCCGAGACCGATTACCGCCGCCGCGGCCATGTCCGCCGCGTAGGGGTTTTCCGCCGCTATCAGCACCTTAGCGGGCTTCGGCTTGCCGGTGCCGGGCCCCATGCCCTCCATGCCGACGATGCCGTCTATTATCGAAAAGCTTGGCGCCACCGTGTCGCAGAGGTCGCAGAGCATTTTCGCGAAGTCGTCCCTGTTGGGTATCTGCGCGTGGAATTTCGCCTTGTAGAGCCCCGGGATCGCGCCGTAGTTGTTCTTAACCGCGCCGGTCATCCTCATATAGGTGTGGGTCTTTAGCTTTGCGATATTTATAACCACGTCCGCCTTTGTGATAAACGAGGCGAACCTGAACATCCTGACTATTTCCGCGCCGCCCTTCGCCGGGACGGAGCACTCCGAAAAGTCCGTGTTGAGCGCCGCACCGGACTTTGACGCGGCCTTGATCATGCCCGTCACGCGGTAGACCGTCTTCAGCGCAGCTTCGTCGAAAACGCCGCCCGGGCTGTCGCCTATCGTCACGGAGGCGGCTCCGGCCTCGAATAAAAGCTCCGCCGCCGCGGCCGCCACCTCTGGGTGGGTCGTCGCCGCTTTCTCCGGTCTGTGCGCGGTCAGCAGATTTGCCTTGATCAGAACATTTTTTTCGTAAACGCCCGACAGAATGTCGAACGCGTCAAAGCAGGCTTTCAGCGCCTTTTTTACGCGTTCTCCATCATAGCTCTCGCAGCGCGCTATAAAAACGCGCCTGTCGGATGTGGTGTACATCTTCCTCGGCCATTCCTTTCCAGGCGGACGCGGCGTCTGCTACATCCCCTTTTTCCCCAATCCGTTTACAAATTTCTCTATCTTTTCAAGCGCGGCGGTTATCTTCTGCACCGAATAGGCGTAGGAGCAGCGGATAAAGCCCTCCCCGCTGGCGCCGAACGCGTCGCCCGGCACCACCGCCACGTTTTGCTCGTACAAAAGCCTGGTGCAGAACTCCTCGCTGGTCATGCCGGTGCCGCGGATGTCCGGAAAAGCGTAAAACGCGCCCCGCGGCTCAAAGCACGGGAGCCCCATTTTCCGAAAGCCGTCCGTGATTACCCGCCTGCGCCTGTCGTACTCCTCGCGCATCTCGGCTATGTCGTCGTCCCCGGTGTTCAGCGCTTCCGCGGCGGCGTACTGACTCATAATCGGCGCGCACATGATCGCGTACTGGTGAACCTTTGTCATAGGCTTGATCGCCCACTCCGGCGCCAGCGCGTAGCCTATCCTCCAGCCGGTCATCGCGTGGCTTTTCGAAAGCCCGGAGACGATCACCGTTCTCTCCCGCATCCCGGGCAGCGAGGCTATAGAGACGTGCCCGTCCTCGCCGTATGTGAGCTCCGCGTAGATCTCGTCGGACAGCACGATCAGGTCCTTTTCCCTCGCTATCTCCGCGATCGGCTCCAAATCCTTATACCCCATCACCGCCCCGGTGGGGTTGTTCGGGAACGGCAGCACCAGTATCTTGGTCTTATCCGTTATTTTCGAGAGCAGTCTTTCGGGGTTCACCCTGAACTCGTCCTCGGCGAGGGTCTCCAGCGCCACGGGGACGCCGCCCGCAAGCCTTGTTATCGGGTCGTAGCAGACAAACGACGGCTCGGGTATGATCACCTCGTCCCCCGGGTTTACAAACGCCCTTACGCACAGGTCGATGGCCTCGCTGCCGCCCACCGTAATCAGCGTCTCCTTCGGGTCGTAATCAAGGCCGAAGCGCCTTTTCACATAGTCCGCCACCGCCTGCCGCAGCTCCGGAAGGCCCGAGTTCGGCGTGTACATCGTATATCCCTTTTCGAGGGAGTATATGCCCGCGTCCCTGATATGCCACGGCGTCACAAAATCCGGCTCGCCGATACCGAGGGAAATCACGTTTTCACGGGTGTATGCAAGGTCAAAAAATCTGCGTATGCCGGATGGCTTCATCTCCGATACCGTTTTATTTATTTTTTGCCGACCATCCATATCCGAATTACAACTCCGTAAAATGTATTTTTATACAAGGGGCGTGCGCCTGTCGATATCCGGCTCCGACGCGAACACGACGCCCCTGTCCTTGTACTTTTTCAGGACGAAATGGGTCGCTGTCGCCGAGACGGACTCCATCACCGCGAGCTTCTGGGCCACGAACAGCGCCACCTCTTTGAGGGTTTTGCCCACCAGCATCACCATCAGGTCAAAGCCGCCGGACATCAGGTAAACGCTGTCCACCTCTTTATACTGGTATATCCTCGACGCGACGCGGTCAAAGCCCTCGCCCCGCTGCGGAACGACTCTGACCTCGATCAGCGCCGTCACAAGCTCCCTGTCGGTTTTCTCCCAGTCGATCACAGCGCCGTAGCCGAGAATCGTTTTGTTCTTCTCAAGCTCGGACACCACCTCCGCCACCTCTTCCTCCGTGCTGCCGAGCATCGAGGCGAGCTGCGCGCAGGTAAGCTTTGCGTCCTTTTCAAGCAGCATCATCAGCTTGTCGGCATTGATTCCGCTTTTGCAGTCCTTATCCATACTCACTGTTCCTTTCACGATATTTTTACCGGAACGGGCTTGCGCCCCTCGAAATAGGCGAAATATTTAGCCCCGCAGCTCTCCGCCAGCGCCACCGCCTCGCTTATCCCCACAAGCAGCTGCGAAGCCGCGTGGGCGTCGCTGCCGAAGGTGAAGAGCTCTCCGCCCAGCTCGAGAAAATCCCTGATGATAAAGCTCTCGAGGGTGATCCGCTTCTGCTTTTTCCGGACGCCGGCGCCGTTAATCTCCAGCGCGGCGCCCCTCTGGGCGCAGAGCTTTAAAATCTCCCTGATCTTCTCCCTAAACCGCATAAGGGACCCGTCGAAGCCGTTTATGCAGGGGATATACCTTACCGGGTAGTCGATATGCCCCAGCACGTCAAAGCACCCGAGCTTCGCCATGCCGTATGCCATGTCGTAATAACGGTTAATCGCATCGACCGGGCTTTCCTTCGTATAGTCCAAGTAACACGGGTCGACGTCGCCGTCGAGCACGTGTACGGATCCCAGCACCACGTCGAAGCTCTGCCTATGTAGCAGTTCGAGGCACGGCTCCGGATTTAAATTCGGCTCCCCTAGCTCGATTCCGTACAGCAGCTTGATTTTTCCCTTAAACGACTCTTTTGCCCGGAAGAAATCCTCCCGTCTCTTTTCTTCGTCGTAGGTCGCCACGGTCAGGTCCAAGCCCCAGAAGTTAGGAAAGGGCATCGTCGACATCGCGTCGCAGTGCTCCGTGACCGCGAGCACGTCAATCCCCATCGAAACCGCCCTCTCCGCGAGGGTGTAAACGCTGTCAAATCCGTCGGGCGAGGCCGTTGAATGGCTGTGTAGATCGATAAGCATAGTAAAAATCCGTTTCGTATCAACCGGCGGCTGAAACCAAGCGGAAAGCCCAGCGGCGTATGCCGCTATGGCATAGCTTTTCGCCGATAAATGTATTTTCACGCAATCCGCCGTTTATATTTTCATTAAAGTATAACACAACTCAGCCCGATTGGCAATGATAACCTGTTTTTCGCGCTTAAATAAGAAAATCCCGGGCTGCAATTAAAGCAAATCACCCACCGCTGATTCGAAGGGCTTACATTAAGAAAGCCGCGGCGAGTTTTCTCGCCGCGGCCGCTTATTATCCGTTCTTCAAATCCGTGGGCCGTTTTAACCCTTTGCGCCGCTGTTTTTGGCAGAAAAGACCATCGCGTTCTTGCTCATCATGTCCGGCGTAAAATGTATCTCCAGCTTTTTCCAGTTCTCCGGCACCTCGTAGCCGACCGCTCCCCTGAGCGTCTCTCCCGGAAGAATTGTGCCGTCCACCGTCCCCTCCCCGTAGGCGACGCCGGCCATCAGGCTCAAATCCCGTTTTTCTCCGTCTATATAGGTGCAAAAGCTTAAAATCGAGCTCACGCTGATCTCTTCCTGCCCGCCGTTTTCTATTTCAAACTCGCATATCAGATAGACATACCCGTTTTTCGGCTTCCAGTAATCGTTCCCGCCGCTCATCGTCACCGACAGAAGCGTAGCCCTGACGTTGTCCTGCTCCGCCGTCTCGTTGATATTGTATACGCTTTTCTGCGTAACCTCCGTGCTGCTCTCGCCGGAGGCGAGGCTTGCGCCGGTTTGCTCTGTCGGGCCGATTTTAACGCACCCGGCCAGATACAGCGAAAAAAGAATAACCGTCAGACAGTAGCGAGCGGCGCTTTTCAGATAAAATCCGACATGCTGCGACATATTATTTTCCGAATTATTCCGTGTGTTTTCCAAGCCCCTTTCCCTCCGATTTCACTATTATATCACTATTATAACATGATTTTTGTCTGTGTCAAGTTTAGTCCAAAATATAATATTCCGCCTTTGAAAAAGAGCCGGTACCAAAAAGGTACGGCTCTTCGATATCAACGTTGTGGACTCAGATTAGCGGTATTTCTAAAAAACCGCTCTGTTATTTGAGCATCTTTTCGACTTCGGCAGCGAAATCGTCTTCCTTCTTTTCAATGCCCTCGCCGCACTCGTAGCGCACGAAATCTGCGACCTTGATCGTTCCGCCCAGCTCCTTTTCAAGGTTCTTGATCTGGGCGGCGACGGTGATTTTCTGGTCGCGGATATAGGGCTGATCCACAAGGCAGACGGACTCGTAGAACTTGCCGAGCCTGCCTAAAACGATCTTCTCGGCGACAGCGGCGGGCTTGCCCTCGTTGATAACCTGCGCCTTGAGAACTTCCTTCTCCTGGGCGAGCCTCTCGGCGGGCACCTGCTCCCTCGACACAAACTCGGGTCGGTTCGCGGCGACGCCCATGCAGACGTCCTTTCCGAAGGAGATAACCGCTTCGTTGTTCTCAAGCCCGTCCGATACCTCGAGCTTTACAAACGTGCCGATCTTGCCGGCGAGATGGTGGTTGTAAACCACATATACCGCGTTTTTCTCCGCGGGGAATCGGACGAAACGGCGGATTTTGATGTTTTCGCCTATCGTCAGAATCTTGTTCTTCAGCTCCTGCCCGACCGTGACGTCGCTTCCGGGATAGGTCAGATTTTCCAGCGCCTCAACGTCCGCGGGCGCGTTTTTCGCGACCAAGTCCGCCAGATCCCTGACAAACGCGGTGAACTTGTCGCTCTTCGCGGCAAAGTCGGTCTCGCTGTTGACCTCGATCATAACCGCCGTCCCGTTATCGTCGATGTAGGGCAGCACCATGCCTTCGGCGGCTATCCTGCCGGATTTTTTCTCCGCGGCGGCCTCTCCGCGCTCTCTCAGATAGAGTATGGCCTTCTCCATGTCCCCGCCGGTCTCCGTGAGCGCTTTTTTGCACTCCAGCATTCCGACGCCGGTTCTTTCACGCAGGGTTTTAATATCGTTAGCCGTTATAGCCATTGCATTTTCTCCTTTACTTAAGCGTTCTCTTCCGTGGTTTCGGCTGCTTCAGCCTCGGGCTCATGATCTTCGGACCCGCCCTTGTTTTCGGCGTCCGCCTTTTCGGCGGTGAAGGATTCGCCCTGACGGCCCTCCAGCACCGCGTCCGCCATCGTCTGGCAGATCAGCTTGATCGCGCGGATAGCGTCGTCATTGCCCGGAATGACAAAGTCGACCTCGTCGGGATCGCAGTTGGTATCGACGATCGCGACTATCGGGATGCCCAGCTTTCTCGCTTCGGATATCGCAATTTTTTCTTTGCGCGGGTCGACGACAAATATCGCGCCCGGGAGTTTTTTCATTTCTTTAATGCCGCCGAGGTTCTTCTCGAGCTTCTCGATTTCCCCACGGAGCTTTGTGACTTCCTTCTTTGGCAGCAGATCGAAGGTGCCGTCCGTCTCCATTGTCTGGAGCTGTACAAGCCTTACGATTCTGTTCTGGATCGTTTTAAAGTTGGTGAGCATTCCGCCGAGCCAGCGGGCGTTGACATAGAACTGTTCCGCGCGCTCCGCCTCGGATTTAATAGCGTCCTGGGCCTGCTTTTTCGTGCCCACAAACAGGATGCTTTCGCCGCTGGCCGCGATGTCGCGGACAAAATAATAGGCCTCGTCAAGCTTCTTTACGGTTTTTTGCAGGTCTATGATGTAGATACCGTTGCGTTCCGTAAAGATGTAACGGGACATTTTGGGGTTCCAGCGGCGGGTGTGGTGGCCGAAATGGACGCCCGCTTCGAGCAGGTTTTTCATCGATACAACTGACATTTTTCTTCCTCCGTTATTGTTTTTCCTCCATGCGTTCCGTCCCCGGAACAAACCGTTTTTTTCGGCACATTATTCCAAGTGGCGCATGTGTGTATTCCCTCTTTGAGGTAACCTTGGATATTTTATCACAGAGAAATCGCTTTTGCAAGTGTTATTTTATATTCTGTGCAATTTCACGTTGATTTTTCCATATAATAATGCTACAATGAAATATCGTCATGGAATCAAAGACCATGCATCACCTATTCACAGGAGGATTCAACTATGGTTATAACAAAAGACACTCTGATCGGCGACGCGCTTGAGTATGACGTCGACCTCGCCCCGTTTTTCTTTGAAATCGGAATGCACTGCCTCGGCTGCCCGGCGTCGCGCATGGAGTCGATCGAACAGGCCTGCGCCGTCCACGATACCGACTGCGACGCGCTGCTGAAAAAGCTCAACGATTTTCTCGCCTCGAAGAACGGCAATAAATAGACGAACTTGAAAATCAGCTTGTCCGATAGGCTGAGAGCCGCGGCGGAGCTTGTGTCAAAGTGCGATACGCTCGCCGACATAGGCACCGACCACGGCTTGCTGCCCGCCTTCCTGCTGCAAAACGGGACGGTCTCGCATGTAATCTGCACCGATATCCACTACGCTCCGCTCGAAAAAGCCCGCGCTCTTTTCAGGACCTCGGGCTTTTGCTTGCGCGCCGATTTTCGCCTCGGCGACGGGCTCGACGTGATAGATCCCTATGAGGCCGATACCGTCGTTATCGCGGGCATGGGCGGCGAGACTATCGCCGATATCCTCTCCCGCGGGAGCGTCCCGAATGACGGGCGCGTTTTCATACTCCAGCCGATGACCAAGACGGAGAGGCTTCGGAAATACCTCGCCGAAAACGGCTTCGCCGTCGAGGACTGGCGCTTATGCCGCGATAAGCGGAAAATCTGCGAGTGCCTGCGGGTGGTGAAGGTCTCACCCGAGAACGGGCTCGCCGTTGAGAGCGATCCGCTCTACTACTTTATCGGCCGCAGAACACCCCAGACCGAGGCGCTCTACCCCGAATACATATCGCAGCTCATCGGAAAAACCGAAAAAAATCTTAAAGGCCTGCGCTCCGCCAAATGCGAAGACGCTGAGGCCGTCGCCGGGCTTGAAGCTCTATGCGAAAAGCTGAAGGCGCTTTTATGACCATGTTTCCCGGAGGAATTTATGCCCTTTGACGGTTTTTTTATGTCCGGCGCCGTCCGCGAGCTCAACACCGAACTCACCGGCGCGAGGCTGGACAAAATCGCACAGCCCTCGCAATTAGAGCTCAGATTGTCGTTTCGCACCGCGGACGGCGTTAAAAAGCTGCTCGTTTCGGCGCGGCCCGGCAGCGCCAGACTTCATCTCACGGATACGAAGCAGGACAACCCCGACGTTCCGCCGATGTTCTGCATGCTGGTAAGAAAGCACCTGTCGGGAGCCAGGCTTCTCTCCGCCGACCAGCCGGTTCCGGAAAGGGTCTGCACCCTGAAGTTCTCCTGCATCGACGAGTTCGGGGACAACGCGGAGAAATACCTCATCTTCGAGTGTGCGGGGCATATCCCGAACATCATCCTCTGCGATTCCGGCATGCGTGTGATCGACTGCGTCAGGCGGATAAACCTTGATTCCGGCGAGAAGGCAAGGCCCGTTCTCCCCGGGCTTTTGTACCGTTATCCCTCGCCCCCGGCCGGCAGGCTCGACCCCTTAAGCGTGGATGAGGAGGAGTTTTTAAGGCTGTTTTCGGACAGCGGGCTCCCCGCCGACAGGTTCCTGTCTGAGCGCTTTTTCGGTCTTTCCCCGCTGGTCTGCCGTGAGCTCGCATACCTCTCCGGCTGCGGCGACGGCGGCTGCGCCTATCTCGGTGAAAACGCCGTGCGTGGGCTTTTTAACGCCTTTTTGTCGCTCCGCAGGCCGGAGAAATTCAGGCCCTACGCCCTTTTCGACCGCTCCGGCGGCATCGCCGACTTCTGCTTTCTGCCGGTGAGGCAGTACGGCTCGCTCTATCAATTAAAGGAGCTCTCCTCCTTCTCCGCCCTGCTGGACCGCTGTTACTCCGAAAAGGACGCGGCGGCAAAGCTCATCTCCCTCAAAGCCTCCGTTTCAAAGCCCGTCAGGACGGCCGCGGCGAAGCTTGATAAAAAGCTCTCCCTCCAGCGCACGGAGCTTAAAAACACCGAGCGCCGCGAGGAATACCGTAAAAAAGCGGATATCCTCAGCGCCTATCTGTTTAAAATCCCGAGGGGCGCCTCGAAGGTCACTCTGCCCGATCTCTACGGCGCGGACAACGCCGAGATCGAAATCGCCCTTGACGAGCGGCTCAGCCCCCAGCAAAACGCCCAGAAGCATTATAAAGAGTACTCCAGACTCAAGTCCGCCAAGGCCCACCTTGAGACCATCATCGCGGAGGGGGAACACGAGCTTGCGTACCTGAAAAACGTACTGTTTGAAATATCCGCCGCCGACGAGCCGACGCTTAACGCGCTGAAAGCCGAGCTCGGCGAGTTTTTCCCGCAAAAGAAGGGCGACAAACCCCGGAAACCGGCGCCGCAGAAGCCCCTCTCCTTCGAGCTGTCCGACGGCTTTACCGCGCTCTGCGGCAGGACCGGAAGGCAGAACGAAGAGCTTACCTTCAAGCTGTCCGCCAAGGGCGACATCTGGTTCCACGTGAAAAACGCGCCGGGCAGCCATGTGATACTCCAGTGCTCCGGGCGGGCCCCGACGGACCGCGCGCTGTACGAGGCCGCGAAAATTGCAGCGGAGCACTCCTCGCTCTCCGGCGGCAAGATTCCCGTGGATTACACCGATGTAAGATATGTTAAAAAAATCCCCGGCGGCAAGCCCGGCATGGTCATCTACGATAAATACAGCACGATATATATATAAAACAGGAGGATAAAGCAATGGACTGCAGCTATCAGATCAGACCGTTCGAACCAAGCGACCGTGAGAGGGTTATCGCGTTTTTCGACTCGCTGGACGGCGAGGGCAGAGCGTTTTTCAACCGGAACGACGGCAACAGGAGATGGGCATTGAAGTTTTTCGACGGAGACAACTCGAATATCATCAGGTGGATGATGCTCGACGGCGACAGGATGATCGGCTATGTCTTCCTGTGGGATACCGATAAGTCCGTTGTCTGGCTGGGCATCGCTCTCGCCGGCGGGTATAAGGGCCGGGGGCTCGGCGCTCATCTGCTGGCGCACGCGAAAAACTGGGCCGTCGAGCACGGGAAGGGCGGCATCATGCTGACGACACATGTTGCGAATCTGCGGGCTCAGTCCCTCTACGAGCGCTGCGGTTATGAAAGGCTCGGCTCACACAGCAGCGGAGAGGTAATGTACATTCTCAGATGGTAAATTAGCGTGTCCCGCGGCCCGCGCTTTTCCTTAAAACGCCGGAAAACGCGTTTTTCCCTGCCGGATGGGATAAATCCTTGACGCGGCTTGTTATTTGCCTGCGCCTTATATATGCGGCTTAGACGAAATCAAAATACGGCGCGAAAGCCTTGCCGCTTTCGCGCCGTATTTATGCTTATTTGCCTTTTTATTCCGCCGCGAAATTAATGCCGCCGTTTTTCGCGTACTCCTCGGCTTTCGAGCCCGAAGGGGCGTAGATTGTCAGCTTTTTGCAGCCGTTGAACACGTCTATTCCGAACTCCTCCGCGCTTGCCGGGATATGGATCTCCTCGAGCTCTGCGCAGGCGTCAAAAACCCAGCCGCTCAGGGTTTTGAGCCCATCGTGCAGCGTCAGCGTTTTCAGCGAGGAGCACTCGGAAAACGCGTACTCATCGATTTCCGTCAGCGAGTCCGGAAGATTCAGCTCCGTCAGAGACGAACAGTTGCAGAAGGCAAACCTCCCGATAATTGAAATCCCCTCGTTCAGCGTCAGCGTTTTCAGCGCCGTCATATCGGAGAACGCGTTTAGTCCGAAGGTTTTTATGCTCCCGGGCAGAATCAGCGTCTCTACGGACGAACATCCCGAAAACGCGTGCTCGCCGATCTCCTCCACCCCTTCTCCGATTTCCAGAGTTTTAAGGCCGGTGCAGCCGGAAAACGCGGAGTTCCCAATTTTCTTGACGCTTCCCGGTATTACCAGCTTCTGCAGGGAAGAGCAGCCCGCTGCCGCCGATGCTCCGATCGCGGTGACGCCCTCCGATATTTCGAGGGTCTTGAGGTTTTCGCAGCTCGTCATGCCCCATGCGCCGACGCTTGTAATGCTCCCCGGCACCCTTAGCGTCTCGAGGGAGCTGCAGCCCGCAAAGGTATCCTCCCCGATATATTTAATCGTCTCACCCAGATTTATGCTTTTAAGCGCGGTGCAGTCCCTGAACACCAACGCTCCGACGCCGTTGATGTCTCTGAAATTTACCTCCGTCAGACCCGTGCAATAGGCAAAAGCCGAATCGTTTATTCTGTTAAGACCGTCCGGGATGTCGATTTTTGTCAGCCCGCTGCAGGTGGCAAACGCCCTCTCGTCGATTATGCTCAGGTTTTTCGGAAACTCAATTTCCGTCAGATCCGTACAGCTGTAAAACGCGTTTTTTCCTATCTCCGTTATGCTCTCCGGAAAATCAATGCCCGTCAGCTGCTGGCAGTACGAAAACATATAGTTCCCTATTTTTCCGAGGCTTTTCGGCAGCACAACCTCCGTGAGCTTTTCGCAGTTTGAAAACACATTGGTGCCCACCGTTTCAATACCGTCCGGCAGGACGACCCGCGTAATCCGGTCACAGTCGTAAAACACATAGCTGCCCAGGGATTTTACCGTGTCCGGAATCGTGACCGAGGTGAGATTGTCGTTGTCATAAAACGCCTTGTCGCCTAAGCCAACAACCGCCTTACCCCTGTATTCCGCCGGAATGACGACCTCGGCCTCATCCCCGTTGTATCTCTCCAGGATGATTCCGCCATCTGTCTTCGAAGTGTCGTATTCCCCTCTCACCGAACAACCCGCCGGCAGCGCCGCCAACAGAACCGCGAACGCCGCCGCGATTATTTTCATCAGTTCAGACCTTACTTTCTTGCCGCGAGTATTCACTTTGCGATTCATCCTTTTTTGTTAATGTCAACGCAATAAATATACCACTTTCCGCCGGACATGTCAATTTTTAAGAAAAATAAAAAAGCCGCGCATCAGCTAAACTGATGCGCGGGTCTTATATATGTATTCGGTCAGGGTTTATCTGTTTTTGTTATTTCTGATGGAATACGGTGTCGAGCTCGGCCTGGATCAGCGGCTGATAGGTCTCGGCCGCGGCGGCCGGAGTCATCGTGCCCTCGTATACGCTCTGGTAGAACTGCTTCCTCGTGATCTCGTACATGTTGTCGCTGCACTTCGCG
>JAPXRI010000042.1:0-22529 GCA_033813635.1 Bacillota bacterium
AGCCATTGGCTGCGAGATTTCATATCTGTCCGAATCTTTGATTTCCGACTCTCTTTTCTGTTCGGTGTTTTGATTCATCACTACCGAATTTCAATCAATGGCTGTCCAATTTTCGGGGTACCTATCATTACAACGACGCTTTTCTCGGTAACCTTCTGATAATATATCTTCTCTCGTTAATTTACTTTTCCTTTGAATCAAAGGGGAAATATGCGTCTGCGGCGTATGCCGTTACAGCCATGAGCGCGTGCCTGGCTATGAATGTCAAATTTTCCGGTTTGATATTCTGCGGTTTGTTCGGAGCTGCTTTCTATTTTTTCTGGCTGATTTCCGGTACAAAAAATGCGGGATTCAGAGCCGGCATCAGAAATATAAAGAAAATAACCATAATGTTTGCGGTTATCGTGTTGTGAGCTGTATGCGTTCTAGGGTTGGCATCGTATATCATAAATACTGTCCTGTATGAGAATCCTGTATACGGAGCGTTCGGCGAGGGAAAAACGGTTGACTACGATACCGAATCAACACCGTATTCATTCCGCCCGTTGTCTGCGGGAATGCGTTTCATTTACACGGTTTTTTCAAGAGTCGGTTCGACAGAACCAAGTATTAAACTGCCATTTACATATACTGAGGACGAATTTGTAACCACAAGAACTTATGATATGCGTATCGGCGGCTGAGGCATCACGTTCGGAGGACTGTTATTAACCGGAACAGGAATCTGGATTACCGCCGCAGTGCGAGCTTGGAAGCAAAATCGACGTTTATTCGTTATAATAATCCGGGCTTACGCCTGTCTTGCGCCGATTGCGGTTATTATACCTGCGCTTTTGTGGGCGCGCTTTAACATGCCGGTATTTTGGTCCCGTCATTGGGGGCCGGGCTGAATATTGTCGTTTACAGGATTAATGGCGATGAAGTTATCGACAGCTCGGCAATCGACACGGAAAGCCTTGAGATTATCAGATGATGAAAAATATGCGAAACAACGGGAAAGAAACGATAGTGCCAAATTTAATTAAGTTCAGCAGACAATTTATATCGTACGGATTTGTCGGCGGAGTTGCAGCCGTCGTTGAATGGACGGTTTTCTGGTTCTGCGACGAAATAATAAATGCTTATGTCGCTTTGTCGACGACGGCCGCATTTATCATCGCAACATTTGTAAACTGGGTCCTCGGGCGGAAACTGACCTTTAAAAACAACGCGAAAAACAATTCGAAAGGGAAGGATGCAGCAAAGGTTTTTATCGTCAGCGGCATCGGGCTGGGTTTAAATATCGCGCTGATGGAGCTTTTTGTCAACAAACTGCATTTATATCCAATGCTGTCGAAGATTATCGCGACGGGAATGGTTTTCTTATGGAATTTTTTATCAAGAAAATATATTATTTACAGAGAATAGGAGGATATAATGAAAGAATCCGTAGATCTATTTATACCGGGGAGATTGTGCCTTTTCGGCGAACACAGCGACTGGGCAGGCGCGTTGCGGACTTTTAATTCTGCGATTGAGCCGGGTGAAGCCATCGTAACGGGGATAAGCCAGGGAATTTACGCTACGGTACGGAAAAACAGCAATTTTATTATTTATTCGAAAATACCCGGAGAAGAGAATCTCAGACTTGAGACTCCGATGGTACAAAAAACGCTCAGGGAGATTGCCTATAGTGGCGGTTATTTTTCATATGTCACGGGAGTTGCCTCCTATGTCCTTGAAAATTACCACGTGGGCGGACTTGAGATATGTATTAACAAGATGACGCTTCCAATTAAAAGGGGGTTGTCGTCAAGCGCGGCTATATGCGTTTTGGTGGCGAAAGCCTTTAACCAATTGTACGATCTGCAACTCAGCACTAACGGTATCATGCGAGTCGCATTTTACGGGGAGCAGAGGACGCCGTCGCGGTGCGGTCGGCTTGATCAGGCATGTGCTTACGGAATCAGGCCGGTCTATATGCGCTTTGACTGCGGCGAAATAGAAACACAGGCGCTGGTGTCAAAAGCAGAGTTGCATTATGTGATCGTGGACCTAATGGCTAAAAAGGATACTGTCAAAATACTGGCAGATTTAAATAAGGCGTACCCTTATCCGCAGACGGAAAGGGACAGGCTGCTGCATCAAGCGCTTGGCCGCGATAACCACGATATCATCATGCGCGCAAGGCGCTTCATAGAAGAAGGAGACGCTCCGGTGCTCGGCGCGCTGATGACGGAGGCGCAGAAACTGTTTGACGAAAAAGTTGCGCCGTCCTGCCCGGAGGAACTAACGGCGCCCGTACTGCACAGCGTATTGAACGATCAAAATGTTAAAAATTTGACTTACGGAGGAAAAGGAGTGGGGTCACAGGGAGACGGAACGGCGCAGTTTTTGGCGAAGAATGAGGAATGCCAAAAGATGCTTTGCGATTACTTCCAAAACGAACGCCATATGGACGCGTTTGCGTTTACGCTGCGCCCGCAGCATAGCGTCAAAAAGGCAATTATCCCGGTTGCCGGCTACGGGACACGCCTGTACCCCGCGACAAAAGCTGTTAAAAAAGAATTTTTTCCGGTGGTGGACAAGGACGGTCTGGCAAAACCGATAATTCTTGTACTGTTGGAGGAACTCGAACGCGCCGGTATTGAAAAATTCTACATAATTATAAACAACGAAAACGACCGAAAGCTGTACGAAGAGTTCTTTAATGAAATGTTGTCGGATAAGCATTTTGAGAAATTGCCCGACAACATGAGACAATATGAGAGTAAATTACTGCGTATAGGCGAAAAAATTGAGTATATAGTCCAGGAAGAGAGACTTGGATTCGGGCACGCAGTCTATCAATGCAAGCGTTTTGTCAACAACGAGCCCGTACTTCTTGCTTTGGGCGATACGCTTTATTCAACAAAGAATAACAAGAACTGCACGGAGCAGCTATTGGAGGCGTTTGAATCTACCAAAAAGACAACGCTCTCGATCCATACCGTGCCGCTGAAAGACGTCGTTCATTACGGTATGGTGGCCGGGAAATGGACGGACAGCGCACATAAGCTGATGGAGATCGACGAAATCAGGGAAAAGCCGACGGTTGAATACGCCGGTAAACACATGGGAATACCCTCGGGCGACGGGAAGTTACGGTATTATTCCGTTTTCGGTGAGTATGTATTAATGCCTGAAGTATTTTACATTCTTGAAGAAAACATAAAGGAAAACAGGACATCGAACGGTGAAATTCAGCTGACGGACGCGCTTGAAACTGAAAGGGAGAAATCGGGTTTATGCGGCTTTGCCGTAGACGGAGAAATGTTTGACGTTGGTATACCTGAAGCATACGCGCATACGGTCGCAAATTTCAAATAAAAAAGCTAAGTGGTAGGATAATTAATAGCGGCAGGACCTTTTTCGTAAGAATCAGGTTCTGCCGATTTCTATATAAGCTTTGCGCTCCGGAAGAGGGCGTTTGCAAAGCGTGACGTGAAGAAGGCGTCGTAAACATTTGATGTGTTTTACTACAGTCCATTTTCCTTAGCTTCGCATCATAGGCACAATCTTGCGTCGGTAAAAACGTAAATATCATATGGCTTTTCTGCCCGTACCGTTTTTGCCACATCCAAAACAGGTATCGCAAACGGAATAACTCGGTGCTACTCTTGTTGCCGGTTATTACTAAGGTTCTTTAGTGTTTAGGACCGCCCGGCGGAGAGCCTTGCATTTATCTTTTAACGACGGCGGAGTCCGGTTGCACATAAGCGCGTTTACACGAAAAAACGGTAAAGCCGGAGATAAGGCGATACCGTTTTATATAAAAGCTTTTTTATGCCGGAGCCGGCGGGGCGGTTCTTTAGAAGAGCGACGAGCCCGCTTTATTCAAACTTCGCCCGGAGCTCGATTACCTTGCCTATGATTCGGACCGGGAGCTCGGCTATCTGCTGGTTGGTGAAATACATCGGGTCGAACGCCGGGTTGCTGGGGTAGAGGATGATCCCGTCCGGGCCTTTTTTGAGGCGCTTGAGGGTCGCCTCGTTGCCGTTGATCATCGCCACGACGATGTCGCCGGTCTCGGCGGTGTCCTGCTGGCGGACGATAACCACGTCGCCCTCGGATATTTTCGGCTCCATGCTGCTGCCCTTGACCCGCAGGCCGAAGAATTCGCCGGTGTCCTTTAGGAATTCCGGGATCTCCTCGTAATCGATGATGTCCTCGACGGCGTCGATCGGTATGCCGGCGGGAACGCTGCCCAGCACCGGGATCTTTGTCTTTGAAAAACTCTTGTTGGAGGGCTCGCCGGTGAGCTCGCTGATCGGCACGCTGAAATACTCCGCGAGCTTCATCAGCGTGCGGTATTCGGGCAGATTGCGCCCGCTCTCCCACATGCCCACAGTGGACTGAGAAATTCCGAACTTCTTTGCGAGAGCCGCCTGCGTTATCCCGTCGCGCTCGCGCAGTCTTTTCAATGCGTGGCCGAACATCATATTATACCCCTTTTTAAAATGTTATATCGGGCGGCGCGGATAGCTTAATTTAAAATCATGTGTAATAATCCGGGTTTGCAGCCGCGCCGCTCCCTTGATTTGTATTATAGCATCAATGATGATTATTTGCAATAGTCTGAAAAAATATTTTTAATATAATCATAAAAGGTGTTGACATATCACAAACGATGATGTATAATATCATAGAAAGTGAGGTGTCATACTTCTAATGATGAAATGCATGGGCTGCGGCGAGGTGCTGCAGGAGGGAGAAGCGGTTAGGGCGCCCATCGGGTTCTCGGAGGCCTGGGGGTCAGGCGTCAGCGAGTACGGCGCGGTGTGCCCGGTGTGCGGGTACGACATCTTCGAGGATTGCGAGCTCTGCGACTGCTGCGGCGAGGCGCTGCCGGAGGGCGAGGTGAGCTGCGGGATCTGCGAGGCCTGCCTTTCGGAGGCCTTCGATTTCGACGAGGGGAAGGAGTATCTGCAGGACATCGAGGACGAAAACGCGGGCTGGAGCGACTTTGTGCTCTCGCGGGTGTACGGCGTGATAAAATGCGAGGACAGGGCGTTTTTGGTAGACGCGCTGCCGGAGCCGGAGGCGGATTTTATCTGCTCGAGCGGGAAGCCGGCAAAGGAGGAGCTTAAGACCTACATATTCGAGGACTGGAAGGATTACGCGGAGAGGCTCTACAAAACCAAGCGGGGCTGAAATACCCCTGGGAAAGACTTAAAGCAGGGCAAAAGCGCGCGGTTGAAAATCATTTCAGGTACAAACAGTAAGCTTATCAATCAGAAATTGTGAAACGGAGGTCGCTATGTCGGGTTATATCCGCGTCGGAACGGACGTTAAAAACGATGTAAAGGTATTGAACCTGGCGGAGCTGCTCGGGCTGCGAAGCTACGCCGCTGTGGGGCTGCTCACGCTGCTCGGCGCGTGGGTCGAGCGGTATCAGGGCGAGGACTGCTTTGACAGGCTGCCGAAGAGCGCGATCTGCGAGGCGGTGGGCTGGAACAGGTCGGCGGACAGGCTGTTTCGCGCGCTGGAAGCCGCGGGCATCTATAAGGAGGAGGGCGGGCGGGAATACCTCGACCTCGGGGGCCTGACGCTGTCAAAGGCTGAGGCGGAGAGGGCGGCGGCAAGGCAGAGGATGAGAAATCTACGTGTAAAGCGCTCGGCTTGCGCCTGCGAAAAAGAGGAGGATACTGAGGACAAGCCTGTAAAGCCAAAGACTCTTACAGGCATAAACATAATAGACGAAGACGAGGACGAACTGTTGGAGACGGATTGGGGCTCTAAACGAGGGGAAAAGGCGAACAAAAACCGAACAAACGACGCTCTATGCGTTCGGAGTGCGTTCGGAAACGGGGAGGGGCCCTCTCTTTCTCCTCCTTCTTCCCCCCATACCCCCTATTATTCTTCTCATTCTCTCCCGTCAAAGAAAAATAAAAAAAATAATAATAAAGCCGCTGCAGCTGCAGAAGGCTGGGAAGCGGTTTTTGAAGAAGAGCTCTGCCCGCTGGGAGAGGTGGCGAGGGAGAAAATCTGCTCCTATATCGCCAGGGGCGCGGAGGAGGAGCTTATTCGCGAGGCGATCAGGGAGGCCGCGCTTTCCGGCGCCAGGTCGCCGAAATACCTGTTCTCGATTCTCGACCGGTGCGTCGACAGCGGGATTTTCACGAAGGAGAGCTTTTTGTGGGACCTGGGCTCGAGGAGGGATAAAAGGCCGCGTAGGACTTACGGCTCCGGCGAAATCACCGAAAGGGAGCTTTTGACGATCAGCGGGTTTGACTATTAGCGAGCCGGAAAAATCCTGAATTTGGAGGTTGGAATGGAAAAAAACCTTCTTTCGTGGTTTTCAAACCTGAACTTCCGCAGGGCGGAGATCAAAACGCTTAAGGTGTTTATCGGCTCCTACGGCGTCCGCGAGAGCTTTTCGGAGAAGAAAAGAAGGCTTGAAAAGAGGCTGGAGGAGTGCAAGGCGGAGGTGGCCGCGGCGGAGGCGGTGTTCGGCCTGCTGACCCCGGAGGAGCGGGAGGTGGTGGAGGTGATGCTGGTCGAAAACCGGCGCTGCGCGTCGGTGGAGCTGGCCGACAGGCTCCACGTCGGAATATCGACGGTGTACAGGCTTAGAAATTCGGCTGTAGAAAAGCTAAAGAAGGCGTTTATGTATGCGGAAGAGAGCTGATTTATCTGCTGTCTGCGTAAAACCGAGAGAAAATCCCCGGATATTCGTTTTTTTCACGCGTTTTTTGTTGACAAAAATATTTGTCTGTGATACCATTAGTGTGATAACAAAAACGTTATCAAATGAATAGATATAAATAGCGGGAGGGCATAATAACGTGTATGAGATAATCGTATATACGACCCCGATGGGAAATGCCCCTCTCGAAGATTTTTTAAGCAAATTACTCAAAAAGGAGCACAATGAACTTGAAATAGCGCAGATAAAACTGTATATTGACAGATTGGCGGAATACGGGTTCGATATCGCGAAGCACTTTAGCAAATCGGTGAAGCACCTGCAAGGCGATATCTATGAGCTAAGACCGGGCAGGAATCGAATTCTGTATTTTTACCAGGACAAGAAAAACAGGTTTGTTTTGCTGCACGGTTTTGTAAAGGAATCAGGTAAGACTCCGCCATCGGAGATTGAAAAGGCAATAAGGGAGCAGAAGGATTTTTTAAGGAGGTACAAAAATGACTGATATGGTGAATTTTGACGAATTATGGGAGGGCTTAAAAGCAGCAGGCGAGGAAGAAAAGAAAAAGATTCTGATCGCCGAAGAGATATCGAATATCATCAAAAGCATTGTCGGCGCGAGGATCGAAAAAGGTTATACACAGAGAGAGCTCGCTGAAAAATGCGGCGTTAAACAGTCGGCCATTGCAAGGATGGAGAAGCTTCAGGCGATACCGAGACTCGATACGCTTGTAAAAATCGCGAGCAGTTTAGGTGTTATGCTTGTTGCGGTTGCAGAAAAGGAAATTCCGCTGAAAATCAACATAAAGCGGCAGACCGGATATCAATGGCAAAATTGGCCTCAAGTAATAAAATACAACAGCTCAAGCTGCGCATAATTAAGCTTCCGTAAGCGAGAGGAGTTTCAAAATGGACGAATTGACAAGCATGGAGATAATTACAAAAGATATTATCATAAAAAACAACATGCTGCCCCCCGGAGAATATAATATTTCTCCAAGATTTACAAGAAAAATTGAAAAAAACGATGATAACAAATACGTTGTCTCTTTAAGCGTTGAAATGAAAGATACGGATCAATCAAAGTTTCCGATATATCTTTTTATAGAAATCGCGGGAATATTCGGTCTTGAAAATATTCCCGATCAGAAAAAAGATGATTTTCTGAAAATTCAAGCCGTACATGTCATGTTTCCCTATTTACGCGCCATGGTTTCAAACATCACTTCAAGCGCTATGATGCAGCCTATTATATTACCTATTTACGATGCAAAAAGCTTGTTTCAAGATAACGTAGAAGGAAAATAATACAAAATATAAAACGAGAGCTCCGGAAGCTGTTTCGGGAGCTCTTTTTCTGTACTAAGATAAATGGAAAGGTTTTGGCAAGAAATTGGCAAAGTTTTGGAAAGAAATTGAGACGATTTCGGCTTTTTTGTGTGGTATAATCCGGGCTGTGATCTGAAAAGCGCAAAGGGGTGTGAACGATGGGGAAAAAGAGCGCGGCCTCCGCGATAAACGCATATTTCAGGGTCTGCGACGCGGACAAGCGGCCCTACACCCTCGCCGGGCTCGCCTGCGCCCTCGGCAAAACCAGGGCGCAGCTGCTGGCCTCCGCGGATGACCCCTGCGTCGCGAAGGCCATCGCCCGGTGCGAGGCCTACGCCGAGGAGCGGCTTTTCGACAGGGAGACGGCGCGGGGCGCGGAGTTCATCCTGAAAAACGACCACGGCTGGACCGAGCGGCCCGCGCCGGAGGAGGAGAGCCGGATAGAGCTTGCGCTGTCGGAGGAGCTGGCCGCCTGGGGGAAATAGGCGCGGGCAATATGGCGGAAAAAACACCGCCTGCGCGCCGGAGATTTCCCGCGCCCGGGAAAAGCCGGGGAATAACCGGGACAGGAGCCCAGCCGGCGGCGAAGGTGTGAGGAAAGCGGGAGGATGCGGAGTTTTATGAGGCTTTTTATCGAGCGGCCGAACAGAAAGCAGGAGGAGTTTTTCCGCGCCGCCACGAGGTACGTGGCCTACGGCGGCGCCAGGGGCGGGGGCAAATCCTGGGCGGTGCGCAGAAAGGCGGAGCTGCTGGCGTTTTCCTACCCGGGCATCAGGCTGCTGATCGTCCGGCGGAGCCTGCCGGAGCTTAGGGAAAACCACGTGCTGCCGATGTGCGCAGAGCTCGGCGAGGCGGCGGCCTACAGGGCGGGCGAGAGCGGCATCGTCTTCCGGAACGGCAGCCGGATCAAGCTCGGCTACTGCGACGCCGAGAGCGACGTGCTGCGCTATCAGGGGCAGGAGTTCGACGTGATTTTCATCGACGAGGCGACGCAGCTCACAGAGAGCCAGTACACCCACCTGAAATACTGCCTGCGGGGGGTCAACGACTTCCCGAAGCGGCTCTACCTGACCTGCAACCCCGGCGGGGTCGGGCACGCCTGGGTCAAAAGGCTGTTTTTAGACCGGGATTACCGGAACGGCGAGCGCCCGGAGGACTACACCTTCATCCCGGCCCGGGCCTCGGACAACGAGGCGCTGCTGAAAAAGGACCCGGACTACGTCAGAATGCTCGACGAGCTGCCCGACGGGCTGCGGGAGGCCTGGAGGGACGGGAACTGGGATATCTTCTCCGGGCAGTTTTTCACCGAGTTCGAGCGTGGAATCCACGTGGTGGCGCCGTTCGAGATTCCGGCGCACTGGCGGCGCTATGTCTCGCTGGACTACGGGCTGGACATGTGCGCCTGCCTCTGGATCGCGGAGGACGAGGGCGGCCGGAGCTATGTGTACCGGGAGCTGTACCGCCCGAACCTGATCGTCTCCGAAGCGGCGCGGCGGATCCGGGAGCTGAGCGCGGGGGAGGATATCTACGAGTACCTCGCGCCGCCGGACCTGTGGAACCGGCAGCGGGAGACCGGGCGGACGATCGCCGACATCTTCGCCTCCTGCGGGGTTGTGCTCACCCGCACAGGCAACGCCCGTATAGACGGGTGGATGGCGGTGAAGGAGGAGCTGAAAATCATACGGGGCGAGGACGGGCGCGAAACCGCGGCGCTGAGGATTTTCCCGGAGTGCGGGAACCTGATCCGCTGCCTGGCGCTTTTAAGGCACGACGAGAACAGGCCAAACGACGTCGCGAGAGAGCCCCACGAGCTGACCCACGCGCCGGACGCGCTCCGGGGCTACTGCGCGCACCTCCGTGCCCGGGCGGAGCCCCCGCGGCAGGAAAGAAAGCCGTTTTTCGCGTTCGAGCGCGCCCGCCAGAGCCCCTGCGGCTACGGCGACCGGGTGAGCGTAATTTAAAAAAACCGGGGCGCTTCCGGCCTAACATGAAGCCCGCGGGCGGCATAAAGATTGCGGCGGGTATTGGAGGGGGAGATTAAAACGGTTTGTCTGTTTATTTTTGGACTATTGGCGGCGTTTATCGCCGGGCTGGCGGCGGGGCGGCTTATCCGGGCAGCGAAGCCCGCGGCAAAGCGGGGCGTTGAACAGCCGGGGCTTTCGGAGAGCGACGAGGCGCTTTTGCGGGCGATTGAGGCTTACGGCAAAAGTCGGGGCGCCCGATAAGGCAGGTAAGCGGGCCGGGAGCCGGCCCTGACGGATTTAAAAAAATGCGCGCCGGTGAGCTTATCGGCGCGAAAACGGAGGCAGTATGAAAAAATTTCAGCTTTTCGGGGGAAAGGACAGGGCGGACGACGTCACCGAGCTCTGGCGGAGGTTTGAGCGGGGCAGGGCGCGCCACGGGGCGGTCAACCTCTACGAGTCCACCGCGGAGGCGTACCGGATGTACGAGGGCGACCAGTGGCACGGGCTCGAAGCGGGGCAGGGGCGGCTGCCGGTTTTCAACATCATCGCGCCGACGGTGGAGTACAAGACCGCGACGGTGGCGATGCAGAACATGCAGATCTACTACAGCCCCCAGGACCTGACGCGCCCGGAGGGGGCGGCGCTCTGCGAGGCGCTGAACCGGTACGCCGCGCGCTGCTGGGAAAAGCAGAAGCTGGACGCGAAGCTCTGGAAGGTGGTGCAGAGCGCCTGCGTCGCCGGCGACTCATACCTCTACTTCTACAACAAAAACCTTGACTGCCAGATCATCGACAACACGTCAATCTATTTCTCCGACGAGCAGCAGCCGGACATCCAGCGCCAGGAGTACATCCTGATAAGCGAGCGCAGGCCGGTGGGCGAGGTGCGGCGGGAGGCGAAGAAAAACGGCGTTCGCGCGGAGGAGATAGAGAGGATTCTGCCCGACGCGGACACCCTCTCCGAGGTGGGGGACACCGCCGAGGTGGGCGGCGACGGGAAATGCCTGTCGCTGCTCTGCCTCTCCCGCGGGGAGGACGGGTTCGTGAGGGTCTGCCGGGCGACGCGGAACGTGGTCTATGTGCCGGAGACCGCGATACCCGGGCTGAGGCTGTACCCGATCGCCTCATACGTCTGGACGCCGTCGAAAAACTCGGCGCGGGGAGTGGGGGAGGTAAGGCCGATTGTGCCCAACCAGATAGAGATCAACAGGCTGCTGGCCCGGCGGCTGATCTCCGCGAAGCAGAACGCCTTCGCAAAGCCGGTGTTCGTGGAGAACATGGTGGAAAACCCCGCGGACGTGGACAAAATAGGCAAGGCGATCCGCCTGCGGGGCAGCGGCGGCGTGCAGAGGGTCAACGACATCTTCTCCTACGTCGCGCCGGCGCCCATGTCCGGCGAGGCGGCGCTGCTGCTCGACAGCCTGATCTCGAAGACCAGGGAGCTCTCCGGCGCGGGCGACGCGGCGCTGGGCAGCGTCAACCCGGAGAAGGCCTCCGGCGCGGCGATTATTGCGGTGAGGGACCAGAGCGCGATCCCGCTTAACGCGCAGATCGCGGCGTTCAGGCAGTTTGTGGAGGACATCGCGCTGATCTGGCTCGACATCTGGCGGGCCTACGGCTCGGAGCCGATTTTCGTCGACACGGCGATGCCGGACGGCGTCGTCCGGAGGGACGAGATCGCCCCCGGCGCTCTGGAGGCGCTCACCCTCGACGTGCGCATAGACGCGTCCCCGGCGAGCCCGTTTTCGAAATACGCCCTCGAGCAGTCGCTGGAGCAGGCGAGAAACGCCGGGTACATCACCTTCGAGGAGTACGTCCGCGCGCTGCCGGAAAACGCGATCGCGCCGAAAAACGCGCTGACCGCGATTCTCGACGCGAGAAGGACATAAAAAATCGGGAGAAAACAAAAGCCGGGCGGAGAAATCCGCCCGCGCACGAAAAATTTTATGCGCGCAAATCCCGCGCCGCCGTGTTCCGGGAACAATCAGGCGCAAGGCCGCTTTACTTGCCCGCCTGTTCGGAGGCGATGCCGACGGATTTTGTCACCGGCAGGGTGAAGCAGACGCCGCGGGCCTCGGTTTTAAACAGGGTGTTCTGGTTGATCGCGTCGATAATCGCGTCGGCCTTCGGGCTCTCGATTACGGTCAGCACTATCTCCTTTTCCGTGTCGACGCTGATTCCCATAATATCCTTTTGCAGGGCGCTTATGCCCCGGGCGTTGATTATCGTCGCCCCGGTGGAGCCCTTCGTGCGGATATATCCCAGCACCTGTTCGGCAAAGCCGGCGTTGACGACTATATACAGGGCTTTCATATCGGTGTTTTGCATATTTTCCTCCTTTAAGTCATACCGACAGCCGGTCCACCGGGACGACGAAAGCTATCCCGGTATTCGGCTTGTCAAGCTTGAAGCGCTCCGCCAGCTGCTCGAGCAGCCGGTCGGACAGGCTGCCCGACACCAGGCAGGTGATCACTACCTTCTTCTCCTCGGGCACCAGACCCAGCATATCTCTGACGTAGCCCGATTTAACCGAGCCTTTTGCGTAGACCACGTCGATAAGGTGGCAGCCGGAGCCCAGCAAGAACTTCAGCACTTCCTCTTTGCTGTTTCTGCCTATAACCAGGGTTAAAAAATCAAGGCCGTGTTTCAATTCAGTCAAAGCATTTCCCTCCATTTCGGACAAAGGCCTGCCGTTCTTCGCGGGGTTCATGTCTGCGCCGGACCGGCTGCATCCGTCCCGTTCTCTTTCAGGTTTGTGTCCGCGTTTCCGTCGTCGGAGCCCTCCGTGAGCAATGCCAGCTCCGCGTAGTCGGTTCTCTCGGCATCCTCCAGGGTTCTACTGGCTTTCTTGACCATCACTTCATACAATATACCCAATAACTGAACCGCGATCAACGGGGTAACAGATATAAACGCGATTACTCCGAAACCGTTTACAAGAATCGACTGTCCGCCCTGCTCGGAGGCGGCGGCCACCGCCTGGGCCACTCCCAGGGTTAAAGGGGTCAGGAACGCGGAGGTCAGCGCCCCGCCGGAGACGCCTCCGGAATCGAACGCCAGCCCGACGAAGAGCTTCGGCGTGAACAGCATCAGCGCCAGCGCTATCGCGTACAGGGGAATAAGGAACCACAGTATGTCGATTTCCGTCAGTATCTTCGCCATGCCGAGCAAACAGGCAAAGCCTATGCCTATCGCCAGCGTCAGGCGGATTGTCAGCTTTTTAATATGGCCGTTCGTTATCTCCTCAAGCTGCTCGCCCAGAACCGTCACCGCGGGCTCGGACAGCGTGATGGCAACGCCGAGGATGAAGCCTATCGGGAGGAGCAGCCATTTGAACCACTTCGGCCAGGAGGGGGCCAGGAAGACCTCGCCTATATATTTTCCGGCGAAGGCAAAGCCGTAATCGATCCCCGAGAGGAAAATCAGAAGGCCGACAAAGACCACCGCGGCGCCGAGCAGCATGGTGGCAAACTCCCGTTTGGGCTGCTTTATCAGAAAAAGCTGGAACGGCAGGAAGACGAGAATCACCGGTAAAAGGGCCAGCACCACGCCCAGCAGATTGCCGGACAAAATCTGCCTTACGGAGCCGACGGCGCCGGGGGCGTAGAGCTGCGCCGCGGGCAGCGCCCCGTGGTATTTAAGCTTCAGGATGATTCCGTAGGCCGCCAGCGAAATAATCGGCCCTACGGACGCCAGGCCGATAATGCCGAAGCTGTCGTCGTTTTTCTTGTGTCTGGACAACGTGACGGACACGCCCATGCCCATCGCCAGAATAAAGGGGACCGAAATGTCTCCCGTGGTGGCCCCGCTGCCGTCAAAGGCCAGCGCGACGAACTCCTCGGGGACAAAGGCGATCGCGATAAACGTAATGACGTACAGTACGAAGAAGACAAGCTTTATGTTTAAATCCCTGATGATCCGGAACAGGGCAAAGCCCACCATTACGCCGATGCCGACGCCCATGATCCAGATAAACGCCGTTTCGTTTACGATCGGCATTATCATGTTCGTCTGCTTTGCCAGCACCGTCAGCGCGGGCTCGGCGACCGTGGCGAGCAGGCCGAAGACAAAACCGAAAAATATTATAAACGACGCTTTTTTCAGCTTTATCAGCGACCCTCCGATCAGCTTTCCTATCGGGAGTATGCTGATGTCAAGACCGTCCAGAAACAGCGTCTGGCCCACCACGACGCTGACATAGCCGACAATCAGCTTCAAATAGTCCGATTTCGTCTCGAGGGGCGCTATAAAGCCGCAGACGATGATAATAATCGCGGCAAGGGGCAGCGACGATATAAAAACCTCCTTCAATGTTGAAGCGAGTATTGAGAGTTTTCTTTTCAGCCTTATGTTGTCCATAACCGTGTTGTTCTCCTGTTTTTACCGTGATGATAGGGGTACGCCTGATCAAACGGGCGTAAGCAGGGGAAATATCCCTCCGGCGATGTATACGTGCATACGTGCTTATGTGCATATGCGTATATGTGTATATGTGTATATGTGTATATGAAAGACCGCGCAGGTCTGTTTTAAAGCTTAAAAATTACTGTCCGTCGGAGCGGGGGATTTATGCGGGCTTCGCTTTGAGATTCCGCAGCGTGAAAACTCCGAAATTGACGACCCGGTGCCTTTCCCGGTCGACGGCTTTAAGGACGCCTCTAAAAAGAATTTCGTTTTTCTCCTTTTGGGAGCTTGCCTGAATGGCAGCGATTCCTATTTTCCTCGGAAATTAAGCTTGCCCGGACGCGCCGCGTATATGCTGCTCCAGCTCGTTTATAAGGGCCGCCGCGGCGGCCTTGCTGCGGGCGCTGTTTTCAGCGCTTGCGTACTCGACGAGCCAGACGCAGGCGTCGGTCAGGTTGCAGAGCAGCGCATAGAGCTTTCGCCTGAGGGCGCGGCGGGGGTCGGCAAACCCGTGGCCGCCGTAGCCCTTCAGAAACGCGTCGTTGATCATCCGGCAGCCGGCCAGCTCGAAGTCGGAGTCGCCACAGACCGAGCGGTCGCCGTCGATTATCGCCGCGACAGCGTACCCGCCCTCTGCGGAGCAGACGAGGACGTTTCCTGCTCAGAGGTCGGTGTGGCAGAGGCGGGGACTGTTGTTTCGTCCGGCATGGCGCGGTAGCGGTTTACGAAGCGCGGGTTATACAGGGATGATTATACCAGCGATTTCGCCGCAAGTCAAATCTAAGCGGCGGAGACGGCTTTAAGGAAAAAAAGATGAATAAGAGAAAGGAAGGTCAAAGCATGGAGGAAAACGCAGTGAACGCTGCGCGCGCGGGGGCCGTGGACCCGCGGGAGGATTTAAACACGGCCGGGGCGGCGCGGGAGGCCGAACCGGCGGAGCAGAGGGAGATTAAGGAAAAACCGGCCCGGGCGCAGACGCCGGAGGTCAACGCGTCGTTCGCGGCGATGCGGCGCGAAAACGAGCGGCTCTCCCGGGAGCTGGAGGAGGCGAAGGCACGCTCCGAAAAGGCCGCGGAGAGCGGGGAGGCGCTGTTGTCCGCGCGGAGGGAGGCGGGGGTTCTGCAGGCGCTGCTCTCAAGGCAGCGGTTCGAGAGCGACCTGGCGGAGATCAAACGCTTTTTCCCTGAGGAAAAGGCGGGGGACGTCACCGAGCTGGGGGAGCAGTTTCTGCGGCTCCGTGCCGCCGGCATCGACAACCTGACCGCGTACCGCGCCTGCGTTGCCGCGGGGGAGAAGCCCGCCGGAAAGCCGGAGACCGGGGCGGTCGGCGCGGACGGGAACACTGAGAAGACCTACTACTCGCCCTCCGAGGTGGACAGGCTCACAAAGCGGGAGCTGTCCAACCCGAAGATACTCGAGAGAGTGATGAGGTCGATGACAAAATGGCGGTAGTCAGGGAAGGCTGGCGAAAACCGCGACAAAGCGCAAACCGCGACACGCGGAACCGCAGTCCGCGGAAGAAAAAATTTAAAAAATGAGACGGGAAGCTCACCGTCTCCGACGAAAGGAAGAGGCATATGGCATACGACAATTTCAAGCCGACGGTTTGGTCGGCGCATATTCAGACGGAGCTTGAGAAGAACTGCGTACTGCTCGAGGCCTGCAACACCCGGTTCCAGGGCGAGGCGGGCGAGGGGAAGCGGGTAAAGATCATCGGCGCCACCCGCCCCACCGCGAAGACCTATCTGCCCGGGGTCCAGATCGAGGACGCGGAGACGCCCTCCGACACCTCGGTGTACCTCGACACCAACCAGTATAAATACACCCACTTCCTCGTGGACGATATCGACGAGGCGCAGTCGGTGGAGGGGCTGATGCAGGCCTACATGAAGGGCAGCGCGGAGGAGCTCGCAGAGCAGCGCGACGCCTATGTGGCCTCGCTGGCGAAAAACGCGACCCTCTGCTCCGCCTCAACCGCCGTGGCCGGGGAGGACGCCGCGAAGGCGCTGATCGACGAGGGCTTCGTGACCCTCTGGGACAACGGCGTAAAAATCTCCGGCGACGTGGTGATCGAGGTCACGCCCTGGTTCTACAGCCTGTTCAAAAACAGGCTGTCCGAGCTGTACACCAACAACGTCGAGCTGATCAAAAAGGGCATTGTCGGCATGTACAACGGCGCGGTGGTCAAGATGACGAACAACCTCTACAGCGACGGCACCGACGACTATATGTACATCCGCACGAAAAACGCGATCGCCTTTGCCGGCGGCATCTCGAAGGTGGAGGCCTACCGCCCGGAAAAGCTGTTCTCCGACGCGATCAAGGCTCTGGACACCTTCGGCGCGAAGATCATCAGGCCCAAGGAGCTCTACGTCGTCAAGGCCCACAGGTCGGCGTAAGGCTCGCCCGACGCAGAGGAAGAGCATATGACCGGAAATGAGCTTTTAAAGAGGGCGGCGGCGATACTGCAGGAGAGCCCGGGGGGGTACGCCGGGTACGCGCCGGAGCATATTAGCCTTGTGCTCGCGGAGACCTTCGAGGTCAACAACCGCATCAGGCTCTCCAAGGGGATGGAGGAGCTTCCGGCGATTCCGGCGCTCGCCTCTCTGGACGACGCGGTGCCCTACGAGGAGGAGCTTGCCGGGCTCGCGCTGCCGCTGGGGCTCGCCTGCAGGCTGTACGCCGACGCGGACAACAACGCGATGCTCTCGCTCTACAAGCAGGAGTACGCCTTCGCGGTCAACGCGGCGGACAGGTGCGTGGCGCGCTTCGAGTAGAGCTTCCAAAGGGTAGAAAAAGGGAGTCCGCGGGGATTTCCCGCGGGCTCCCGGGTGGGAACTTATATCAGCGCGTCAGGGCGGGCGGCGGATTATTTTTTATCCGGGTCATGTTTGTTGAAAAGACATGTTTTTTCATAACTATGTTCCTTTCTTCAGCAGTGCGGCAATTTTGCATGTCTTTTGGCGCAATCCCGGCTGACAGTAATTATACCATGAGAGACGAAAAAAAGTATAGAATCAGCGTTTCGCGGCGCGCAAAAAAAAATACCGCTTCGTCAGATAGCGGAGCGGTGAATGAGGAAAAAAGATATGAAAAAGTATGGGTAGCAAGCATTGGCGCCGGGGAGAAAAAATGCGGAGAGGTTAAGTTGGGATTTGTAGAATAAGCCGAAGCGAAAAATGGGTATCGGCATAATTTACAATTACGCATCAAGATTATACCATAATTCGATAATTAATACAAGCCCCAAAAAGAGAAAAAGGTGATAATTATGAGAGCTGCAAAAGTGCCCGGGGCGCCCAGGGCAAGGCGCGCGGCGTCGTACAGGAGCTTCCGGGGCGTGGATTTCTCCACCGACCCCACCGGCGTGGCGGAGGGGCGCAGCCCGTACGCGAAAAACCTGATTCCTGACAAGTCGGGCTTCCCTGAAAAGCGGCCGGGCTGGCGGACCGTGGGCAGCTACGGCGCGGAGATCCGGGGCATCCACAGGCTTTCGACGGAGAGCTCGGAGAAGCTCATCGTCCACGCCGGGAACGCGCTGTACCTGCACGGAGAAACGCCCGTGAAGCTGTTTGAGACGGCCTCCGTGGGGAAGTCCTTTTCGCTGGTCTGCGCCGGGAAGCTCTGGATTCTGACCGGGGAGGAATACCTCTGCTTCGACGGGAGCGGGATAACGCGGGTTTCCGACATCGCCTACGCGCCCACCACCGTAATCTCGGCGCCCCCGGCTGGCGGAGGTGCGGCCTTCGAGCCGGTCAACCTTCTGACCGGGCGGCGGAAGAACCGGTTTCGCGGGGACGGGGTGTCGACGCTGTACGCCCTGGACTCGGAGGGCATCGACGGCGTCTGCGAGGTCAGCGTCGGCGGAGAGGTTGTCGACCCGGCGCTCTACGCCGTGGACGCGGCGGCCGGTACGGTGACGTTTTCCTCAGCGCCGCCCGCGCCCTCGACGCCGGGGGAGGACAACGTTGTTGTCGCGTTTTCAAAGACCGTGCCGGGGAACGCCGCGGCGGTGGAGCGCTGCCGGTTCATGGGGCTGTTCGGCCTGGGCGGGGCGAACTCGGACAGGATATTTTTTTCCGGGAATCCGGAGAGGCAAAACGTAGACTGGCACTGCGACATATCTGCGCCGGCGTACGACGTCGACCCCACCTATGTGCCGGACACCTCCTACGCCTACGTGGGTTCGGACGGCAACGCGATCATGGGCTACCGCCGGCTCGGGGCGTACCAGCTGATAGTCAAGGCGCAAAACGACCAGGACGCGAGCCTGTTTCTGCGCTCGTCCGCGCTGGACAGCGCCGGGAACACGGCGTTCGGGCTGACCCAGGGCGCTGTGGGGAGCGGCGCGGTCTCGATGTACGCGTTCGCCACGCTGCGGGACGAGCCGCTGTTTCTGACCCGGGACGGGGTCTGCGGCGTCGTCACCAGCGCGGTCACCAACGTCACGAGCATACAGAACCGCTCGTATTTCGTTGACAGGGCGCTGCTGTCGGAGCCCGGGCTCGAAAACGCGGTCGCGGTAGAGTGGAACGGGCTCTACCTGCTCTGCGTCAACTCCCGCTGCTACGTGCTGGACGGGACTCAGCGCCGGGCATACCCCGAAAAGGCGGTCGGGTCGGTCTGCGAGTGCTGCTACTGGACGAATATCCCGGCGAGCTGCTTCTGCGAGGCCGGGGGAACGCTCTGGTTCGGCACTGCCGACGGGCGGCTCTGCCGGTTCAACACGGATATCGGCGGCCTGGGCCGGTACAGCGACGACGGCTACGGTATCGAGGCGGTCTGGTCGACAAGGGCCGACGACGGCGGGGATTTCGGCAGGACGAAAACCCTCAATCCCCGCTGGTGCGCGGTGATGGTCAAGCCCGGCACCCACGCCGGGGCGCGGGTGTATCTGTCGGCGCAAAAGGCGTCCGCGAGGCTCCTGACCCCGGAGAGCGGGAACGGCTTTTCCTACGACGGGCTGCCATACGAGGATTTCAGGTTCGACACCTACGACAGCCTGGAGGTGTTCCCGCTTGACATAAGGGTCAAGGACTACGTAACGCTGCAGATCATCGTCAAAAACGAGGCCGCAAACGAGAACTTCGGCGTCTGCGGGATTATCAAGCGGTTCGTGTTCAACAGCTATGTGAAACGGTAAGAAAGGACGGGGTAGAATGGAGAAGGTGTTTACGGCGATCAAGCTCGGGGCCGCGGCCGCGGGCGGGTGGATTGCCCAGCGGCTCGGCGGGTGGGACGGGCTCTTGATCGCGCTGGTCGCGCTGGTCTGCGCGGACATATTGAGCGGGTTGATTAAGGCCGCGCTCCGCAAATCCGACAAGAGCGCCACCGGGGGCGTGTCCTCCGAGGCGATGTGGCGTGGCGGGCTTAAAAAGCTTTTGATGTTCGTGCTGGTGGCGGTGGCCGCGGTGGCTGACGATCTGATCTCGGAGTCCTGCGCGCTGATCAGGGGCGCGACGGTGAGCTACTACATCGCGGTGGAGGGGCTGTCCGTGGTGGAGAACGCGCTTTTGTGCGGCATACCGGTCCCGGAAAAGCTGAAGAGCGTTTTCGAAGTGATGAAAACCAAAAACGGGGAGGAGTCTGGGAATGAGTAGCATTTTAACCGGAAAGCAGCTGGCGGAGTTCTGCGCCGCGCAGGCCGGACAGGCCTATGTCTGGGGCGGGCTCGGCTACACTCTGACGGAGTCGCGCATCGAGCAGCTGAAAAAGCTGTACCCGAGCGTGTTTACTGACGCCTACATCGCGAAATGCCGCGCGAGGTTGGGCATGCGCGCCTTCGACTGCGTGGGGCTTGTGAAGCATTTCCTCTGGGGCAATACCGGCGACGGCGTGCTCCGCCGCTACGCGGTGAACGGCATACCGGACACCACCGCCAACGGCCTTTTCGCGCTCTGCGGAGAGCGGGGGAGCGTTTCGGCGCTGCCCGAGAAGCCCGGGCTTTTGCTGCACAGGGACGGCCACGTCGGCGTCTACCTGGGCGGCGGCAGGGTGGCGGAGGCCAGGGGGATCGACTACGGCGTCGTGATCTCCCCCGTCTCCGGGCGGGATTTCACCCAGTGGGGCGAGCTGCCGGGCGTAGACTACTCCAAGGCGGCGGCCGGGGGCAGGACTATCGGGCTTGAGGAGCTGCGGGGCATCCTGAAAAATGCCGGGGTTTCCGCGGTGAGCGTCGACTGAGGAGGGAGCCCGATGCAGCTTGTGAAGACGACCTATATAGAACCCGCGGCGGCGAAAACCGCGGAGGAGTATTTAAAGGAGGCCCTCGCCGCGGAGCTGGCCGCCGCGAGGGCGAAGACGGGCGAGGGGATAGCCGGGTACGAGAGCGAGATCCCGGAGATCAACAAAGCCTACGATGCCCTCGCCGCCAACGCCTACAGGGAGCTGCTCGCCGGACAGAGGGCCTCCGCCAACGCCCTCGCCGGGGCCGGGCTGTACGATTCCGGCTACGCGGATTCCTACAGGCTCGCGGAGCGGCTGGCCTATAAAAACGAGCTGAACGAAAACGAGGCCGCCCGCGCGGCGGCGATAGCGGACATAGGGGAGCGCATCGAGAGCCTGAAGCGGGAGGGCGAGAAAAGCGAGAGCGAGATCGGCGCGCGCTACGCGAGGCTGCTGGCGGAGCAGGCCGACAGGGACAGGGAGAGCGCGATAGAAAACGCCTACTCCGCCGCCGAGCTCGGCGACTTCTCCGGGCTGGAGGCGCTGGGGATCGACACCTCGGCGGCGAAAAGGCTCTACGACGCGAAGCTCTATTCCGCGCTGAACGCCGCGGCCGGCGCTTCAAGCGGTAAAACGTCGGCATCGTCCGCCGGGACGAAGGCCTCCGAGAGCCTCGGCGCCCTTGAGAGCGAGCTCGCCGTTGGCATGGCGAAGGGCTTTGTGGACAACTATTCGGCAAAGCAGGGGATACCCTTTTCGGAGATCCTGCCGCTGCTGGAGCGCTCGAAGGATTTCCTCACCGGGAAGTACGGCGCGGCGTTCTACGAAAAATACCTCGACACGGTGCTCAAAAGCTACCCCGGCTCGAGCCGCTACACCGGCGGGAGCCTCTCGTCGGTGGAGGGCATCATCGCGTTCATCAACAACAAAAACAACATGCACCGCTTCTATAAGGACGGCGGCTATAACCTCGAAAACATCGCCGCCCTTATCGCAAACGCCTCCCTGTCCGACGCGGAGAAAAAGGAGCTCTACAACTACTACGCCGTGCCGGACAACGTGATCGCGAGGGCGAAGAGGTAGGGAAACATCGAATATATTGCAAAAGACTTTAAAGTAGAAAATCTAAGCAACATCATGGAGTTGCAGACGAATTTGCGTTGACATAAGGGCTCCGGATGCCTTATCATAAAGCAAGGGACGAAAAGCTATTTTTAAGGAGAGAAAACATGGTTAAAATCGAAATGGAAAACGGCGACGTGATCCGGCTGGAGCTCTACCCCGATATCGCGCCGAAGACCGCCGAGAATTTTGAAAAGCTGGTCAGGGCCGGCTTTTACGACGGGCTCTGCTTTCACCGCGTAATCAGCGGCTTTATGATCCAGGGCGGGGACCCCCTCGGCAACGGCACCGGCAGCTCAAAGGAGAAGATTGTCGGGGAGTTCAGGGCCAACGGCTTTGACAACAAGCTCTCCCACAAGCGCGGCGTTATCTCGATGGCCCGCGCACAGGATTTCAACTCGGCCAGCTCGCAGTTTTTCATCATGCACCAGGACGGCGCGTTCCTTGACGGGCAGTACGCCGCCTTCGGCAGGGTGGCGGAGGGCATGGACGTGGTGGACAAAATCGCCGCCGCCGCCACCGACCTGCGCGACAGGCCGAAGACCCCGCAGGTGATGAAAAAGGTCACGATAGAGTAGCAACGCCGCGGGAAATCCGCGAAAGCCCTATTATCAATAAGAGCACAGCGGGATGGAGTCAACGCGTTTGCCGGCAGCGGCGCGCAAGGCTCCGTCCTTTGTTTTGCTCTTTGAATATACGTTGCAAAACATTAAAAAATATGCTAATATACGAAAAGAATAGTTCGTTAAGCATGAGGTGACTAACTATTAAAAGTCAAGCCCTTAATTCAAAAAAATGCAAGGCAAAAAAAGGCGCAGAAAACCAAGCCCTCTTGCGAGGACTAAAAAAACAAGAAGCGAATCAGCGCATTAGCTCGGG
>JAPXRI010000043.1:0-19623 GCA_033813635.1 Bacillota bacterium
CACTGTTCATGCGGGAATGGACACTTCCTTTCGGCTGATTGTTGTGTGGTAACTCAATCTTAACCGATGTGTCCCATTCTCGCACTATTTTTTTTCCACTGTCCAATATGTATTGTAGCGCTACAATGTTTGCTCCGGGGTAGTCCGATTTTCTCTTGCATTCCTTTTTGAAAATCGGTATAATAGATAATGTATATTCAGTTTTTGCATATAACCTTCTGCAGGTCGTAAAAGGCTTTCGGCTCCGTTGTACTACGTGTGAAGGGCGATATTGATCAAATGGACAGGTATTTCGGCGATATAGACATCCCCGCGAGAGCGGAACAGGAGGAAATCTCCGTTCCGCTCGACTTAAAAATCAACTTTGCGTACCAGCGGGAGGAGCATAGGCTTTGCCTTGAAATCTTGTCCGTGATGAAACCGCTTCGCTACGACGGGGGCGGCAGAATCTCGGACGGCGAGAGCTTTTTCAAGCTTGCACCGCTGAAAATACTCGACCCGTTTTTATCCGCTAAAAAGTATATTTACGGGAAATATATGAAAATATTTCTGCGCGTGTTGCTGCCCAAGCTGAAAAGAGACGGGCTCAAAGTCAGCTGCGGGCTTTGGATTGCGGACCGCCCGGCTGTAAGCGTCGACGTCAGGTTGGTTTTCGGCGGTACGGTTAAATACGATGTCGCGTGGAACGCGGACCCGGCCGACCTCAGCGAAATAATCGGTCTTACGGGATTTCTCGAGACGGACGGCATATTATATCAAGGCACCTTCGAATCGGTTCGGAAAATACCGCAGCAGAACGGGAGCTACAGCCTTTCGGGCAACGACGCGGTGGAGTTCGCTTCCCTGGCGGAGAACATGCCGGCGTTTTTCACTGGCAGCGGCATGCCTTATCTGCGCATGCTCTCGCGAAGACCGGCGAAAAGAGTTCCGGAAAGGCCGCCGCGGGACGAAGGAAAAACGGCGGAGGCGGAGGTTGATATCCCCGCGAAAGAGATAAATCAGCCGGAACCGAGGGTTTTCGACGGGCCGGTGCTGATTTCGGCGACGATCCGCCCGCACCCCCCGGCCGGAGGCGACAGGTTTGTCAAATTTGCCGCCGATGCGAAGCGCTTTGACGGATATAGACATGAGAAGACGGATTACCGGCCGTTTTCGGCCTATTGGCCGACCTACGAGAGCATGACGAAGGACAGACGGGACTGGTATTTTTACTGGAGAAGCGAGTTTTTAAACGGAAACGCGCTGAAAACGGATATTTCATACCTCTATGTGGCGCTTTACGAGTGTGTCAACATCTCCTGCGGAGACGCCGAGACGGCTTATGACCGGATGGTTTCGATCTGGAAGGCATATCGCGGGGATTACCCGGTGCTTGACCGATATGTGCCGGGCTGGTGTTTTGATTTTATACTGATCAACAGGCTCGACAGAAAGCTTGCCGATGCGTTCGGCGGCCTCACTCTTGACAGTGCCATCTTTATGCCGGTGCCGGAGGTCTATTTCGAGGATTGCCTCAGAGACGGGCTCAGCGCGCTGCCGCTCGAACTGTTCGATCTTTTCAGCACCTATTCGCCCTGCAGGAGCAGATTTTTCGCCGGGCACGAGGCGCTCGTGCGGGAGGGCGTTAAAAACGCGCTCCGGGGGCTGGAGGTACTGATAAAAAAGGTCAAGGGTAAGACGCTGCTCGAATGCTTCGAGCCGGAACCGAAAAAATACATCTATGTCAGCTACAGGAGCGCGGTTTGCGGCAAAGCCGCGTCAAAACGAATCGAGCTGGCGTACAGGCCCTACAGCCGGAGCGTCGCGCTGAAGAGCTTTGTCGGGGATGTCCTGCGGCACACGGAGAATCTGCTGAGAAAAAAGGCACGCTATCCCGGCAGACTCCGCTGCGGAACGCTGAGGCCGGAAATCGCGGCCGCCGTAGAGAGGGCGCTTAACACCCCCGCCGCGGTCTCTGAAAAAGCCGCGGCGGAGTCCGTCAGCGTGGACCTCGAAAAAGCCCTCGCCCTTGAGGCGGACTCCTGGGAGAACACGAAAAAGCTGATCGAAGCTGCCGGAGGGGCGGAGGAACTCTCAACCGAACCGGAGGCAGATCCGGAAAAACCGGAGCCGCCTTTGCCGACGCAGAACGGGGACGAAAAAGATGAGGACGGGGACCCGTGGGGGATGTTTGCCGGCTCGCTGTCGGAGTTGGAAAGGCGGATGCTCGAAGCACTTCTCAGAGGCGCGTCGGTGGAGGAGCTTTCACGGACTGCCGGGGAGGCTTTCACCTTTCCGGAAACAGTTTTCGGGGAGATCAACTCGCGCTTTTCGGATCTTTTCTGCGACGTGCTTGTTAATCTGTCACCCGAACCGGAGATTATAGACGACTACCGCGAGGACATCGCGGCGGCGTTGGACATATAGGGCAAAAAACGAAAGGAATGGTCATTGATGGCTGAAAAAAGACCGGCGGTACCGCGCCGCATATCCGCGGCGATCCTGAACTCGCTGTCGGCGGGCGTCGTGCCGAGAACCGGACTTGAATATATCGCAATCGGACGGACAAACGAGATCAACGCCCTGCTCGAGGACCTCGCGAACACCGAGAGCGGCGGCTCCGCATTCCGGTTGATCACCGGGCGCTACGGGAGCGGCAAGAGCTTTCTTATTCAGCTGATGCGCTCCCACGCGATGGAACGGGGCTTCGCCACGGCGGACGCTGACCTATCGCCGGAGCGGAGGCTGACCGGATCGAAAGGGCAGGGACTCGCAACCTACCGGGAGCTGATTAAAAACCTCTCGCTGAAAGCGTCGCCGGACGGAGGCGGGCTGCCGGTGATCCTTAGCCGATGGATTGCCTCGCTGCAGGTGACGGCCGCGAAGGAAAACGGGTTCGCCCCGGGCTCGGCCGAGCTGAAAAAAGCCGTCGAGACCGCGGTGCTGGAGACCGTCACCGGTTTCGAGAACATGGTGCACGGATTCGATTTTTCCGCGGCGATCATTACCTATTACCGTGGCGTGACGGAAAACGACGACGGGAAAAAGCAGGCGGCGCTGCGCTGGCTCAGGGGCGAATTCGCGACAAAGACCGAGGCGAGAGCGGCCCTGCCCGTTTCGGCGATCATCGACGACGACAGCTGGTACGACTATCTTAAGCTGATTACCGCACTGGTAACCGCCGCCGGGCAGAAGGGCCTCGTCGTCTTTATTGACGAGGCGGTGAACCTCTACAAAATCGTTCAGACCAACTCCCGCGAGGCAAACTACGAAAAGCTTCTGACCATATTCAACGACGCGACCCAGGGGCGGCTCTCCAACCTCGCTTTTGTCTTCGGCGGGACGCCGCAGTTTCTGGAGGACACGCGCCGGGGCCTTTTCAGCTACGAGGCACTCAGGTCGCGGCTGTCGGAGAACCGCTACAGCGCTGCGGGCAGGCAGGATTTTTCCGCCCCGGTGCTGCGCCTTGAGACGCTTACACCGGAAGAACTGTTGGCGCTTCTAAAGCGCATTTTGTCAATCCATGCCGAGCATTACGAGTGGACGCCGCCGGTAACCGACGCGCAGCTCGCGGCGCTGGTGGCGAATCTCGCAGGGCGCATGGGCGCGGACAGCATGCTCACGCCGCGCGAAGTGGTGCGCGATTTCACCGGGCTTTTAAACATCCTGCGCCAGCACCCGGAGGAGAGCTTTGACAGTCTCGTAGCGTCGCTGGATATCAAGCCGGCCGACAAAGAGAGCGCGGCGGAGGAAGAATTCGCGGAATTCGAGCTGTAAAGCGTTATAATTTGCATGTATGAAACGGAGGGAAGACCGTGCCGGACAATCCTTTTTACCTGCTGGCGCCGTTTATCCGGGAGTTTATCTACAACCGGGGCTGGACGAAGCTCCGCGGGATACAGGTGGCGGCCTGTCATGTGATTTTCGAAACGGAAGACAACCTGCTGTTATCCGCCGGCACGGCCTCCGGTAAGACCGAGGCGGCTTTTTTCCCGATCCTCTCACAGTTTGACGCGGACCCGCCAGCGTCTGTGGGTGCGCTCTATATCGGACCGCTGAAAGCGCTGATCAACGACCAATTTGAGCGCCTAAACGACCTCTGCAGGGAGGCGGATATCCCCGTCTGGCACTGGCACGGCGACGTGGCCCAGTCGCACAAGGAAAAGCTTATCAAAAATCCGTCCGGCATTCTTCAGATCACGCCGGAGTCCCTCGAGGCGCTTTTAATGCACCGCCACAGCGACATTGTCAGGCTTTTCGGCGACCTCCGCTATGTGGTGATCGACGAGGTGCACGCGCTGATGCGTGGAGACCGGGGCGCGCAGGTGCTCTGTCTGCTGGAGCGGCTGTCGCGTATGGCCGGGGTGAATCCGCGGCGCATCGGCCTGTCGGCGACAATCGGGGACCTGGACCTCGCCGGGAAATGGCTCGGCTCCGGCACAGGGAGAGCGACAGCGACTCCGAAGATCGAGGTAGCGGGCACGCGCTGGCGGCTGTCGATGGCGCATTTCTATACCTCGGGAGATAAAAAAGGGGCGAAAGAAGCCGAGGAGCCGCCGGAGCGGGAAAACGGCGCGCAAATCGAGGTTCTGACCGCGGAGCCGGAGGAAGTGAAAAAAGAAGATCTCGCGCCCGAGAGCGCGGACGCGGGACTTGCGTATATTTTTGAACACACGCGGGGCAAAAAATGCCTTGTTTTCTCGAACAGCCGCGAGGAGTGCGAGGCTGTGACCTCGACCCTCAGACAGTACTGCGAGCTGAAAAACGAGCCGGACAGGTTTTATATCCACCACGGCAACCTCTCCGCCTCATACCGCGAGGACGCCGAGAGCGCGATGAAGGATGAGACGAACCGCTTTACGACCGTGACCACCGCGACGCTTGAGCTGGGCATCGACATCGGGCTCCTCGAGCGGGCGTTCCAGCTCGGCGCGCCGTTTACCGTGTCCTCCTTTCTGCAGCGGATGGGGCGCACGGGCAGAAGGGGAGCGCCGCCGGAAATGTGGTTTGTGATCAGGGAGGAGGAGCAGCTTCCGACGGCGCCGCTGCCCCAGCTGATTCCCTGGGAGCTTTTGCGGGCAATCGCGCTGGTGCAGCTCTATCTGGAGGACCGCTGGGTCGAGCCGCCGAAGACGGGCAGGCTGCCCTACAGCCTTTTATACCACCAGACGATGTGCACGCTCGCCGGGGCGGGAGAGCTGCGCCCGGCGGAGCTTGCGGCGCGGGTGCTGACGCTTACGCCGTTTAAAAACATCTCACAGGAGGACTATAAGTGCCTCCTGAACCACATGCTCGTGACCGGGCATCTGCAGAGGACGGACGAGCGCGGGCTGATCATCGGGCTGAAGGGCGAGCGCCAGGTCAACTCGTATAAGTTTTTCGCGGTCTTCAAGGAAAATGAGGATTACACGGTGCGCTGGAAATCCCAGGAGCTCGGGACGATCGTGCTGCCGCCGCCGGTGGGCGAGCGGATTGCGCTCGCAGGGCGGGTCTGGGTGATCACCGAGCTCGATTACAAAAAGAAGCTGATCTTCGTCGAACCGGTCAAAGGACAGGTTCCCGCGTTCTTCGGGCTCTGTCCCGGGGACATCAACACGCGGGTGCTGGAGCGGATGAAAACGGCGCTCTACGAGAGCAGGACCTACCCGTACCTTCTGCAAAACGCGAAGGACAGGCTTGCCGAGGCGCGGCTCCTCGTTTCCAACGCGGACGCGCTGGGAAACCCGCTCATCTATCTCGGCGGCGAGACCTGGTGCCTGTTCCCGTGGCTCGGTACCTACGCGTTCCTGGCGCTGGAGCGGTTCTTAAAGCTCAAATGCGCGCCGGAGCTTTCGCTCACCGCGGTGGAGTCGGTAAGGCCGTATTACATCACGTTTAAAATGCGGCGTTCGCCGGACGAGTTCCTGGAGGCGATCAGGGATATTGCCTCCCGCCCGCTGGACCCGATGGAGCTTTTATACCCGGGCGAGGTACCGGTGTTTGAAAAATACGACGAGTTCGTGCCGGACGAGTTGGTGAGAAAGGGCTTTGCCTACGGCGTGCTGGACACCGAGGGAATGCTTGAAAGGGTAAGAGAGCTCGGCAGAGAGGATTAAGCTTAAGGAAAAACGCCGGAAAAGGGCGCTTGCCCGAAAAATACGCGCAGCGCGGTGATAAACTGTCCGCGGTTAAAGGCCGCGGGCTTTTTACTTTTATGCCCTCCTTTGCATAGGATAAAGTGTCGCCGTTATTTTATGAAAAGGAGGGAGTACAGATATCCGGTAAATGTGCGGACCTGTTTTTAAATCGGATATCCGTATCATATGGCACAGGATATTCGCGCGAAAACGAAGATGAAGGAGATAAAGCGTGAGTTTCGATATGACGGCGTTGCGGTTATGACCGCAAAGGTACACTATCCTGAAATCACGCTGAACAATAGTCCGGCCGCCGCGAGGATTAATGGCCGGATCGGTGCGCAGGTGGAACGATATTTGCGCTATGTATCGGGCGCTCTGTACCGGGAAGCGGTGAGGTCGTACCGCTATTCCAAAGAGAACAACTTTCCGATTCGCCCGTTTGACACCGTACTGCAGTATCAGATCACCTATAACGACAACTGCCACTTAAGCGCGTACCGCGACCAATACGAGTACACGGGCGGTGCGCACGGCAACACGGTCAGAATGTCGGATACATGGAGCCTTTTCACGGGCAGGACGCTGCCGCTCCGGGCTTTCGTGGAAGCTCCGGATTACAGGCGTTTTCTTCTGGAAGAGATAATGAGGATAGCCGACGAAAACTACTCGCGGGACGAGCACATATATTTCGACAATTACCGCGAGCTAATCGTCAGATATTTCAACCGAAAAAGCTATTATCTGAAGCCGGACGGACTTGTTATCTTCTACGGACAGTATGAGATCGCGCCTTATTCCACGGGGATAGTCGAATTTCTCATTCCCTACGGGAGCGGCGTGAGGGAGCCGATGTGCATCTGAAAACCGATAAAAACGGGGGAGCAGCGCTCCCTCTTTTTTATCGGGGGGAGGAACAAATGTTACAATCGTGTAAATAAGGAAGGAATATGAAATAAATTGTAACATGGCGGTGAGAATTATAACATATATTTGGAAAAAAAGTCATAAATTGTTAAAATAAGTATTGAAAAATCAAAACCAAAATATTATAATACATATTACCGCAAAATCAGAATACGGTATTATCGCTAACGGAAGGTGCGGCGCCCTCGTCGAGGGGCCGCAGATAATCGGGAAGGGCCCGGATTAAATGTTTTTTTCAGGCTGCCTTGCGTTTCTAATCATGATATCCGGAGATTTTGTCGAGCTTCATGGAAAAAAGCCCGTTGCCAGGATTTTGTTTTTTACGGGTTTAGTTCTGCTCGGGCTGTCATGCGCCGGGTTGATTTATCTGAATTACTCCGCGGGCGGCAGACCGTTCGCAGCAAGGCTTGTTTTCGGCGCGCTCGGTGCCGTGTTTTTCGGGCTTTTGATACACGCGCTGTTTTTCGCGGTACCGTTCAAGGGAACCTATATCGAAGAGGGCGCACAGGGTACGGTGGAGAGCGGGGTATACGCGCTCTGCAGGCACCCGGGCATTTGGTTTTTCGCGCTGTTCGCGTTTTGCCTTTGGGAGGCGCTTGAGCTCCCCTGGTACGCGGCGCTGGCATACAGCCTTTTGGATTTGCTCTACGCCTACATCGAGGACAAATTTGTTTTCCCGAAAACGCTTTCGGGTTATGACGAATACAAGAAAAAAGTTCCGTTTATCATACCTCGCTTCCGAAGAAAAAGAACCGGCAGCGAAAGCTGACGGTACATCAATCTGACATTAGCTGAAAAGGAGGGGAAGAGATGAGGTATTCCGAGAAGCTCAAGCTTTACGGCAAGGACAGGCTCTGGGACGAGTACTGCGGTTTTCTGGACCTGCCGCTGTCAGAGTATATGTATATCCAGAGAAGGCTGATGACGGAGCAGATCAGGCTCTGGTCCGATTCCGGCCTTGGGAAAAAACTGCTCTGCGGACGTAAGCCTGAAATTATCGAGGAATTCCGCGAGGCTCTTCCGCTCACGACATACGAGGATTACGCCGATATTCTGCTCTCTAAGCGGGCGGACATGCTCCCGTCGACGCCGGCGCTCTGGATACAGACGACGTGGGAGGGCGGCATAAGGCCGATAAAGCTCGCACCGTATTCGGCGGAGATGCTGGACGTTTACAAGCATAACGTGATGGCGATCCTTATTTTGGCGGCGAGCAACAAAAAGGGCGACTGCAACGTAAAGCCCGGCGAGAGGCTGCTCTACGGCGGCGCGCCGCTGCCTTACGCCACCGGTATTCTGCCTCTTTTGCTCGACGAAGAGGTGAGTTTGAAATGGCTGCCGGATGCAAACGTCAATTCCGAGCTCTCGTTTAGCGAAAGGATCAAGAAGGGCTTTGAGATGGCGTTCGCCGGCGGGATGGACTATATGTTCGGTATCGGCAGCGTTACGAATTACATCACGTCGAAGTTCGAAAAAATGGGCAGCTCGAAATCCAAAAAGAAGGTCTCGGTTCCGATTGCGCTGCGGTATCTGCGCGCGAAATATACGAGCCGCCGCGATAAAAGGGTGATTTTGCCGAAGGATATTTTTAAGATAAAAGGTCTTGTCTCGATGGGGACCGACGCGAAGTGCTATAAACAGAAAATCGCGGACGCCTGGGGCCGGATGCCGATTGAAACCGCGGCCGGCACCGAGTCGACCTGCCTGGCCACCGAGGATTACAACCTAAACGGCATGGTGTTCTTTCCAGATGCCTGCTTCTGCGAGTTCATTCCCGAGGCGGAAATGAGAAAGAATCTGAGCAACCCCAGTTACACCCCAAAAACGGTGCTGATGGACGAGGTCTCGGCAAACGCGAACTACGAGCTTGTGATCAGCGTTTTAAAGGGCGGAGCGTTCGCGCGCTACCGTATCGGCGATATGTACCGCTGTGTCAGCGGGCCTAACGGAAACAGGCTGCCGAGGTTTACCTTCCTCGACAGAACCCCGAATGTGATTGACATCGCCGGTTTCACGCGGATAACGCAGAAATCGGTCGAAGAGGTTATCGAGCGCTCGAAGCTCAGAATAAGCGCCTGGATTGCGAAAAAGGAGTTCACCGAAAACAATACGCCCTTCCTACATATGTATATAGAAATACCGCCGGACGCGCAGCTTGACGATACGGTTACCGTCCGGGTGCTTTTAGAGCACCTGTCGGTGTATTTCAAGAGCTTTGACAGCGACTATGACGATCTGAAAAAGCTCCTTGAAATGGACCCGCTGCAGCTCACAGTGTTAAAATACGGCACGATAAAGCGGTATGAGGAACGGGTGGGCTATACGCTCGAACGGATCAACCCGCCGGATGTGGATGTTAATTCGCTTCTGAGGCTTGAGCGGGGCTTTGCTCAGTACAGCAAGGGGGTGTCGCTCAGATGACCTCCAACGTCCCATACCTATATGTCCAGCTGACCGCGCTTTTCTGCTACGCGATGATTATGACCGCGCTGCTCGCCGCGAAAAAGGATTCGGTTTTGTACGCGTTCCTTTTATGGATATTCGGATTCTTTGTCTGGACGGGCGGGTCGCTGTTTATGCGCCTGGGCGTCGGCCCAAACTACAAATTCTGGTATGACGTCTCTTTCCTCGCGCTGCTGTGTCTGCCGCTTCTGACATACCTGTTCTTCTGCAGCATCGCCAAAGTCAAGGGCTGGATTGTCAAAGCGCTGTGGACGGCGGGGACCGCCGTCATCGTTACGCTCGCCAAATTCCAGGTGTTTCTCGCACATCCGGTCAAGGTTGACCTTCCGAACGGGACGACCGTATTCCAATACACGATGACCGCGATGGCGTTTATTCCGCTCGCGTTTACATGCGGGCTGATGCTGTCTTCCGTCCTTGTCATGGTCAAGATGATACGCCGCCAGGGCATCAACTCCCCCGGCCTTAAGCTGATTCTTGCGGGCTGCACGATAACCGTTATCGGCAACTTTGTCTCTATCGTGCCCGGCAACTATTTCCCGTACGATACGCTGTCCGGAATCATCAACGCGCTGCTTGTGGTTTATGCGCTGTATAAAAAGCGCGTATTCAAACTGACGCTGCTTGTCTCGAAGGGAACGCTGCTGTTTATATCGACGGTGCTTGTGGCGATAGCCTGCACCTATATCATCGAACCGCTTAACATTTTCTTTGAGACATACATACCGCAGCTCGGCAAATATACGATAATCGCAGTCGCAGCCGTCTGCATGCTGATGATCTCCGTCATCTATCTGATCATTAGGAAGATAATCGGAGCCACCTTCTACAAGGACGAGCAGATGCAGTCGCAATCGATCGAGCGCTTCAGCGCCTTTGCTTCCAGGTCGCTGAACACCAACGAGATACTGAAAGCGCTCAACGACACGATTTCCGAAAACATTCCGGCCGATAAAATCTACATCTGCCTGAAAAAGAACGACGCCTATGTAGTCAAATACGGCGCGAGCCCGCTGGACAAGGCGGTGCTCACGATATCGGAGGACAACCCCTGCGTCACCTACCTCAATTCGGGCGAATCCTGCCTTCTGGTCAACGAGTTTAAGGGGAACCCCCTCTACCTGTCGATGTGGGAAGAGGAAAAGAAGATGATTTCGGATTTCGGTATCGCCTGCATCATCCCGGTCCGTGTGGACGAAAAAATCATCGGCCTGATTATGCTGACGAAAAAGCAGAACAACAGGGGCTATAATTACAATGACACGGTGTTTCTGTCGACGCTGGCGATGATTGCCGGTATATCGGTCAAAAACGCCGACCTTTACGAACAGATCTACCGCGAATCCCGCTACGACACACTGACGGAGCTTTACAACCACAAGAGCTTTCTTGAAATCATCGAGCGGGAGTTCGTTAAGGCGAAGGACAGCTCCCTGGCACTGCTGTTTATCGATATCGACGACTTTAAGCTTTACAACCAGCTCTACGGCAACGAAGAAGGGGATAAGGCGTTAAAGATGGTCACCGAGGCGATCACGCGCTGCGTAGGGGACAACGGGATAGTATTCCGCTACAGCGGCAAGGTTTTCGCCGTGCTGTTCCCGGGTTACGACAGCAAAAGCGCGCAGAGAGTCGCCGAATGCATAAAGTACACGATTTACAACATCAACGACACACCGGAGCGTAGGCTTTATAAAAAGCTGACGATAAGCGGAGGCATATGCGTCTACCCCTACGCCGCTTCTAATGTCAAGGAAATGATCGACAACGCGGACCTTGCGGTTTATAACGCGAAAAACAACGGCAAAAACTGCATCGCGGTCTATAACCTTGAGGATAAAAAGACCTCGAATCTGTCGATCGGCGTAAGCCTTCTGGAGAACAGATTCTCCGCCGAGCAGCAGGATACCTCCGTGTACGCAGCTTACGCGTCCACGATCTACGCGCTGAGCGCGGCGATAGACGCCAAGGACCATTACACGTTCAGCCATTCCCAGAACGTGGCGAAGTACTCCACGCTGCTGGCGACGGCGATCGGTATGAACAAGGAGCATGTCAGAATCCTCTACGAAGCGGCGCTGCTGCACGACATCGGCAAGATAAGCATCCCCGAGAACATCCTGAGCAAGCAGGAGAAGCTGACGAGCGCCGAGTATGAGATTATGAAGTCCCATGTCAACAACTCGATAGAGATGATCCGGCACCTTCCGTCGATGGACTACGTTATCCCGGCGGTCATCGGCCACCACGAGCGCTGGGACGGCAAGGGTTACCCGAGGGGAATCGCAAAGGAGAATATCCCGCTCTCGGCCCGCTGTCTCGCCATCGCAGACGCGTTCGACGCGATGACGACAAACCGGCCGTACCGGACATCGATGTCTGTGGAATTCGCCGCGGACCAGATCATTAAAAATGCCGGGACGCAATTTGACCCCGAGCTCGCAAAGGTATTTGTGGATCTGATTAAGTCAAAGGAGATTACGGTCGATAAGCAGCTTCAGACCGTGTGACGAAAAACAAAGAGCTTTCCCACATAATTTAAGCGGGAAAGCTCTTAATTTTGGCTCAATGTCAATAGTTGGGGTAGAGCAAAAGTGAAAATATCCGGCGAGTGGTGAAAACTGCTTGCCGGATTTCTCTGTCTAAACCGGGCGGGAGGAAAGCACCGGTGAGGGGAGAGTCTTTCTGAAAATTCTGGCCTCGCCGGACTTAATTTCCCCGGTCAGCTCGCCGATGTCTGAAGCGCGTTTTTTCAGTGCGACGCCGGCGAGCTCCTGCTGTGTAAGCCTGTGAATGTCCGAACCGGCGGAACCGCACAGGTTATAGCTTTTTGCGTACCGCGACGCGCGCATGTTCTCTTCATTACTGTTATGCGTGTTTAGGACCTCGACGCCGTCCACATGCCATGGTGCGAGCAGGATGGTCTCGATATATGAAGCCTCGCGGAACGGGTGAGCCTGTATGATAAACCCGCCCGAGGAATGGACGAGCGAGCAGTATTCGGAAATTCTGAGCTGAAGAAGCTCAGGGTGAGAAAGAAGCCAGTTTTTATCCAGGCCATAGGTTAAAAACTCGGCGTGGGAAAATGCGTACTCCCAGCCGAAAAAAACGTCGATTCCGAGCTTTTCCCCCTCAACCCGCGCGTGCTCATACCCGCTGCAGAAAAGCTCCACGCGTTCCGCCCAGGGCAGATTGCTCGGTACGGCGGTATTGCCGTTGAAAAAATGGTCGGTGATGCAGACGCCGGCGTAGCCGAGCTTATGGAAGAAACCGGCGATCTCCGCGCCGCTGGCGACGCCGCATTTGCTCGCTTCGGAGGTGTGGGCGTGCATCTCGTATTTGTAGTTGCTCAATGTTGTATTCCCCCGTGAAAAAAATACAAGGGGTATTATATCACAACCGGAAACAATTGGCAACAGCGCTCCGGCGGCTGACGGTTAAAAAACGGAGCTCCTGCGGCGCTGCGTCGCCGCCGGCGCTTTAAGTTTTATGCTCTTTCATCGAGCGGTATATAGCTCCTCTCAGCAGAGACGCTTTTATATGCCGGGCGGATAATTTTGCCGTTGTTGACGATTTCCTCAAGGCGGTGAGCGCTCCAGCCGGCGATTCTTGCGATGGCGAAAATCGGCGTATACAGCTCGATCGGGAGCCCGAGCAGGCTGTAGGCGAAGCCGCTGTAGAAATCGACGTTGGCGCTGACGCCTTTGTAGATTTTGCGCTCCTTTGCGATAAGGGCGGGTGCGAGCCGCTCGACTCTTGCGTACAGCTCGTACTCGTCGCTAAGGCCCTTTTCGGCGGCCAGCTTCGAGACAAAGGCTCGGAATATCTCGGCTCTCGGGTCGGAGAGCGAGTAAACGGCATGGCCCAACCCGTATATCAAGCCCTGGCGGTCGAAGGCGTCCCTGTTCAAAAGCCTGTGCAGATAGGCGTTTATCTCGTCGTCGTCCTTCAGGTCCTTGACGTTTGCCTTCAGATCCTCAAACATTTTAACGACCTTGATGTTCGCGCCGCCGTGGCGCGGACCCTTGAGCGAGCCCAGAGCCGCGGCAACGGCGGAATAGGTATCAGTACCGGAGGAGGTCACGACGTGGACCGTAAAGCTTGAGTTGTTGCCGCCGCCGTGCTCGGCGTGAAGCACCAGCGCCAGATCCAGCACCCGTGCATCAAGCTCGGTGTATCTGCAGTCCGGGCGGAGAAGGCTTAGAATGTTCTCGGCCGATGAGAGATCGGGTGAGGGGCTGTGGATGAATAGGCTCTGGTTGTCATAGTAGTGCCGGTAGGCCTGATAGCCGTAGACCGATAAAAGCGGGAACACCGCGATCAGCTGAAGGCATTGGCGCAGCACGTTTTCTGGGGATATGTCGTCCGCGTTGGTGTCATAGGAGTACATTGTCAGAACGCTGCGCGCGAGGGTGTTCATCATGTCCTTGCTGGGGGCCTTCATTATGATATCGCGCACGAAGCTTGTAGGAAGCGAGCGGTAACCCGCGAGCAGCTTGTTAAAATCGGACAGCTCGTCCCGGGTCGGCAGGTCTCCGAACAGCAGCAGGTAGGCAGCTTCCTCAAAGCCGAATCGCCTTTCGCTTAAGAAACCGTCGACGATATCTTTGACGTTGATCCCGCGGTAAAACAGCTTGCCTTCGCAGGGGCGCTTAATGCCGTTTTCGCTGACGCTGGCGCGGATCTCGGAAATATGCGTAAGCCCGGTCAGCACGCCTTCGCCGTTCAAATCCCGCAGGCCGCGCTTGACGTCGTATTTCGTGTAAAGCGCCTGCTCAATTTTGTCGCATTTCTCGCAAAGGCAGGAAAGCTTTTTAATTTCGGGAGTAATCTCGGAATAGTTTCTGTCAGCTGCCATAATTGCGCCTCCTTCGCTATTTAATATTAATACAATTATATCATGATCAATCGGGGAAAGCAACAAGAATCTGTAAATTAATTGAAGATGGCGTCAACGCATTCGCGGAAAATACATAGATATAACCTATCGTGAAAAACGGATTGCAAAAAATGTAAAATTATAGGGAGGGAAACCGGCGGGCGGCCATGCCGCGCAACGATGGAAGCATATCCGAAATTTCACTTGAATTCAAAACAGGCGGGGACTTCGTTTCTATTCGCTGTAATTTTGCGCCTGCGAGTTAAAAAGCTGATAGTAGAGACTCGATGTTTTTTTCATCAGGTTCCGGTGCGTGTCGATGTCCGAAACCGTACCGCCGTCTATTACCACTATTTTATCGCAGAAAACGCTGCTCGACATGCGGTGGGAGATATAAACCGCGGTTTTGTCGCCGATGAGCCGGTTGAAATTCTCGTAGATATCGGCCTCGGCGAGGGGGTCGAGCGCGCTCGTTGGTTCGTCGAGAATGATCAGCGGCGCGTTTTTGTAGAGTGCCCGGGCGATCGCGATTTTCTGGCTCTCCCCGCCGGAGAGCTCCGTCCCGTCCTCGGAATAGGCCTTGCCGATCAGCGTCCCGACACCGGCCGGCAGCTTCTTTATTTTCTCCGACATGCCTACGGTTTCAAGAATGCGCTCCGCTTCGACCCGGCCTTCGCCCGGTTCGCCGCAGGTGATGTTCTCCTCGATTGAAAAGTCAAACAGCTTGAAGTCCTGAAAAACAGCGGAGATCGCCGCGGCGTAGCTTTTGCCGTCATATTCGGAAATATCGGTTCCGTTGACTGTTATTGCGCCGGACATCGGGCGGTAAAGCCGGCAAAGCAGCTTGATCAGCGTGGTTTTTCCGGCGCCGTTCAAACCGACGATCGAGACCTTTTCTCCTCTTTTGATATCGAACGACACGCCGTTTAGAACATAAGTCTCGGAACCGGGGTATTTAAACGAGACGTTTTCAAAGCGGATGCATTCGAGCTCGTCGGGAAAGGGCAGCCTGTCCGTCTGGCCGGCCTCTTCCGGAATGCGCATGAACTCCGCGAAGGGGTCGAGGTAGGAGAGCATCTGCAGGAACTTTGTAATATTCTGCCCGAGCTCGACCGTAGCGGCGGCGAAATTGATCGCCGCAGCGACGTACATCGTGAACGACCCGATGCCGATTCTGCGTCCGAATACTGCGGTCAGAACTCTGTAACTGACGTAACCGTAGGCCAGCGCGGTCTGCAGGTCGTTGATGACACCGCAAAGGGCCAGAAATCCGCCCTGCCTTCTGTAGAAGGCTGAAAACCAGCCGTTGATCTCGCGGTTATACTTCGTCACGCGGTCGGTCAGCATTTTGCTCATCCCGTACAGCCGGATATCCTTCTGGAGCTTGTCGTTGAAGCAGAGACCGACATAATATCCGTATTTCCTGTTTGTGGGTATAATATTCCTGAAGAATGCGGCCTGGTATTTTGCGAACAGCACGTAGAGAAGAAGCGTTATCCCGATTGTCGCCGCGAGGATGACGACCAGCAGCCAGCCGAGGGTGAACATCACGGCGAGCAGGCCGGCGATTGTGAATATGTTTTTTATAGCGGACGCGCTTGAATCGATCAGGTTCGCCAATGCCGACTGGTTTGTCACAGCGAACACGGCCCGTTCCTTTAAATCGAGGCTGTTGGGGTTTTCAAGGTTAGAAAAGGCAATATTTTGTATTTTCTCCGCCATCGCGAGGTTGATGCGCTCCTGCATAAGAATACTCTTTACGTTCATGATTCGTTTTTGCGTTTTGACGATGAGCGCGAAAAACAGGTTTGAGGCGACAATCAGAGCCACGAAAAGGGCGAGCCGCCCGGGAGAGCGTCCGCCGACAAGCTCGTCGATCAGAAATTTCGGAAAGATGACGTTTGCGACGTTCTGACCGCTGGACAGCAGATTCCCGAAGACCAGGAGGAGGATATAGGAGGGGGAAATCCTCCAGCAGAGTGAGATAAAGAGCTTTAAATTCCTAAACTGCTTCATTGACCGCCGCTCCTTCCCTCACCGCACCGTTATCGCTGTAGTATTTTCCCTGAACGGTGAACATCTCGTAATATTTTCCGCGACGCCTCATCAGCTCGTCGTGCGTGCCGTACTCCTTTAGTCCGCCGCCGTCGAACAATGCGATTTTATCGCAGAATTTCGTGCTGGCGAGCCGGTGGGAGATGTACACGGCGGTTTTCCCCTCCACGAGCGAGGAGAAGCTCTCGTATATCTCGGCCTCGGCGAGCGCGTCCAGCGCAGCGGTGGGTTCGTCCATTATAACCATGTTGGCGTCTTTGTAGAGCGCCCGGGCAATCGAGAGCTTCTGGCTCTCGCCGCCCGAAAACTCGGCGCCGTTTTCCTCAATGATTTTAAGCATCATCTGGTTAACGCCGTCCGGCAGGCTTCCGATCTTGGGTCCGAGTCCGACCCTTTCCAGCGCGTCCAGAACACGCTTTTCGTCGATGTTCTCCGACGAGGCGGCGACGTTTTCCTTAACCGTAAACGCGAGCACGTTGACATCCTGAAAAACGACCGAGAACATTTTATAGAGTTCCTGTCTGTCAAATTCCCTGATTGATATGCCGTTGATCAGAATATCGCCGCCGGTCAGGTCGAAAAGCCCGGTCATCAGCTTGACTATCGTGGATTTTCCGGCGCCGTTGACGCCGACGATCGCGAGCTTTTCTCCCTTTTTAATTTTGAAATTGAAATGGGCGAGGATATCTCTGTCCGTTCCGGGGTATCTGAAGCTGGCGTCGCGAAACTCGATTTCGAGCGTGTCATTTTCAATCGCCCTGCGGGCGCCGCCCTTATCGCCGAGATCGGAGTCGATAAACATATAAAAATCGTGCACGTATTGCCCCTCGTTGACGATGTACGAAAAATCGTCCGCCGCGGATTTCATCAGAAGCGTGAGGCTGAGCGCGGCCGACAGATACATTGAAAAATCGGCAATCGGCATCCCGTGGGCAGCCTTGTAGGCGAGGGTTCCGTAGACAAGCGCGTTTGATGCGAGAAGCACCGCGAGCTCCAGAAAAGACAGCCGGAATTCCCTGCGCCTGATCTCCCTGTTTATGCCGGCGAAAGCCTCGATTTCCTTTTCATAATTTGAAAGTATCCGCTCCTTTAACCCGTATAGCCGGATATCCTTTCCGTAGGCGAAATCATAAGCGGTGCGGTAGTAGTACAGCTTTCTGCGTTCGGCGTGGGCGAGAGCCTCTTTGCGGCTGTATTCAAAATCGTGCACCCGCCGAGAGACAAGTACCGAGACCGCGATGTAAGCAATCAAACCGAACAGAATCAGAACGCTCCGCGAGCCGACGAAGGCGCAGAACGCGATTACCGTAAGCACCGTGGCCGGAAGCTCGAACAGCTTGTGGTATATGCCTTCCATCCCGTTTGAGTTGCCGGAGCACGCCTCAAGCGCCCTATCGTTTTTATCGAAAAAGCTTGAGTCCTCCATATAGCGGTAGAAGATGCCGACTATTTTGGCGAACATGTCTCGGATATAGTCGATCCGGAGAAGCGTCAGCCGGGGGTATATGTAATTTCTCAGATATGTCCTGGCCGAGCCGAACAGGGCGGAGACGACGAAGAAACCTGAGACGATTACCGCAAGCCGCTCCGGCCGCGGGGAGGGAAGCGTGAGCTCGCCGATGACGAGCTTTGGCAGCAGTACGGAGAAAAACGGGTAGACAAACGCGCAGAGCGTATAGGCGGAAAACATCGCGTATATTGAACGGTCCCTCTCCGAGATGTTTTTCAGCATTCGCAAAACGGTTTTAAAAAGCGGATAGCTGTTTTTCATGTTATCAACCTGCCCTTTCACGGTCCGTAACTTTGCCTACACAGAGGCCTGCGGTTCGGCGCTTTGCCCGAGCGCGGCAATACGCTCGCCCAGCAGTGCGAGCCTTTCGGAATTTACGCGGTAGAGGATGATTTTGTCGTTCGAATCGCTTAAGGTGATGGAGATCAGCTGGGCGGAGAGCAGCAGGCCGATATGGTGGGACATTGTGGCCGCGGTCAGGCCGAGTCGCTCGGCCAGTTCCTGCGCGTACATCGGTTTTTCGGAGAGCAGCCGGATAATTTTAAACCTCGAAGCGTCGCCGAGCGCTTTGAGGTCGGAAACGAGCCTTGCGTCGTCCGAACCGGCGTTTTTCTTGAGCTCCTCGAGACGGAGAACGTAGATGCCGAAACGGTAGACCTGGGTTTTCATGCCGCATAAAAAGAGGCTTGAAAAGCCGAAAACGGAGGGTATGATCACAAAACTGTCCGCGTCCTTCAGCTTAAGCCCGATGCTCTTCTCGAGGTACTCGCCGAGGCTGCCGATTTTCTTTATGTCTGAGAGAAAGCTGTCGTATTCCGAACTGACCAGGTCAAAATGCTTTTCACATACGGCGGCGCACCTTTGAAGCAGCTCGGACATACGGGGAATCACCGTTTCCCTGTCGGCGTAAAGGCTTAAATAGATCATCTTCGCCGACTCGTCGATATTGACCTTCAGTACGGCGTTCAACAGCTCGGAGAGCGAGCTGAAATATTCGCCGTTTTTGAAAAGCTTTCCGCCGGAGAGGTCGTTTAGTTCTTCGGAGATAATGCGGTCGAGCTGCTCAAGCGTCCCCGCCTTGCCGAATTCGCAGAGGTTATGGGCAATGCCCGCCGCGACGCAGCAATCCGAGCCGGTATCCCCGGAGAAAGGTGTAAAATACTTTGAGAGCTCGGGATATTCGTCGTATATCGGCAGGATTTCGGCAGAGACCGCGTCGAAATAGGATTTCAGCGGCCTGAACATATTTTCCATCCCGATCCGGGTCAGCCCGAATTTCTCATGCTTTGAAATGAGATCTTCGAGAGATTTCACTTTTGCCTCGAACAGGCACTGTGCGGCCTCGTATATAAAATCCGGCTTTCCGACTCTGATATTGTCCATTTTAATCTCCCCTTTGGCTATACTATAGCATTTAGTTAGACAATTGTCAATATAGTTAGATGATTATCTAAATATTATTCAACCGGCGGTTAAATAATATTTAAACCGGTTTGAGCGCGCCTCCGTTGTAAAGCTGCGAAAATCTGTTGCAATAAAGACACTGGCCGGTAAAATATTTACATTAAGGTGACTAACTATTAAAAGTCAAGCCCTTAATTCAAAAAAATGCAAGGCAAAAAAAGGCGCAGAAAACCAAGCCCTCTTGCGAGGACTAAAAAAACAAGAAGCGAATCAGCGCATTAGCTCGGGAT
>JAPXRI010000044.1:0-17519 GCA_033813635.1 Bacillota bacterium
CACTGTTCATGCGGGAATGGACACTTCCTTTCGGCTGATTGTTGTGTGGTAACTCAATCTTAACCGATGTGTCCCATTCTCGCACTATTTTTTTTCCACTGTCCAATATGTATTGTAGCGCTACAAAGATTCGGAGAAGAATTAATAATGGGGTATTGATTTTTCGGGCGAAAACCGCTATAATAATCACACTGCGGCCGCGGGAGTAGTTCAATGGCAGAGCGTCAGCTTCCCAAGCTGAATGTTGCGGGTTCGAGTCCCGTTTCCCGCTCCACATAATCCACTGTGAATCGATAAAAGTCGGTTGACAGTGGATTTTTTCAAGGTAAAATGATTGCGTAGTATTTTTTGCAAAATGTACGGTAGGGGAAACATGAATATCACCATCAGACCGCTCACCCCGGAGCTCTCTGACGACTATTTTGACCGCCTGCCGGATTTTATTGCGCGTAAAAAAAACTGAAAATCCGTATTGACTTTGGTTCACTTTCGCACTAAAATCCGTTTAGCGGTATAAAAAAGCACTGTTGCGGAGGTGGATATGAGCAGAATCAGAATTAGGCTTGGCGAGAGCAGGGTCGTGGCATATGGAAAGAGCTTTGATGAGATAGGGTGGGGAGCATACCAGTTCCCCGCGCTACGGAATGTAAAAGGCGGTATCGGCATATCCTGGTCGATGTCCCCAGACTCGGCGGACGCCTATGAGGGTGCCGCCGGTACGGCTGTCTCGGCTGACGGCGGAACGAGCTGGCACGCGCCCCGTAAAGATCAGATTTTGTACTCGGATGTGAGGATGCAAAACGGGCGCTACTGGGTCGGAATAAAACCGGTCAACGCCCAAAAGGCGGACTGGCTCAAAGCCTATTCGCCGGATTTTGAAACAACATGGGAGTGGAACGCTCTGTACTATTCGGAAAGGCTAAGGGAGCTTGATCTGACTGTGACGGGCGAGGAGTACGATCCGGCTGACGGAAAGATACACAGCTTTCCGGTCCGGGTAAACTGGCCTTATATGCCCACGATTGCCAACCGGGAGAACAAGTTGTTTCCCCTGGCGGCGATAATGATGCTGGGAAACGGAAGCTGCATTTCCATCGGCGGAGCGCTTTATCTGTGCACCTACATCAACGGCTTTGATGCCGAAACCGGAAAGGTTCCGTCGGACGGACGCTATAACGTATATGTTTTCCGCTCCGACGACAGCGCGCGGACATGGACTCTGATTTCACAGATACTGACGACGCCTGAATACTGCACCGGCGGTGCGGGGGATGAAGGCTTCTGCGAACCGATGATGGAACAGATGCCGGACGGTTCCGTTGTGATGCTGATGCGCACGGGCGGCGGCTGCCCGAGCTACATCGCCCGTTCCACCGATGGCTGCAGGTCTTGGAGCCGCCCAGTGGTCTTTGACAGGGTCGGGGTCTTCCCACAAATTATGACGCTGAGATGCGGCGTAACGCTGGCTTCCTACGGCCGCCCGCGGATGTATCTCCGCGCGTCCGACAACCCGTCGGGCATGAACTGGGGTGAGCCCATGGACCTCGGTATCGAAGACAACGATTCCTGCTTCTACACCGCGCTTTATCCCATTGACGACCAGACTGCGCTTCTAGGCTATGCCCATTTCCGGTATCCTGCGCCGGACGGCACTCCGGTGAAGACGATCCTTGTAAGGACGGTAGCGGTCGATTAATCCGTCCAAAGAGGGACAAGAGCTGCGGATAATCCGGCTCGCATCTCCGATTCCGCAAGGCGGGGTACTCCGGATAAAATAAAAGCCGGCTGAAAGTGTATCGCTTTCAGCCGGCTTTTTGGAGCGGATGACGGGGCTCGAACCCGCTACCTCCACCTTGGCAAGGTGGCGCTCTACCGGATGAGCTACATCCGCGTCAAACGGCAGAAGAATTATAGCAAACAAGGCTCACGCTGTCAAGCGCGAAAATGACCGCCGCATAGAAAAAAAGCTTAAAAATGACCTTTACGGACATTTTTAAGCCTGTCTGATATTTCTCGGATCCGCTGCGCCGCGGCCGTCGACACGGGCAGATGCTCCGATTTTCTTACCGAGCCGTCATTCATTTTTTGTCGTATAATCTCATCAGTCTTGCGCAGTGGCGGCTTAAATCTGAGTTTTCCCTGCAGAACTCCTCGGACGAAAGCGCTTTACCGCTTTTTTCTAGATTCTCCAGTCTGCGCCTCGCGCGGAAAACGCAGAGCCAGTTCCAATCAATTCCGACGATGACGCATGTTAGGTTGTCATTGGCATTCTTTTTTTTCATTTTTTTCCTCCATAATAAGTACAGATATTTGACATTACCCGAAAGGGCGACGGCTTGATAATCATAACACAAGGTAATGTCGAATGCTGTCTTTTTATGGGGCATACTGATTTTTTTGCACGATATACAAAGAATTTTATCTTTTGCCACAAAATCAGTTATAATATGCCAACTTATAAAAGTACGGATATGCCGCCAGGAACTGGGAAAGCGTCGTCCTCGACGAGCTGCCCGGATCGTTTATCGTAAAGCCGGACGCGGTGAGAGTGCCACCCCCCGTGAAGCCGGTGACGACCACGAAGTGGAGCGAACCGTAAGCCGTTTTTGCGCCGAAGATAACGGGTTTCCCGGCAGAGAGCTTCGAGTAGAGCACCGCAAGGTAGGACGAGGACGTGGAGAACACGTAATTTGACGGCCAGTATACCGAGCCGCCCGGGGTGTACGAGAGTTCCGACTCCATCGCGGCGGGGGTGACCGTGTATCCGCGGCGGTAGCTCTCCGTCATCGCCAGCGCGGTCGTAGCGCAGCCGATATCCGCTATCGTACGGCCGGAGTTTCCCACCGCCACGCTGCTCCAGCGGCTGTCGGTCTGCTTATAGCTCGGGACGGAAAGGCTGATTTTCGAATAGGCAGTCGAGGTTGAGGTTTTAGAGGTTTTAATATAGGCCCCGCTGACGTATCCGGTTTTTACGCCGGCGTACAGAATCCTGTACCAGCCGTTTGACGACCCGAGGACGACGACGTATGCGCCGTTATAGAGCGAGCCCGTAATTCCGTAGCCCGTGCCCGGGCCGCTTCTGACGTTCAGATAGCCCGAGTTTAAGCTTACATAGGCGGCGTAGCTTCCGCTTACCGGGCTGATATAGGACGCGGAACAGTAGCCGTACTTTCCGGCTGCATATTCGACCCGGTACCAACCTCCGCTCACGGACAGGACCGTGACGATGCTCTGGGACGGGAGAGAGGCCACGATTGAATAGGACGTGCCCGCGCCGCTGCGAACATTCAGCGACTGCGAGGAAGTCGTCACCCTGCCGGCGTACGAGGTGCTGCCGGCGGCGTTGGCCAATGGCGCCGCGAACGCTGCGAGCATCAGAGCGGCGAGAAGCATTAACATAATTTTCTTCAGTTTCATGTCTGTACTCCTTTTCTCCGCAGAATCGGCTGTCTGCGCGGAACCGCCCTCTGCGGCAAGGGGTTCCACGATTTCACGATTTAAAATTTTCGCGTCACCGGCCGATTTGGTCTTTACAGGCCGGGATACTGTGGTATAATTGCCTTGACAGTTAAACTTGGAAAGGGGCTTTTAAATGATACCTTTGAAGCTTGTCAGAAACGATTACCCAAAGGCCGGAAAGGTCAAGGATTTTCTCTATCAGCGGAAGGGGGCCGCGTACAAAAACACCGAGCCGCTCCCTGAAGCCGAGGTTTACACGATCTGCGCGGAGTTTAAAGACGGAACGCCCTCCTACGCGTCGGTTTCGGTCAACGGGAGAGGCGCGTCGGCTGTCGCCGGATATACGGCGTGCGGGACCGGTAGAAAACGTAAAGCGGCTTTTTTGTTCAAACCCGAGGCGTGCACGAAGGATGTGCTGGTCGAAGTGTTCGGAATGCCGGATTTGGTTGAGATAGGCATCACCCCGGGCAGGGATGAGGATTTTATCGGCGCGGCGATCGCGGACAGGGTCAAACCCGGAGAGGTAAAACCCCCGTTTGAGCTGAAAAAACCCCTGCAGCTTGTCAATACCGCGGGTACCGATTCGCCCTCCCGCGAAGGGCTTAAAAATGCGCTCGAGTCGATGCGCGAGCTTTTACCCTATATCAAGAGCCTGGGCTTCAACGGTGTCGAGAGCTACGTCAAGTGGAACTTTGTCGAATACGAAAAAGGCAAATATGATTGGAGTTATTACGACGCCGTGATCGCGCTGGCGGCGGAATACGGCATGCACTGGTTCCCGCTGATTATCGGCGGCTCCGCCTACGCGCTGCCCGAGTGGTTCAGGGAGGGTACTCCCGGCTTCAAGGGCTTCGTCTGTCTTGAACACGGCATGGAAAACAACGTGCCGACGATTTTCAACGACCACCAGACGCCGTATGTCGTGGACTATCTCCATGAGCTCGGCCGCCACTATGAGGGGAACAAAAACGTGTTCGGCATCCGCCTCGGGCCGAGCGGGAATTACGGAGAGAGCCAATACCCCGCCAGCGGCAACTGGGGCTATAAGGGAATGAAGGAACACATGCACATCGGCTGGTGGGCCGGAGACGAGAGCGCAAGCGTGCGTTTTCAGCAGTGGCTCCGGGAAAAATACGGCGATGTCGCCGCGCTGAACTCCGCGTGGAAAGAGGAATACGAGTCCTTTGAAGAAGTGAAAACATTCCTGCCCTCCTCGACGAACGTAAAGCGTAAACGCAAGGATTTCGTCGACTGGTACATGTGGGAGATGACAAACTGGTGCAATAAATGGGGCGTCTGGGTGCGCGACGAGCTGAAGTCCCACGATATCTTCCAGTCCGCCGGAGGCTGGGGCCTCTGCGAGTGCGGGACGGACTTCACCGACCAGACAAAGGGCATGGTCCCGATCGACGGTGGAATTCGCGCCACGAACGAGGACGAGAGCTACGAGCTCAACTTCGCGATCACGCGGATGCTCTCGAGCGCCGCGCGGTTCTACGGGGTTAAATTCGGCTCCGAGCCCGCGGGCTACGGTACTGCGCGCAGCGTAATCAACCGTCTTTTTAACATCATTGTGAACAACGGCCAGCACCTTTTCTACTACCACGGGAATTTCACCGGCTGCGACGAGAGCGCCGAGCGCTGGCTCAAATACGCGCCGCTGCTGGATGAGAGGAGCGAGCCGGTGATCGACGTGGCCGTCCTTTACCCGGACACGCTGTCGAAACTGAGCGACTCATCGATCCGCTACCTTGACGGCTCATCCTTTTTCTCCCAGGTCTTCCCGCTCAGAAGAAAGCTCGACTATGATTTCTGCTCGGAACACATGATTCTGGACGGCGCGCTGGAGAAAAACGGCTACAAGGCTCTGGTCTTTCTGTCGAGAGGCCACGATGGCGATTTCGTCGAGGCCGAAGCGCTTGAGAAAATCGACGCCTATGTCAGGAACGGGGGAACCGTTATTTACCCCATTATCCGTTCCAACGCCGCCCAGGGGCCCCATACCGTCGAGGACGACAACAGCGTCTATATGCGCTGGCTCAGAGGGGATACGGGCAAAGGGAAGGTCATCCTGATTAACACGATGCGCGAGCCCCTTGACGCCTATATCGACGATATCGCGGAAGAGCTTATCAAAATGGAAAACCTGAATCCGCTAACCCGAGATATGCTCAAGGCCGAGAAGAAGCGCGGCGTCTATATGAGCGCGCTGAAAACCGGCAAGCTTGTGATTTACAACGATTTGATGGAGGACACGGACGTCGTCCTGCCGGACGGAAAGACCGTATCGCTGGAACCCGTGTCGATCAAAGTCGTCGCGAGATAACCGCGTAAATAGCGGCAAATCCCCCGGAAACCGGATGCTCGGAGGGCGTGAGTTTCGCGCCTGTAAGCCGATTATCCTATTTCCGGGGGATTTTTTCAACCGCCAAATTCAGGCAATGGAAAATTACGGTTGAAAACATACGTGTTTATACATAAATAATTCCTTGACTGGAAAAAACTTTTATGGATTTTTAGGTCCCGGGAAAATATTCCGGGTATATTTCGCGGATAAAAACCCGGCGTTATTTCTTCTCCGAAGAGAGGTATTTCACCGTGTTCTCGACGGATGTCTTGATGCGATCGGACTGGGGCTCGCCCGCGTAGCGGTAATCGAAGCTTTTCGTGAAGTCGGCCAGATCTCCGCGGAGCGCGTCATGGTATTTTTTTGTCAGACCGACCGAGATCTGCGCAAAATCGAAAAGCTCCTTTTTGCCGAGCCCGCGCCGCGCCGCGGTTAAGAGCTCGGCCAGGTGGGGAAGGCAGAAGCCCTCCTGCTCCCCGAAGAGCCTTTGAAATTCCGGGTCGCTTTTCCACATGAAGACGATGTTCGAGAGGTAGTTTCCCATATCGTCCGCGATACGGGAGCAGACAAAGCAGCTGCGCACGGCCTCGGCCGCCGAGACGGCGACCTTCTCGGGGTCGTAGCCTCTGCCGAGAAAACCTTTAGCGGAGGTGAAAACGTTCCTTTCAAGCTCGTCCATATGGCTTTCGAGCATCAGAGCCACCGGAAGCCTCGCGTTTATCCTCAGCATCTCCGCGAAATGCTCCCTGCAAAAGCCCTTTTTGTTGCTCTCGATGCGCACGTCCGGCTCCATCATGGCGGAACCCGTGATATAATCCAGCGCTTTTTTGCGTGAAATCGCGTACAGCCGGCAGAGCGGACAGCCGGAGCGCTCGCCGAAGCTCTCGTTGATCGGAATCGTGTAGATTTTTTCCCTCAATGCGCTTGCACCTCTTCCGGTTAATTGATATAATTATACATCGGATTTATATTCTTTGCAAACAGAGCCGGATATGATTGAGATTTACGAAAATAAAACAATACTGACCGGTGAACACGCGTTTTCACCGGAACAGACATTTCAGTGCGGGCAGTGCTTTCGTTTCGACAGATGCGAAGGCGGCTCTTTTTTCGGCATTGCCGGGGGAAGAGGAATAACGGTTTCCCGGTGCGAAGAGAGCACGGTACTGCTCTGTAAAAAAGAGGATTTTGAACGCTTCTGGAGGAATTATTTCGACCTTGACCGGGATTACGCGGCGATCCCCGGCCGTATCCGTGGCGACAGGTTCCTAGAAACCGCCGCCGGGTTTGGCAGCGGGATCAGGATATTGAGACAGGAACCCTGGGAGACGCTCTGCTCGTTCATCATTTCGCAGTGCAATAATATCCCGCGGATAAAGGGGATTATCCGGCGGCTCTGCGCGCTTTACGGGGAGAAAACCGACTGCGGAAAGCGCTTTCCGGAGCCGGAGAGGCTCGCCGGCATGCGGCCGGAGGACCTTTCGCCGCTTCGGGCCGGATACCGCGCGCCGTACCTGATTGCGGCCGCCGAGGCCGTTGCGTCCGGGCGGCTCGATTTGGAAGCGTTGAAAAGCGGGGACATACCGACGGACGAGGTGAGAAAAGAGCTGATGCGTCTGCCGGGGGTCGGCCGGAAGGTGGCAGACTGCGTGATGCTCTACGGCTTTTCGAGGACGGAGGCGTTTCCGGTGGACGTGTGGATGAAGCGCGCGCTGAAAACAATCTACCCCGGCGGATTTGACGCGGAGGCGTACGGGGAGTACGCCGGGATCATTCAGCAGTACATATTTTACTATGCGAGGGAGCACGGCGGCCGGTTCTAAAGCGTCTGTCTCCGTGATTTTTATATTTTTTGATAAGGGGTGCTTTCAGTATGGCAATTCCGCGTACGGAATACCCGCGCCCGCAGCTGCGGCGGGAGGACTGGCTAAATCTGAACGGGGTCTGGGAGTTTGAGTTTGATTTCGGCATCAGCGGCAGACAGCGGGAGCTTTTTAAGGCCGAGCATCTCGGCGAAAAAATAACGGTGCCCTTTTGCCCGGAGAGCAAGCTTTCCGGGATAGAGCACAAGGACTTCATACCCTGTGTCTGGTACAGGCGCGAGCTTGAGCTGCCGAAGGCCTGGGAGAGCGGGAGGGTCATCCTCCATTTCGGCGCGGTCGACTACTGCGCCGAGGTTTACGTCAACGGCGAGAGCGTCGGGAAGCATTTCGGCGGGTATGTCTCGTTTTCGTTCGACATTACCCGCAAGCTTAAATCCGGGATAAACGTGATCACCGTCTGCGCGGAGGACGACCTGCGCAGCGGGGACCAGCCCAGGGGCAAGCAGTGCGAGGATTACCATTCGCGCGGCTGCAGCTACACGCGCACCACGGGTATCTGGCAGACTGTCTGGGCAGAGCACGTGCCCGATGTCTACATTAAGGGCGTCTCCATCACGCCGGACGTAAAAAACGAAAAGGTCGACATCTGCGTAAAGCTCGGCGGAAGCCTGAACGCGGGGGGATATACAATCGAGGCAAGGTCTTCCTACGAGGGGAGGCCGACCGGCTCCGCCGCGGTGAAGGCAGGCTGGAACGGCACGGCGCTGGCGCTCCCGCTTTCCGAGCTCCGGCTCTGGGAGCCGGGCCACGGCAGGCTCTACGACCTGGAGCTTACGCTGAAAAAGGACGGCGTTGAGATTGACGCCGTTTACAGCTATTTCGGAATGCGCAGCGTTGACATTACCGACAACATGATAACAATAAACGGAAAGCCTGTTTTCCAGCGGCTGATTCTCGACCAGGGCTTCTACCCGGACGGAATCTATACGGCTCCCAGCGACGACGAGCTGAAAAACGACATTCTGCGTGCGATGGCGATGGGCTTCAACGGCGCGAGGCTGCATCAGAAAATATTCGAGCCGAGGTACCTTTACTGGGCGGACAAGCTCGGCTACCTCTGCTGGGGCGAGCACGCCAACTGGGGTCTGGACCTGTCGAGACCGTCGGCGCTTCTGAATTTCCTGCCCGAGTGGACGGAGGCTGTGGAGCGGGATTACAGCCACCCGTCGATTATCGGCTGGTGCCCGTTCAACGAGACAAAGAAAAACCAGGAGCCGAGAATCCTGCAGGCCGTATACGAGGTGACAAAACGCCTCGACCCGACGCGCCCAGTGATCGACACCAGCGGCTATTTCCATGTGCAGACGGATGTTTACGACTCGCACGATTATACGCAAGAACCCTCCGATCTGGCGGCGAACTACGAGGCTTACGCCGCCGGCGGGATACCGTTCATCAACGCAAACGACCCCGCAACGTATACCGGGGACAGACCGTTTTTCGTCAGCGAGTTCGGCGGTATATGGTGGGCCCCTGGCAGACCCGGCTGGGGCTACGGCAAGGCGCCGAAGACGGAGGAGGAGTTCATCGCGCGCTACCGAGGGCTGGTCACAACCCTTATACAAAACCCGAAGATGTGCGCATTCTGCTATACGCAGCTGACGGACGTGGAGCAGGAGGTCAACGGTCTGTATACCTACGAGCGCACGCCGAAGTTCGAACCGAAGGTGATCGCGGAGATCACGTCGCAGAAGGCCGCAATCGAGAAATAGAATAAATTATGAAAGCTCTCCGGAGCGCGCGGATATCTCAGCGCGCCGGAGAGCTTTTTGCAGTTGACATAAAACTGGCGTGTGGTATAATTAGTTATATAAGTAATACAAGATACGCTTTTGCTGCTAGCCGATACGGAGAGGGGCATCGCGATAGAGAGATTCGGAGTCTTCAACAAAATCGCCGACGCTATCTTCGACGGAAGAGCCAGGGAGCTGTACCCCGACGCAGCCGAGGAGGAGAGCGTTTACTTCGCAAAAGAGATAAAAAAGCTGGATAAAGACCTGGAAGACGAGTCCGAAAGGTGATACTTTTCCGACGAGAGAAAGGGATGGCCACATAAAATGACCGCGATATCGGCTATTGACCTGACAAAAAAATATAAAAACAAAACAGCCGTGAACGCGCTTAATATGTCGTTAGAGCAGGGTGAGCTTTTCGCGCTGCTGGGGGTGAACGGGGCGGGGAAATCCACGACGATCAAGATGCTATCGTGCTTAACCAAGCCTACCTCGGGCGACGCGATTTTGCTGGGGGACAGCGTGGTGAAAGACCCGGCGAGAGTAAAAAACCATATCAGCGTTTCGCCGCAGGAGACGGCGATTGCCCCGAATCTGACGGTAAAGGAAAATCTTGAGCTGATAGCGGGGATTTACGGGAGTGGCAGAAGGCTTTGCGAGAAAAAAGCGGAGGAAATGATCGAGTCGTTTGGCATGTCGGATATCGCGCGTTCGAGGGCGAAAAAACTGTCCGGCGGCTGGCAGAGGTGTCTCGGCATCGCGATGGCGCTGATTCCGGAGCCGTCGATATTGTTTCTTGACGAACCGACACTCGGCCTCGACGTGCTTGCGCGGCGCGGGCTCTGGAAGCTAATCGAGCAGCTCAAGGGCCGCGTCACAATGATTATGACCACCCATTACCTCGAGGAGGCCGAAGTGCTTTCGGACAGAATCGGCATTATGACTCACGGCGAGCTGAAGGCTGTCGGAACGGCGCAGGAGCTTATAAAAAGAGCAAACGCCGATGATTTTGAGGACGCGTTTATCTATTTTGCCGGAGAGGAGGGCAAGGTACAGTGAAAATGCTTGCGTTTTCGTCCCGGAACGCAAAGGAGATTGTAAGGGATCCGATCAATCTTGCGTTCGGGCTGGGGTTTCCCATTGTGATTTTGCTGCTGCTCTCCGCGATCGAATCGAGAGTCCCGGTCGAGCTGTATACGCCTGACAAGCTGGCGCCGGGCATTGCGGTTTTCAGCCTCTCGTTTGTATCGCTGTTTTCGGGAATGCTGATTGCGAAGGACAGGACCAGCGCGTATATGCTGCGCCTGTTCGCCTCTCCGCTGACGGCGGCGGATTTCATTTTCGGCTACACGCTGCCGCTGCTGCCGATGGCGCTCGGGCAGATAATTGTCTGCTTCGCAGCGGCGTTTATTCTGGGACTGCGGATAAGCGCCGGCGCGCTGGTGTCCGTTCTCGTCCTAATTCCCGCGGCGGTGCTCTTCATCGCGATAGGACTCCTCTGCGGCAGCCTGTTCACCGACAGGCAGGTGGGAGGCGTCTGCGGCGCGCTTTTAACAAACCTCAGCGCCTGGCTTTCCGGCACATGGTTCGACGTCGGCCTTGTCGGCGGCGCGTTCCTAAAAGTAGCCGAAGCGCTGCCGTTCATTCATGCGGTAAACGCCGGCAGGGCAGCGCTTAACGGGAATTACTCCGCCGTATTTCCGGACCTGTGGTGGGTGATCGGGTACGCCGCGGTTCTGACCGCCGCCGCGGTTTGGGTCTTTACGCGGAAAATGAACAGCGACAACATATAGTAAAAGTAATTAATGGAAAAAGCCCCCGAATCTGCTTTCGGGGACTTTTATTGTAAACGGATGTAGACTCTCGGCGCGGCTCCTCCCGGCCTATCGTCAGCCGTTTCCGCCGTCCGTCTTGCCTTTTTTCCTGCATTTTGGGCAGTAGCCGTAAACATCGAGCCGGTGGCCGGCGATTTCATAATCCGTCTGGCTTGCGAGCCTGGCCTCGTAGGCCTCGAGAGGGCAGTGGTCTATCGCCAGAATTTTTTTGCAGCCGAGGCAGACAAGGTAATGGCGGTGTTTGTTTGTGTTGAACTCAAAAAGCGCCCTGCTGTCGCCGGTGATGCCGAGTTTTATGATCAGGCCTTTATCGGCCATCGTCTCCAACGTCCGGTATACCGTCGACAGGTTGACGTTTATTCCGTTCCCGGAGAGCTCGGTGTACACCTGCTCCGCCGCAAGCGGCCGGCCGCTCCGCTCCAGTACCTCAAGGACTGCGCAGCGCTGCTTTGTGGATTTAAGCCCGGTCTGCTTTATAAGGTTGTCATATTGAACTCCCATTTCGCACCTCGTCCGGGCAGATATCGCTTAAGACGTTTCTAAGCCACCGATACTAATATAGCACAAAAAAGGATTTTTTACAATGATTCCGGCTTACAGGATGATTTCGCCGAAGCATTCCGGACGGTGGAAGTTCGGAGAGGGCCAGATCACCGGCGACCAGGAAAGGTAATGGGGAATGGGGCATAAATCCCCGCATTTATAGAAATTTCCGGTGATTTTCATGCCCGGAACCGGGTTGAAATCGGGAAAATAGCGTTTTATATACGAAAACGGGATGAAAAAGCGAACGCTCCAAAACAGGCGCTTTTCGTCCGCTGGGACGCGGGTGAGGCGCATCCTGAAATCGGCGGCACAATAGCCCTCCGGCTGGCCGTCGATTTCGCCGTTATGGACGCCGCAGAGCATCGCCGAGAGCGAGTTGTTTTCAAAGTTGAGATAGGAAAGCCCTTTTTCCGGCATCGGATTGACGAAGAATTCAAGACAGGAGTCCTCCCAGACGCGGCCGTCGAACTCGTTGACGGTCGCTCTGATATTTTGATACGGCTCTATGGTCGACAGCCCGACCCAGATTCCGCCCGTAACGTAGTCCGGGCTTACAATCCCGCGGGAGTCGGGTAGGTAGCTCCCGCCCCAGGGCAGGGTCGCTATGCTGACAAAATTACCATTTTGCAGCAATTGGTCAAATTCCTTTTCAGATGTAACAGCGGTACCTTTATAGCAATTCATAATCGGCTTCCTCCCGGCGTTTTTAAATTTTTCCAATTGATATTATACGAAATCCGGGACCGTTATTCAATAGCTTTACAAAGAGGAGCGTATGATGTATAATTCTATAATGAGAGGATATTTAAGTGCGTGTCCGGAGGTGAGCCGTCGGCGTGAAAAACGCGTTGTTTAAATTAATATTTCCGGTTTTGGCGATAACGCTTTTTGCTTCGCTCGGCATAAGCGCACTGGCGGCCGGAACAGGAGCGGATCCTTTAATTTCCTTCTCCTACATGCAGAATAAGGTTAAAAACGAGCTGATTCAGTATATCACCGGGAAAGCCAATGAGGCAATCGCGCTGGGGAGCAGAAACAACGCCGTCTCCTCCTTCGGGCAGAGCGCCTACGACGGGCTGACGCTCGAAAGCCTCGCGGACTCTGTATCGGACCAGCTTGTGGGGAACGCCGGTCTGCCCTCCGAAATACCATCCGTGAACCACCAGAGAGAGGTCAGTCTGACCTCCGACTGGAGGATGATCGCCTCCGCAGGCAGCACGGTTTACGTGAAATCGGGCAGCGTCACCGCAAACCCGGGCGAAAGCGGCTCGATTATCAGCGTAAAAGATAAAGCTGAAATTACGGCTGAAACCGTGCTGAGCAAGGGCGGCTACGTCGTCGTCTCGGAAAATGGCAGTGTGACGTTTACGCCCGGCAGCGACGGCGCGACGCTTTTCGTAACCGGGGTCATGACATATGGGAGGCCGATTTCGGGATCGATCTCGATTAGCGGCTCGGCGGTCTACGGGCAAAAGCTGAGCGCGGACCTCACCGCGCTTCTGCCTGCCGAAACTACTTCCGGCAACCTCGCCTATCAATGGATGAGAAACGGCGAGGTCGTGGCTACGTCGGCCGATTATACGCTGACCGAGCAGGACATCGGCAGCAGCATCACGCTGACGGTGTCCGGCAGCGGAGTCTATATCGGCTCCCTGACGTCGGCGCCGCTGGTTCCGGGCAAGGCGGGACAGGACGCCCCCGCGGCTCCGTCGCTCTCAGGAAAAACATACAACGAGGTCACCCTTGTCGCGGTTTCGGGCTGCGAATACCGGTGTGGGGACGGCGCCTGGCAGACGAGCCCCACGTTCCGGAACCTAAGTCCGAATACGACCTATACATTTTATATCAGAAAAGCGGAGACTGCGGTTTGCCTCGCAAGCCCGCAGAGCGCGGCGCTATCCGTGACCACATATCCCGCCGAAATATCATCGCAGAAATACCACCTAAACGCGTCCGCCGGGCTGATCTCGCAGATAAATACCGGGGTGTCGGTGTCCGAGTTCCTGTCAAACCTCAATTATCCCGCGCTTGTGAAAGTGTACAACGGGGGCGCGGAGGTGACGGGTAGCGCACATGTCGGCACCGGTATGACCGCGAAGCTGACGGTGGACGGGAACGTGCTGCAAAGCCTGACCATCGTCGTGACCGGCGACGTGAACGGCGACGGAAAGATCACGCTGACCGATTTTGTGCAGCTAAAGGCCCATCTGCTCGGGAAAACAGTATTCTCCGGCGGCTGTGCGCACGCGGCGGACGTGAACGGCGACGGAAAGATTACGCTGACCGATTTTGTCAAGGTCAAAGCGTGTCTTCTCGGAAAAGAAACGATTACAGGGATAGGATATTAACGTTGGGGAGCAGAAAAATGATAAAAAAGAGTTTGGGGATCATCGCTGCGCTTATTGTAATTTTCGCGGCTGCCGCACCCTCCTTCGCCACGGCGCCGACGCTCTCGATAAGCGGGAGCTCGACCGTCAGGGCAGGGGACACGATCACGCTGAAGGTCTATTTGAACGGCACGGGCCTGTTGTCCGCTCGCGGTAAATTTGTCTATGACGCCAGCAGGCTTACCTACCAGAGTTACGGCGGCACCATCAGCGGCTGGTCTTACGACGTAAGCTCCGACGGTGCGGGGAACATAACGTTCATATGCATCAACGACGCGCTCAATTCGACGATCAATTCAAGCAAGCAGCTGATTTCGCTGACCTTCAAGGTGAAAAGCGGCCTGTCGACGGGCACGAACATCAAGGTCTACTCAAGCGGTGTCGAGGTGAGCGACGGCAATGCCGATTACTACCCCTCCGCAACCTATTCCGTAAACCTCGCGGCGCCGCTCTCCGGGAATACGAACCTCAAAAGCCTGACCGTCGGAAACGCGACGATTTCGCCGGCGTTCTCGTCGGGCACCACGAGCTATTCCGCATCCGTTTCCTATGATATCTCCAGGCTCAGCGTGTCGGCCGCGGCAGAGGATTCCGGGGCTAAGGTGAGCGTGTCGGGAACGGATCTCTCGGTGGGGCAGAATACGGTGACAATAGTCGTGACCGCGCCGAACGGAGCCACGAAGACGTACACTATCTCCGTGACCAGGGCGCAGGACCCGAACTATGTTCCGAGCTCGAACGCGAACCTGAAAACGATTAATCTGAGTGCCGGAATTCTTTCCCCCGCATTCGATCCGGCGGTTACGGAATACGCGGTGTATCTCCCGTACGAGCTTTCCAGCATAACAATCGGGGGAGAGGCGGAGGACGAGAGGGCCTCCGACGTCGCCGGGGTTGAGCAGCAGCTTGAGCTCGGCGAAAACAGGCTCAAGATTACGGTTACGGCCGAAAACGGCTCCACAAAGGACTACTATGTGACGGTATTCCGAATGCCCCAATATAACGCCTCAAGCGAGACGGAGGCGACGACGGCCGCCGAGACGACGGATCCCGCGGAGACCGCGGAGACCACGGAATTGGAAAATCCGACGGAGGATCCGGAGGAGGGATTGTCCCAGGTCGGGGACGTGCCGTTCTGGACGCTCGTCGTGGTCGGGATAGTGTGCGCGATGACGGGATTCGGCGCGGGCTATTTCGTAACACACGGCCATAAAGAGCAATAACAGTTTAAGGCGTTCGACGGCGCGGAGCGAAAATTCGCTCCGTTTACCGTCGGGCTTTGTTTTAAGATTTTATGCGGACAACGCGGGAATAATAAACCGGTATACCGGCTTAGAAGGAGTAAATGGAGAATAATCATGTTCGAAATAATTTCTTTGGAGAACGGCGTGCGAATTGTCGCGGAGAAGCTCCCGTATGTGAGAAGCGTCTCCGTCGGAATATGGGCGGGAAGCGGCACAAGACACGAGCCCCCGGAATTGAACGGCATTTCGCATTTTATTGAGCATATGCTGTTTAAAGGGACCAAGACAAGAGACGCCTCGGAACTCGCGGAGCTGATGGATATGCTCGGCGGCGAGGTCAACGCGTTCACAACCAGCGAGTGCACCTGCTATTACGGGCGCGTGCTCGATACGGAGCTGCCAAGGGCGGTCGGACTGCTCTCGGATATGTTTTTCAACAGCAGGTTTGACGAGGAATGCGTCAATGTCGAGCGGGGCGTAATCAACGAAGAGATAAATATGAGCATGGACGAGCCCGAGGAGTTCTGCATAGACAGACTTCTGCTGGGCGTATTTGACAAGACGCCGCTCGGGATGCCGATTCTCGGGACGCGGGAAACCCTGAAAGGCATCAACAGCGAGACGCTGCGTTCATATATGAAATCCCATTATACGGGCGATGGGATCGTCATCTCCCTCGCGGGCAACTTCACCGACGGGGACATTGACAATATCAAAGCCGTGTTTTCCGCCTGCGCGGCTGCGAAAAGACCTCAGAGCGGGGAGAGCAGGTACCGGCCCCATATATCTGCCGCGGTCAGACAGACGGAGCAGAGCCATATCGCGATCGGTTTTCCGGGCTTGTCATACCGTTCCGACCGGCGCTTCGCGCTCGCTCTTTTGAACGGCATCGTCGGCGCCAATATGTCGTCCCGCCTATTCCAGAGGGTGAGGGAGAAGCTCGGGCTGTGCTATTCTGTATACTCGCTGCTGGCGACCCACGAGGATACGGGCGCCTTCGTGGTGTATGTGGGGACGGGAAAGGAAACGGAGAGGCAGGCCGTCGTCGAGATCGGCGCCGAGATTTCAAGGCTCGTGCGCGACGGCATAACGAAAGAGGAATTGAGCAAGGTGCGTACGCAGATTAAGTCCGGCATGCTGATGTCACTGGAATCCACCTCGGCAAGGATGACCCATATGGGCAAAAACCTGCTTTTGGCCGGGAGAGTACCGACTGCCGACGAGATAGCGGCGAAGTACGACGCCGTGACGGAAGCGGATGTCATGGCACTCGCCGCGGAGATGTTCAGGCCGGAAAACGTCTCGATATCCGCGGTCACCCAGGAGGGCGAAGCCGGGCGATACCTTGAGTGGATTAACGAGGGGCTCTCTGGAAACGCCGGAAAATAACCCGCAGGGATAAATACTCTTGTAAAAAGAGGAAAGATATAGTACAATATTCCAATAAGAAGTATTTGTATAATCTGTAGGCCGATTTATTCGATGCAGCGCAGATGGAGGTTCTTAAAACATGAAGATCGTGACAAATAAAGGTTATATCGAGATATCCGATAAAATCATCTCGGTGATAAGCGGATACGCCGCGCTGAACTGTTTCGGTGTCAAGGGGATGACGGTGAGAGGAATCGGCGACGAACTTGTCCTGCTGCTTAAAGGCGAAAATTTCCATAAAGGCGTCAAGGTGAGGGTAACGGGCAACAGCGTAAGCATCGAACTGCATATCGCCGTAGAGCACGGTGTCAATATGAAGGCCGTCGCGAGGTCGATTATGAACGAAGTCAAATATGTCGTGGAAAAACAGACGGGAATAAAGGTCAGCCGTGTCGATGTTTTCGTAGATTCCATCATTGTGAGCTGACAAATCATTTCGGGAGTTGGGTAACTTGAAAAACACTGTGAACGGCATTGACTTCAAGGAGATGCTGATAAATGCGGGCGCGGCGGTCGAAAATCAGAAACAGGCGTTGAACGAGCTGAACGTCTTTCCGGTGCCGGACGGAGACACCGGCACGAACATGTCGATGACGATTAACTACGCGATCGGTGAGATCAGGAATTTTGACAGCGAGTTAATCTCAAAAATGT
>JAPXRI010000045.1:0-16291 GCA_033813635.1 Bacillota bacterium
ATAGATACAAATCCACAGTGCTTGTACTGATTATATCGCAGGTAGCTACTCCTGCCATATAACATTTTGAAGAAAGGAGAAATAATTAAAACCACCCCTTTCGAGATGGTTTTAATTATACGTGATGCTATGAATCTATTCGACGGTATTCTGATCGCCGTTGTCGCGCTGTGCGCATTCCTCGCCGTCCGCTTCATTGCCAAGCGAAAAAAGGCCGGCAAATGCATCGGCTGCAGCGAATGCGATAAGTGCGGGGGCTGCTGCGTCGGTCCGAAGACCAAATAAGACCATAGATCGTAAAAAACGCGCCGTAACCGGTCTGCATTCCGGTTTACGGCGCGTTTTTGTTTTGCTTATCAGCCCTTTAGGGCTTCTATTTTTTCCCTGATAGCCGGAACCGCGGCGCCGAGCGGGACTTTAAGCTTAAAGGATTTGTCTCTCGCGGCGAGCTCGCAGCAGTTTTCGCCGATATTGCGCGGGCTTACGACGACCCTGAGCGGCACGCCCAGCAGGTCCGCGTCGGAAAACATCACGCCGGCGCTGACTGCCCTGTCGTCGTAGATAACCTCGATGCCGCATGCCTCAAGCTCCGTATAGAGCTTATCCGCATACTCCCTGACGGAGGCGTCGTCCGGGCGGACGGCACAGATATGCACCTGCCAGGGCGCGATCGCCATCGGCCAGACCGGCCCGTGCTCGTCATGCCTGGCCTCGCAGACGGAGGCCGCGAGCCTGCCGACGCCGATGCCGTAACACCCCATGACCGGGCACCGCGGCGTACCGTCCCTGTCAAGGTAGCGCATGTTCATCGGCTCGGTGTATTTCGTCCCGAGCTGGAATATGTTCCCGACCTCTATCCCTCTGGAAATCCTGATCGAAGGTTTCCCGCACTTCGGGCATACGCCGCCCTCGGCAATTTTCGCGAAGTCGTGAAATGAAACGGCGCTTAAATCCCTTTCCGCGTCGAGGCCCGTATAGTGATACCCGTCAACGTTCCCGCCGCAGCAGAGGTTGTTCGCGTTCTCCAGCGATTTGTCAAACAGCACGTCAAAATCGCCCTCAAGGCCGTAGGGGCCGATGAAACCGGCGGCAAGGCCGCTGCCGGCTGTGATATCCGCCGGGCGGATTTCGGAGCGGAGGAAGTTCGAAAGCTTTGTCTCGTTTACCTCGAGGTCTCCGCGGATAAAAAGCACCGCAATGCGCCCATTCGTCCCCTCCCGGTAGACCACGGCTTTGCAGCTTTTCTCCTTCGGCAGTGACAGAAACGCGCAGACCTCGTCGATGGTATGGCATCCCGGCGTTTTAACAAGCCTTAACGGTTCGGAAACGGCGTCCCTAGTGCTCTGAACAGCGCTCGCGGCGGCCTCGGTATTCGCGCGGTAATCGCATTCGCTGCAGAGCGCTATCGAGTCCTCGCCAACCGGAGTTAAAAGCATGAACTCGTGCGAGACGTTCCCGCCCATCATTCCGGAGTCCGACTTGACCGTTACAACCTCCGGGATGCCTGCGCGGGTAAAAATCCTCCGATAGGCGTCGATACACCGGTTATAAAATTCTTCGAGATCCTGCTGGGAGGTGTGGAACGAATACGCGTCCTTCATTGTGAATTCCCGCACCCGGATAAGACCGCCCCTCGGGCGCGCTTCGTCCCTGAATTTCGTCTGTATCTGGTAAACCATGAACGGGTATTTCGTGTAGCTCCGGGCGCAGTCGCGCACAAGCTGGACCGCCGCTTCCTCGTGGGTCATTCCGAGAACGAGCGGGTTATCGTTCCTGTCGCTAAAGCGCGCCAGCTCGCTGCCGACACCCTCGTATCTGCCGGATTCCCGCCAAAGCGATGCCGGCAGCACAACCGGAAAGCACACCTCCTGCCCGCCCAGCGCGTCCATCTCATCGCGTATGATGTCCTCGATCTTCCGCATGATCCGCGTCAGCGGTGTGTATGACGAATAGATCCCGCTCGCCACGGCCTTCATATAGCCGCCGCGCAGCATCAGCGCGTGGCTGTCGATCACACAGTCCGCCGGCTTTTCCTTAAATCTGTCCCCCACAAGCCTATCAAGCTTCATTTTCCGTCACTCCCGACAATAATATTATGAAAACCTCTGCCCTTTGTCCGGATAAGCAATAAAAATCGCCCCAGGCCGGGTGAACCGGCTTAGGGCGAACGTTTTGTCCGCGGTGCCACCTAAATTCGGAAAATATTCCGCGCTTACGGGTACAAAGCTTAATGCCCGATACCCTTTCTCTGTAACGGGAGATCCCGGCGGAATTTACCCTGTGCAACAGGCTCACTCCGCGGCTCAAAGACGGGTTTCGGCATTTCCCGCTTGAAGGCTCGCACCGGCCGCCTTTTCTCTGTAAGCAGGGACCATGCCTACTACTTCTTATCATCACTTTTATCCGATATTTGGAATTATAGCAGGTTGACAGCAATAATTCAAGTCTTTTAGTATAATTCCCGTGGTTTAATATATAATTTCTCTTCACGCTTCATAGATATGAATATCATATCAAAGGCAGAGAATTTATGAAGGAAAAAATCGGGCAGCCGCTCAGCGTTTTTAAAATCGCGGGGACCTATATCGGAACGGTGGTCGGCGCGGGGTTTGCCTCCGGGCAGGAGATTCTCCAGTTTTTTACCGCGCACGGGCTCTTGGGCCTCGCCGGCATCGCAGTATCGTCGCTCCTGTTTTTTTTTGTCGGCTATACGATTCTGATACTCGGCAGAAACCTGAAAGCACCATCCCATGTCGCCGTCGTTTTGCATACCAACGGCAGAGCCGTGGGGGTGTTTATCGACATCATCATCACGATTTTCCTGTTCGGCGGGCTGGCCGCGATGATTTCAGGCGCGGGCGCGATCTTTCGCGAACAGCTATCGCTGTCCCCCATGTCCGGCATGCTTATCATGGCCGCCGCCTCGGCGCTCACCGTAATCACCGGTACAAAGGGCGTCGTCAGCGCGATAAGCTATGTCGTCCCGTTTCTGTTTTTCTCCCTTTTGTCCATTGCGGCATACAGTTTTTTTAACAATCCGGTCTCCGGCGCGGAGCTCCGCGCCGCCGAGGCTATGCGCGGCGCCGCGCCAAACTGGCTTGTGTCGGCGGTCAACTACGCTTCGTACAACACCGTCGTCTCGATTGCGGTGCTCGCGCCGATCGGCGCCGCGGCGGAGAGTAAAAAAAAGCTGCTTGCCGGCGCCCTCGTCGGCGCCGCCGTGCTGGGAATATGCATGGCCGCGGTGTACTTCTGCATCCTGACAAATATTATTGAGGTCCGCGCGACGGAGATTCCCCTGCTCGAGATCGCGGGCGGGATATCCGGTCTGATAAAGCTCCCGTTCGCGCTGGTCCTCTTCTGTGAAATCTATACGACCGCCGTTGGCAATCTCTTCGGCTTTGCGCAGAGGATATACCCCGCCGGGCGCTGGCCCGCGTTTGTCGCTGCGGTATCGGTTTTGGCGCTTGTCGCCGCGCAGTTCGGCTTTTCCAACATGGTCAAGTACTTCTACCCCGTGATCGGCTACGGCGGGATAGCGTTTTTCATCGGCGTCATCTGCGTCTGGATTCTAAAGCGAAACTCGGTCCGCTGATGGTTTAAGGGGGTGATGATTTGCGCGGTCATGAATATAAACGCCTGTCAATTGCCGCGCTGTTTTTATCCATGGCGGCGGTTGTTGTTTTCCAGGGCATTGAAATCAAGCGCCTGAAAAGCGCCACCCTCTCCGATATTGCGGTCGACACCTCGGTTAAGCGGGACCTGCTGGCGCTGATAATCGCATACCCGGATTCGATCGCAGGCGTCGAGAAAAACGAGGACAAAATCTACGCGGTGATGCGCTCCGGAAAGAAAATCCTCTACGATGACGGAAAACAGAAAACCTACGAGCAAAAGCTCTACGGCGCGGACCTGCAGGACATGCTTGAGCAGAGCTATCCGCTTGACGATATCGCCTCCGTGCCGGAGGGCAACGCGGACCCCGGCCGGATCAGGGCTTACGTTTTTTTCAAGGAGGTATACGGCGGAACCGAGAGCGAGACCAGGCAAAACCTGACCGGCGTCGTGTTCGGCTCATACCGCCTGCAGTTCAACCAGAAAAATAACGCCGCTGCAAGCCTGAAAGCGGCGTTTGACGATATTTTAAGTTTGATTCGGTCCGACCCCGGCGTATACAACCATATATATCCGCTGAACGGGACATACAATTACCGCGTAATCTCCGGCACGAACCTCTTAAGCCCCCACGCTTTCGGAATTGCGATCGACCTGAGAAGCGACAGCCTCGGCTACTGGCGCTGGGCCACCAGGGAGCAAGCGCAGAGCGTACTGGACGCCTACCCGCGGGAGCTTGTGCGCGTATTTGAGAACCACGGCTTCATCTGGGGCGGGAAATGGGCGCACTTCGATATCTTTCACTTCGAGTACAGACCCGAGCTTATCGTTAAGGCAAAGTACTCCACCGAAGTAAAGGGCGGAGACCCCTGGCACGCGGGGTTCCCGGAGGATGAACCGACGAAAGCCTATATCGCGGCAATCGACGCGGCGCTGGGCTAAAGGGTCACTTCACCGCAATACTGTCGCAGAACGGCGAGCAGTCAAGCGGGAGCTCGGCTTTTCCGAGACGGCGTCCGTTGAAAAACACCCCGTCGATCATGATGCGCCGATTTGCGTGCGCCTCGTCCGGTCCGCCGAATTCAAGTCCGGGTACGCCCAGCCCGTTGTCGGCGAGGACGAAAATATTCTGATACAGAACATCGCTTGTCCGCCCGAGAATATGGTCTTCAGACCAGGGGCCGTCGTATATCGGGGAGGCGATCAGAGCGGGAACATACGGCTCCTTCGGGACCGGGTACGGCGCGTTCATATCGTGCTGATAGACCGGGGGAAGGGCGTACCGGCTGTATTCGCACCGGATGTCGCGGAAAACCACATCGTGCACCCACGCGCGGTCGCCGTTTTGAATGTCGAGATAGTAATGGGCGCACCGTATGATGTCGCAGTTTTCAAACAGGATATTCCGGTATTCGTCTGCGCAGGTCTCGGCGCCAATTTCCAGCGCCCGTCCCCAGTCGCACCAGACGGTGCAGCCGCGCACCGTAATGTCCTCCATATTGTTTTTGTCCCAGCCCTTGATGCCCTTTAAAACGATACAGTCGTCAAAATCTCTTAAAAAGCAGTTTTCTATCCTGCAGCCGCGGCAGTTGAAAAGGTCGATACCGTCTGAGTTGTACCGCCACATGCCGATCGTCTTTACCCTGTCGCACCGGCAGCCGGTGCAGCCGGCCATAATCAGCGCGAAGGTCGCCGAATCCCGGAGCGTGACCCCCTCGACGCTGCTGTCGCTGCAGTTGTATAGACGGACGCACCCGTCCAGAACCGCGTTTTTCCGTAAAAGCTCGCGCAGCGCTTTTTCGTCGGTCAGGTCGACGCCCTCGAAACTATACGCCAGCAACCCCGTCTCCGAGGTGCGTACCTCCTCGCTGCCGTCCACGACGCCGTAGCCGACGATGCGGACGTTTGATTTATTGATCGCCGTGAAAGACCCGTAGACAACCGCGCCCGCGTCGATATACGCCGTCTGATTGTCATTAAGTTCCACCTTGCCGACGCGGTGGATACCCGGCCCGTAATACAGTACATCCGCGTCGGACCGGTCAACCCCAAAAATAGATATTGGGTCAAAGAAAATGTGCAGCGCGCGGTGAAAGCCGTCCAGTTCGACGGTGTACTGCCCGGGCTCATTGAGCGTGAATGCGATACGCCGCCCGTTTGTATCCGGGCGGATATTTTTCGAAAGGGGCCGGACCGTACAGTCCGCAAAGTCCTTCCAGGCCTCCAGTTCGATATATACGGGACCGTCCGCCTCAAATCCGATAAAGGAAGCGATCTCGGTCTGCTCCTCCGGGCGCTGGCGGCCCGGCCATACGGTGTTGTACGGTATCGCCGAAACCCTCGCGAAGTACGGAACCGTCTTTTCTCCGCATACGGAGACCTTAAAATCTTCGCAGGTCCTTTCCCCCTCGGGCGGGTGGTGGATTAAAAGCATATTCATATCCTCCTCTTCGGCGGCGCGGCCTCCGCCGTTTTTTATATACAGTACGGTTTACCCCGGCTCCTACTTCGCCGCCAAAACATTCGCTCTGATTATACCATGTTTTGCCGGCGGTTTAAATCCTTTAAAAAATCCCGCGGCATGAGCGCGGGATTTTTTTTCATATGAAAACGCAGATCGCGGTGAAATTATCGTTGTTCGTCGTCACCCGCGAGAGCAGACGCTTGACCATAAAAGTCATCCATTCCTGCGGCGTGGAGGATTTGATAAGGTCGATCTCCATCTCGACCTCGTAGATATACTCCCAGAACCCGTCGGAGCAGAGCAAAAACGCGTCTCCCCGCTCCAGTGCGATCGGCTCGCAGAGCTTTTTAAGCTTCAAATCGTCCTCGTTGCCGAGAACCTTTAAAAGCTTGTTCCTGTCGTCATGAAAACGGATCTGCATCGCTGTGATCTCGCCGAGATCGACGGCGACCTGGGAAACGGAGTGGTCCTTCGACTGCCTGTAAAGACAGCCGTTTTTGAAATAATAGAACCGCGAATCCCCCACGTTGAAATAGCTTATTTTTTCACCGTCCGAGAACGCCGCGACAACCGTCGTCCGCATAGACCGGTTTTTCCCGTCCCGTTGCTGTTCCCTTCGGATCAGCGCGTTCGCGCCGTCCGCGATTTTCAACAGCGTCGGTTCGGTGTAATCCCGTTCCTTCCCGGCGGCCGAGACGATGTATTCCGCGGCGAGCTTGGCGGCTACCTCTCCGCGCTCGTGCCCGCCGAGCCCGTCCGCGAGAACCCAGACGCCCGAACTGCCATCGGCCGCGTAGAGGGCGTAGTCCTCGTTGTTTTCGCGCCCTCCCCGGTTGGTATATAAACAGGTGTTCATCGCGCGGGCCTACCCGATCCTGACTTCAAATTTATTCATCTCGTCCGCAAGCCAGAACTGCTCGCCGTTTCTTAAGGGCACCTTCCGGTTCGTCTCCAGCCTGACTCCGTTTCCGATATAGGTTCCGTAGGACGAGCCGAGGTCCTGCAGGTAAGCGGCGCTTCCGTCAAAGGACACAACGCAGTGGGTTCCGCTGATTCCCGGCTGGTCAATCGGGAAAACCAGCCCGCAGTTGTTATTGTCCCTGCCTATTTTGAGCTGACCGCCGACGCTGAAAGCCTTACCCTGAAAATAGCCGGATATCCCGATAACGGATGCCATCGGCTTTTGACTTGCCGCGGCGGCGTTCCCCGCCGTCTTTTCCGCGCCTTTTCCGCCTTTTTTATTCCTGCGGATGAAAAACCAGACCGCAGCCACCAGAATAATCACAGCGCCGAGGACTCCGCAGACGATCAGAATAATCCGGGTATGAGATATCTCCCCCGCGACGGTGAGCGGAATCACGCTTCTGTCCACATTTCTGATCAGCTCGTCTATCGTTATCGCGTAATTGGCCTTCGTTGAGGTGTCGTTCGGCGAAACGATGCCGAACGAGTTTATGCCGACGACCTGCCCCTTCGAGTTCACAAGGGGGCCGCCGGAGTTTCCGGAGCTGATATCTAGGTCGAGCAGATAGCAATCCACCTCATCGACCCGCGTGATTTTGGATATTCCTCCTTTTGTGATTGAAATATCGCTTGTGTCAAACTTCGGAAAATCGTTTCCTATCATATCCGACGAGGGATAGCCGAGCGCGGCAAAGGTATCGTCTATATTGATTTCGTCCGAGGGACAGAGCACCATCGCTTTGCGCTCGGTTGTGGCCTCCGGCAGTCTGAGTATCGCAAGGTCCTTGTCCTCGTTTTTCCAATAGACCTCGGCCTGGACAAACCTATTCGCCGCGGCAGAGAAGAATACCTGAACGACGCCCTTGTAGGCGTAGGCTCCGGCTATCACATGGAAATTCGTCACGATGTACTGTATCGGCTTGCCGACCTGCCCGATGGCAAAGCCCGAGCCGTATCCCGCGAACTCCGCCGGGTCCCCGTTCTCATCCGGTCCGATATAGTTCTGGTAAACCATTACGACGCTGTCCACCGCTTCCCTCGCGCTAGCGGCATAAGCCGGCACAATTGAAAGGGACGACGCCAGCAGCAGGGCCGCCGCAAGCAACACGATCTTGAACCTTTTTACAAATTGCAGCACTTATAATTCCTCCGTTATTGATATTCAATCACCAGGGCAGTCACATTGTCCTGCCCTATAAGTTTTTTCGCCAGAACTTCTCTAATGATGCCGGCGGCGGCCTTATGGGGCTCGTCTCGGAGGCATTCCACAAGAGACGCGTTGTTGACGGCGTTATAAACCCCGTCCGAACACAGCAGGATTTTATCGCCGCGCTGGAGGGCAAGCCCCCTTATGCTTGAGTCGATCCGGCGCAGCTCCGGTTTTCCGATGAAATCCGTAAGTGCGTGTCCCTGCCTGTCGTTTTTCGCCTCTTCCAAGCTGAGGTCTCCCTCGATACAACCGGAAAGCAGCTGATTTATGTATACATGGTCCTCGTTTAGCTGGTAAAGTGCGCCTTTCCGGTAAAGATACGCCCTGCTGTCACCGACGCATACCCAGAAGAGCCTGGTTTTGCATACCAGTACGGCCGCCAGCGTCGAACCCGTGCGTTCGGAGCCGTTTTCGCTGTTTGCGGCATATACCTGCTCGTTTATCCTAACCGCCATGGCTCTCAGCTGTTCCGGAATGTCCGCGCCGCAGTCGAAATCCCGGAACATCGCGAGCATGGCGCCGACGATGTACTCGCTCGTCTGCTTCCCGCCGGAGAGCCCGCCCATTCCGTCCGCAAGGACGGCCAAAACGCCTTTCCCGGCGGTCTCCCCGGCGTCCGACAGGTCGGAATATCCAAAGGAGTCCTGCTGCTGGTCCCTGGAGCCGATATCCTGCGCGTTGCCGAATCTCAGACGGACAACGGAGCCGTCGTCCAGCCTGATTTGCACCGCGTTTCGTTGTGTTTTATCTGAATTCTTTTTTCTGAAAAACAAAGGCACCCATGCACCGCCCATCCGGAATCATTGAATAAAGCTACAGCTACCATGTGAATTTATCGCTGCAAAACGGTACAAAAATCAAAACCGTTCTGCCGATCTGAATTTTGTCGTAAGAGCTCAGTTCCTTTGGCAGCAAAAGAATATCCTCGTTGACATAGATATTGCTCTTTCCCTCGCCGGGCTGCAGCCAGAACCTGTTCTTTTTTACGTCATAAGAGATAATCGCGCATGTATCCCTCGAGATGCTCTCGTCAAAATCAAGGCATACATCGTTGCTCCTGGTTCTGCCGATGAAGTTTTTCTCGGAGTGCAGCCTGAAATCCCTTCCTTTTTTTCCGCCCTCTATACAGACAAGCCAGCCCCTGACTGGGTCGATTCCCTTCTCGTTCACCTGCAGCGGGACGGTCGGGCTCAACTGTGCGCCGTCCAGCGGTACGGTCGGCGGTATGGTCGATCCGCCGTTCCGGGTCGGCGGCGTCAAAGGCACCGTCTTCGGAAAAGCCGGAACCTCGATATCCTTTATGGGCGCCGTCTTGGCGATCTCCGGTTCCTCTCCCAGCGGTCTGACGATCCCGGTCCTTCCGGAGCTGCAGTACGGGCATTCCGCATTCTTTTCCGCATCGTAAAAATGCCCGTTTTTGCACTGTTTCATGTTCATACATCGGCCTCCGTTTTCATTTTATGAGACGAAATTTGCCCAGGCATAGGTATATTCCGTTCCGGAAAATGACGCTTTTGACAAATTGGCGTTTGCGCTTAAAACCTCGCCGCCGGAAAACGTAATAACCAGATCCGTGTAGCCGCCGTCGCACGGGATACTGACATAATGGCTGCTCTTACTCTTTTCCGCTATTTTAACGCCGGTATAAATGTTGGACACCTTCGGCGTGATATCAATATTGCCCGAATAATTCGAGGTGTGATTGTTATAAATTCTCACTGTCATTTTAAGTTCGGAACCGGCATACTCAAGATGCGTCTCAACAAAATTCAGCCTCTCGACTCTCCGGTCGTTGTACGGGGTTAAGTCGTACACGTTCGGCGTTACGAAAATATATATCTCGTAGACCTTTGCCGCTCCTGACGGCGCCGTGACCGTTACCCTAAGTGTGTTCTCGCCTGAAGCGAGCCGGAAATAGCCGCCGGACTGCGGGGCTCCTTCCTTTGTCAGCCGCGCCTGAGAGTCGCTCGCCTGCGCGTTTATCGCGACCTTATCCGAGGTATAATCCACCGTAATATAATACTGCGTGGTATTCGCGCTGAAACCGGGATTGAAGTACAGCGTCTGCCCGTTCGAATCGCTCAGGGTCAGGCTGCTCAGACTGCAGTTGGACGACAGCGGCGGTGCGGCGGCAGGAGCGGTCGTCTGGGACGGCTTCGCCGTATTATGTGCGGTCGTCGCCTGCGCCGTGTTTGACGGCGCTGCCGAGGTATCAATAACCGGGGGCTCCGTTTCGGATTCCGCCGATGTCTCTATATCGGAAACAAAGGACGTGTCTTCGCGGGTTCTGAATGTCTGTCCGGTGACCCTTGTCCCATCCTTCAGGTCTTTTTCCGAGGGTACCGCTTTTTTGTTTGAAAACGCAAGGCTACTGCCTATCGCAGCGATCCCGATAACGGCGATGCCCACCGCGCCGAGCACCAGCGCGATCCTTTTGCTCCCCAAACCGGAAAGTATCCGCGTAAACAGCGCCTTCGGCTTGTTTCTCTTCACAGCTAGCTTACACGGTGCGGCCGGGACACTATCCGCCGACGTTGAGATAGGCGGAATGCCTGCATTTTCAAACAACCCGGGCCGTACCGCGGAAATCGCGGCCTTCAGCTCACCGGTCGTCTGGTATCTGTCGACCGCCCTGACGGAGAGCGCCTTTTTCAGTATCCGCTCAAATTCCGGCGTGATGTCGGAGCCGAGCTCCGAGGGCAATAAAAGCCTGTCCTCCTCAATCCTGTCCATCGCCGCCTCCGGCACCTTACCGGTCAGGCAGTAATAGGCCGTCGCCGCAAGCGCGTAGATATCGGTCCACTCCCCCTGCCTGCCGCGGGTCTGGTACTGCTCGATCGGGGCAAAGCCCGGCTTTAGCACAACGGACAGACTCTTCGACTGTTCCCCCAGCACCTGACGGGCCGAGCCGAAGTCAAGCAGCTTGACGCCGCCGTTTTCGGTGATGTAGATATTGTCCGGCGAGATATCCCGGTGCAGAACTCCCGCTTCGTGGACAAGCCCGAGCGCGTCCAGCAGCGGGGCGATAATATCCAGGGTTTCGGCCTCGGTCAGTTTTCCGCCCTTTTCAGCTATGTATGTCTTAAGATCATGCCCGCTTAAGTATTCCATCACGAAATACGCGGTGTTGTTCTCATAGAAAAATTCAAAGACTCGGACGATATTCGGGCTGTCGCCGAACCGCGCGATCGTTTTCGCCTCTTCGTAAAACTTCTCCGCGCCTGTCCTGAATGCCTCTTCCTTTTCGCCCTGGTATGTCGAAACGATGGTATCTCCGGTATTTCGGTGTATCAGCGCATCCGGAAGATATTCCTTTATCGCTACGGTCCTGTCCGCCTTAAGGTCATAGGCGAGATATGTGACCCCGAACCCGCCCTTGCCGAGCACCTTGCCGATTACATATCTGCCCAGAAGGACCGAGCCCATCGGCAGCGCAATCGGGTTTCTCGCGGCATTTACGCCGCCGTCGGCGTAGCCGCACTGCGGACAGGCGTTCTCTCCCTGCTTCAGATCGGCAAAACAATTCGAGCACAGCTTTCTGTTCCCCTGTTGCAGCATCAAAAATCCCCTTAACGCCAGAATACTGTCAGCCGTATTATACCGCTTTGCTGCTTGTCTCTATTTTTCATAGCGGTATAATTAAAAATATAACGACAAGAATTATACCATTTTTTCGGAAACATGCAAACACAAATTTAAACGCCCCTGCATACTTTTTCAACAAACTTCGGCCCCGGGCTTAAGCGATAAAACCGCAAAATTTCCAATCCGGCTGTTTGTTCACCTCTTATTGATTTTTCCTTCTCCGAGTATTATAATCCTCACGGGAGGGATTGAAATTGCAAAACCCTTTTGACCTGATCGGCCTGCCCTATGACGGGGATTACGACTGCGGCGACGGAGCCGCGCTCCGGCTCTATAAAAACGCGGATCTGAACATTTTTGACAAATTTCGAAAAGACGCCGCCGCGCTCGGCGCGGTGGAGTTCGACTCCGGAAACACAGGCGAAAATTATTTTTCGCTGATGGCTCTACGCGAAAAGGGTCTCTACGCACATTTCAGCCGGACGGAGAGCGCCCTGCGCGTCGTATACGGCGATCGTTTCGTCCCATACGAAAAAAAGCCTTCCGCTGCGGAAGGCAAAACAAAACTCTGGCAATTTGAGACCGACCATACACTGATTGACTGCGGCATGTGCTATATTCTGCAGTGCGCCGACGGCGCGTTTTTTATCATCGACAGCGCGCACTTCTATTCCGTCCACGACAACGACCGGATATACCGTTTCCTCAGAGAAGCGACGCCCGAAGGGAAAAAGATCGTGATAGCGGGCTGGTTTATCTCCCACGGTCACGAGGACCACACCGCTAAATTCCTCGATTTTCTCAGCTTCAATTACGGGGACGACGTCGTGATAGAGGGTATCTACCACAACATCGTACCGCCGACGCACCCCGACAGCGGCTGCTGGACGGATTCCGACCGCAATCTCGCCCAAAAATACCTGGATGCCGTCGAAGCCCACGCCGAGATCCCGAAACACAAGCTCCACTCGGGCATGAAATTCTGCATCCGCGAGCTCTGCTTCACCGTGCTCTGCACTCACGAGGATGTGTATCCCGGTTCCCTTGAAAACTACAACGACTCGTCCACAGTCCTTATGCTCGAGGCCAGCGGCGCGAAGGTACTCTTCCCGGGCGACGCGGGCGCTCTCGAGAGCGATATCCTTGTCTCCCGATACGGCGGTCTTTTGAAATGCGATATCCTGCAGGTCGCGCACCACGGTCACTTCGGCTGTTCGGTAGAGTTTTACGAGCTTGCCCGCGCGCGGGTCGTTCTATTCCCCACCAACCAGGTCAGGTTTGAGGAGGAGTATAAAGTCTACGAGGCCAACCGCCGCGCCGTCGCCCTCGCCGAAGAATGCTACATCTCCGCGGACGGCACGGTTGGCTTTACCCTGCCCTACGCCCCTGGAACCGCCGAGCGCCTTGCGGACGAGACAATTGAGGATTTTCAGGGAATCTACGAGCTCTGGGGCTATGATTACCCTGACGAGCTCCGGAAAAAGCTGACGGAGGACTTCATTGCCAGGGGCGGAAAAGCAAAATGATAAACATCGGTTAAATCTACTTGTCAAAGTATTTCCTGATCGGCAGCATATCCCTGAACGTAAAGCGCTTATCCATAAACCCCGAAAAGCGGTCGATCAGAAAGCCGTTGACCAGCGCGCACAGGACTGTTCCGAGTTTAACACCCTCAAAGCGCCACAGTCCGAAAAAGCAGAAGGACATCAGGACTGAGACAAGGCAGCTTACGCAGTCGTAAATCGTCTTAAATTTGGCGAGACCGAGGTTAAAACGCTTCGGAACCTCCCGGACAATCAACTCATAGACCTCGGGCGCAAGGTATGTATGCAGCATGCAGGCCACACCGGCCGCGCAGCTCACCAAGCCCGCGGCATAGAGGAGCACGCGGACGGCTGCGGTAACCGGACCGATCAGCCCGACAAGCGACAGCATCCCGTTGAGAGTGTAGCCGTATAAAACCGCGGTGAAAAACGAAAACAGATAGGAAAGCTTAAAGCGGCGGACCGCAAGCGCCATTATAATCAGCAGAAACGCCTGAAAAAGGTATTCGGTCATTCCGAAGGTGATAGAGCCCCAGACCTGTGACAGCTTTAGATAGATCAAATACGCGGGCGCAACGACCATCGAAATGCCAAAGTCCGCCTTAACCATGCAGGCGCAGCCTGCCGCGAGCAGAATGATCCCGAACACGTACGAAATCTCGCTATAGAATTTTCTCTGCAACAATAATGCCTCCAAAACAAATCCCGCCTACGTCCGCGGCGGGATGCTTTTTTATTATAAAGGATATTAGCCGGAATATTTCGATTCGGCAAGTACGGCGCGGACGATTTCCTGAAACGCCTTGCCGACTTCTTTCTGGCTCCCCGACAGCTTTTCGGCTCGGCGCATTATTTCTCTGAGCGCGGCCGTGTCTTCCCGAATAAACAGTTCGCATAAAAAGCGTTTCATGCGCCCGTCGTTATAGCTCGCCAGGGCCAAGGTAAGCAGGTCCGCGCGCTCAGCATAGTCCTGATACCATGAATCAAACCCCCGCTCTGCGATGCATTCACAGGTGCGTACTTTGACATGGTTGGTGTTTAGATCGCTGAAATCACCCATTTTTCCGAACCTGGCGCACGGAAAAATGTCGCAGCGGCCGCAGTGAGAAAGCTTTTTCTCTCTGCAGCAGTGGTGTACCTTGCAGGGCTCCGTATAGTATCCGTCATCGGAGCAGCCGGGACATCTGCTCTTGCCCGTTGTCCTGTAGCGGGTGCACAGGGCGCAGGGCATTCCGCAGTAACCGTAAGGGTAATTCGACACTTTACCGACCCCCTATCAGATTTGGCGCAATGAAAGTTAAAAGCCTCAGATGTCAAGGGAATAGAACGGTTCGCGGCACTCTATGATATAGTCCTCTTCCGGGATTGAGCAGTCAAAATTATCCGCAATAAGCTTACCTGGTTCGGACCAGCATTTTATAAGGTGGGGCGCTTTTGTTTTTACGCTGCAGTCCTTAAGCTCAAACTCCGCGAAATTTGCCATCTGAAATACGGAGTCATAGCGGTAGGACTCCGCAGTCGAGATGTTTACGGATATAAACTTCGGGCTGAGCTTCTGCGTCGGCGGCGCGTAAAGCACGATCGGTTCGGTGATGCCCGTGACGGTGACATTTTGAAGCGTCAGGTCGAAAAGCGGCCAGTGCTGCTGCCACTTGTCCCCGCCCGAGAAATTGTACTGGACAAGCCGCTCCGCATTTTCCACAACACAGTCCTTAAAGACCACATTGCGCGGTTCCTCTTTTATATGCGGAACATTCTCGGCAAAATACGTGAACATGCTTAAAAGCGAAAGTCTGGGCGGAACTCTGGAAAAAACGTTTGAACCGTTTATTTTTTCCGAGTCGGTCAGACAGCCGCGCCACGGATATTTCGCGGGACCGAAGAAGCGGCATCTCTCCACAAGAAGGTTCGTCGCGCCGAATCTGAAAGCGCTGCACGCGGTGTTCAGATTGCAATCGGCGACAAGTACATTGACGTTTCCGTGGCCTGCTATCGCGTCGTCGCCGGTGATGAAATCGCTTGACCTGATTTCGGTATTTTTGCAACCGCGGATATGGAACCCGTCGTGCCCGGCGTAAACATGAAGGTTATCTGCCATGATGTTTTCGGAGTGCCAGATCGAGTGCGCCCAGTTGGCGCTGTCGCGCACAGTGTACCCCGAAAAAGAGAGATTTTTTGAAAACCAGCAGGATATCGCGTGAGGACCGCGGTAGTTTTCCTCGCCCGTGGGGTCATAGCAGTTGCTTCCGCAGATAAGGGAGTCATCCTCACCGGTTATTTTTACGTTTTCGGCCTTGAGGATTCTGATAAGCCCGTTATTCCATTTTGTCGCGTAGCCCGCCGTCAAATCAACCGGTTCAACGGTATCGGAACCGAGAATATTATAGTCTTCCGGATTCCTCGTTCCGATAAGCTTCGCACCGGCGCAAAGGTGGAGCTCTGTGTTTGAGCGAAGTCTGAGTCCGCCGGTTAAATATTCCCCGCACGGAATTTCAACAATGCCTCCGCCGGAAAGAAAGCATGTGTCAAGAGCTGATTGCAGCGACCCGGTTACTGTCTTTCCTGTCCCCGGCAAAGCGCCGAAATCGGCGACGTTGTATTTTTTCATTTCCCTATACCCTCTTTGTCCTTTTTTATCTTTTCTCACCGAAAACATATGCCGCGAATAAATCGCTCTTATGCTTTGCCTGTTTTTATAATCGCGGTTTGATTTGCGGCTTTTTAATAATAGCATTTCGCCTCGTCGAAATCAACCGCTTTTTTGTCCAGACTGTTTAGGCATGTGTAGCGCTACAATACATATTGGACAGTGGAAAAAAAATAGTGCGAGAATGGGACACATCGGTTAAGATTGAGTTACCACACAACAATCAGCCGAAAGGAAGTGTCCATTCCCGCATGAACAGTGTA
>JAPXRI010000046.1:0-13139 GCA_033813635.1 Bacillota bacterium
CGCTGTATGCAACATCAAACGGGTCCACGGTCGTAGCCGGCGTTGTTTCGGAAGCGGCCGTCGTCTGATCAGTCGACTTTGGCTTGCCTGATCCGCTGCATCCAGCAAACAGGGATAACAGCAGGATCGCAGTTAGGACTAATCCCAGATACCTTTTCATGCTTTACCCACCTTAGATTTATTGCACAAATCGTGCCGTTGTGATTATTGCACAAACCGTGCTGTCATTATTATATATTTTCTGTTTTTACAATTATAGACAATTCCCGTCAATATTTGACACAAATCCGTTTTCCCAGAAATCGGAAATAAAGGCCGTCCTCGGTGATGTTTTTATATTAGTTTCTCGTTTTTCCCTTAATAAACCCGTTAAAAAGTTCCTACCCCCCCCCGCCCGTGCATCGCGCTTTTCCGCCGGCCGGCACTGCGGCTTTATTAGCTTTCCGCGCCCCCGTGTCTGCGCGCGCTTATGCGCGTTTATATAAAATCGACCCTGCGCCGGGCGGTTTGCCGGAGCAAAACGGCGAGAAAATAGCCGCGGCATATCCGCCGCGGCCCCTATGGGAAGATGGAAGAAACAGATGCCTATTTTGTCAGCTCGTCGAGTATGCTCTGGAGCACCGGCTTTGCGCTCTCCACAATCGCGGAGACCGAGTCGCCGGTGTCGAAGATCCTGTAGACGACCTCCTGCCGGTAGGTGTCGTTGTGCTTGACGCTGCACCACGACCAGTTGGCCACCGGCTTAGAGAATATATAGTTGGTCAGCATATCCATCGAATCTCTGTCGTTCTCGTCCTGCAGGTACAGCGCGATGTTGGACTCCACGTCCTCGTCGTTCTGGCGGCGGGAGAACGCCGCGTAGATCGCCGCGGATTTCGCCTTGTCGGGGTTGGTGATCAGCATCACGTCATACTTGACGCCGCCGAGCACGTTGGCGTAGTCGGAGTTCTTATCGGCTTTCGGGGTGGGCAGTATGCCGAAATCGATCGAGGCGTCCCACAGGTCGCTGGGGTCCCTGCCCAGCGGGCTGGCCTTGTTCATCTCGGACCAGAGCAGACCCACCTCGCCCTGCTTGAACATGATGTGCCCCTCTCTGTATGTGGGGTTCGCGCCCTCCTTGGTCTGCACGATGTAGCCGCTGTTGGCTACGCTGTCCAGGAACTGATAGGCCTTGAGGGCCTGCGCCGAGTTGATCTGGGTGGTCAGCTTCCCGTCGACCCAGTCGACGATTTTGCCGCCGGTGAGCAGCACCTCCTCGCCGTAGCCGAGGTAGCCCGTGGCGATACCCCAGACGTCGTTGGTGCCGTCGGCGTCGGTGTCCTTGGTGATTTTGCGCGCCAGGTCGAGGAAGTAGTCAAAGGTCCAGTCGCCGTCGCGCACTACCTTGCAGATGTCCTCCACGCCCGCCGCTTTTACAAGGGCCTTGTTGTAGTAGAGGACCCAGCCGGCCTCAGGCAGATAGTACCTGGAGGCGTACCTCACCCCGTAGGTGTCGCCGTTGACGTCCCATGCGTGGGTGAAGGGCTGATAGAAGAGCTTGGGGTTGTCTACGTCGAACCCGGATTGCTTAATCTCATCAGAGTTGAGCTTGACAAGGGCTCTTTTCGCGTAGAGCGGGAACCAGGTATGCGTTTTAATCTCGTAGAAGTCCGCGGGGTTTTGGCCGGCAAGAACGTAGGCGTAATACTGCTCCGAATCGTCCGCCACGCCGGGGACGTATTCGATGTCCACGTTCAAATCCGCCTCGAGGTCGTTGATCGTATCGCGCCACTCGTCGTAGACCTGGCCCTCCGGCGCGGTTCCGTCCTCGCCCAGCGCGAACGGCGTGCGCCCGGAGTCGGTAATGCTGAGTTTGAACTTGTAGCCGCCGAAGTCGAGCTGCTGTTCGTATGCGAGCCACTGCTCGTCCGTCCATGACGCGCTGTATGTCACATCGAACGGGTCGACGGTGGTTGCCGGAACGGTTCCCGAAGCGGCTGTCGTCTGATCCGTTGAATCCGGCGAGCCGGACCCGCCGCACCCCGCGAACAGCGATAACAGCAGGAACGCGGCCAGGATCAGTCCCAGGTACCTTTTCATAGGATTTCCCCCTTTAATTATTTGCACTCCCGTGCCACCGCTATTATATATGTTCCCTTTCGGCAATTATAGGCAATTCCCGTCCACAGCTGACACAATTCCGTTATTCATTCGACATTTTTCGATTTTTTACCGTGTGTATAAATCCCCGGGCTGTTTTTCAGACCAGGCAGAAATGAGTTTTATGCCGTTTTCCTATCTTTTCCCTTTATCATATCTCGCTGATCGCCGGACATCGCGTGAGTCGTGCGTTTTCCTGTAATTGTATGCAGCCATATTGCGCGCATTAAAAATATACGAAACTCCGACATCTTCCGCCGTCAATCCGCTATAAAACACCCGGCCGGGTTTTTCAGCCCGGCCGGGAGGGTATTATTCTTCTTCCTCTTTGCTTTCCTTTAAAAGCTCCGTTAAGTAGCGGACCTCGTCTGGCAGGGCGTTTCGCCACCGGCCGGTCTTCAGATCCCCCAGCTTCAGCTTTCCCTCTGAGACCCGGACCAGGCGGCGGACGGTCAGCCCGAGGGCCTCGCACATTTTCCTAACCTGGCGGTTGTGCCCCTCGGTAATCGTCACCGAGATCACGGTCTTCTCCTCAATCTTTTTAACGATCTTCGCCTTGGCCGGGGCGGTCTTGTAGCCGTCGTCCAGCAAGACGCCCTCCTCAAACTTCGAAAGCGCGCTTTCCGCGTCCCCCAGCACGGTGGCATGGTACTCCTTTTCGACGCCGCTGGAGGGGTGGGTCAAATAGCGGGCGAGCTCGCCGTTGTTCGTCAGAAGCAGCAGCCCCTCTGAGGCCATGTCGAGCCGCCCCACGGGGTAGACCCGCTCCTCTACGCCGTCCAGCAGCTCCAGCACGGTCCTGCGGCCCTTCTCGTCCGAGGCGGTGGTAACGTAGCCCCGCGGCTTATTTAACAGGATGTAGACATATCTTTCCCGCTTGGCGGGGATTTTTTTGCCGTCCACGGTGATCAGATCGGCGGTGTCGCAGCGCGCGCCCAGCTCCACCTTCCTGCCGTTTACCCGGACCCTGCCCTCTTCGATCAGCTTCTCGGCGGCGCGGCGGGAGCAGACCCCCCGTTCCGCTATTATCTTCTGTACTCTTTCCTTCATTGCCCGTCTCTCATTTCTTGAAAGAAGCCTATAGGCTTAATAGGCCTAACGGCTTTTCGGATATTTTGACGTTCTGTATTTTACGCTCCGGGCGCAGAAAAGGTCCGCCCGGGCCAGCTCCTTATCCCCCGTAACCAGCAGCACATACCCTATTTTCTGGTCCGCCTTTACCGGGGCGTACTCGAATCTCGGTATGCAGACCACGGTTTTGGCGGCCTTCAGCTCCTCCTCGGTGACGTAGGCGGTCACGTTCTGGGCGATGTAGAGCGGCGAGGAGGCCAGCACTCCGCCCACCACCTTCAGCTGCACTGAATACTCCCCCTGCGCGAAGACGGTCCGCCTCTCATAGCGGGAAAAGCCGTAGTCGTAGAGCTTCTCGTGGTCGTCCCAGTCGTCCGGGGCGTTGAGGGTCACGGCGTAGAGCCGCCTGCCGTATTTCTGCGCGGTGGTCACCAGACAGCGCCCGGCCTGCTTGGTGTAGCCGGTCTTCCCGCCGTCCACCCCCGGGCAGGTGCTGATCAGCCTGTTGTGGTTGACAAAGGTCCGCCCGGCTCTGACCGTCTCCCGGGTGCCGGTGATCTCCGCGAACGTCTCGTTTTTCATCGCGTACGCCATCAACAGAGCTAAATCCCGCGCGCATGAGTACCCGCCGTCCTGCGGTAGCCCGCTGGGGTTGACAAAGGCGGTGTTATCCATGCCCAGCGCCGCCGCCTTTGCGTTCATCTCGGCGACGAAGGCCGAAACGCTCCCCGACACGGCCTCCGCGATCGCCAGCGCCGCGTCGTTCCCGCTGGAGAGCATCAGCCCGTATAAAAGGTCGAGAAGGCTCAGCTGCTCCCCCTCCCGGAGGTAGATCCGCGACCCCTCGCAGAGCGTGTGCTCCTTTTTGACGCGGACGACGCGGGATATGTCGCCCTTTTCCAGCACCACCAGCGCGGTCATAATCTTCGTGGTGCTGGCGGCCGGAAGGCGCTTGTCGACGCCGCTCCCGCAGACAATCGCCCCGGTGTCGTCCATCAGCGCGTAGCTCTGCGCCGAGACGCCGGGCCGCTGGACGACAGCCGCGGCGGGCGCCGGGAGCAGCAAAAGCGCCATTGTAAGAAATAACACCGAAAACCGTTTCAGCAAATTCCAAACCCGCCCCTGCAGATAGTTTTTTCGCCCGGGGAAAAACCAGGCACAGTCTATTTATACAGGAAACGGGTCATATTTATGCATTTTTCGCCCTTTTCTATTTCGAGCCCTCCGGCTCTTTTGCTTCCTGCGTGGCGGCGGCTTTTTTCTGCTTCTGCTTTTCGGCGAAGGCCTCGAGCTTTTCGACCACTCCCGGCAGAATCTCCGCCAGCTTTTCAATCGTGCCTGCCAGATTGCCCGCGGGAGCCGGCGTCGACACCGTGCCGGCGGCTGGCAGAACGTCCACCCTGTCGCCCCTGATCACGATGAACGACACGGGGGTTACCTCGATTCCGCCGCCGCCCGCGCCGCCGAACAGCACATTGGAGGAGTTGTGACGCGAATTGTAGTCCGAGCCCCCCGCGCCGTAGCCGCAGGAGAGCTTCGAGACCGGGATAATAGTGATGCCCTCCGGCGCGGTCACAGGCTTTCCTATGATCGTCTCGGTCTCGCCGAGCTCCTTCATCTTGGACAGCGCGGATTCAAGAATATCGCTTACCTTCAGTCTTTCCGCCATTTTAAACCGATTCCTTTCCCTCGTTTTACGCCTTCCCGCCCCGGGAGGCGCTGTTTTTAAGCCTTTCCCGTTCATAATCAGGAGCCTTTTCCGGCTTTTCGGATTTACCGGTAGCGCGGTTCTTTTCGCCCTCCCGCCACTTAAGGTAGGCCTTTATCAGCACCACCGGGCGGATAAGCAGCACGGCTTCGTATATAAACTCATTTTTCCTAATCACAAAATCCGGTATTACAGTCAACCGGTATTTTTTGATTTTGAATATCCGCATCAGCAGCGGGAACGCCGTGCCGATAAGCTCCGACGCGCGGGCGTATCTCCTGCCCACGTCGGTGGAGTCCTTCCCGCCGACCCGCCAGTCCACCTCGAGCCGCTTTACGTAAAAAATTCTCAGATACTCATAGTCGTAGTGAAAGATCGCGGTGAGAAAGGACCTGAACATGTCGATTTCCGCGCCGGGCTTTTTCTTCTTTTTGCCCGGCTTTCTGCCTTTCGGGCGGGTGGCCCTCCGGGCCTTCTTTTCGGGCCGCTTTTTCCGCGGGTGGATGCGGTACCTGAATATCCCGTAGCGCGCGACTATCTTTGTCTGCCCGGAGCGGTTCGAGATGAAAATGCCCACCGACACGGAGAGCAAAAGGAGGACGAGCGCCAAAAGCCCGGCTATCCCGGCCAGCAGCCACAGAAAAACGTATAAGACGTTCACGCGCCCATCCCTCCATTGACCCTGTCGCTAAAAAATCCCTTTAAACTCCCACGGGGGGCCGGACGTTGCAGTTGGAATTATCGGAGCTGAAATAAATCCCGCGCAGTTCCGTCATGGCTCTCTGCACGCGTTCCGAGCTCCAAGGTACAAAATCGTTCCGCGCCAGTTCGTAATCGATGACCGCCCTGAGATAGATCATCCGCCAGCGGTCGCTGCGGCGGATCCCCTCCGGCAGCTTTTCATCATATCCGGTTATAACGTCGTAGACATAACGAATGTCCGACGTGTCCCATATCTCATAACGCCTCGGCCGACGGTTTTCGTCAGACGCCCGGGCAAGCCCCGTCTCCGTCCTGATAACTGCGTCGACGAGCTCTTCGTCTTTGCAGCAGAACTCAAATTTGACATATTCCCTGACGGCGTCCGCGGCGTTTTTATATATGCCGCTGTAATTTGCCAGGCATATCCATTTGTTGATATCCTCGAAAATCCCCTCGGAATAAGGGAAGCCGCCGGAGTATAAGCCCCTGACGCCGTCGTTTGTGCGCTGTATGAACCTTGTCAGCGGATTCGCTCCGAAGCCGCCCCAGGGCGAACAGGAGTACATGCTGATCTCGGGAAAGTCGATGAATTTTACGCCTTTCGGAATTCCGTTTTCGGCGATGCACCTCGGGAGCTCGCCGTTAAAGAAGAAGGACATAATATAGGGGTATTCGGCAAACTCGCCGCGGGCCAGGCGCGTGTAGAACCCGTCCCATTCCCCGTCGATAAACCTGTCGAAATACCAGGTCGAAATAATCGTCTCGGTATGGGGCAGCACCTCTTTTACCAGAGCGTTAAAACGCGGGAGCAAACGGAGGAATCCGTTGGAGCCCCAGGGCTCGCAGTCCGGACAGGTACAGCCGCCCTGATCATAGGGCCAGTACACGACATATCTGGGATTGACGTCCTTAAACCTATCAAGCATCTGGCGCCTTGTTCTGAGGATTTCCTCAATGCCTCCCGGTTTTGAGGGGCAGATTTCGACATGATAATGTCCTTCTGGGAGTTTTTTGTACCGGCCCTGCACGTGATAATCCGCCCGGAGACGCTCCGGCGACGTGGCAAAGGCCTCGTTGGAGAGCATTGTAAGAGAGCCCTGCATTCCGATACGGCCGGCGTAGGAGAGCATCGACCTTAAGCGCTCTATCATCGCCAGGGATCCCGGGTCGTCAATGCCGCTATAGTGGTGCATATCGTACCATACCAGAAGGGAATTGCACCCGCGCAGAGCGAGGTCCTCAATGACTCTGTAAACATGCTCAATGGGGGCGTTGTGATAATAGTTGCCGAAATGCGTCGCAAAATACATCCCCCGCAGACGGCACTCCGGCGTAACGTCGATGGTTCCCGCGGGAGGGATAAAGCCGCCCTTCCCGTCGAACTCCCCCGCCATCAGGAATCGTCCGGCCGCCGCGTGCAGCGCGCAGTCGTTGGCGGCTCTTAACGCGGCGCCCTCCTTTGTCGCCTCGATAATATAGCGATCGTCCCTGAGCCGATCGTCGACGTTCAGCGTGACGGTATACCCGGCTTCCGGAGACAGGGCGCACCCGCGCTCCAGCAGGCGGCGCTCCATCGCGGACCGCAGAATTTCAAAGCTGCCGGGACTCATGGATTGATTGACCGGTTTGACAACAAACATCTAGTGGTTATTCGCCCCTTTATTATAATAAAAACAGTTCTTAATAAAACGATCCGCGACGGCTGCGGTTGCGTCCGCGATATCTCTATCCTCCGAGCTCGCCGCCAGCGAGCGGTAGCTGCCCGTCCCCCTCCGGCAGCGGCGGAAGCTCCCCCAGCGACGACAGCCCGAAAACACGGAGGAAGGCGTCGGTGGTCTTGTAGAGGATCGGCCGGCCGGGCACCTCGAGCCTTCCGCACTCCTCGATGAAGCCCTTTTCCGCGAGGCTGGACACCGTGTAGGAGCTGTCCACGCCCCTGACCTGCTCGATGTAGGCCTTTGTGACCGGCTGCCTGTAGGCGATTATCGAGAGGGCCTCCAGCGCCGAGGGCGAGAGCGCGGGGGCCTTCCGGGTCTCCAGGACCGCGCGCACGCAGTCCGCGTACTCGCTTTTCGTGCAGAGCTGGTAGCGGTCCTCCTGGCGGACAAGCTTCAGCCCGCCTTCATCGCTGTCGAGGCGGGCGTCCAGCGCCGTGAGAATCGCCTTCATCTCGTCCTTACCCACGCCCAGGGCGCTGCAGAGCCTGTCTATCGAGACCGGATCGCCCGCTGCGAAAAGCGCGGCCTCCGCCGCGGCGACCGCCCGTTTGAAATCCATAGCTTGATCTCCCCGTTAATTAATTGATTTTCGCCGTGACCTCGACGAAGTCGTTGTCGTCCAGGTAGACCTTGTTCTCCTTGCAAAGGTCCAGCAGCGCGAGGAAGGCGACGATCGCCGCTCCCCTGTTCCCCATGCCCGCCAGCACGTCAGTAAGGCTCATTTTGCCCTGCCGGGTCAGAAGCTCCACCACCCGGCGGGCGGCCTGCTCTATGCTCTCCGATTCCCGGCCGACAATGCCGGAAAAGACCGTCGGCGCGGGCGGGCGGCGGTCGGTCTCCTTGTCCATAAGCCCCTGCAGCGCGCGGAGAAGCGTCCCCGCGTCGTGGGTGTAGGGGTATGGGCCCGGCCCCTCCGGCGGCTCCGGAGGCTTGGTGAACAGCTCGCCCACGGTTTTCTGCCTTTCGGCGAGCCAGGCCGAGACGGTCTTGAACAGCTTGTACTCCTTTAATCGCCTAGCGAGGTCGAGGCGGGGGTCCTCCTCCACCGTTTCCTCCTTCGGCAGAAGCATTTTCGATTTAATCAGTATCAGCTGGGCCGCCATCACGATGAAATCGCTGGTGATCTCGATGTCCTGGGACGAGAGCCTTTCCAGGTAGGAGAGGTACTGCTCGCAGATCAGCGAGATCGGGATATCGTCTATCTGCACCTTATTCTGGGCGATCAGGTGCAGCAGCAGATCCAGCGGCCCCTCGAACACCTCGAGCTTGAACGTCAGTTCCATAATAATCCCCATTTAAGCCGCGCGCGGCGCCTTGCCGGACCTAACGGATAAACAGCGAAAAAAGCGAGCTTATCAGCGTGTAGTAGGTGTTGATGACAAAGCTCCGGGCGGCGTTCAGGTAGTAGTAAAGTCCGAAATACTGGGAAACCGACGCCGGGATGCCCCCCGCCGTCAGCAGCCGCGCCGGAACGTCCAGCAGCAGCAGTATAAGAATGATAAAGCCGTAGTTTTCGTACCTTAAAAGCCTGTTGTACTGGTCTATGGGCAAAAGCGCGCCCAGCACCTTCGAACCGTCGAGCGGGGACACCGGGATCAGGTTGAAAATGCCGAGGCCCACGCTGACCAGCACCCCGTAGGAGAGGATGTTCAAAACCACGTATATGATCTTTTCCCACCAGCCGGAAACCTGGGCGTAGAACGCGATAAGCTGAACCCCGAAATAGAATATCATCAGCGCAAAGCCCAGCAGCAGGTTCGCCGCGGGCCCGGCGAGGGCGGTCAGCGCGGTCCCCAGCTTTTTCCGCTTGTAAAAGCGGGGGTCGATCATCACCGGCTTAGCCCAGCCGAAGCGCACCAGAAAGAGCATTAAAAGCCCGAAGATGTCTATGTGCCGCATCGGGTTCAGCGACAGCCTCCCGCTCGCCTTCGGCAGCGGGTCTCCCAGCCGGCTCGAGACGTAGGCGTGGGAGAACTCGTGCAGGCTCAGCGCCAGCACGATGCCTGGCAGCAGGTAGAGCGCCTCGACGATATATTGCTTGACGGTTTCCATAAAAACAAGACCTTTACATATCGGTTTTTATTCGGGCTCCCGGTTTTATTTCCCCTTCGCGTAGCTGTCCCTTAAGGTTACGATGCGGTTGAAGCTGCCGGGGTATTTGGTGTCGGCGCAGAAATAGCCCAGGCGCACGAACTGGAACCTGTCCCCCGGCTTTGCCGAGGCGAGGGACGGCTCGAAAAAGCAGTTCTCGCACACCTTCAGAGAGTTCGGGTTCAGGTAATCCCTGTAGCCCTTGTCCTCCGGAATGTCCGCTACGTTTTCGAGGGTGAACAGCCTGTCGTAGAGCCGGGCCGCGCCCCTGACCGCGGTCTCCGCCGAGAGCCAGTGGATCGTGCCCTTGATTTTCCGCCCGTCGGCGGGGTTGTTGTTCCTGGTCTCCAGGTCGGCGCTGCACAGCAACCTTTCGATCTCGCCGTTCTCGTTAAGCACCACGTCGTCGCAGCGGATGATGTAGGCCCCCATCAGCCGGACCTCCCCGCCCTTTTTGAGCCTGAAAAACTTCGGCGGCGGGTCGAGGGCGAAGTCCTCCCGCTCGATATAGAGGTTTTTGGTAAACGGGACCTCCCGGGTACCCGCGTTCGGGTCCTCGGTGTTGTTGTTCTGGGTGAAGTACTCGGTCTTTCCGTCGGGGTAGTTGGTAATCTCCACTTTTATCGGGTCGAGCACCGCGATGCGCCTGGGCGCGGTCCTGTTCAGCTCCTCCCGGATGCAGTACTCCAAAAGTCCGGCGTCCACCACGGAGTAGGCCTTGGACACGCCGGCGCGCTTGACAAACTCGATGATAGACTCCGGCGTGTAGCCCCGCCTGCGGAGGCCGCAGAGGGTCGGCATGCGCGGGTCGTCCCACCCGTCCACAAGGCCCGATTCCACCATGTCCCGGAGGTATCGCTTGCTCATCACAGTATAGGTCACGTTGAGCCTGGCGAACTCCCGCTGTTTGGGCTTGTTGGGTATGTCCATGTGCTCCACCACCCAGTCGTAGAGCGGGCGGTGGTTTTCGAACTCTATCGAGCAGAGGGAGTGGGTGATGCCCTCGACAGCGTCCTGTATCGGGTGCGCGAAGTCGTAGAGCGGGTAGATGCACCATTTGTCCCCCTGGCGGTGATGTGTCTTGTGCAGTATCCGGTAGATCGCCGGGTCGCGCAGGTTGATGTTCGGGCTGGCCATGTCGATTTTGGCCCGGAGGGTCCTCGAGCCGTCCGGGAATTCGCCGTTCTTCATCCGCTCGAACAAATCGAGGTTTTCCTCGACGCTGCGGTTCCGGTACGGGCTCTCCCTGCCGGGCTCGGTCAGCGTGCCCCGGTACTCCCGCATCTCGTCGGCGGATAAATCGCAGACGTAGGCGAGACCCTTTTTAATCAGCTTCACCGCCTGCTCGTAGCAGATGCCGAAGTAGTCCGAACCGTAGAACACATGGTCCGGCTTGGCGCCGAGCCAGCAGATGTCCTCGTATATCGCCCGGACGAACTCGTCGTTTTCCTTGACGGGGTTGGTGTCGTCGTAGCGCAGGTTGAACTCGCCGCCGTATTTTCTCGCGGTGCTGTGGTTTATCCAGATCGCCTTCGCGCTGCCGATGTGCAGGTAGCCGTTGGGTTCCGGCGGAAAGCGGGTGTGCACATGGTCCACCGCGCCCGAGGCGAGGTCCTCGTCGATGATCTCGTGTATGAAATTCGTGTTTGTCTGTTCCATATCGCCCATACCTTTATTTTAAAGTAAACCCGCAAGCTGATGCGTTCACTGTCCGGCTCTCATATTTTAAAACTACCGTTCAAGCTGATCCGCCGCTTTTTCAAGCCTTTTTAAGATTTTGTCCTTTCCGAGCAGGCGCATGACCTCGTAGAGGTCCGGGGAGTTCTGCCTGCCGGTCACCGCCACCCTGAGCACCATGCTGACGTCGCCCACATGGCCTTTGTAGGCCTCGGGCGCGGCTTTGTAGAGCTTCGTCTCAGGCGCGTAGCCGAGACGAGCGGAGAGGGTTTTGATCTTGTCAAACCACGCCGCGGAGTCGTCCGACGTATCATAAATCCCGGCGTAGACCTTCAGGACGGCGAGGATATCCTCACCGGGCATGTTCTCCGGGTAGACATACTCCGGCGCGAACAGCTCGTCGTAGAAAAACGCCATATAGGGCTTTGCGTCCTTCCAGACGGCCAGGTCCTTTCTGGGCTTTTTGCCGCCGCGCCCTATGCCCAAAATAGCCCGGGCGTAGTCCGGGTCGGCGTCCAGAAGCGCAAAGAACTCCGGGTCGTAGGCGTTGGCCCAGGCGTAAAGGCTGCTGTAGACCTCGTCCGCCCCCATCCGGGCAATCAGGTTCTTGCTGACGTCGATCAGCTTATCCATGTCGAACAGCGCGCCGGCGGCGCTCATCTTTTTTATCGAGAACGGGAAGTCGCGCTGGTCCGCGTCGGGGTTCGCTGCGCGCCACTCCTCGTAGTTGGAATTTAAAACTGTCATCAGGTACTCCACAAGGCTCTGCTCGGGATAGCCCTCCGCGCCGTAGTAATCCAGCGCCAGCTCCGGGTCCTTGCGCTTCGACAGCTTGCGCTTTTTCCCGTTGTCCAGCTTTAAAAGCTGCGCCGTGTGGATGTACTTCGGCGGCTTCCAGCCGAAAAGCTCCTTCATCGCCGCGAACATCTCAAGGTGCCACGGCAGCGTCGGAAGCCAGCTCTCGTCCCGCACCACGTGGGTGGTGCCCATCAGCGTGTCGTCCACCACGTGGGCGAAATGGTAGGTGGGGATGCCGTCGGACTTCAGCAGCACAAAGTCGTTGTTGTTCTCCGGTATCTCCATGCGGCCGCGGATCAGGTCGTTGTGGATTATCTTTCTGGAGGGGTCGCCCTGGGAGCGGAATCGGATCACGTAGGGCCTGCCCTCGTCCAGCGCTTTTAGGATTCTCTCCTCGTCCGCGTCCCGCCAGATCGCGTATTTGCCGTAATAGCCCGGGTTGTCCTTAACCGCCTTCTGGCGCTCCCGCATCTCCTTCAGCTCCTCCTCGGTGGCAAAGCAGGGGTAGGCGCGCCCGGCCTCGAAGAGAGCCTTGGCGAACACCTTGTAGATTTTCTCCCGCTGCCGCTGCCGGTAGGGCCCGTAGTTCCCCCGCTCACCGTCCCGGGTCACGCCCTCGTCAAAGCAGAGGCCGAAGCGACCCAGGGTGCTGATGATCTTTTCGACGCCCTTGTTCACGCTGCGCTTTAAATCGGTGTCCTCGATTCTCAGCATGAAAACGCCCCCGCTCCTGTGGGCAAGGCGCTCGTCCACGATCGCCCCGTACAGATTCCCCAGATGCATAAACCCGGTGGGGCTCGGCGCGAAGCGCGTCACCGCCGCCCCCTCTGGCAGATTTCTCTTGGGGTAGCGCGCGATGATCTGCTCCGGCGTCTCCGTGACCCCGGGAAAAAGCCTTTCGGCGAGACTTTCCATGATTTTATCAAAACCTCCGTGGTTTGCCGTTTCGCGTAACGAATTTGAGCATAATTTTGTATTATAGAAGATTATACCACATTTTATCCCGGCGTACAAGAATAAATTGCCTTCAGCCAAGCGGCTGACTGTAGGATTACAATAGATGTGTTACACAGGCGAATAAAAAAGGTAGCGAATAGGAAGAACCTGCGCTAAAGTTGAGTTACCACACACCAACACAGCAAGGAGACACCTATTCGCTATGAATAAGATAACACAAACCATGCGGTTTCGGCAATCCCTAATTGAATATTCTAAAAAACATGGTGTTACAAAGG
>JAPXRI010000047.1:0-8142 GCA_033813635.1 Bacillota bacterium
TTAGTCGGGCTTGTCCTGTGGGCTATCGTGCCGCAGGGCTCTTCCTGGTAATTGTCCGGCGGAAGGAAGTTGTCGTATTTGGACAGGAAGTCGTTGAAGAAGGACCATATTTCGCGGGCCTTCGCCGTCAGATACTCCCGTTCGGACGATGTTATGAGAATCTTCTGCGTTATTCTATTTGAGATATAGCGCGAGTACAGCGGCGTGAGCAGCCAGAAAACGGCGAGCACCGCCGATACCGGGTTCATACCCAGCAGAACCACAACCGCGCCCGAAACGCAGATCGGCAGAAGAATGAGATACTCGCCAGCTATCCCCTTCGACCGGTATTTCTCAGCCTCAGCGGCTGTCGTCCACTCCAACAGCTTACGCTTTGATACGATCATTCTCCAGAACGATTTTGAAACTGATTTTAGCTCTGTCCACGCTTCAAAAGGCACGAAGAGGAACCTTGAGACAAAGAGCATCAGGCCTCCCCGGAATCCGGCGTAGATTGTCGAGTGGTAGCGGGTGTTCACCTTGTTGCCGAAGTTGTTGATGCGCTCGACGCAGTTCAAAATCAGCGGTGCCGAGAGCGCGGCGAGCGAGCACACGGCGAACGCCGCCGCAGCCCCGCTGAGGATAATCGCGTAGAGCGATATCCCGACAAGGCATATAATAGCCGTCACGGATCTTCTCAGGTTGTCCACAATTTTGAATTTCGAGAGCCCGGAGAGCGGGTTTTTCATTTTTCCGTTTTTTGTTCTGACGGTCGGAAAAAGCCAGGGGATGATCTGTATGTCCCCTCTTATCCATCTTCCGGCCCGTTTGAAATACGCCCGCACCGACGAGGGAAATCCGTCGGGCAGCTCGGTGTTAGACAGGAAGGCCGTACGGAGAAAGCAGCCTTCCAACAAGTCGTGAGAGAGCACGGCATTGTCCGGAATCGTACCGTAAAGGCAGTCATACATCGCCGAGACGTCGATAATTCCCTTGCCGATAAAAATCGACTCGGCAAACAGGTTCTGGTAGATATCCCCCGATATCGAGCAGTACGGGTCCGTACCCCCCTGTCCGGCGTAAATTCTAGAAAACAGCGAAGCGTTCGCCGCCCTGAGCTCGACGGATACGCGGGGCTGCAGCACGCCGTAGCCGGAGACGACGATTTTTCTCTCCTTGTCGACGACGGCGGCGTTCAGCGGGTGCAGCATCGCCCCCACCATTTTGACAACGCTCCCCGGCATCAGTTTGGTATCGGCGTCGAGGGTGATCAGATAGGCTATGCCTGAAATAGTACCGCTGTCGATACCGTAGCAGATGCTCTCCGACGAGCCCTGCCTTATCAGGGCGCAGAGCGATTCGATCGCCCCGCGCTTTCGCTCCCTGCCGATATACTTCCGTTCCCGGTCGTTGTAGACTCTTTCCCTGTGGATGAAACAGAAGCGGCGGCCGTATTTCCCGTTAAGAGCGTCGACGGTTGCCCGCGCTTTTTCAAGCAGAATTCCATCCTCCGGATAGGATTTTTTATCCGCGTCGGGGAAATCGGCGAGAACCCCGAAATATATGTTCTCTCCGGCGTCCCTGTTGGAAAGATAGTATTTCTCAAGGTCTTCCATATGCGCCATGACGCTTTTCTCATCGTCGGCGAGGATCGTAATCACGCAGAGAGTTTTCCCCTCTGGCGGAATTCCCGAGGTCAGCGCCAGCGCAGGCACGCATATCGGCCTGGTTTTCTTTATAAAAATATAGAGCAGCAGCGAGCGCGAAAGCTCCCAGAGGGGTAAAAGTACGCCGAGCGATAGCCAGAACGACCCAAATATAATGCCCAGCGCAACCGAAGCCGCGATGGGAAGGAGTATATCAAGGATTAAATAGGCCCTCCCTCCGGCTTTCTTTTTCTTCGTTATCGTTTCATTGTTGACGATGTAATACCCCACGTGTCTTTTAACGCGGTCGTTTTCGGCCTTCGCTTTTTCAAGATATGACCTGGAGAGCTCGTACTCCGTCGTTTTTTTTCTTTTTGCCGTAATCGATATCAGATGCCTGTAATACGCCTTCGAATCGTCGTCCATCCCGGCATATACCCCGGTCGGATCCGCCTCGAGGGTTCTTTCCACCCAGCTCGACTCCCTGAGCGCCTTTACAAAATCCATGTCGCCGGCAATCCGCAGTACGTTGAAATAATTCTTAAGGCTCTCGGAGAGTATCTCGTGCATTTTTTCGGCCGTGCGTGAGTACATCAGCGTCTTTTTATCCGGACTGCCTCCCTGCTCGTAGGACCGCCATATCTCCATTTCGGAGTAATATGGATTAACCCCGCTCTCGTTTTCCGAAAGTCGGTATCCGTCGATGATTTTCTGTATGTCGTTTCCGATATTTGTAATCGCGGCAATCGCGGCGCATTTTAGCATCGGAATGAACAGGTTGAATTCATTCTCTCTTAAAACTCTTGTTTTCTGGGCGCCCGCCAAAAACAGCTTCAGCCGTTCCGGGGAGATGTTTCCGGCGCCGGTCTTTAAAAAATCAGCGGCGAGTAGATAAACGCCCGGATACTCTTCCTCCGTACCGGACGCCGGCAGGCGGTATTTTCCGGCGAGTTCCTTTTTAGCGGCTTTTCCTTCCTTTAATATCATATACGCGTTTTCGCAGACCCAAGAAAACTCGCTCGGGAGATAGGATTTTATGTTGCCGAGATCCGATGATGTAAAGCTTTCTACTTTAACAGTCAGTTTTCTGTATTTTTTCATGTTGCGCGACAGCTTCCGTATCACCGGTTTTGCGGATACCTGACCGTACGAATCCGCGTAAGCCGTCTTTGCGCTGTTTTCGCCGAACTTTTCGAGCCGTCTGTCCTCGATATACATTTCACCCAAGGGCTTGACTGCTTCGGCGTATCTTTTTTTGCGCGTATTTATGTTCATTCCCATTTCACCCGAAATAATCTTTCGGATTTCCTCCGCACAATTCTTATAACGTTTATTTTTTCAAGAATATTTTTTTGTATTCATCTATTTTTGTCTCTTGACAAGCGAAGCCGGTTATGGTATTATATCCGCTGTAAAGACTGTTGCTTTACATTTTTACTTTGGTGAGGAGACATATCCGGATGAAAGACAATGCTTTTGAAATGTGCATGCTTTTCGATTTTTACGGTTCTGTTCTTACCGAACGCCAACAGGAAGTTTTTGATTTATACTATAACGAGGATCTTTCCCTCGCAGAAATATCGGAACACACCGATATTACGAGGCAGGGCATCAGGGACGCGATAATCCGTTCCAAGAATATATTAATCGATATGGAGAACAAGCTGGGGCTTGTGGCGCGGTTTACGGAAGCGTCCAAAGCTTTTAAGAAAATATCCGAGCTTTCCGACGAGCTCGCAGAGCTCAACCGAAAGCGCTACCGTTCTCCGGATTTCGAAGTCAAGCTTTTTGAGATATCTACCCTTGCAAAGCAACATATCTGAGTGAAGCATAAAGGAGAGCCATATGGCATTTGAGAACCTACAGGAAAAGCTCTCGGGCGTTTTCAAACGTCTTCGCGGCCGCGGTAAGCTGACCGAAAGCGACATTAAGGCCGCAATGCGCGAGGTAAGGCTCGCGCTGCTCGAGGCGGACGTCGGCGTCAGTATCGTCAATGATTTTGTCAACTCCGTCTCCGCAAAAGCTCTAGGGGCAAGCGTGCTCCAAAGCCTTACGCCGGCGCAGCAGGTTGTTAAAATCGTCAACGACGAGCTCTGCGCGCTTATGGGCGGACAGAACGTTAAAATAAATACCGCTTCCAAGGGACCGACCGTCGTCATGCTTGTAGGTCTCCAGGGCGCCGGTAAAACTACAAACGGGGCAAAACTCGCGGGATATTTTAAAAGCAAGCTATCCAAACGACCTCTTCTTGTCGCCTGCGACGTTTACAGACCCGCCGCCATACGTCAGCTGCAGATTGTCGGCGAACAGGTCGGCGTTCCGGTGTTTGAAATGGGCCAGGGCGATCCCGTAGAAATCGCTAAAAAGAGCATTGTTCACGCTGCGGAACACGGAAACGACATTGTGTTCATCGATACCGCCGGCCGGCTGCATATCGACCAGGAGCTTATGGATGAGCTCAAGCGGATAAAATCCGCCGTGAACCCCAACGAGATCCTGCTCGTCGTCGACGCTATGACCGGTCAGGACGCGGTCAACGCCGCGTCGGCGTTCAACGATGCGCTGGGAATTGACGGCGTATACCTCGCAAAGCTTGATTCCGACGCGAGAGGAGGCGCCGCGCTTTCCGTCAGAGCCGCCACTGGCAAGCCGATAAAGTTCGTAGGTATCGGCGAAAAGCTTGACGCTTCGAATATTGAGCCCTTCTACCCCGACCGCATGGCTTCGCGCATACTCGGCATGGGCGACATGCTCTCGCTGATTGAAAAAGCACAGTCGGCTTTTGACGAGAAGAAAGCCGAGGAGCTTGAGAAAAAGCTTCGGCACAATAAGATGTCGCTGGATGATTTTCTTGACCAGATGCGGCAGATCAAAAAAATGGGGTCGATCCAAAGCATTCTCGGCATGATGCCGGGCATTAACCAAAAGCAGCTCGCGAACGCGAAAATCGACGAAAAACAGCTTTCCCGTACCGAGGCCATCATTCTCTCGATGACAAAAAAAGAGCGCGATGACCCTGATATTCTTAATTTTTCACGCAAAAAGAGAATAGCCGCCGGCAGCGGGACAAAAATAGAAGATATCAACCGTTTGTTAAAGCAGTTTGAGATGACCCGCCAGCTCGCCAAGAAAATGAGCGGCGGAAAAATGCCGAAGGACTTCGGCGGACCCGGCGCAAAAAACAGTAAGGGCTTCAGATACCCTTTCCGATAGACTGTTTTGTATTACCCGTTTTAGAGGAGGTGAAATTCATATGGTTAAAATCAGACTTCGCAGAATGGGAGCTAAAAAAGCGCCTTTCTACCGCTTTGTCGTCGCAGATTCCCGTTTCCCCAGGGACGGCAGATTCATCGAAGAGCTTGGAACGTATAATCCCTTAAAGGAGCCTTCCGAGGTTACCATCGACGCGGACAAGGTCAAGGAGTGGATTAAAAACGGAGCTCAACCGACCGACACCGTTAAAACTCTGCTCAAGAAACAGGGCATCCTTTAGGTTTTACGAGAAGGAAAGGTTTTTACATGAAAGAGCTTCTGCTTTATATTGTCAAAGCGCTTGTGGACAACCCCGATGAGATCAAGATAAATGAAGTCGACCGCGACGGCGAGCTTGTGCTTGAGCTATCCGTGGCTCCTTCCGATATGGGCAAAGTCATCGGCCGCCAGGGCCGAATCGTCAAAGCCATTCGTTCAGTCATAAAATCGGCGGCCGCTCGCGATAATATCCGTGTCAACGTTGATATTATCGGCTGAAACCTGTTCACATATTCCAGGGTCTGAAAACCACCCAGGAATCGCAAAGAGACGGCATGTGGTATTTTGCCGTCTCTTTGCTTTCATCTTTTTTTACGGAGTTGTCATTATGAGCGATCAAGTCAATCAGGATCAAAAAGAAACCCTTTCCGGCGAATATCTTCCGGCGGGAAAAATTGTCGCGACACACGGCATCCGGGGCGAGTTCAGACTTCTCCCCTGCTGCGACGGGCCCGAGTTTATCCTGCGCCTAAAAACTCTGTATCTGGACGGCAGCGCGATCGAACCCTCGCATATGCGGAAACACAAGAGCTTTGTACTAATCACGCTCCCGGGTATAGACACCATAGAAAAAGCTATGTCGCTTGTCGGAAAGCAGCTGTTCTTTAAAAAAAGCGATGTCAAGCTTCCGAGGGGCGTCTATTTCTTCTCCGATCTCATCGGGCTCGTTGTTTACGACGCGCGCACCGATCGCGTGCTCGGAAAAATCACCGACATTCTTGAACGCCCCGCCAACAACGTCTTCGTGGTCACCGGAGGCGAAAACGAGTATCTTATTCCGGAAGTACCGGAATTTATAATGTCGGTGGATATGAAGAAAAGCGTGATGACGATCAACAGCATCGAAGGGATGGTTTAATTGCTTGAAATCAATATTCTGACGCTGTTTCCGGAATCGCTTTACGGCGTTCTCCATGAAAGCATCATCGGAACCGCGATAAAAGCCGGCAGACTCGCGGTAAACTGCGTGCAGATCAGGGACTATACAAAAGACAGACAGCGCCGCGTCGACGATTACCCCTACGGCGGCGGCATGGGCATGGTCATGCAGGCCGACCCGCTGTATAACGCCTGGCTCTCAGTGATCGATAAAAACGGCGGAAAACGGTTCCACACCGTTCTGATGAGCGCGCAGGGGCATGTCTACTCCCAGCAGGACGCGAGGAGGCTCTCGCTGCTGGATAAATTCATCATCGTCTGCGGTCATTACGAGGGTGTGGACCAGAGATTTATCGACGAGTGCGTCGACGAAGAGATTTCCATAGGCGATTTCGTGCTTACCGGCGGCGAGATCCCCGCGCTTGCGGTGGTGGATTCCGTCGGCCGCATTCTGCCCGGCGTGCTCGCCGACGAGAGCTGCTATATCGAGGAGAGCCATTGGTCCGGCACCCTTGAATACCCTCAATACACAAGGCCGGAGATCTGGAACGGGAAGTCCGTCCCGGAGGTGCTGCTCTCCGGCCACCGCGAGAATATAAGAAAATGGCGCAGGCTGCGCTCCCTTCTCGTTACCCGTGAGCGTCGCCCGGACCTGTTTGAAAGACTAAAGCTCTCACCCGAGGATGAGGAACTACTCAAGAAAGACACTTAAGAAATGTATACCCGCTGTCCGATAAATCTGAATTTATCTTTGCCAAGTGCTAAAACGCCTTGAATTACGGGTGTTTCCAGCGTTTTTGAGCTTTGGCCTTGCGCCTTTTCCCTTGTTTTTTCCCTTGCGGGAAGAAATAAGGGAAATTTTCGTCTATCCTTCTCCCACTACCTTGTCAAGCAGCCTTGCCGAAGTACGTTTTGCTTCCCTTGTAGCATGGGCGTAGATGTTCATTGTAGTGCTAACGTTAGAGTGTCCTAAAAGCTCTTGCACATCTTTCTGGGCTGCGCCTCCAGAGAGAAGATTACTGGTAAAGGTATGTCGCAAGGTTAATATTCTGCCATGTCAGCCCGCAAACCTCGCCAATGCGAAGCCCGGTGAAGTACGCGATCTGAATAGGCAACAGGGCTGGATTGTCTTTGGCTCTCAGAAACTCGGTCAACGCCAAATACTGTTCGTAGGTGATGGTCGGTACGGAACAGTCATTACCGTTTTCATCGGAAAAAAAGTTCGTAGACCTCTTTCTTGCCACGCACATACTGCATGTGATTGAATGAGATAAGCCGTTTTGGAAAGACCGCGAAGCGGAACGAACCTTGCAATACGGCGGAGTATAGACGAATGTATCCTACGCTCAATGCGTTTGCCTTTGTCCCATCGGGATTTGTGCCGCCGAAGCTCAACAAGTCCATATAGGATTGCAGGTGGTCGGTTGTATAAAACGGGTAGCAATCCCGTAGATTTATTCTGATCACTTGGTTTTCCTCCGTTTCGATTTTTGAAGTGGGAAAATCGAAACAGAGGCGGCGGGGAGCGATAACGGAAAACGCCCTTTAGGGGCTTGTCCGCTATATGGGCATGGAGGATAGGCCCGGCAATGGCCGAACAATTTGGAGAGCGGTGATTTACAAAAAGATAGCCGGGTCTACTCGGAAAGGTAAACCCGGCTGTAAAAAACTGATGTATCAAGTGGTTCGCTGCCCGCAGAGTCGCCCGTTGGCTTCTCCTGCTCAGTATGATTACCCTTGAACTTTCGTGCTGTTTTTACTTTATGTACGTCGTAATGGGCATGAACCTGCCTGATATTGTATTGCTGATCGCCCATACAATATCCGCTCCATTCAACGCGGCAGCGTATTTACGTAAATAGGGGCGGCGCTGCTGTGCCGAATTTTCGCAACTTATATCACCTGTAAAAACCTTGCTTCCAGCGGGTACGCCTACGCCCGCGATTTTTACCTGTCGGTTTATGAGGTTGGATGGAGTAAAAAGCTAATTCTTGTCGAACAATCGAGTAGGAGGGGCTGACTGAGGAGTCGCCCCGACCTCTCACACCACCGTGCGTACCGTTCGGTACACGGCGGTTTCCAAGTTTACGCTTTCACAGAAAGATAG
>JAPXRI010000048.1:0-8130 GCA_033813635.1 Bacillota bacterium
GGCAGCTAGCTGCCCACCAAAATCGTTCCAACAATCTCCCGATGCGTCCTCTTCACTGGCGCTCTCCCAATGAAGCTATCGCTTCCTTCACTGTCCAATATGTTTGACAATCCTACATAAAACGCCGCCGGCAGCTTATCGGTTGAAAAGCTTCCCGAGAAAAACGCCGTGGAGCAAACTATAAAAAGAAGGCGATTTAAAAAGATGACCTACGGTGAGCTGACGCTTTGCGTCATAAACGACAGAGACGGCATCGCCGAAAAGGCGATGAAACTTTTCAAAGAGGAGCTTGAACTCCGAAAGGTTAAGGTCCGAATCGGCGGAGCGCCGGAGCACGGGCTGCGGATCGAATTCGACGCGGTTCCGGGCAAAAAAGACAGCTTTGCGATTGAAGCGGAAGAAGGGCGGCTGCGGATCGCCGCGCCGGACCTGCGCGGGCTGGTCTACGGTTATTCGATGTTTCTCCGAAAAACGGCATACGGCCGGGAGCGGCCGTATGCGGGTGTCCGGCTGGTCCGGGACATCTCCGGGAGCTACGCCCCGGCGAAGCCGATCCGCGGGCACCAGCTCGGGTACCGCCCAAAGAACAACACATACGACGCCTGGGCTCCGGAGGATTTTTACCGGTATTATAGGGACATGATGATGTTCGGCTCAAACATCTGCGAGCTGATGCCGGACGGTACGGACGACGGCGAGCGCAACGAGCTGATGCGGCTCCCGGCAAACGAGATGCTCGTCGAATGCTCGCGCCTTGCCGACGAGCTGGACATGGACGTGTCGGTCTGGTACCCGAACTGCGAAAAATCGACTCCAGACGAGGGGGCGAGGCTCCGCGCGGAGGTTCTTAAAAATCTGAAACGGCTGAACGTGATCTTTCCTCCCGGAGGGGACCCCGGGGACTATCCGGCGGGGGAATTTCTCGAGAGGGTGATACTTACAAAGCATGCGGTGGCGGAGACGCACCCGGAGGTGCGGATGTGGCCGTCGGCGCAGAAGCCGAAGCGCTCGAAAAACTGGGGAAACGAGTTCCTTGCAGGGCTCAGCCGGCTGCCGGAGGAGATTGAAGGCGTGATCACCGGCCCGAACCGCGCGTTCGCCCTGGACGAGCTCAGGAAAAAGCTGCCGATGAAATACCCCATCAGGCTTTATCCCGACCTGACTCACAACGTGAGGTGCGAGTACCCGGTACATTTTCCGCTGGACGACTGGCATTTCGCGTGGGCGTCTACAATGGGGCGGGAGTCGATCAACCCGCGGCCGATGGAGTACAAGCGGATTCACCAAATGATGTCCCGTTACACCTGCGGCAGCGTCTCGTACTCCGAGGGCGTAAACGACGACGTCAACAAGATGGTCTGGGGCTGGCTGGAATATGCGCCCGACACGCCCGTTACGGAGATTCTCGAGGACTACGCGCGGGCCTTCTTCCCCGGGGCCGACCCGCGCAGAGCGGCGGAGGGCATTCTCGGGCTCGAATGGAACTGGCACGGGGACCCGGCGGAGAATCCGAACATCGAAAACACGCTCCGGGTATGGCGGGAGCTTCTGGACGAGAACCCGGAGCTTACCGACAACTGGCGATTCGTCTCCTGCCTTTTCAGGGCCGAGGGAGATGCGCTGGTGAGGGCGCGCCGGGTGTTTGAACTGGGTCTGGTGGGCGAAGCGTTTCGCGCGATGGAGCGCGGCGACTACCAGAGTGCTCTCCGCGCGCTGCGCACCCCGTTCGATGAGAGCTATACGAAGCTCAGGGGCGATCTTGACAGGCTTGCCCGAATCCTGTTTGAAAGGATCGGCATGCAGCTGAACATCGCCGATTTCCACGCCAGCGGAGTCGAGCGCGGCGCGGTCCTCGAGACGATCGACAACCCGATAACCGACCGGCCGTACTTATTGAAAAAGCTTGAGGATATGGCGGAGCTTGACGGAGAACGGAGAGCAACGGAGATGGCGGAGCTTTACCGGCATTTTAAGCCGGAGAGCGACGAGCTCTTTTACTCGGTCTCCGTCGACGGTAAGGACCGCTTCCGCGGCGAGGGGACCTCGGGCTATCTTGATTTTGCATATCTGAATTTCAAGGGCGACAATAAGAAGTTCAACACGGGAGAAATTCCGGTGGAGCTGCTCGGCGTCTACGACCACTATTTCTTCAGGGCTTCGAGCGGCGGATTTTCGCCCGAGCGGGACTACGTGCTGAGATTCGTAATCCCGAAACGGGCGGCGTTTCCGCCGGATATGAGCCTGTACCTTACCGTGAACGGCCGCACGCTGTTTACGGGCGGCATCGACCAGGTCGTGAGGGACGAGGCGTACGACGCGAAATGGCTCTCGGGGAACTATTTTTCAATCGTTTTCGACCTGCCGCGTGAGGTATTTCATAACGGCTGCATTGACCTCGAGTTCGGCGAGAAGACCTACGGCGTAGAGCTTTCGGAGATGAGAATCGAAAGAATACGCTGACATATTAAGGAAAGCGCAAAACCGCTGCCAAATGCGTATATTGTCAATGGGGTTCTCCGTAAACCACAGCAAAACGGTTTGCGGAGAACGCGTGAAAATAACGGCAGTGGGAGTGAGGGAGTTTTGAGTAAAAAGGGGATCGACGTGTCGAGCTGGCAGAGAAACGTCGACTATAGCAGGGTAAAAGCCTCCGGCGTCGAATTTGTGATGGTCCGCGCGGGCTTTGGCGATAACCTGGACAGCAGGTATGTTTCGCATATTCGGGGGGCGCAGGCCGCGGGACTTCCGGTGGGGATATATTGGTTTTCATACGCCCTGAACGAGATCGAGGCAAGAGCCGAGGCCGCCCTCTGCTTAAAAGCGATAAAGGACTTTGACGTTGCCTACCCCGTCGCGTACGATTTCGAGTACGAAAGCGTAAACAATTACGAAAAATCGGTCAGGAACGGCAGAATGACCCGCGAGCTGGCGACGTCGATCGTCAGGGCCTTCTGCGGCGAAATCAAACGCGCTGGGTACCGGGCGGCGGTCTACTCCAACTACGATTTTCTCGCCAGATATATCGACATCGGGAAGGTGGGGGCTGAGCTCTGGCTCGCCTACTGGCAGGACGCGGATCCCCCTGTCGAGGACAAGAGCGGCGAGTGTCGCATGTGGCAGTACAAGGTGGGGACCTGCGACGGCGTTGAAGGGCGCTGCGACTTGGACATCTGGTACAGCGACTCCGATATCGCGGCGTCAGGCAAGCCCGGGGGGATGACCTATACCGTCGTCGGCGGAGACACGCTCTGGGGGATAGCGGAAAAGCTGTTGGGAAACGGAATGCGTTATCAGGAGATCAAAGCCCTGAACGCCCTGACGAGCGACGTCATTTACGCCGGCCAGGTGCTGAAAATACCCCGTAGCACTACGGAACCCGCGCCGGCGCCAGAGGCGAAGACCTATACCGTCGTCGGCGGAGACACGCTCTGGGGGATAGCGGAAAAGCTGTTGGGAAACGGAATGCGTTATACAGAAATAAAGACGCAAAATGCCCTTACCACCGACGTGATATACGCGGGTCAGGTGCTGAAGATACCGGAAAAATAAACTTGTGCCTCTTTCGAGCTTTGTTTTACGAAAGAGGTGTTTTTTTATGTACTTTTTAACGGGCGTATGCTATAATCCTTACAGTTTAAAACGACGTTTTATAGGAGAAAGTCGGTTAACGATGCGGATACGAAAGACGGCGGAGAGCGACATCGGCGCGGTTCTCCGTATATACGAAAACGCGAGGCGTTTCATGAGGAAGACCGGAAATCTTAACCAGTGGACCGGCGGCTACCCCGGGGAGGATGTTTTAAGAAGGGACATCGGAGAGGGGAGGAGCTATGTCTGCGAGGAGGACGGCGAAATCTTATGCACCTTTTATTTTATGGAAGACACGGAGCCGACCTATCTGAAAATATACGGCGGGAGCTGGAAAAACGAGGAGCCCTACGGTGTCGTCCACCGCATCGCCGTCTCGGAAAGGGGCAGGGGTGTGGCGGCTTTTTGCCTTGACTGGTGCTTTGAAAAATGCCGCAATCTAAGAATCGACACTCACCGTGACAACTATCCGATGCGAAGAGCGCTTGAAAAAAACGGGTTTTCGTACTGCGGCGTCATACATCTCGCAAACGGGGACGAAAGGCTCGCATACCAGAAAACCCGGGATAATGGATCTTAGCCGGTGGTACCGGAGGAAAATATAACGATGGGGATGAGGTGGATGTATGTCATATTCGGACTGCATGGCGGCATTCAATCTCGAGATGCCGGATAAGGTGCCGCGCACGGAGTACTCCGCGGAGACGCACTGGGACCTTGTCAAGGCAGTCACAGGGATCGATGTCTCATACAAGAGTCCGTGGGAGACAAAAAACGCCGCGCAGCTCGCGTTCTATCGGGCGTGGGACTACGGCTTTCTCTGGTCGACGATGGTGGACGGCTCGTATATGAAGGGCCGCAGGACGTCGATGGGCCACGGCGTATACGCCGTGGGCGGAACGGACTTCAACGACAGGGTTTCCTGTCCGTTCAAGGACCCGGAGGAGGTGCTGGCCTTCGACCCGGAGGAGGAATACGGTAAAATAGACATTGCGGAGATGACGGAGAAATTCAGCGCCCATTACGCCGCAGGCGTCAAGCGGATACCGGACGTCGTCGTCATGACGGGGATTTACATTACCTGCATGTCCGGCCTGATAGAGATGTTCGGCTGGGAGATGCTCCTGTCAGCCGCGGGGCTGGACCCGGAGGGCTTCGGCGAGCTTACCAACAGGTATTGCTCATGGATTTCCCAGCACTTCGCGGCTCTCGCCCGGTGCAGCGCTCCGGTTGTGATGGTTCACGACGACATAGTGTGGACTTCCGGGGCGTTCATCCACCCTGAGTGGTATAGAAGGTACGTGTTCCCAAACTACAAAAAGCTGTTCGCGCCGCTCCGGGAGAGCGGGAAAAAGATTATCTTTACCTCCGACGGCGATTATACGGCGTTTGTCGACGATATCGCGGCCTGCGGGGTGAGCGGCTTCGTGCTTGAGCCGATGACCGATATGGGGTACATAGCAGAAAAATACGGCAAAACCCACTTTTTCGTCGGCAACGCGGACACCCGCGTTCTCCTCAGGGGCGATAAGGGGGACATTTACGCCGAGGTCAAGCGGTGCATGGATATCGGGAAACGCTGCCCGGGCTTTATAATGGCCGTGGGCAACCATATCCCGCCGAACACTCCCGTCGAGAGCGCGCTCTGGTACAACGAGGCGTTCGAAAAGCTGAGAAAAAGATAGCCGGTTTGAAATAAACATAGGAGCCGGTTTAAAAATCCATTTTAAACCGGCTCCTTGGAAAAATCGCTTACTCGCCGTATGGCTCGCATTTCAGGGTCATTTTTTAAATGACCTTGAAACCACGTTTTTCCGGTTAATATTTATGTTTAATAACGGCCCGCTTTTAACTCGAATTATTTCACGGCCTCGTAGAACCACAGCTCCGCGGCCCGTTTGGGGAGCGTGAAGGTCAGGCCGTCTTTTTTTATCTCGGCACCGCTTTTCTCAAAGCTTTTGCCAAACTCCGGGGAGACGAAACGGTAAACCGTGTTTTCGTCGAGGGCGTGGGGGAACACGGTCAGGCTCTCGGCCTCAGCGAGCGTGTTCCTGATCACATGGATGTGACCCCTGTTTCCGGAGAAGACGTGGAACTGGTCGGCGTACCAGTCGCGGTTTGACTTTCTGACCGGCGTGAGCGGGTAGAAATCCCCCGCGAGCATGTCCTTCGCCGCGGAACGCCAGATATGTTCGATGAAACTGTTCACAAACGCGAACTGCTTCTCGTCCATGTCCGGGGACAGCGCGCCGCTGCAGGCCGGCCCGATGCCGCTGTGCAGCCCGAAGCTGTCCGTCCCGCGCGCGGGGGGTTTTTTCGTGTTGTACTCGCCGTTCTCGTCGTCCCAGCTCAAGGGGAACGCGCGGAAATAAGGTGTCCACTCGGTCATCGCCTTGTAGAAAAGCTGCTTGACTGGATGGTGACCGTAGCCGTAATCCGTCGGGTGCAGGGCGATCGCGCGGCGCATTGTCTCAAGGTCGTTCCTCCGCCCGCCGGACGCGCAGGAATCAATCAGAAGATCGGGGTTTCTCTCCCGGAGCGCGTCCCAGTAGGCGAGATACCCCTGGATGTGGAGGTTCTCGGTCATGCCGAGACGGTCCGGCCCGTCGTTTTGCAGCCAATAGTCAAGCGCTTCCATATTGAAATCCTGCCGGTAGATTGAGATCCCCGCGTCTTTAATCGTTTTGTCCGTCTTTTCGATCAGCCAGCGCAGGCATTCGGGGTCGCCCAGGTTCAAAAGCCCCGTGTCAGCCTCTTTTTCCTCTCCGTTTTGATCCCGCAGCGTCCTGTGCAGGATAAAGCGGTCAGGCAGGTCCTTGGCCTGATAGGCAAAAACGATCCGCTCCGGCTCGAACCAGAGGAGAAGACGGATGCCCTTTTCGCGGCAGAGCCTGCCGACCGGGGAAAGCCCGCGGGGGTACCGCTCCGGGTCCGGCGTGAAGTTGCCGGTGCGCCACCAGCGGCGGATGCCGTCGTCGTCCTTGCAGGGGTACCAGCCCGCGTCGATCCACCAGATATCCGGCCTTGCGCCGCGTGCGGCAAGGGTTGAAATCGCCCAGAGCTGATTCTCCTCCGTTGTCTGCGTAAACTCGTCCCCGGGGTCCGACGAGGCGGTGTATGCCAGGTTGCACATCGGCGGCACGCTTTTGCCGTCAACGCGGGGGAGGATATGCGCAAAATACCAGCGCCGCCAGATATTTGCCGCGCGGAGCTCGCCGCCGTAAAATGCCGACAGAGTAACGCGGGGCAGGCGCGCAGTCTCGCCGGGCTTTAAGTAAAAGCCGGTGTACTGCTGCTTGGCGGCGAAGCGAAAGCTTTCGCAGCGTATGCCGCCGCCGGAGAGCGAGAACTCGGCCTGCCACTGCCCGGGCCAGCCGATTGCCAGATTATAGCCGAAATTCTTGCCGATTACCCGGAAATAGGGGAGGGCAGAGTCGCAGGACCGGCCGCCCTTCGGCGTTATCACCGTTTGCTCTCCGCTAAGGGGCTCTTTAAAGGTTTCAAGCCCGTCGATGGAGCAGTAGTCGCCGGTGTTCCGGTACAATATGGGGTTCTCGCAGGGCAAAACGAGGTCGGCGGCATATACATCGGTCAGCACGGCGCTGTTTTTATCGCCGGAGTTTGTCAGCGTCACAAGGGTTTCGACGACGGGAAAATCGAGGTATTCGGTCTGCTCCACGGCGATGTCGAGGTGAAGGCGCGAGACGCGCGCTTTAATCTCCATGCGGCGCAGGTTTGCGTCGGCGTAGCAGACTTTCTTCTCGCGGATGTATTCCGCGGGAATGCCGGTAAAGGTCTCTCCCCCGGCCGTAAAGCGGAACGGAAGGCGCGCGGGGTCGCGGATAAAATCCGCAGCGGTCCGGAGCAGCTCCATGTCGCGTTTCGTCGTCAGGTTTTCATCAACAGGCATATGGGCATGTCCCCTTTTAGCAATTTTTACAGTCTTCGGGAAAAAAGCTCCGGGCTTTAGTTACGCGTAAAGAATCAGCGCTATCAGCTCCAGCGTTTCGTCTCCGTCGCAGGCGATCGCGTGGCCGGAGCCGCTGGGCGTGATGAGCACGTCGCCCACGGAGACGGGGTACTCGGTTCCGTTGTCGTTGAAAATACCCTTTCCGGCGGCTACGGCGAAGATTTCGGACTCGCCCTCATGCTTGTGGTAGCCGATCGAGCAGCCCTTTTTAAGCGCGATGCGTGAAAAAAGCCTGCCCTTGCCGTTCATCTCCTCCTTGTCGAGTAAATGCTTTAATATAACCGAGCCGGTTCCGCCGCGCATGTTCTCGTTGATTACCGATTTCTGCTGGTCCTCGTGTTTGATCATAGCCGTTTCTCCTTACAGGTCGAATTTTATCGGCTTTAGGATAGCACAGGCGGGTAAGTTTTTCAAGCGGTTTCCGACCTTCGGGTTATGCGTATATTTTTTGCTTAATGTAGGATTGTCAAACATATTGGACAGTGAAGGAAGCGATAGCTTCATTGGGAGAGCGCCAGTGAAGAGGACGCATCGGGAGATTGTTGGAACGATTTTGGTGGGCAGCTAGCTGC
>JAPXRI010000049.1:0-7311 GCA_033813635.1 Bacillota bacterium
TTCCAAAGCTTTTTATAGCTAACGGTCATCTTGGTCACCTCTTTATATATGTTTTTTCCATTATAGCACATTTTCTTCAAAAATAACATGATAATTCTGTGTTTGTGAAGTAATTTTACAATGTTAATAAAGATAATGATAGTTGTGTATGCCTTTATTTTGATTATTATTTAAATAAATACTTTTAGACAAAAAAGTCTGTAAGTCTATTTGGAAGGCGACGGCCCAGGGGTGCCCGTTTTCGTATATCGGCGCGCCGTCTGCGCTCCCCCACTGGAGCTCCCGCATGAAGTCGAGCTTGCTGACGCTTAAGTTTAACATCGCCGCGGTGTACGACGCCGTCTCGTACGCTCTGCCGCAGGAGGACGAATAGATTTTCTCGATTCCCTCGTCCTTAAGCCGCTCCGCGGCCTGCTTGGCCTGAATGTGTCCCAGCTCCGTCAGGCAGTCTCTTGCATAGTCGGGATGACCATGCCGTACCAAGATAAGTCTCATCGATAACTCCTTTGATTGTTGAAATGTTCTTTCTATCGGAGCGGCACGCCCCGCGTAACACCTATAGCTCCGCTTCGGGCAGGACGCGGTTGACGAAGATATCCGCGATCTGCGGGTCAAACTGAGTCCCCTTATTCTTCAGGATCTCCTTCACGGCCTCGCCGGCGGGCAGCGCCTTTCGGTAGCCGCGGTCCTGGGTCATCGCGTCGTAGGAGTCCACAACGGATATTATCCGTGAAATCAGCGGTATCTTTGTCCCGGACAGGCCCAGCGGGTATCCGCTGCCGTCCCAGCGCTCGTGGTGGCAGAGAATGTACTCCGCGATGTGGGTGAGCCCGAAGGTGGAGTTCGCTATCCTGTAGCCCACCTCCGGGTGCTTTTTAATCTCCCGCCAGTCCTCCTCGCTGAGCCTGTCCGTCTTCGTAAGTATGTCCTTGTCCACGCTGATCTTTCCGATATCGTGCAGCACGGCCACCAGCTCCAGCTCGTCAAGCTCGTTTTCGGAGAGCCCCAGCTGTTCACCGAGCATTTTCGACAGCCTGACAAGCCTTTCCGCGTGCTCCTCGGTCTCGTAGCTCTTTTCAAACATCGTGGTCTTTATATAGTTCAGATAGTCGTTGTGCGGGCTCCTCTGCTCCAGCAGCTTCCTCCGGTACATCAGCTCCTCCGCCAGCCTTACCACCTTGTCCAGCGGCTCGGCCGGATCGCTCTTCGTCGCGTAGCCCAGCGCGATGTCGATATAGATCTCGTCGTACTCCTTGCTGAGCTTTTCCCCGCACACCGCCCGGATATGGTCCACAACCTCCTTTGCCGCCTGTCCGTTGGCGCGGGGCATCAGAATGGAGAACTCATCCCCGCCGGTTCTGGCCACGATATCACCCTCCCGGACGCACGACTTTAAAATACTCGCCATCTCGCAGAGCAGGGCGTCCCCTTTCACGTGGCCGAAGGCGTCGTTTATCAGCTTCATCCCGTTGACGTCTCCGATAATGACTGATAGGGGCAGCTGTTCCGGGCGGTCGAGCTCGCTCAGAGCCTCGTCAAAATAGGCGCGGTTGTAAATTCCGGTTACGCTGTCGTGATAGCTTATGTATTTTACTTTTTCCTCCCTGTTCTTGCGCTCCGTTATATCCCGGCTGACGCCGATTATCCCTATTATACCGCCCTCGGAATCGAAATAGGGCGTCTTAAGCGTCTCAAAAATCACTTCCATCCCGTCCGGATAGGCGGCCTTTTCCTCCACCTTTACGAAGGCCTTTTTGCTCAGTATATCCCCATCCAATCCCATGAAGAACTCGGCTCTCTTTGCGGGAAAAAGCTCCATGTCCGTGCGGCCGACGATATCCCGCTCCCGCTTTCCCATGAAAGACTCGAAGGCGGTGTTGCAGCCCAAGTACACGCCGGTCTTATCCTTGAAAAACACCAGATCCGGGACCGAATCGATTAAGGATTTCAGCAGCACCTGCCTTCTCCTGTAGTCCTCGTAGAGCTCCTTATACGACTCGCTCGATTTCTTCAGCTCCTCGTTGGCCTTTTTCAGCGCGTCCCTCCCCATGAAGGTCTCCCTCAGCGTCGGGTATATCAGACCGTAAAACAGAACGGAGGTGACAAGCACGTAAAAAAGTCCCTTAGCCATGGAATAGGCGAATACCTGGGGCTGTCCGGAAAAGCCCAGCTGCAACAGTTTGTCGGAGAATAGAATCCACGCGCATCCGAAGACAAAATACAAAACGGTAATCTTCAGCGATCTGTTTCGCGCGTCGCGGTTTTTCATCTTTATAACGCCTCCCTTCGGGTCATAGGGCTTGTGTGAATCCTCAAATGCCAGAGATGCGATACGAAATGATGTGGACAAAGGAGCCGGCAGGAGCTTTATTTGGTTTAATTCACCAGCACCGGATTGACGTAGGCCGTCTCATCGGTTTGTCAGACACCCAGAATATAGATGCCGTTGTACAAAGCCGCTCTTTCCAGCCAATCGCAAAGCAGGGCGTGCCCCGCAGGCCTTTTCTCTTCGGCGGCTTTTATGATTTCCGGCAGCTGCGCCGGGGAGTAATAGTTAATCCCGCAGGCATCGATCCCGCCCCGCTCCATATTGCTGTAAAGGCCGTTTTGAAATATCTCGCCGTAGTTCGCCAGAAAATCGGGAATGTCGTCGGCGCGGACATAGAGGGAGTCGTCCCTCCAATGGCTTACGGCATCGACGGATACGACGGTTTTCTCGGGAGTCCCTTTTTTCATTTTGCAGTACTGCAGCTCCAAAAACCCCGCGCCGCCGCGGGCGAGCCGCTCTTTCTGACTTCTAAAGCTACAAAACATCGATTCGCCCCCGTCACCCGCTGCCAGATATACGGAATCAGCCTGTTCAGATCCTTATCCGGTCTGCGTACATACCTTTTCAGAGTATCCGATACCACCGCGGCATCCAGACTATTTCTGTCCCGAATAATATCGCAAACGGTGCGCTCCATGTCATACGTCCTGATGTCGTTTCCGAAGGCCGTCTGCTTTGTACAGCTCCCGAGATAAAGCGGTTCTTTTTTGACGATATACACGATTAACCCGTCCTGTTTAAGCTTGCCGGTATTGTATCCTGTTGGGACCGTGGCGCAGTAAGAGACCGGGGCTCTGTCGGTTAAATCATGCAAATATATGGAGAGCAGACCGAAATTCCTCAGACATCTTTCCTACCCTGCAAAAGACCCGCGCAATCGACAAATTGCATTCTCTTCTCCGATATTATACCATTAAATTCCCCGCAAAACCAATAAAATCGGACAGTTCGTCCGCGGGCGGGCCGGAATTTATTCGCCGCCCGGAAGAAGCGAAACGTGTCCCCCGCCCCCGGGCTAAATGTCGATTATCATGAACGCGTCTTCGGCGGCTTCGCACATCGCTTTCAGCGTAATGTACGGGATGCCGTCGTGGATGTTTGACGCCCCGGGGTGGTAGTGTCCCTGGCAGACCCCGCGCACCTTGCCGCTCATCTTTAAAATCCGCCTGATCTCCGGGGCATTATGTATGATATGTCTGGCGTCAACCGCCGGGTCAAGGTTCTGATGTACAAAAATATAAGCGTTTTTGCCCTCGCACTCGTTGAGGGTTTTCTCCAGCCAGAGAACCTGCCGCTCCGGGACCAGCGTCTTTTCCCAGTCCAGATCCCCCCGCCGGTACTCCGAGCCGTCAAGGTTGCAGTTTGCGTCCAGTAAAATCAGCGTATTGTCGTTTTTCTCGATTATGGCGGGGGCGAGAGCGATGCCGGAAATATCGCGAAACTCCTCTTTATCGAATATAAACGCGTCGTGATTTCCCATGCACAAGCGGCAGTCAATCCCGGAATCGGTAAGAACGGACGAGGCGAGCTTTAAATTCTCCCTGTTTTTCTCCATGGATTCGTCGCTGTCCACCAAATCCCCCAGACAGATTATCAGTTCGACGCCCTGTCTCCTAAACTCCCTGACAGCATCCTGCAGCTTCCGAAGCGAAAGAATCGGGCGGCGCCTGCCGCAGAGCACCTCCCTTGAGCAGTAGTGCGGGTCGGCAATCAGTCCGATTTTCATAAAACGCTTTCCTCTTTTACTTTCGGCGGCAGCTTTACCGCCAGTATTTTCACATAATCCCGAAGCGCGGTTTTGTCGTTGATTCGAAGCATAATCCATTTGCCCATTTTCATATAGTCGTCGGCCCCGTTGTAAAGCCCGGCCGTCGCGGGACTAAGCTCCGGCAAAAGCGAGCGCATCAGCGGGTCAAGCTTATAGCTGATTGTCCACCTTCGATACCCTCCTTTTCCCTTCAACCGTTTTATACCGGGAAAATTCCCGTTTCCGCGCTTACTCGGGTATGCAAAACAACAATATTTTTTGCTTTATCGTAAAATACGCTCTTGAAAATTTAAATATTCCGTATATAATATAATAATATAAACTTGCATGTTTATGTTATCGGAATAGCAGCCGAAAATCCATCATCGGCGGGCAGGCCGCCCATGAGTAAATTTTGCGGGAGTTTCGCGAAGACTTAAAGTTAAATCAAATCACGGGAGTCTTTGCGGTGCTTCCGGCGGACGGAGGTTTCTTAAATTTGCCGGCGAGAATAGTAAAATCGATAAAGCGTATTTTTGCCGTGTCCATACCGGACGGCGACAAGAGGGAGTTTGCCGTAAGCATCCACAGGATCAATATTATAAGGTCGAAAATCACGACAATGACGTTCATTTTTCTGGAAGTCATGATGCTTGTGCTCCATTACATCATGCACAGGGAAGAGCTTTTTGACCCGCCCTACATATATTACGGCTCGATGTATGCGCTGAATCTGGCAGTGATGATAGCGTTTTCTGCGGTTTTTATGAGGCTGGGGGCCGACGTCCAAAAAAACGTATACCGTATCCGCCGCGCGGGGATTTTTTTCATCAGCTTTATACTGCTCTGGTGCGGGGGGATATCGCTGCTGGACCAGTTCTCCAGCGGACAGGTTATCGTATACGCCGTGGCGGTCATATCGATAGCCATCACCCCGATTTTTGAACCGCTGATAATCTTTCTCGTTTATTTCGCCGTCCATCTGCTGTTTCTTATCGCGCTGCCCTATTTTCAGGCGTCCCCGCGGCTGGTGTTCGGCAACGCGGTCAACTCGACCACCTTCGTAATAATGTCATGGGCGATTTCCTGCATGAGGTATAAGTCCCAGGCGGAGGATTTCAACAGCAAAAAGCTTATACTGAGGAAAAACGACGAGCTGGAAACGATCAACGCGCGGCTGCAGGAGGCCAATAAACAGCTGGAAATATTATCGAGGACCGACGGCCTGACCGGAGTTATCAACCGGATGAGCTTCGAAACGATAATCAGGGAGGAATGGAACCGGTGCAAGCGGCACTCGATACCCCTGTCGCTGATAATGCTGGACATCGACTCCTTCAAGGGCTACAACGATAGTTACGGCCACCAGATCGGCGACTGCTGCATAAAGCTTGTGGCGGACGTGCTGAAGGCCGGCGCGAAGCGCTCCTCGGACAGAGTGGTGAGGTACGGCGGAGACGAGTTTGTGATACTGCTCCCGCACACGGACAACGAGAGCGCCCTGAATTTCGCCGAGCAGATCAGAAAAGGGGTGGAAGAAATGCCCCTGCCCCGCTCCTGCTCCGACGCTCCGGAGCGTCTGACAGTCAGCTTAGGGATCAACACGGTAATCCCGTCGGATGAGACCTCAATCGACGAGTTTATCAGAAACACCGATAAAGCGCTGTATATCGCCAAGGAAAAACGCAACTGCTCTGTCTCCGCCGGGCGGATGTACACGTAGAATCTGATTCAAGACATAGAATTGTCCACTATCTTTTTCTACATTCCAGCCAGTATCTTTTTTCGCCATACCAACTTATTCAAAGCAGTAGAACATTACTCAGTATCCCCCCCCCTTTTTCAAAAAGGCCGGAGCAAAATGCGTATTACGCATCAGCGCTTTTACGCGTTTTGCCTCGGCCCTCTTTTATCTATCTTAAATCTTTCAGGATCTTCTCCGCGCCGGAGGTTACGGAGCGGATGCAGCCGTCCTCGAACGGGGATTTCAGGCCCGCCGACTTGACAAGCTCGGTCAGGCGCTCGGACCCGGCCTTCTTCGAGAGCGCGATGTAGCTCTCCCAGGCTTTCGCGTTGTCCTTCTCCATCCAGATGCGGTACTCCAGCGCGCAGACCTGGGCGACGCAGTAGTCGATGTAGTAGAACGGGCGCTCGTAGATGTGGCTCTGGCGCTGCCAGTGCCCGCCCCTGCCGAAGAACGGGTCGTCGCCGAAGTCGAGGTAGGGCTTATACTCGCCCTCCAACCTCTTCCACGCCGCCTTGCGCTCCGCCGGGGTCATATCCGGGTTCTCGTAGACGATGTGCTGGAACTCGTCGACCATGCAGCCGTAGGGCAGGAATACCAGCGTCGAGGCCAGGTGCAGGTACTGGTACTTCCTCGTGTTCTCCCTAAAGAACAGGTTCATCCAGTGGGTCGTGAAGAACTCCATCGACATCGAGTGGATTTCCGCCACGTCGTAGGTCGGGTCGCGGTACTCGAATACCGGCAGGTCCCGGGACAGGTAGTAGTTCAGCGCGTGCCCGCACTCGTGGGTCAGCACGTCCACGTCCTCGCTGGTGCCGTTGAAGTTGGCGAACACGAACGGCGAGCCGAAGGCCGGGAACATCGTGCAGTAGCCGCCGCCGGACTTGCCCTCCTTCGCCAGCGCGTCGAACAGATCGTTATCCAGCATGAAGTTGATGAACTCCCTGGTCTCCGGCGAGAGCTCGGAGTACATCTTCCTGCCGTTCTCGAAGATCTGCTCCGGCGCGCCGCAGGGCGCCGGGTTGCCGTCCTTGAAGTACACGTCCTCGTCGTAGTACATCGGCTTTTCCACGCCCAAATCCCTCCCGCGCTGGGCGTGCAGCTTCTCCAGGAACGGGACTAGGTCCTTTTTGACCTGATTTCTAAGCCCCTCCACGTCCTTCGGGCCGTAGCTGTTGCGCTTCATGCGGATATAGCCCAGCTCCACGTAGTTTTTATAGCCGAGCTTTTTCGCCATCGCGTCCCGCAGGCGGACGAGGGAGTCAAATATCTGGTCGAGCTTTTCGGCGTTTGCCATGAAGAACTCGGTGCGCTTGGCGTAGGCCGCCTTCCTGACCTCCCGGTCTGGCGAGAGCTGGTAGGCGCGCAGCTGGGAGAGGTTGACCCGCTTCCCGTCGAAATCCAGCTTGGCCGAGGCCAGCAGCTTTTTGTACTCGCTGCAGAGGGCGTTGTCCTTCTGCATCTCGGAAACTATCCGGTCGTCAAAGCCCT
>JAPXRI010000050.1:0-695 GCA_033813635.1 Bacillota bacterium
TTCAGAACCGAGCCCTTGCTCTTATCTTTTTTCATCTCGGCGCTTCCGAGCTCTCGCTCTCTCTCGCCTCGATTAAAACTCTCTCTGGTGCTTTTTTTCGTCCATTGTTTAATTTACAAGGTACTCTCTTCACCGTTTCGCTGTCCGCATCACGTCTGTGAAGTGACAACGGTCGATATTATATCATGCTCGATTTTGTTTGTCAACACTTATTTTGAAGTTTTCTGAGGATTTTTTCTCAGGGCTTCGGCCGGTTGATCTTTTCAGAAAAACCTATTTTATGCCGAATCTCTTCTTAAATTTGTCGACACGCCCGCCGCTGTCAACCAGCTTCTGTTTTCCGGTGAAAAACGGATGGCATTTTGAGCATATTTCGACGTGAACATCCTTTGCCGTAGAGCCTGTCTCAATAACTTCTCCGCAGGCGCAGTATATTTTCGTCTGCCCGTATGCCGGGTGAATACCCTTCTTCATTTGTTTCACCTCCAACCCAAATTTTCGCGGTGCAAATGGTATAATACCATAACGCGACGATTTTTGCAAGCTTTTTTTCGCCCGTGTAAAAATATTTTAAATCAGGCAGGAAACGCCAGTTTGCTCCCGACAAAAGCCGCACGAATATAAAACCCACGCGGATGTCTTTTTTGCAATTTACGAAAGCATAATTGATAAAGTCGCAAGTGTCGTGCCGGCGT
>JAPXRI010000050.1:705-3550 GCA_033813635.1 Bacillota bacterium
TCCCGGCACGACACTTGCGATAATCCGTTAATAAAATTACCTATAACTCTTCTTTTTACCGTAAGAAAATACGGAAAAAGCACTCGCCCGGCCAGCGGCCAAGCATGTCTGCAATAACTTTTACTTCGCGGTTGTCGCGGCAGCGGTTGTTTCCGCAGCGGTCGTTTCCGCAGCGGTCGTCGCGGCAGCGGTTGTTTCCGCAACGGTCGTTTCCGCAGCGGTCGTTTCCGCAACGGTCGTTGAAGCCTTCGTCGTCGACGTTGTGGACGTCGAGGTGCCGGAATCGCAGGCCGCAAACAGCGATAGCGAAAGAACAAGCGCGAGGACGATGGCTAAAGCTTTGTATCTCTTCATTTTGGATAAACTCCTTTTATTGTAGAATCCGCCTAGGCAGGTCAGAGTATATCACCACATTTTTCCACTGTCAATATCAATCCTGTAAAAATAATATTTGTTAAAGAATAATTTACCATTAGTTAATATATTTTTGTTAAAAACAAAACCGCCGATTATTGCGCGAATAAGCTATCCGTCTTCATTTTTCCGCTCTCCGCCAACAGCTTTATGAACAGCCCTCCCTGCACTGTACGGTGCTGAAAACCGACCATCAGCGAGGTCACGGCGTCATACCAATCCGTCATCGGAACCCGTGACGGCGAATAGTTATACGCGTCCCACAGCTTTTCTGCAAAGCTCTCAAATACCCAGCGCGAGTCCGCGAGCGTCGCTGTCCAGACCAGCCAGTCCGACTTTGTGTATGGCGCGCGGTTGTCGAGCGGCAGTCCGTAAGGGCATATGCGGCCGGCGTATGAAGCGATTTCCGAATTGATACAGGCTCTGTCAAAAAGTCCGGTACCGAAAAGGACATCCCATACCATATTGTATTTCATGCTGAAGGTCCCGGGTCTGTCAAAAGCCAGGCGGAAGCTGCCGTCGCCGTTCGAAGCGGCTTTCAGCCATGCCCGCGCCATCTCCTCCGACATTTCACGGTAATGCGCGGCCCGCTCTTTCAGTCCCTTGATTTCGCAGATAATTCCGAAACCGGCAAGCGCCATGATTGCCTTGAGCGATAGGTTGCAGTTATGCGCGAGATGTCCGGCGAAATCGTCCGTGCAGAGCTGATTTTCAGGGTCTATGCCGTGCTTTTCAAGATAATCCGCCCATTTTTCCAGATGCGGCATATGCTCGTCGGCAAACGCCGTGTCGCCGTCCGACACACTGACGGCGGCCGCCATGATTAGCAAATTGCCGCACTCCTCCACCGGCATTTGATTCTCCGGCTCAGTACCCCCGCTGTATACCTGCCCGTTTACCAGCGGATATCTCCCCGCGTCGTGGGGCGCAAAATCGTACGGCCATACCCCGCTCTCCGCATACCGGAAAATCGGCCGCATCATGCCCTTGACAAGCTCCGTGTTGTAGAGCAGAAACAACGGCGAGGAGGGATAGCTAACGTCGACCGTGGCCGCGCAGCCGTTGCTGAAGCACTCCTTCGAAATATAGAGCGGCTCCCCGTTCTTATCCGAAACTAGTTTGTGCCCCGCAAGTACCTGCCGGTAGGCAAGCTGCAAAAGTTCCGCGTATTTCTCTCCGCCGGCCTTAACCGCATCAGCGAAAAGCCCGCAGTCGAAAGCGTCGGCCCTCGCCTTCAGCTCGGAATACTCCGAAAACGCTCTGTCCAGCAGGCGGGGAAGCGTCTCCCCGTTTTTTCTCCAATAGGCCTCTAGCCTTTCCCCGAAATACTCAATCGAGTAAATATCGTCGTAAGCAAAAACGATAAGGCCCTTCGGCCCGTCTATTTCCGCGTGCAAGAAAGTCATTTCTTCGGAAACCGCCGTGACCGCGCCGTTTTCCGCCGCCAGATAGACATATCCCCAGTCTATCCGCAGATCGTCCCCGCTTTTGCCGAGCACTTCCTGCTCCGCGGCGCCCATGCGCATTGCGCAGCGGCCGCTTGAAAGAGGAACGTTCTCGGCCGCTACTGTTTTTTGCCCCTTCTTATCGAGGCAGAATTCCTCGGAAATGTCGACGAAAAAGCTCACCTGATGGTCCCTGCCATCTTTGGAGACAGCTGTGAGCTCAAGATACGAAACCGGCCGGGAGACGAGGTATAAATCGTCTATCATCGCCGGGGTAAGAAAACGGGCCTCAAGCTCGATTCCGGCGGCTTCAAAAACATATGCCGTGGACATGGCCCGGATGTCGCAGGCAATCTGCCGCATAGCCGGCGCGGCCCCGGTTCCGATAAACCGGTATTCGCCCCCGTCGACGACAACGGTTCCGCGCACCGTATTGGGGTGCCCGGTCCAGTGGCAGGTATCCGTATCGGTCAGTTTATCAGCCGGCGACCATACGCTGAAATAAGGGTCCACGGCAATCAACGGGACTGCAGGCGCTCTGAGTTTCATTGATATCATCCTTGTAAATAAAGTTATTTCCGCTATTATACATTATCCGTTCGTCATAAGCAACAAATCGTCTTGCCAATGTCGGACACGGGCAATTAATAGGGATATTTATTTAATAATTGTAGGATTGTCAAACATATTGGACAGTGAAGGAAGCGATAGCTTCATTGGGAGAGCGCCAGTGAAGAGGACGCATCGGGAGATTGTTGGAACGATTTTGGTGGGCAGCTAGCTGCCCACCAAAATCGGCGAGCGAGTAAAACCGATGTGTATTGAAAAAGCGCTTTTGATCTTCACGGTGACTGCGTTTCACCTTGCCGTTGTGACGGGGTGTGTAAGGCCGGATTAATTTATGGCGGATGCCCAGCCTGGCCGCTGTCTTTTCAAACCGCGTTGGAATGTCTTTTTTGCTGGCAGAAAACCGATTGGTGAATTCA